>JBMYLM010000007.1:0-76623 GCA_049596335.1 Neptuniibacter sp.
GTCTAAAACTTCTCAGGATGAATTCCGGGAACAGCTCGAGCAACTGGACTTAGAGGCTATCAGCCTTACTCGAAGCTCTAAGCTGTTTAACAATATCGCTTTTGCCTTACATGCGCTTGAAGGCTTGCCTGATCTGCGGGTAAAAGTCAGAGAGCAGGATGTTGCGGCTGAAGACAGCTGTCAGGCGATGAGCCGTATTATTGCGGCGCTACTTGCCGTGATTTTTGAAGCGGCTGATCTGTCCGATGATCCCGGAATCACCCGTGCTCTGGTCGCTATGTTCAACTTTATGCAATGCAAAGAATATGCAGGGCAGGAGCGAGCATGGGCTGCTCTTGGATTTGCAGCGGGTCAATTTGAACAGGAAGACCTGGATCGTATCGCTACACTGGTAGATACCCAGAAAAACAGTCTCGAAACCTTCAGAGAGTTTGCTACTGAGAATCAGATCAGTCAGTGGGATGAATTCGAGGCAGGTAAAGAACATCAGGAGTTCGACAGATTGCGTCTTGTTATCAGTCGTATCGAGCCTGGTAAAGAGGTTACCTCTGAAATCAGTGAAGTCTGGTACGAGATTGCGACTGTGCGTATGGACTCTATGCAGGTACTCGAAAGGGAACAGGCATCGGCATTGATCACACTTTGTGAACAGCGGGTTCAGGAAGCGGATAGCGAGCTGAAAAAGCAGCATGACAATCTGGAAATGCTGAGTTCGCTGCAAGATCCTACAACGTCATTCACTCCTTTGCTGGATTCCAGCCTGACCAATATGGATAAAACCGGTTCTGGTGTAAATACTGACTGGGTTCGTGCTTTGTATGGCTTGGTACAAGAACAAGCTGAAGGCCTGCGTAATATGAGTGACGAGCTGGCGGAAGCCAGACGGGCACTGTCTGAACGTAAACGGGTTGAACGCGCCAAAGGTTTGTTGATGCAGTTCCACGGAATGAGTGAACCACAGGCCCATCGCAAACTGCAACAAAGTGCTATGAACCAGAAGAAGTCGCTGATAGAAGTTGCAGATATTCTGATCGGTGAGTTTGAGAAGTTAAAAGATAAGATCTGAAGAAAAAGCCCTTGAATCAACCAAGGGCTTTTTAGTTTTTAAAGTCCTAGCTTGTCCGCTACGTAATCGGCGTCTTTATCACCACGTCCGGACAGATTCACCAGAATGCATTGATCTTTAGCCAGTTCAGGCGCTTTGCGCATTGCCCATGCAACGGCATGAGAGCTTTCCAGTGCCGGGATAATACCTTCTACCTGAGACAGGGTCATAAAGGCATTCAGGCATTCTTCATCGGATGCGGTTTCGTATTGCACACGACCCAATTCTTTCAGGTAGCTGTGTTGTGGACCCACGCCAGGGTAATCCAGACCTGAAGCAATGGAGTGAACAGGCATAGGTTCACCATCTTCTGTCTCCAACACATAACACTTCATACCATGCAGAGTGCTTGGTTTACCCAGAGTGAGGGTGGCTGAGTGGTCTGGGGTATCCAGTCCTTTTCCTGCTGGTTCAACGCCTACGATGTTTACATCTTCATCCTTCAGAAAGGCTGTAAACAAGCCCATCGCGTTTGAGCCACCGCCCACACAGGCAGTGATGTAATCTGGCAGTTTCCCTTTTTTCGCCTGGAACTGCTCACGGGCTTCGTTGCCTATGATGCTTTGGAAGTCACGCACCATTTTCGGGAAAGGGTGAGGGCCAACAACAGAACCAATAGCGTAGATGTAGTTAACCGGATCTTTAAGGTACTCATCGAAAGCGCTATCAACCGCATCTTTCAAAGTTGCAGTGCCTCGGGTTACCGGAATCAGATCACAGCCTAAAATCTTCATTTTGGTGACGTTAGGGTGTTCTTTCTCGATATCCACCTGACCCATATGAATTTCACAAGGGATGCCCACCAGAGCACAGGCTGTTGCCAGAGCGACACCATGCTGACCCGCACCAGTCTCAGCAATCACTTTGGTTTTGCCCATATATTTGGCCAACAGAGCTTCACCCAGACAGTGGTTAATCTTGTGTGCGCCGGTGTGGTTCAGGTCTTCACGTTTAAGATAGATCTGGGCACCACCCAGTTTTTCACTGAGGCGTTTTGCATGGTAGATAGGGCTTGGGCGACCGACATAATCTGCAAACAACTGTTCCAGTTCATTCTGGAAATCAGGTGTCTTACGAATCTCTTCATAAGCAGCATCAATCTCATCCATGATTTTTTTAAGTTCAGGTGGAATTTGTTGTCCGCCGAACTCACCAAAGAAGCCTTCTTTATTGGGCATCTCAGCGTATTCAAATTTGCTCATTTTCTGTTTCTCTTGACCGTCGGAGGCTGAGCCTCTCTTTTGTATATAAACTTTGAGTATCCGATAGTAATAAAAAACCGCTGTGGTTGCCCAGCAGCGGTTTTTAATGAATTAAAACATCTGCTTATGATTTATCAGGCCAGTAACCTATACGTAAGCCACCCCAGTGGCGGCCATTGATATAAACAGGTACAGACAGATCGTGCATGATCTCGCCTGTGTCACGCTTATAGGTTTGCAGCAGCATTGTATTGGTGTGGCAACCACAGCGGGCACCGGTACGATCATTAAAGATTCGCTTACTGCGGCACTTAACCAGATCTGTTTCGTAATCGCCTGTTGGCGGGTTTGCAAACTGATTGTTATGTGTGGCCACATAACCATTCGGGTCGGTACAGATAGCGTAAACCATTGAAGGGTTACGTGACAGAGCAGGTTCCTGAATACTTGGCAGAACCTGATCGGTGAATTTGTCGTACTGCGTGTTATACAACTGAGGGTTTGTCCCCTGAACCGGAACATAGTTGCGGTCGAACAGAGAGGCTTCGCTCATCTGGCCACTGCTGATTGCACGTTCGAATGCTTCTGTAACCTGGTCAGCCGTATCCCGGGCAATCTGATAGAACTGCTGATGATAGTTTTGATCAGATGCAGTTGCCAACACTGCGTTTGAATATTCAGCCGCTTCCATCAGTGCAGCTGCCTGACGCGCCAGTTGTTGTACTTCGCCATCACTCTCTTCAAGTTCATGTCGAACCGTTTGTAGAGAAGTAAAGATGGTTTCCAAATTCACGCGGTTATTTCTGGCACCTTCTGCGATAGTGGAAATTTGTGCTTCAACTTCAGCGGATTGATCGGAAATGCCACCCAACTGAGCACTGATCTCTTCCATTGCTGAAGTACCTTGTTCAACATCTGAAGATAGGGTCTGGATGCGTGCAACCACCTGCTGAGTCTCAGCGCGGATTTCATCCACAATGGTTTCAACTTCACCGGTTGCACTGGCAGTACGTGATGCCAGTTGTCTAACTTCATCTGCAACCACCGCAAAACCTCGACCATGGTCACCTGCTCGAGCCGCTTCAATGGCTGCGTTGAGGGCCAGAAGGTTGGTTTGCTCGGCGATCTCTTCGATCACCTTGGTCACATCCTGAATTTTCAGTGACTTCTCATTCAGCTGTTCAATCAGTACCAGCGTTTCAGCTGCTTGGGAATTCAGCTCGCGGATATTTTGCATTGCTTCTGTCAGGGCTTGCTGACCAGAAGCTCCGGTATCTCGAGCCTGAATCGCCATTTCCGCAGCGATCTCTGCCTGTTGCGCAGATTGCTGAACGGTTACGGTCATCTCTTCGGAGTTTTGTGCAATCTGAGAGACTTCCTGAACCTGAGTATCGAGTTTGGTTTTGAGCGTATCTGCGGAGTAAGAAACTTCGGCAGCGGATACAGCGTTGTCATTGGCGCTTTTAGAGAGTTTGGCCCCGATATCATCCGCATTGGCGCTTTTACTGAAGATGTCGCCACAAAGTGCGGGTAGTAGCTCGAGCCTATCTACATGACCCTCCTGCACATGTTTGGCTTCAGCACTCAGTTTCCCAAGCAATGCGCTGTGGATAACCAGCAGGCTGATGCTGGAGGCTAATAAAGCTGTAACTGCGATGATGATTAGTGCGGTGGAGCCGGCACCAGTGGAGTATGCGCCCCCAACTGCTAAAGCAGTGAGAACCGCGGCTGCAAGAAAACTTTTTACGTAGAATCCAGAAAGGGAAACGCTCATTCTTTTCGCCCAATTATGTTTTTGTTATTTAACAGGGTTCTGATCCCAATAAATAAGGGAATACCAGCAATATATCATCAGGAAACGTCCGTGATTGTTGTACTTTAGTAGGTAATATTAGCGAATCAAAGAATAGAACGGCCGAAAATTGATTCAGGTTAAAAAATAAAGGGTTATGAGCGTTTCTGGTGCATTTCTTAAAATGAAAAGCCCAACTGAACTTCTTTTCTGGCCATTAGACGAAATCCCTGAGATTTACGCAGCTTTCGGATCTCCCTGACCATGGTCCGGGCTTCATCATAATTAGGTAAGACAGTTTTGCGGTAAGAGGGGTATCTGCCACTGTTGGTAGCGCCCCAGCTTTGGGAGACAACCCAGTCGCCAATCAGGTCCTGATACATTCTGACAATGAAGTATTCATTGCCTTTTTTCCAGCGTAAGATCAAAGCTGTTATATCCTGATAAACGATTCGGGTGGCGGCAAAGTGTTAAGGCTCTGTTAGAATCTTTCGCTGTTTGCCATGATCGCTTGAATTTTCCTGATCTCGGCTGATTTGTAAAGTCTGGAGTCGAAGTTGCCTTATCAAAATCTAAATATTCTGGCTGATGAGAACATGTTAATGGCTCAGGAGATCTTTTCTGAATTTGGAAAGGTGTCCCTGTGCCCGGGTCGTTCGATGACTGCTGAACACCTTAAAGGTGTGGACCTTTTACTGGTGAGATCGATCACACAGGTAAATGAAACCCTGTTGAAAGATAGCCAGGTAAAGTTTGTCGGCACAGCGACCATCGGCACCGATCATATTGATCAGGAGTATTTAGAGCAGAACCAGATTGGCTTCAGTAATGCACCAGGCTGCAATGCCGATGCGGTGGTGGATTATGTTCTCAGTGCCATCTTTTATATGGCAGAACAACAGGGCTTTGATCCTGCTGAAAGAACCTACGGCATTATCGGAGTAGGAAATGTTGGCGGGCGGTTACAGAAACGTCTGGAAAGCTGTGGCTTTAAGGTGCTTCTCAATGATCCACCTCGAGCAGAAACTGAAAGTGGTTTTGTCTCTTTAGAAACCCTTATTAATGAAGCCGACTTTATCTGTGCCCATACACCGCTCACCCAAACCGGTGATCATCCAAGCTATCATCTGTTGGCTGAGAAACAGCTTGGGGCTCTCCAAGAGAACACAATTTTATTAAATGCCGGACGTGGCTCAGTCATTGATAACCAGGCATTGTTGCAGATAGGTACAGAGCGAGATGATCTTAGCTTTGTGCTGGATGTATGGGAACACGAGCCCCGAGTCAGTAAAGATTTAGCTGATCGCTGCTCACTGATTTCACCTCATATTGCAGGTTACAGCCTGGATGGAAAAGTGCGCGGTACATTTATGCTGTATCAGGCATTCTGTGATTATGTTGGTATCAAACCCGAAAAAGAACTCTCAGATTTTCTGCCTGAAGCAGAAGTCAGCGAAATTCAGCAAACAGACTTAAGCACTCTGGACTTAATCAATACGGTATACGATCCGTTGATTGATGATCGGCTGCTACGGGATACGCTGGAATTCAGTGAAGAAGAGCAAAAAACTGCGTTTGATCAACTCCGTAAAAGTTATCGGCTCCGCCGGGAACTTGCCTCGCTGACAGTAGTGCAGCCTAAGCTTCCCAAGCTGTTGTCAGGTATTGGTTTTCAGCTCGCAGAAAACAACGAATTACCGTAAGCTATAGCCCCCAAAAGAACTCAGTTAGAAGTTAGAAATGCCGCATGGCTGAAGCACTTGAACAGATAAAAAACCTGCGAACCCTTGCTGATCTGAATCCCAGAATTGGGGAGAAGGTTCAGATAGAGACAAAATCGCCGCGGGCGAAGTTTGCAGTACAATTGCTTGGCTATCGCGAAGGCAGCAGCCTTATTGTTTCAGCACCTAAAAAGTCGAGTTCTATCAATGAAGGCGCCAGGGTCACTGTACGCTTGATGAGTGGTAACTTTATTTGTGCCTTCAGCGCTAAACTTCTGAAGATCCAGAACATCCCTTATCCCCACTGGCATCTTGAGTATCCGAAAGAGACCGAAGTCCGCAGGATTCGCAGCTATACCCGCGTGCCTGTTAATTTGGTTGTATCGGTTGATGAATTTGAGGCAGGAACCGGGTTGATGCATGACTGGCCGGTCACGGCCATGTGCAAAGATATTAGCCTCAAAGGTGCATGCCTGAATGCTTCCGTAGCCTTTGGCAAAGCGGGCGATAAGATTTTTATGACGACTCGTTTTAAAGTCGCGGGTGTTGATCAGGTGGTACTGACTCCAGCGGTGATACGCAGTGTTACTCCTTCAGAAGAGGGTATAACTAAGATTGTCAGTCATGGTCTGGAATTCCTAGAATTAGATGAAGAAACCCACTTAATGCTGGCGGGCTTTGTTTATCAGCAGTTCCTGATTGAGACGGGTCATATGGAGATTCTGGGTGTTTAAGTTAGGTCTGATTATCAATCCGCTTGCAGGGGTCGGTGGTAGTGTTGCCTTGAAAGGCAGTGATGGCACTGAGACAGCGCATAAGGCGTTAGAACTTGGAGCAGAACCTAAAGCAGGTTTAAGAACATTACAGGCTTTAGAGGTTCTTAAAGGGCTTGAACTTGAGATAGTCACCTACCCAGCTGAGATGGGTGCAGATATCGCGCAGAAAGCCGGATTTCCTTATCAGGTTGTGGGTGAAATCAGCTCTGGACAGACGACCGCAGAAGATACCCTAAAAGCAGCTAAACACCTGGAAGAACAAGGTGTCGATTTAATTCTCTTCGCGGGTGGCGATGGCACCGCCAGGAACATTTGTGAAGTCGTGGCCGATCATCTTCCTGTGCTGGGTGTACCTGCAGGCGTGAAGATACATTCCGGCGTTTATGCTGTAACACCTAAAGCGGCAGGTGAAATCGTCGCCATGCTGATCAAAGGTGAATTAGTTACTCTGGGTGATCAGGAAGTCAGGGATATTGATGAAGAAGCCTTTCGTAAGGGCACCGTAAGAGCAAAATATTACGGCGAACTTCTGGTGCCTCAGGAACATCGTTTCCTGCAACACGTCAAAAATGGTGGCAAGGAATCAGAAGAACTTGTTCTGGACGATATCGCCGCAGATATCATCGAAAAGATGGACCCTGACACTTTGTATGTGATGGGCTCAGGTTCAACCGTTGCAGCGGTTATGGAGCAGTTAGGCCTGCCAAATACTCTGCTGGGGGTGGATCTGATTAAAGATCAGGAGCTGGTCGCTTCAGATTGTACTGCGCAACAGTTACTTGATTTAACCGCAGGCCAGCCTACTGAGCTGGTGATCACATTGATTGGTGGGCAGGGACATATTATTGGCCGAGGCAATCAACAACTCAGCCCGGAATTGTTAAAACGCCTGGGTAAAGAAAATATCAACGTTATTGCGACAAAAACCAAACTCCGGGAACTGGAAGGGCGACCCTTGATCGTTGATAGCGGAGATCCCGATCTTAACCATGAATTGGCGGGTGTAATTAAAGTCACTACGGGTTATCACGATTCGGTTCTATATCGGGTGGCGGATTATTGATATCTAACCTAGTCTGAAGAGGTGGTCTGTGACAGCGGAGGAAACCATGTACAGACATCTTCTGGCTTTTATTATTACCCTGGTCTCTCCGGTATGGATGCAAGACCATACCCCTGATGAAAATCACTTTTACCGGCGCTTTTTCACCAAGAAACATCGTGCTAAACGGAGTAAAGCCAAGCTGCTCTGGATTGGGGTTCTGCTGCTTATTTTGATGTTTCCTTATCCACCGCTTATTGTCTCGATGCTGCTTTTTACGACCTTCTTAACTTTCAGCATGATGGATGAGTCCGGCTGAAACCAATTCGTAATAATTACTCAACGGTTTTGTAATATTTACTCAGTAGAGTCCGCAGTTGATTTTTTAACTCGGACTTATTGAGGTTTCCCCCAATGAAAAAGCTGATCGCAGGCGCTCTGGTTGCAGGTGCAGTAGTTGCTATGACTGGTTGTCACACACAGCCAGCTAAAGAAGAAGTAAAAGCTGAAGCAAAAATGGATCTGAACAATAACGACCTGTACGAAGTATCACACGAAGGTCGTCACTACGTATTTGATGATTTTGATACTTATCAGTCTTTCCTGGAAGTTGGTGAAACTTCTTACCGTAAAGTTTTCATCGCGGGTGGTCCAAAAGGTGAAACTCTTGTATTCGGTCTGACTGGCAAAGATAAGAAGAAAACTTCTGGCATCGCTGGCATCGACATGTACAACGGCAAGCTGGCAGGCGCTGAAGAGTTCTACGGCGAAATGCGCGGCGAAGATGGCCGTCTGTACGTATTCAGCACTCTGGAAGACATGGAAGACGTGCGTACTGTAGGTGAAGCGCCTTACCGTTTCACTAAGATCGCTGCAGGCCCACAGGGTCAGACTGTTGTTTTCGTTCTGAACAAGAGCAACAAGAAAAAGCAGCCAGTAGCTCTGGAAGCTAAGTTCAAAGAAATGAACAACATGAAGTAATTGTTACTTCGACTAAAAAGCCCGCAACTCAGAAAGAGCATGCGGGCTTTTTTGTGTCTAAATTCAACACTGTTATGAAACAGAACTTTTATGAGTTCGGTTATATCTCAGCGTTGTGATAGATATTCTGAACATCATCCAAATCATTCAGCATATCGATAAACTTCTCAAACATTGCCACATCATCACCGGAAACAGGTGAAGTGTTGTGCGGTACGAACTGGATCTCATCCACATCCAGGTCCAGACCTTCGATGTTGTCCTGCAATGCTTTCTTCGCTTTGAAGTAATCCGTGTGCGGAGCGAAAACGCTGATTTTGCCGTCTTCTGCTTCGATGTCTGTTACATCAACATCTTCCATCATCAGTGCTTCCAGAACAGCGTCTTCATCATCGCCGCTGAATACAAAGATCGCACTGTGATCGAACATGTGGCTTACGCTGCCCTGGGAACCAATTTTACATTTGGTTTTGTTAAAGCAGTTACGCACATCACCAAAAGTACGATTAGGGTTGTCAGTCAGACATTCAACAATCACCATGCAGCCGCCAGGGCCAAAACCTTCGTAGCGTGCTTCGGAGAAGTCTTCACCGCCGCCACCTTTTGCCTTATCCAGTGCTTTATCGATTACATGCGCAGGCACCTGTGACTTTTTCGCACGTTCAATCAAGTTAGCAAGGGCCAGATTGCCCTCTACTTCGATGCCGCCAGATTTAGCACAAACATAGATTTCACGGCTGAATTTACTGTAAACCTTCGCCTTGGCATCAGATGTTTTTGCCATCGACTCTTTACGGTTTTGATAGGCTCGACCCATTGTGATCTTCCGTAGACTGCTGAAAAGGGGAAAATTCTACCGCGTAGCGGCGAGAGTTTAAACCTCACTGACGCTGATAGTTCTTAGTTTGCTTGAATATGAAGATTATTGAATTAACCAGGCAATTTGTTTTTTTTAGGGTAAAGGACATATAACTCAAGTATATACATGAGGACGTCTGCCATAGTTTTGAGTATTAGAAAAATAAGAACACCCAGAAACGACCCGGAAAATAAACCACCCATAATGATCATGAGGTGCATGGGGATAATTCGGGCATATGGCAGGGTCATTAATGTTCCGATATTGGGTTTTCTATCCTCATCCTCACGAATGTCATCCCGCACACTGATACCTTGTTGAATCGCAAATGCCAGTATACAGATAGAGATCAGAAGCCAGGGAAGGTTCATCATATCGAACTGTGCGATAAGGAACCCAAAATAGACAGCGTGGAAAGTGCCATAGTGCAAAAAAAAGAATCCTGCGACTTTCCCGCGTGTTTCTGGCACTGCTTTCGCAGGTTTGCCGTTGATTTTGAATCCACTTGTAGAAAACTGCTTCAGGTTGAGCATTCTCATGATCATGCCTAAGCCGATTAAAGTGCTTTGAACGGCATAAATGGTCATTACCATAGAGAGTTCCCAACTATCAAAGACGGCTAGCACGATGGTGAAAAGGTTTGCAGCTAAAAGTGACCAAAGGCCTTTATCTTTTTGGACAAAGGTCGGGAATGGAGTAATGGACTTGTAAGTTTGCTTGGTTGAAACAAAGTTCGATTCTGAAGCCTTGTTTTCACTCGGTACGAGGTTGTGATCGGTATGCTCTGATTTTGGATGACGCGTTCTGTACTTGGACAGTAGCGCATGGCAATTAGGGCAATAAAGGGCCTCAGCTTTTACGATCATATGATCACATTTTGGGCAGTTTTCGCTCATATTTTCACGTTTTAAAAGGGCCTTACAGAGGTTTGTTACAGCACATCCCTTCGCTCATGAAGGAGGGCATCAAGCCTTCTAAGCCTGTTTAGGCTTTTGCGCTAAACAAACCGTCGAGAAATTTGAAAGTATTTGTCCTGAAAATTAAATTTCATCCTACTCAAATGAAAGCACTTTGTCTTACTGAAGATCAGTTCATGTTCTAACAATTGGCTATAAGTGATTATTACTCAATTATGTGAACAATATGCCCAAAAAACTCAGTATTTTCATTTTCTGTTCCTGAGTAATAAAGCCCTCTATTTTTGTCTTAATCATAAAAATAATTAGAGGTTTCATACGCGGATGGGTGGGTTACGAAAGCTTAAAGTCACAACACGAATCCTGATATTAGCGATTACTCTGGTATCGATAAAAGTGTTGGTCCTGGGATTCCTATTATTGGAACTCGATCAGATCGGGGAACGCAGTCTTCAACAACAAGCGAAAGTTGTTGAACAAAATAGCTGGATTACCCAGCAGGCTGAATTGATTGAGGCTCAGTCACAGACGCAGATGC
The DNA here is from genome assembly GCA_049596335.1 of Neptuniibacter sp. GTDB lineage: Bacteria > Pseudomonadota > Gammaproteobacteria > Pseudomonadales > Balneatricaceae > Neptuniibacter. Next base: position 10,934 of record JBMYLM010000007.1, read on the forward strand.
TGCAGCAACAGGCCCAGAAAATCCAAAAAGCCTATTCAGATATGCTGTTTTGGTATTTCGATGGCACCATCACACTCTTTTATGAATCCCTGGATAAAGCAGCCTTATCTGCCGATGAACTCGAAGACGGTTTGGCAAAACTAGCAATGGACCCAACCGCTGCAGATAGCATTACGCCGATGCTGAAAGATTTATCGGATTACCGCGAAATCATGCAACGTGCCATTAACTATTATCAACAAGGCCGGGCAAACATTGCGGCGGCGGAAATCAGTGATGCCCATCTGATTGTTCAGGGGATGAATACTCAGCTGCTCGAGTTAACTGAGATGTTTCAGCAACGGCTGAAGTATGCAAATGAGCAAGTGGAGAAGTCCCTGGATCAGAACCTACAAGCCAGTATTGCTGTGAAGGACAGTAGTGAGAAATCCACTGAACAGATTGAGCAGATAACCCAGATTGCGGTGTTATTGCTGTTGGTCACTGTACCTCTGTCCGTGGTCATAGCCGTTTTGATCATTTTCTCCATTACAAAGCCTCTTAAACGCCTCCGTGAGGAACTACTGACAATTGAAAATAACAGTGATCTGACCCATCCGTTGTCTCTGGATGGCCGCGATGAGATCAGAGAAATGTCAGAGGCAACACAAAAGCTATTGGAAAAATTACGTACAACCTTAAATGATGTGGGCGGTATGGCATCTGAACTGAAATCAACGGCGGATGACAGTTATCAGGTCAGTATGGAAACGCATCAGCAAAGTACAGAGCAGCAAAACCAGAGTGAGGGTATCGCTTCTGCTGCTGCACAATTGGGCGCCAGTGCTGAAGATATATCTCGAACAATGCAGCAAGGCTTAAATTTTGTTGAGGGTGTGCAACAGGCGGCAAGAAAAGGCCAGCAAGATGTAAAAGCCACTGCGAATTCAATCAATCAACTGGACCAGAAATTCGCCCATGTTGAATCCTCGGTTAAGGATCTGGCAAGTCAAAGTGATTCTATCGGTCGGGTTTTAGATGTCATTCGGGATATTGCCGAACAAACGAACCTTCTGGCGCTGAATGCCGCTATTGAAGCGGCAAGAGCGGGAGATCAAGGGCGCGGTTTTGCGGTGGTTGCGGATGAAGTCCGGACTTTGGCGCAGAGAACCAGTGCCTCAACGGATGAGATCCAGCAGATGGTGGAGTCTTTACAGGGGCAATCCAGAAATGCCCTGGGTTCTTTAGACGCAAATCGTAGCTTAGTGGATACGGGGGTGTCTCTATCACAAACGGCAGAACAATCTTTAGAGAAAATTCAAAGAGAGATGCAGGCACTGATTGAGATGAACCAATCTATCGCTCTGATTACTCAGGAGCAACAACAAGCGGTCATCAGTGTTGATGAAGGGGTTCAGTCTGTGAGGGATCTGGCATCACAAGTGGAACATCGCGCGAGTAATTCTAAGACCGTCAATCAGGATCTGAACAGAATGGCAGAGTTGCTGCAAAGCAAATTATTGTTGTTCAAATTGTGAAGATTGTTGTTAAAGAATTGAGGCCGCCAAACCCAGAAAGATCAGGAAGCCTAACGTATCTGTGGTTCCGGTAATAATGACACTACTGCCCAGAGCCGGGTCTTGTCCGGCTGATTTAAGAATAATGGGGATCGCTACCCCAATTATGGCTGCAAACAGCATGGTGCAGAACATGGCCAGGAGCATAACCAAAGCCAGATTGAAATTCTGGTACAGGATGAGGGTGATCAAGCCAGTAACAAAGCCCCAAAGCAGACCGTTTACAACAGCAACCGAGACCTCTTTCTTAACCAGATGAATCCGATTACTGTGATCCAGTTGTTTGGTCGCAAGACCCCGGATGACAAGTGCAACCACTTGGTTCCCGGCATTACCGCCGATATTGGCGGTAATAGGCAGCAAGGCTGCCAAAGCAACCACTTGGCTTATGATGGTTTCAAACTGGTCAATTATTCTGGATGCGATAAACACAATCACCAGATTTAAGGCGATCCATGGCCAGCGGTTTTTTGCGGATTGCATGATGGGGTCAAACAAATTCTCTTCTTTGTTCAAACCGGCCTGTATCAGCAACTGCCGCTGCGCCATCTCATCCAACAGATCCATCAGTGCACTAACACGCAGTACCCCAACTAAACGCCCATGGGCATTCACAACCGGCGCTACAATCAGTTCGTAGCGTTCAAAAGCGCTGGCAGCATCCTGTGCTGAATCACGAGTATGAAAGGTCACAGGTGAAGGGTCCAGAACATCCGAGATGGGCAGATCACCGCTTTTCGTCAGCAAGTCTTCAAGTGCCAGAGTGCCTTTAAGTAAGCCGTTGTCATCCACAACCATAATCTTACCGGAGTTATCGGGCAAAGCTCCCTGTAAACGGAAGAAACGTACAACCACATCCAGCGAGATATCGTCACGAACCACCGGGACGTCAAACTCCATCCACGCACCCACACAATCTTCTGGGAAGCTCATGGCGGAACGTACTTCTTCCCGCTCATGTGAGGGCAGGGAGGAGAGCAGGCTGGGTACTATCTCTTCGGGCAGTTCCTGAACCAGGTCGACAATCTCATCACTTTCGAGATGCTGAGCGGCAGCCGCGAGGTGTTCTGCCGGTGAGTCTTCAACCAGTGCGATTCTTACGGAATCAGATAGCTCCAGAAGCACAGCACCAGCATTTTCATGTTTAACCAGATGCCAGATCATTGGGCGCTGATCGGGGCGGGTAGATTCCAGCAACAGGGCTATATCGGCAGGGTGTAAGCGATTGATCATCGACTCAAGTTCAGCCAGGTGCTGCCTTTGAGTCAAAGATTCTACGATGGCTTGCTTAGGTTGCTGGTTTTGTTTATGCAGCCAGGCGTCCACAACTTCCTTGCGGTTAACCAGCACCTGAATACGTTGAATTGCCTGAGAAAGCGCATGATTATGCTGATCTGACATATGCATCTCTCCCTGGCAATTAATGACTCTTTGCCCCCAAGTATGGCACCAGATCGTTAGCGATTCTATTTCAGTTTCAAGAAGTTAAGCCTTTCTTTGATTTCGCTTACGGCACGCTAAAAGCATGGCCCAGAACTCGGAGAAATCATTAACGACAACATCCGGTTTATAAGGGTAGCGCTCGGTACCCGGGAATATTTTATTTAACCAGGGCTGGTCCCATTGAGCACCATTAAAAAAGACGCTGGTGATTCCAGCGGACTTGGCTGCGATAACATCGGTCGTGCTGTCGCCAACATACCAGATATCCAATCCAAGCTGACATTTCAGGTTATCAGCCGCTTTTAAAATCTGGTCGGTATGCGGTTTACGCTGAACGGTATCGTCCCCACAAATTTCGGTATCAAACAGATGTGCCCACCCGCCATCAACCGTGTTGAGCTCATGCATAAAGAACTCACGGTCGCGATTGGTGATCACACCTACAACCAATCCCAGTTTACGTAATCCCGCGAGCATATCCTCCACTTTAGGTTCAAAAGGCAAGGCCGTACCAAAATATTTACGGTAGTGATCGGTAAAGGCTTTATGGGCGAGTTTTTTAGCTACCTCATTATCAGCAAAGAGGATCTCGAAAATGTCGGTTCTTGAAATTTTCCGGTCGAGTTTTATTTTGGGGTGCAGGCTTAAGTTCTCTCTAACGTAGTCTACCAGTCGCTGATCATCCGGTGATTTACAGGAAGCGGAATCAACCAGATGTTCAAGTAACCCCATCTCGCGGAGTTCTTTCAACATATCATCAACCGCGTGATACATGGCATCCAGGGTATCCACCAGAGTTGCGTGCCAGTCGAACAAAATGACTGAGGGGTAAGTTAATGAGGCGATGGCAGGGTGCCAGTCCGGTTCTTCTCGTTCCGGTAGAGGTTTGCGGGGTGGTAAGCGGGCAGGGCGCTTATCGATGACTGCCGGGTCAAAATTACACCCGTGACTGCTTAGGACGACATCAAGCAACTCATCAAAATCATCCACCACGATTTCAGGGTCATAATGATGTTTTGCTTCTTTGGAAAAGTGCTGTTCAAACCAGTGGGGCGACCACAAAGCGCCGTTGTAAAAGACCCGGGTTACACCGGCTTTGGTCGCAGTCATCATATCGGTGACACTATCGCCTACGTACCACAGGTGCTGATCGGTCAGTTCATCAACCGCTTTACTGGCCTGAACCATGGAATCGGGGGCGGGTTTGTAGCGCAGCATCTCATCACCACATAAGGTGACATCAAACAGATCCAGCCAGCGACCGCCCTCAACTGATGCAAGTTCAGGATCGAGAAATTCGCGGCTACGGTTAGTCACTACACCAATCTTGATACCCAGTTGTTTAAGGTAGGTTAGGTATTCGAACATACCCGCCTGGAACGGTTTTACGCTGCCATAGTGATTACGGTAACACTCGTTATAGGCTTTATGGGCTATGGCATTGGCTTCATCATTGTCACCAAATAACACTTCGAACACATCAGTGCGGGAGATCCGTTGTTCGGCGAGCACTCTGGGGTGGAGATGTCGATAAATTCGGATATAACGAATCAGCTTCTCGTCATCCTCGGTTTTGGCCTCTTCTTCAGGAAGGATATGACGAACCAGATCCAGTTCATCAAGCTGAGCAAGCATCTCTTCAATGGCGGCATACATGGCGCCGTGGGTGTCGACGAGAGTGCCGTGCCAGTCAAACAGCATCACCTTGGGGTGGGGGAGTACTAAACCATCCATCACAGATCTCCTCATCCAGCAAACCGTGGGCTATAGAAATCAGTATAGTCAGGATAATTCTTAGAAATAAAAAAGCCCCGCTGATTAGCAGGGCTTTCTTGGAATGGTGAGGTTTAAACTTCGGAGAGAAGTTTCTCCAGTTTCACCTGGTCAGCTGCGAAGCTGCGGATACCTTGAGCCAGCTTCTCGGTTGCCATTTCATCTTCGTTCATCATCCAGCGGAACTCAGATTCAGTCAGTGACAGGCGGCCCTGTTCAGAAGACGCTGATGTTGCTGACAGTTTAGTCGGCAGCTCTTCAGCGCAATCTTCCAGTTCCTGCATCAGCGCTGGTGCGATGGTCAGGCGGTCACAGCCTGCCAGTTCCTGAATCTCGCTGATATTACGGAAGCTGGCACCCATTACGATGGTGTTGTAATCGTTCGCTTTATAGTAGTTGTAAATGCTGGAAACAGACTGAACGCCTGGGTCATTGGCACCGGAGAAGTCACCTTCCTGATTGGCTTTGTACCAATCCAGAATTCGGCCAACGAATGGCGAGATCAGGTAAACGCCCGCATCTGCACAGGCAGCCGCTTGAGCAAAGCTGAACAACAATGTCAGGTTACAGTTGATACCTTCTTGCTCCAGCTGGCGTGCAGCCTGGATACCTTCCCATGTGGAAGCAATTTTAATCAGAATGCGGTGTTTACCGATTCCAGCTTCCTCATACAATCCGATTAGCTTACGCGCGCGTTCCAGTGTGGCTGCGGTATCAAAGGAGAGACGAGCATCTACCTCTGTAGAAATACGGCCCGGAACAATCTTCAGAATTTCTTTACCAATCTCAACGGCCAGTTTGTCCGTCATGTTATCGAGCACTTCCTGCTCTGAACCGCCCTGTGATTCAGCCCACTCTTTTGCTGTAACCAATAGCGATGCGTACTGTGGCAGTTGAGCTGCTTTAAGTAACAGGGAAGGGTTGGTTGTTGCGTCTACCGGTTTAAAGCGAGCAATCGCTTCAATGTCGCCGGTGTCTGCTACAACTGTTGTGATCTCTTTAAGTTTTTCTAACTGACTCATCTTTACTTCCATTAATCCGATACGCGCTCTAGTGCCTCATAGAGTACATCAATTGAGGCGCCAGGTTTATGGGCATTTTCACTAATTAGTCTGCGGAACTGTTTTCCACCCCTTTGTGCATGGAACAAACCCAGCATATGCCGCAGGATATGATTCAGCGGGGTGCCTTGCTGCAACTGCTTTTCAATGTAGGGCACCATTGCCAGAGCGGCGCCTTTACGGCTGATCTTGGGTGTATCTGAACCATAAAATTCCTGGTCTACATCGGCCAGCAGGTAGGGGTTGTGGTACGCCTCTCTACCCAGCATTACACCATCAACATGTTGCAGATGTGTGTGACACTCAGCAATGCTTTTGATACCACCGTTGATATGAACTTCCAGTTCCGGGAACTGTTGTTTGATTTGGTAAACCCACTCATATTTCAGAGGTGGGATATCGCGGTTTTCTTTCGGGCTCAGACCCTGAAGAATCGCTTTGCGGGCATGAATGATAAACACCTCGCAACCCGATTCGGCAACAGTTTCGACAAACCGGACCAGTTCGTCATAACTGTCCATATCATCAATACCCAGACGATGTTTTACCGTAACCGGAATCTCAACCTGTTGTTGCATCTCTTTTAAGCAGTCAGAGACTAACTGAGGGTGAGCCATGAGGCAGGCTCCAATCTTGTTGTTCTGGACGCGGTCACTTGGGCAGCCCACATTCAGATTAACTTCATTGTAACCATATTCCTCAGCCATCTTGGTACACTGCGCGAGCTCTGCAACGTTGCTGCCACCTAACTGTAAAGCAACCGGCTGCTCTTCAGGGTTGTAGCGCAGGAATCGATCAGGTTCCGCATGAATTAAAGCACCGGTAGTTACCATCTCGGTATAGAGCACGGCGTGCTGGCTGAGAATACGATGGAAATAGCGACAGTGACGATCTGTCCAATCCATCATAGGGGCTACAGTAAAACGGCGATTCAGTGGTGTAGAGGTATTGCTCATTTGATGCGGAAAGTGGTCTGTTCAACAAAAGCTGGGATTATATACTGTCGTACACTATTGCGCTGCATTAACAGAAATTAAGTGCTAGCCTGAGACAGCGATTTAGAGTTATTGGGAAGGTTAAATAATCAGTATGTCAGAATCAGAAAACGGCTATTCAACCAAAAATACAGGTCTGAAGCGCTTTTACCTTGCTTCCATTTATTCAATTCAAGGGATGAAAGCCGCTTATGCTCAGGAACCTGCTTTCCGATATGAGGTTTGGGGCAGTGCAGTTCTTATCCCGTTAGCATGCTTTATTGCGGAGTCACCCATGCAGTTGGCTGCCCTGATCAGTACCTGCTTACTGGTGATGGCATTTGAGTTGGTGAACAGCGCTATTGAAGCGGTGGTAGATCGAGCCGGTACAGAGTTCCATGAACTGGCTGGTCTGGCAAAGGATTTAGGCTCAGCTGTGGTTATGGTTTCCCTGGCTATCGGGGCCTTGGTCTGGGGTGCAGTGCTCTGGGAGAATTATCTGGTCTAGATTTAAGGTGTCGTCCAGACCAGATGCAGTTAATTATGTTCCTCAGCGAGTCGGGTCAGAATGATCGTTAATTCAAACCCTTTCTGCGCCAGTTCATCTATTTGAGATTCTGATAATACTTTTTGTTCAACACATGCTTGATGTACAAGCTGCTCAGCCAGTTTATGGACAGCCAGGTGTTTATCCTGCAGTGATTTGTAATCGGGGTGTGACCCGTATCTGAATTGGCCGATTCCCTCATACCAGAGGGAAAACTGGCAGGTCTTTCCATCCAAAAGTGGGTGTTTCCCCTGCATATCCGATTTGAGGAAGTCGATCACTTTATCGAGCCATATCTGATGGGTAAATATGGCTACGTTCAGATCATAGGCACTGGTTTTACAAAACGCTTTTTTGGCCAGATTGATCCATGAACTCTTATTGCTGAATTTATCGTACCAAGAGAACACTTTTTCAGCGGGCATCGGTTTTGCGATGCCGTATCCCTGAGCATATTGGCAACCCATTTGAAGCAGCATAAGACCCAGTTCAATACTTTCTACGCCTTCTGCGACTACCGGTCGGTTAATGGCTTGTGCTAACCGAATAACACCTTCAACAATATCCTGATCCTGGGGATTACAGAGCATATCCCGGACAAAGTTTCGGTCTATTTTAAGAATGCTTATGGGTAACCTGTGAAAATAGGTTAGGGAAGAATATCCGGTACCAAAATCATCTAATGAAAACTGAATCCCCATATTGGTACAAGAGTTCATCATTTCGGCTACCCGGGATGTATTCCCTATTGCGCCTGTTTCTACCACTTCCAATTCAAGGTTCTGCAAAATCTCTTTTGGATAGGTGCTAAAGAATGTATGTGCATGATTGCAAAAATTTTCTGATTGCACATTTCTGGGGCTGATATTGACACTGATCGGCAGAATATTTCCGTCCTCACGCCATTCCATGTGTTGATCAAGAGCCGTTTTTAAAACCCATTCGTCCAGAGCTATTTCCAGTACGGTGCCCTCAATCAGTGGCAGAAAATCGCCCGGTTGCAGTAAGCCTTTCTCCGGGTGATTCCAGCGTACTAATGCTTCTACAGACGCGAGAGTCCCATCTTGAAGATTGATACGAGGTTGGTAGTAAAGTGTCAGTTGCGATTCTTTAATAGCCTGTTCGAATTCGTTTAAAGCACTGCGGTGGGCATGTACTTTATGGTCCTCTACCGGATCGAACAGACAATACTGGTTTTTTCCCGCTTGTTTGGCTTTATACATAGCCTGGTCAGCATGGCGAATCAGCGTATCCGGATCTGATTTATCATGTGGATAAATGGTGGCGCCAATGCTGCCTGACACATAAAGACGATGATCTTGAATATCGAAGGGTAATTGAATGGTATTCAGCGCCCGTAGAATGATTTCCTCAGCCTGATAGATGGACGTTAAACCGGTCAGCATCAGAATAAACTCATCGCCGCCAAGGCGGGCCAATGAGTCACTGTCCCGTAGTTCCTTTTCCAGCCTTCTGGCAAAGTTAATCAGAAGTTGATCACCGGTTTCATGCCCGAAGGTATCATTAATCGGTTTGAATTCATCCAGATCCAGATAGCAGATACACAGCAGCGTGCCGGTTCTTTCCGAGAAAGCAATGGCTTGTTGTATTCTGTCTGAGAGTAACACCCTGTTGGGGAGGTTCGTCAGCAGATCATGGTAAGCCATGTACTCCATTTTCTTTTCAGCCAGTTTACGTTCGCTGATGTCCCGGCTGGTCGTAATAAAAAAATTACCGTCTGATTCCTGAATGTATTTTGCAGTGATTTCAATCGGGATGATGTGGCCATCTTTATGTTGATGTTTATCTTCGAAGGGCTCTCCATTTTCTGAAATCAGACCGGGAACCCGGGCTTGCCAACTTGCCAAATCATCAATACCAATACTGACATCCCAGACATACAGCTTAAGCATTTCTTCTTCGGTGTAACCCAGGTTTGCATAAGCCGCGTGGTTGGCATCAACAATTTTTGCTGTTTCTGCTTCAACGATGAAAATACCATCTGGGCTGTGGTCAGCCAGGCTTTCCATACGGTTGAGTTTTATCTCGTTCAGCGTACGTTGCGTGACATCCTGGATGGTTCCAATGGATCGAATAGGGGAACCATCGTCTGCATATTCAGTTTCACCTTGTTCCTCTACGAATTTGACCTGGCCATTGACCAGCAATCGATGCGATACGGAATAAGGGGTTTGGTGTACAAGTGAATGATGGAATGCGTCATTGACCAGATCTTTATCATCCGGGTGGATTGCATCGAGAAAGGCGGAATAGCTGGGAGAAAAGCTTTGGGGATCCAGTTCAAAGATTTGGTACACCTGTTCTGACCAGATAAGGTGATCCTTTTCAAAGTCCAGCTCCCAACTGCCCATCTGAGCAAGCCTTTGGGCATCCTTTAATTGCTTTTCCCGGCGCCGGAGTTTGCCTTCTTGTTCAGCTCTCTCAGTGACATCGTGGCCGATGCCAAGAACGCCGATTAGGTTGCCTGAATCATCACGGATAGCGCTTTTTGTTGTTTCCAGTAACACCCTTCGATTATCTGTGGCGTACGTGATCCACTCCTCGTTCACCAGTGGGGTGTCACTGTTCATGGCATTTTTGTCATGCTCTCGGAAAAAATCGGCGAGTTCCTGATCAACAAAGTCATAATCTGTCTGGCCCAGAATTTCTTCTTCTTTAGCACCAAAAAAAAGCTCGAACTTTTGATTACAGGCAAGGTAGACACCCTCTGTATCTTTCATCCAGATAAGGTCAGGCAGGTTTTGGACGAGTGACTTAAGAAAACTGTGTTCGTTTTCCAGCCGTTTAAGGGCTTTGTGTTTCAAATCGGAGTCTGAATTCATTGTGATCGATATACTGCAAAATTATCTTTAATTACTAAGAACCGAAAGCCTGAGCTGGTTTCGCTATTTTTCAGTGTAGGCATGGAAAGCCTTATGATCAAAGGTGACGGACATTAATCAAAAATAAAGTTGTTTATTTGGTTTTTTCTCTTCTTTTCTGGCTGAGTTCCGGCCCCTGAGTATATAATTCGCCATTCTCAAAACTTATGAATCCCAAGGACACCAATGACGACTGTTCGTACTCGTGTAGCACCTTCTCCAACAGGTGACCCTCATGTAGGTACCGCCTACATTGCGCTGTTTAACCTGGCTTTTGCCCGTCAGCATGGCGGTCAGTTTATTCTTCGTATTGAAGACACTGACCAGACTCGTAGTACAGCAGAATCTGAGCAGAAGATTCTGGATTCCCTGCGTTGGTTAGGTCTGGAATGGGATGAGGGTCCGGATGTGGGTGGTCCTCATGGTCCGTATCGTCAAAGCGAGCGTAAAGCGGATTACGCTAAGTACGCTATGCAGCTGGTGGAAGAGGGTAAGGCTTTCCTGTGTTACCGCACTTCAGAAGAACTGGAAGAGCTGCGTGCTGCACGCCGTGCTGCCGGTGGTCATACTGCGCTGAAACAGAGTGATCTGGCGCTACCTGACGACGAGGTAGAAAAGCGTAAAGCTGCTGGGGCGCCTTATGTTGTTCGTATGGTTGTACCTGAAGGCGAAGGTGCCTGTGAAGTAGACGATATGCTGCGTGGTACGATTGAGCTGGAGTGGGGCATGGTTGATGCTCAGATTCTTCTGAAATCTGATGGCATGCCAACTTACCACCTGGCCAATGTTGTTGATGACCACCTGATGGAGATTACCCACGTAATCCGTGGCGAAGAGTGGATCAACTCTGCACCTAAGCATAAGTTGCTGTATGAATACTTCGGTTGGGATATGCCTAAGCTGTGCCATATGCCACTGCTGCGTAACCCAGACAAATCTAAACTGTCTAAGCGTAAGAATCCGACCAGTATCTTGTATTACCAGCGTATGGGTTTCCTGCCAGAAGCACTGCTCAACTATCTGGGTCGTATGGGCTGGTCCATGCCGGATGAGAGTGAGAAGTTCACTCGCCAGCAGATGTTCGATAACTTCGACATTCAGCGTGTGTCCCTGGGTGGTCCAATTTTCGATCAGGAAAAACTTAGCTGGCTGAATGGTCTGTGGCTGCGTGAAGATCTGGATGCCGCTCAGTTTGCTGCCAAATATCAGGAGTGGGCACTCAACCCGGAATACCTGATGCAGATCGTACCGCTGATCCAACAGCGTGTTGAAAAACTTTCTGACGTTGCACCACTGGCAAGCTTCTTCCTGTCAGGCATGCTGGACATCAGCGAAGCAGACTTTGAGCATAAGTCTCTGGAGAAAGACGATATCCGTCGTATGCTGCAATATTCTGTATGGTTGCTAGACACTGAGAGTCAGTGGAACAAAGATCGCCTGTTCGGTCAGCTTAAGCAGTTGGCGGAAGCAATGGGCTTCAAAATCCGTGACTTCCTGTTCCCACTGTTTATCGCGGTTGCGGGTACCAATCAGACAGTATCGGTAATGGACTCTATGGCTATTCTAGGCCCGGATATGACCCGTGCACGTTTACGCCACGCAGTGAATGTCTTGGGCGGCCCTTCTAAGAAAGAAGCGAAGCGCTGGGATAAAGAATACCGGGAATTAAGCAAACAAATTGAAGCTTAATAATCTGGAAATGAAAAAGCCGCTCAACAGCGGCTTTTTTTGTGTCTGAATATTTACTGGGTGATCTAACTTATTGAGCGGACTATAGTTTGCGAATCTGTCTGGGTTGACACCTAAAAGGCCGCTCATTAATATAGCCCCACCTTTCGATGGGGCCTTAGCTCAGCTGGGAGAGCGGTTCGCTGGCAGCGAACAGGTCAGCGGTTCGATCCCGCTAGGCTCCACCATCCAACAGTAATTCCCAATTACCCTTTAGCAATACGCTTTTTCTTGTCCGGATCATCAAACGGCAGGGTGTGGGTGATGGCATTTACATTCAGGCTGCCTTTCACTTCAACCGCTTTACCCTGTTCAGCAAAGTCCACATCAACACGGGCGATGGCCATGGATTTTTCAGTCAGGCGGGAATACGCAGGTTGAGTGATTACGCCAACTTGTTTGCCATCAGCCCATAAGGTATCGCCGATTTCTGCTTCTTTGTGACCTTCCAGAAGTACACCAAAGATCTTGAAGCGTTCTTTACCTTTCAGGCGGAAGTGCTCATAGCAGCCGCGGAATTCTGTTTTCTCAGGGGATACTGTGAAGTCCAGGCCCAGCTCCCACAGAGTGTCACCAGCAGGTTGGTCATCAAATGGATGGATCTCAGAATTATCGAATGGATAGAACAGCAGGTAGCTTTCAACACGCAGCATATCCAAAGCGCTGAACGCAGCCGGGATAATGCCCATAGATTCGCCTTTCTCCAGAATCGAATCCCAGATAAAGCCTACATCATTAGCTTTACAGAAGATCTCATAACCACGCTCGCCGGTGTAACCGGTACGGGAAATCATTGCAGGGCGACCAAACAGCTTCGTCTGCATATGGTGGAAGTAGGGCAGGTCACGAATGCCTTCAACATGCTCAGCCAGGAAATCCACTGCTACAGGGCCCTGCAGGGAGATATCATGCAGGTCGTCATCAAACAAAACGGCTACCTGACGTCCCTGAGCCGAGCGGATCAGCATCTCGTAGCCGGTACCTGTACCATGCACAACCATAAAGGCGTTAGGGCCGGTGCAATACACGATACAGTCATCAATGAACTTACCTTGTTCATTTAGCATGGTTGCGTACACTGATTTACCCGGATATAGCTTGGAAATATCACGCGTGGTTGCATATTCCAGCAGGTTTTCTGCGTGAGGGCCCACGTAATGAACCTTTTTCAAACCTGATACATCCATCAGACCTGCTTTAGTACGGATCGCTTCATGCGAGTCACTCACGTCGCCGTCGTAGGTCCAGGCAGTGCCCATTCCGTTCCAGTCTTCCAGTTCAGAGCCGAGTGCTCTATGTCTCTCTGCCAGTGCAGAAATACGCCATGAATTTGCCATTAAATTAACCCTCTCTCTTTCGACATGAGTCGCTGTATATCTGTCTCAGGTGCCTATGATTTATAGGAATATTTGTTTCCTTTTGTGAAATTTATATTCCTTTGAGGCTCACTTTTTGTCAATTACCCCAATATTGGTAAGGGTGGCTACCTCAAAATTGGTAACGATCAGATCTGGCTATAAAAGGCTGTGCTTATTTATCGGTTTTTATCTGTTCTGATTTTGTGATCAATGAGTGGTCAATCTTGGTGCGCTCTTAAATTCCCCTGCTCCTTATTAAAGCGCTTATTGTTGGACTTTCAGATCTTTTAAGTCATAACCATCTGTAAATTAAGGTTTTTTATCTTTTGGCATGAATGTTTCTATTCTTATTGGGAAATAAATATTCCTAATGGTTATGGAGTGGCAAAATGAAGTTGCTATCAGCAATTATCCGTCCTCACAAATTAGATGATGTGAGGGAAGCGTTACAGGAGGTGGGTATAACCGGCCTGACTGTAACTGAGGTAAAAGGCTTTGGACGTCAGATGGGGCATACCGAGCTGTATCGTGGTGCAGAGTACAAAATTGAGTTTCTGCCAAAGATCAAAATTGATGTAGGCGTCACTGATGAGCAGGCAGGCCCAGCTTGCGATGCCATTCAGGCAGCGGCAACGACAGACAAAATTGGTGACGGCAAAATCTTTGTCTCTGATTTAGAGCAGGTTGTTCGTATTCGAACCGCTGAAACTGGCGAAACGGCTTTATAAGGAGTAGATGATGGAAAACTTACCAATAGAATTAGCTTATGCATTGGATACCTTCTACTTCCTGATGTGTACCGTGCTGGTTATGTGGATGGCAGCAGGTTTTGCCATGCTGGAGTCAGGCCTTGTCCGCTCTAAGAACACAGTAGAAATCCTGAACAAAAATGCTCTGCTGTACGGCATTGCCTGTATCGTTTATCTGGTGGTTGGTTACAACGTGATGTACCCGGCTGATCCAGTCAGTGCTTATATCCCGGGTTTTGATTTCATGCTGGGTGAAGATAACTCTACCGAGTCTGTTGTTGCCGGTGGTGACGACGCGCCTTATTACTCAGGCATGGCAGACTTTATCTTTCAGGCCGTATTTGCAGCGGCAACCATGTCGATTGTATCCGGTGCAGTGGCAGAGCGTATGCGCTTGTGGCCTTTCCTGACCTTTGCGGTATTTATGGTGGCTTTCATCTATCCAGTAGAAGGCTACTGGAAGTGGGGCGGTGGTTTCCTTGATCAGTTGGGCTTCCAGGACTTCGCGGGTTCTGTGGTGGTTCATATGGCGGGCGCAGCTGCGGCTCTGGCAGCGGTGATTCTGGTTGGACCTCGTAAAGGTAAATACAGCAAGGATGGCAAAGTACTGGCGATTCCGGGAGCAAACCTGCCAATGGCAACACTGGGTATGTTTATCCTATGGATGGGTTGGTTCGGCTTTAACGGTGGTTCTGAACTTAAAATCGCCAACGTTGAAGAAGCCAACGCCGTAGCAAAAATCTTCGTAAACACTAACGCAGCGGCAGCAGCCGGTATGGTTGTCGCAGCATTGTTTGCACGCTTTATGTTTGGCAAAACCGACTTAACCATGACAATTAACGGTGCACTGGCAGGCCTGGTGGCAATCACTGCTGAACCTCTGGCACCTTCTGCCGGTCTGGCAACTCTTATTGGTGGTGTTGGCGGTATTGTCGTGGTTCTTTCAGTACTGTTCCTGGATAAGCTGAAGTTGGATGATCCTGTAGGTGCGATCTCTGTACACGGTTCAGCAGGTATCTGGGGTATCTTCGCAGTGATGTTCAGTAACTCCGATGCGACCTTTACGGGTCAGCTGATTGGTACAGTTGCTACCTTTATCTGGATGTTCGGTGCTTCGTTTGTTGTTCTTATGATCATCAAAGCTGTAATGGGCTTGCGTGTGAGCGAAGAAGAAGAGATGGAAGGTATGGATGTGTACGAGTGTGGTATGACAGCCTACCCAGAATTTACGAACGAAAAGTAATTTCTGAACTACGATAAAAAAACACCGGCATCTGCCGGTGTTTTTTTGTGTTAGACGTTTTACTTCTGACAACATGATAAGGTCAGCTTTGTGCAAAAGCAGACATTTTGTCTTTACCCAAAGTCAGCTACTGCCTAAGAGCCGAACCCCTGTACTCTCTTCTATTAAAGCTATAATTACAAACACCCACCAGCTCGTGTAGAACAGCCAATATGTAACCTGATAACCTCGAGATTCCCTTGACCCAAAAGCTTGTACAGCAAACAGTCGGACAGGAGGAAAATCCATCTCATAGAGTATATTGATGGTCATATATTCCATGCCAGCAACAAGACAAAACATCATAGGAAAGTCATGAAAACCATCTAGCATTAAATAACTTAATGCATAGGACAAAACTAAAATCACTAGAAATCTTGCAAAAAAGCTCTTCTTATAGGATAGAAGAAACCCTCTTATTCGATCCATCGTATACTCTCTAACATCAGTTCCATCATCGCTAAGCAATGTTAGCAGCTTTTAGAGGCTATAGATGTCCGCAACGTGTGGAAAAGGAACATAACTAGGATATTTTCTTATAGATAAAGCTATACAAGCTGAGTAAGTTTTTAATCATAGGAACTGTTGGATTAAGAATATGAATGGACACGATATTGCTTTTACGGTTATTCCTGGGGTTATTGCTTTAGGCTTTGCAGCGAAGATATATTTTTACTTCAAAGATCAAAACAATTGGAAGAAAATGCCTACAATTTTAGATTACACAAGTGAACACCCTGATTGTCGGTCGGAAAACGGTATTAAATGTTGTTATTGTGGTTCTAAAAGTATCAGAAACTGGGGGCTGAACAGTCCTAATGATGATCGACGGGTATTTATCTGTAATCACTGTGGCTCAGATTTGTACCGAAGTTTATAACTATCCAGTGATTCTCCTCGAGTTGAGATAAGTGCCCGTTTTGTGTCGGTAGACGACCCTGAAAGACTCTGGAGCGGCCCCTGAGGTCAACTGCGTGTCAAACATCTCCCCCTTGCTTCTGTATGGCGACTGAGACATAGTTTTCGGACAGGGAAAATACCTTATTTGTACAAGATCGTTTTCATTGGAGGAGAATGACAGTGCTACCCAATAGATATTCATATCTGACTATTCTTAAGTGTTCATTATTATCTCAGCATACGTATTAGGCTAGGTATGAAAAGCTTACAGCTAGTTACATATTCATCTTTCGGGGAGTTTTTGTATAAGCAGAATACCTTCTACTACGGTATCTTAGTTTGCTGTTCAATAGTGATAATCAAGACGATTTTCATGGCTTTCCTATATCCTGAAAAAAGAGCTGAAGCATTCTGGGATGAGGTCTGCATTGATAGGATTGTTGAATACCCTGCTAGATGGGAGTTTAGAGCAATTTATGGCCTTTCAGAAAGAGGCGAAAGGCTAATTTTGCAAGGTTATCCTGAGAATGCTATTGAAAAAATTAAAGGCATTCTTAGCAAAGAAAATAAAACTGAGAGATGTTTACAAATTGGATGGTATTACCCCAATGGCCCTTTTTTCGATGTTTTGTTTGATAGCAGATTTATTGTATCTGCAATCTATGAGAATGAAGAGATTATAAAGTTTGAAGAGCAGTATAATTTTTTCAAGGAAGAAGCACTACATAAGATCCTGTTTTCGGGGGTCTTATGCTTCGCCATTGCCCTGCTAATCTTTTCAGCTAAAAGGCGGTATATGAGCCGTATCAAAAAAGAATAGTGATAGTGATTTATTGTAAGTTGGATTCGCTGTTTGGATAGTCCGCTTCGTGTCGAAATAAGTCTTAGAAGGAACTAGGAGTTAGTAATTAGAATGATTACAAAAGATGCGATAAAAAAATCCGCACAAGCCTTTGAAGAGGAGCTTGTTCTAGCAGCGAGAAGCAGTACAGAAGCTAAAGCACTTCTTCCACAGTTACAGCCATTCATAGATGAAGCGAAAGAAATTGGTTGCATCTCAGATTTCCAGTTTCGCAGATTACGGTTTGATCACCCATTCATAGATGGGCCTTTGGCAGACAACATAAAGCTGTCAGATAAGTATGCTAATTTCGCAAATCTATTTGAAGGAATTGAAGTCTAGTATCGTATACAAATTAAGTGATAGATGTCTGCTTTGTGTCGTTTGATGACGGAAGAGTACTAACAAGCGAAGTTGGAAGTTGAAGAGTCTAACTATCATGGAGATAAGGAATGCCTGCATCTGGCGGTAATGAACTAGGGATTGGTTTACAAGATCTCAAAAATGCAAAGGGAAGACTTCACAATCCTAATAATGGCCTGAATGAACAAATCGAATTCAATCAGAAACTACTAGAACTAAGAGTTGTCGCAAGTTTTTTTGCATTACTAATCATGGGAACATTGCTTTCATGGATGGTTGGGATGCCTCCGCTAATAAAATACGGATTCACTTCTGCTGCGGTGCTGGCATTGATGATCTATTTCATAATATGCATTCGGCGGCGAAGGAATTTGGAGAAATTGAGAGATGCTCAACTGAGAGAGCATATCGAATCTAAGGCTACGAAATAGTTTTCGAGAATTCTTTTAATTTCCGCTTAGTGTCGGAAGATGAAGTAGGAAATTGACAGAATTTATTTTTCAGGGAGGTAAGTAATGTTTTCTGATTCATCAGGTAGTGGTGGGCTAGGCGATATTAGTTACGCTAAAGAGCGTCTTCAGCATCCCAATGGCTTCCAAGAACAAATGGAAGCTAATAAAAAACAGCAGGATTTAAGAATCGTCTCCGGCTTTTTTATTCTTCTGGTCATAGGAACGCTAGTTTCGTGGCTGACTGGAATGCCTTCATTTATAAAATACGGCTGCACATCTGTAACTATTCTCTCTGTAATTACCTATCTCTTGATGATTCTTCAAAGGAAAAGAAAGTCAGAAAAACTGAGAGAGGTACAATTGAGAGAACATATCGAATCAAAGACCATTGGCAGCACTCCATCTTTGAAATAAAGATAGTGTGTTGCACTGACTCATTGAAACCACAGTCGAAAGCAGACTAAACCCAATCTTCACCTAATGTTTACAACTCAATCATCAGAATAGTTAATAATAGAAAGCAGCTTAATCGGCACTTCTTCCAATCGCTCAGGCCCATGCGGAACTTCCGCATCAAAGGTCAGGCTATCCCCAGCTTCCATCTCATAAAGATGATTACCGTGTCGGTAGACAAGCTTGCCGGATACCAGATAGATAAATTCTTCACCCGGATGGGAGAACGTCGGGAATACCTCTGACAGATCATCCATGCTCACCATAAAAGGTTCAAAGGTGGTTTTGCCACCGCGCTTATAGGTCAACAGCTGATAGGTGTGGCCCTTTTCTGTTCCTCTTCGAACGACTTCCAGACCTTCACCGGCTTTAGTGAACTGTGCGCCACCATCGGGACGGTCGTAATCGGTGAACAGTTTTGAGATAGGTAATCCGATGGCATCGCAAAGACGGCTGAGCGTTTCCAGGCTTGTTGATACCTGTGCATTCTCTATTTTGCTGACCATTCCCTGACTAATCCCTGATATACGCGCTACATCTACCAGTTTTAAGCCTTCATCCATACGTGCTTTCTTGACCTTCATGCCGATGTATTGGTCCAGGTCGAATTTTTTGTCCTTAGGATCTGTCATCAAAATGCCTCGAAAAGGTGCCTTCTGCGCCAAACTTGTGCGCTTCTGGTCGAATAAGTCCGTTGTTATGCGTTACGGCTTATATTCCCATAAAGAAAAAAAATTTACTAGTTCCTTTGAAAACAATGGGTTATCCTGATAGGAAAATAATATTCCTAAAAAGAAATGCGTTGGCACGCTACATGCTTTCCTAATAAGTAAATAAATTTACTGAAAAGAAAATGCTCGTTTAAAGGTCGTTTTTGAATGGGCATCAAAAAGCATACGGAGTTCAGAAATGTCCAATGATATCGATAAGTTTCTCGCCGACAATGAGATCAAATATATCCTGGCTCAGTTCGTTGACATTCACGGTGTGGCAAAGACTAAGTCTGTACCTGCACACTGTTTGATGGATGTGGTTGAGAGTGGTGCTGGTTTTGCCGGTTTTGCTGTTTGGGGTTTAGGCATGGAGCCACATGGTCCGGATTTCATGGCTCGTGGTGATCTGGACACTCTGTCTATCGTTCCATGGCAGCCAGGCTACGCACGCATTGTATGTGATGGCCATGTAAACGGTGAGCCATACCCATACGACAGCCGTGTAGTACTGAAAAAGCAGCTTAAGCTTCTGGCAGATCAGGGCTGGACGCTTAACACAGGTCTGGAACCAGAATTCTCACTGTTTAACCGCGGCGAAGATGGCAGCCTGAAACCTGTAGATGAAAGTGATGTGCTGGATAAGCCTTGTTACGACTACAAAGGTCTGTCCCGTTCCCGCGAATTCCTGGAAACATTGGTTGAGTCTCTGCAGAAGCTGGACTTTGATGTTTATCAGATCGACCACGAAGATGCGAATGGTCAGTTTGAGATCAACTACACCTACGGTAATGCGCTGGAGTCTGCTGACCGTTTCACAATGGTTCGCATGGGTGCAGGTGAGATCGCAAATGACATGGGCATGGTGTGTTCCTTTATGCCTAAGCCTGCATCAGATCGTACGGGTAACGGTATGCACTTCCATCTTTCTATCACGGATAAAGATGGCAAAAACCTGTTCAACGATGACAGCGACAGCAACGGTATGGGCCTTTCGAAGATGGCTTACCACTTCACTGCGGGTCTGCTTCATCACGCAAAAGCGCTGTGTGCTATCGCTGCTCCAACGGTTAACTCTTACAAGCGTCTGGTAGTGGGCGGAACGGCATCCGGTGCAACCTGGGCCCCTGCTTACATCGCTTACGGTGATAACAACCGCTCTGCGATGGTTCGAGTTCCATACGGTCGCCTGGAGTTCCGTCTTCCGGATTCTGGCTGTAACCCATATCTGGTGCACGCTGCACTGATTGCTGCAGGTCTTGATGGTATCGAACGCGAGCTGGACCCGGGTGAGCCGAAAAACATCAACCTGTTTGCTCTGACTGAAGAAGAGCGTAAAGAGCAGGGCATCGAAATTCTACCTCAGAACCTGAATGAAGCTTTGGATGCATTGGAAGCTGACACTGTTCTGACTGAACGTCTGGGTAAAGAGATCGTTTCTGAATTCCTGAAAGTGAAACGTATGGAGTGGACTGAATACAGCCGCCACGTTTCCGATTGGGAACTGAAACATTACGCAGAGTTTTTCTAATTTTTTAAGTGCTAATTGATAAGAGTACGAGGTTTTTATGTGTGGAATTGTTGGCCTTTATTTAAAGAATAAGGCACTTGAAAGTCAGATTGGTGAACTGTTCACGCCTATGTTGATTGCGATGACAGATCGAGGCCCTGACAGTGCAGGTTTTGCAATCTATGGCGATGAGGTTGCGGATGGCTCAACCAAACTCACCCTGCGCCATGTTGAAGAATCCTACGACTGGGATGCGCTGGCGCGTTCGATGCAAGATGCGCTGGGCTGCGGTGTTGAGTGGTTCCAGAACAGTAATGTAGCTGTTTTCAAGGTACAGGCGTCTGCTGAGAGTGCATCTGCTTGTGTTGAAGAGCTGGCACCTGAAGTGTTGGTTCTGAGTGCAGGTCAGTCTATCGAAATTCTTAAAGCAGTGGGTCTGCCAGAAAGCATTGCTGAGACGTTCAATCTGTCAGGCATGAAAGGCAGCCACATTATCGGCCATACCCGTATGGCGACCGAGTCTGCGGTCACTATGGAAGGTAGTCACCCGTTCTCTACTGGTCAGGATCTGTGCCTTGTACACAACGGTTCACTGTCAAACCACAACCGTCTGCGTGAAGAACTGAAACGCGAAGGTGTGACGTTCCAGACTGAGAACGATTCAGAAGTAGCGGCAGGTTACCTGACACTGCGTTTGCAGAAAGGGGATTCCCTGAACGAAGCGCTGGAGAACGCCCTTAAGGATCTGGATGGTTTCTTCACATTCACAATCGGTACTCGTGATGGTTTCGCAGTCGTACGTGACCCGATTGCCTGTAAACCAGCGGTTTTGGCTGAAACCGATGATTACGTAGCAATGGCTTCTGAATACCAGGCACTGACAACACTTCCGGGAATTGAAAACGCGAAAGTGTGGGAGCCTGAGCCAGAGACAATCTATGTCTGGGAACGTGAACAGTAAGAGTTTAGTTAAGGAACGAATCATGAAAACGATCAACTTAGAAACACAGACAGTACGTGACCTTAATCAGGCTCTGCATGATCAGGCTCCTGAGTGCACAGAACGTGAATGGGAAGTACTGGAACCTAAAGGTCAGCACAACATTGCCTGCGGTCTGGATCAGAACCTTGCGGTAGATGTTAAAGGTCATGCCGGTTACTTCTGCGCAGGTATGAACAAAAAAGCCCATGTCACTGTTCACGGCAACGTGGGTCAGGGTGTCGCTGAAAATATGATGTCCGGCACAGTGCGCGTAAAAGGTGATGCTTCACAGGCAGCGGGTGCGACTGCGCATGGCGGCCTACTGGTTGTAGAAGGCAATGCCGGTGCACGTTGCGGTATCTCTATGAAGGGTGTGGATATCGTTGTGAAAGGCAATGTCGGCCACATGAGTTGCTTCATGGGTCAGGCAGGCAATCTGGTTGTCTGCGGTGATGCCGGTGATGCGCTGGGTGATTCACTTTACGAAGTAAAAATCTACGTGAAAGGCAGCGTTAAATCCCTGGGTGCCGACTGCATTGAAAAAGAGATGCGTGAAGAGCATATCCAGGAGCTGACTGAGCTTTTGAACCGCGCTGGTGTAGATGAAGATCCAGCATCTTTTAAACGTTACGGCTCGGCGCGCCAGCTGTACAACTTCAAAGTAGATAACGCTGCTGCGTACTAATGGCTGAATCTGAGGACAGAACAATGAGTGATGATATTAATGTAAAAGATGGTCTGCGCGAGTCAGCTACTTTCGACCGTACAACCATGTCTGAAATCCGTCGTGCCGCAGAAACAGGTATCTACGATATTCGTGGTTTCGGTGCTAAACGTAAACTGCCGCACTTCGATGACCTGCTGTTCCTGGGTGCGAGTATGTCTCGTTACCCACTGGAAGGTTACCGTGAAAAATGTAACACCTCAGTGACACTGGGTACTCGCTTCGCGAAAAAGCCGATTGAGCTGGATATTCCGGTAACCATCGCAGGTATGAGTTTTGGTGCTTTGTCTGCCAACGCAAAAGAAGCGCTGGGTCGTGGTGCCTCTCTGATGGGTACATCTACCACTACCGGTGATGGTGGTATGACGCCTGAAGAACGTGGTCAGTCAAGCAAACTGGTGTATCAGTATCTGCCATCCCGTTACGGTATGAACCCGGATGATCTGCGTAAAGCCGATGCCATCGAAGTGGTGTTGGGTCAGGGTGCGAAACCAGGTGGTGGCGGCATGCTGCTGGGTCAGAAGATTACTGACCGTGTTGCCCAGATGCGTACTTTACCAATGGGTGTAGACCAGCGTTCTGCCTGCCGTCACCCGGACTGGACAGGCCCGGATGATCTGGCAATCAAGATTCAGGAACTGCGTGAAATCACAGACTGGCAGGTGCCTATCTACATCAAAGTGGGTGCTACACGTACTTACTACGATGTGAAGCTGGCGGTTAAAGCCGGTGCTGACGTGATCGTTGTGGACGGTATGCAAGGTGGTACCGCAGCAACTCAGGATGTGTTTATCGAACACGTAGGTATCCCAACTCTGGCCGCTATTCCACAGGCTGTGCAGGCGCTTCAGGAAATGGGCATGCATCGTAAAGTACAGCTGATCGTTTCCGGGGGGATTCGAAATGGTGCTGACGTTGCGAAATGTATGGCGCTGGGCGCAGATGCGGTTGCGATTGGTACGGCAGCTCTGGTTGCACTGGGTTGTAACCACCCAATGTACGACAAAGAGTTTAAAGAGATCGGTTCAGCTGCTGGCTTCTACGATGATTACCATGAGGGTAAAGACCCAGCGGGTATCTCGACTCAGGACCCTGAGTTGATGAAACGTCTGGACCCGGTGGCGGGTGGTCGTAAGTTGGCGAACTACCTGAACGTTCTGACTCTGGAAGCGCAAACTCTGGCTCGTGCCTGCGGTAAGAACGATCTGCGTAATCTGGAGCCGGAAGATCTGGTCGCACTGACCGTAGAATCCGCTGCCATGGCGCGTGTTCCACTTGCTGGTACATCTTGGGTGCCTGGTCAGCAGTTCTAAGTAATTAAGTAATTAAATCATTGAGTTACGCGAGGTGCGTTGCACCTCGTCAGGACACTTTTGTCTCGAAAAAGCATTAACGACAATTCAGGGGGGCCGTAAAGGCTGGTGTTATGACAAACGAGATTGCACAGAAAGAATACATTTTGAAAGTTAGCTGCCCTGCACGAAGTGGCATTGTGGCACCACTGACAGCATTTTTGGCCGAGCGTGGCTGCTATATCAGCGAGATGAGTCAGTACGACGATCCGGAAAGTAAAACCTTTTTCACCCGTTGCCGTTTCCACGTTGAAGCGGGTGCTTATGCACTGGGCGACCTGAAAGGGGAATTTGAAGAGATTGCTACCAAGTTCGACATGGACTGGAAACTGGTTCCTGCTGATGAGCCGATGAAGGTTCTGTTGATGGTGAGTAAGTTTGACCACTGTCTGGATGACCTGATGTATCGCCTGCACAAAGGTGAGATCAATATGGAAGTGACGGCAATCGTTTCCAACCACAAAGATCTGCGCCCAATGGCAGAGCGTGAAGGCATCCGTTTTGTTCACCTGCCGGTAAACAAAGAGAACAAGCGCGATCAGGAAATTGCCTTGATGGAAATTGTTGAAGAAACCGGTACTGAGCTTGTGGTACTTGCGCGTTACATGCAGATCCTGTCCGACAACCTGTGTGCGGAACTGAGCGGTCGTGCCATCAATATCCACCACTCATTCCTGCCAGGCTTTAAGGGTGCTAAGCCATATCACCAGGCGCATGAGCGTGGTGTAAAACTGATTGGTGCTACCTCTCACTATGTAACGGCAGATCTGGATGAAGGTCCAATCATTGAGCAAGCGGTACAGCCGGTTGATCACACATACAGCCCTGAAGCACTGGTTGCTGTAGGTCGTGATACCGAAACGGTTGCGCTGGCAAAAGCAGTGAAACTGCATGTTGAGCACCGGGTCTTCCTGGATGGCAACAAAACAGTGGTATTCAAGTAGGAGTAGTTGCAATGGCAACGTTGATAGACGGTAAGCAGATCTCTCAACAAGTAATAGATGAAGTGGCAACTGAGGTTGCAGACTTTTCTGCTCAGTATGGATTTGCTCCGGGTTTGGCGGTGGTACTGGTGGGTGAAGATCCTGCCAGCCAGGTTTACGTTCGCAATAAAGTGAAGCGGGCTGAAGAAGTGGGCATGAACTCCATCGAGCACCGGCTGCCGATGGATTGCTCTCAGGAAACGCTGAATAAGTTAATTGATGAGCTGAATGCTAATCCTGCAGTGCACGGCATTCTTGTGCAGCTGCCACTGCCGGGTCACCTCAATGAGGAAGAGGTGATTGAAGCGATCTCAGCTGAAAAGGATGTGGATGGTTTCCATCCTCTGAATGTGGGTGCGCTGGCCTGTGGTGAAGCAACCCTGATTCCATGTACCCCATTGGGTTGCATGATCATGCTGAAGCAGCAGTTTGGAGATCTCAGCGGCAAGAATGCCGTGGTGATCGGTCGCTCAAATATTGTCGGCAAGCCAATGGCAGCTCTGTTGTTACAGGCCAATTGTACTGTGACGATCGTGCATTCCAGAACGCAGGACATCGAGTCGATCTGTTCGCAGGCAGACATTGTCGTTGCGGCCATTGGTAAACCTGAGTTTGTGAACTCTGGCTGGGTGAAGCCAGGTGCGGTTGTGATCGATGTTGGTATTAATGCCATCGAACGTGACGGCAGACGCAAGCTGGTGGGTGATGTGGATTTTGCAGATGTAGAGCCGATTGCATCTGCGATCACACCGGTACCGGGTGGTGTTGGCCCAATGACCATCGCCTGCCTGATGAAGAACACCCTGACGGCTGCGAAAGCGTTGGAAGCGAAACGAGAACAAACCCTCAAGGCAAGTTAAACAATCACTCGTCTGTTGTAGCGAAGATTAAGGAGGGAGGGCTATGCCTTTCTCACTATTAAAATATGGTCTGAACAAAGACTATCCATTTGAGAAACATGCTGACCTGCCAGCTCCGACTGAGCTGAAGTCCAGCTACGATGTTGTGATCATCGGTGGCGGTGGGCACGGGGTAGCAACAGCCTATTACCTTGCCAAATACCACGGTATTACCAATGTCGCTGTGTTGGAAAAAGGTTATCTCGGTGGCGGTAATACTGCGCGTAACACCGCAGTGATCCGCTCAAATTATCTGACTTCTGAAGGTGTGAAGTTCTACACCGAATCTGTGAAGTTATTCGAGGGCCTGTCTAACGAGTTTGATTTCAACATCATGTACTCGAAACGCGGACAGCTGACACTGGCGCATACCGACGCTGCGGTACGTGGTTTCAGACAGCGTGCTGAAATCAACAAGCATTTCGGTGGTAAAACGGAGCTGATCGACCCACAACAGATACGTGAACTTGTTCCAACTTTGAACATGAACCCCGGTCATCTGCCGGTACTGGCAGGGCTTTGGCATATGGATGGTGCTACAGCACGTCATGACGCGGTGGCCTGGGGTTATGCCAAAGGTGCTACCCAACGCGGTGTTGAACTGCACCAGTTAACCGAAGTGACGGATGTTATTGTCGAAAACGGTCGAGTGACCGGCATTAAAACCAATCGCGGTACAGTGAATTGTGGTTGTGCTATCCAGGCGGTTGCCGGGCACAGTTCTCTGCTGGCTGCAAAAGCGGGTTTCAAAATGCCGATCTTGTCTTACCCGCTGCAGGCAATGGTGACACAACCGGTGAAACCTTTCCTTGATCCATTGGTGAGCTCGCCTTCGTTGCATTGTTATGTGCAACAGACCGGACGAGGAGAATTGGTATTCGGTGGCGGATCTGATCCATACCCACTCTACAACACCCGCTCAACCATGGACCTGAAAGAAAGCCTGCTGGCCCACGCCATCGAGCTGTTCCCATTCATGGCGAACATGCGACTGATGCGCCAGTGGTCGGGCCTTACCGATATGACCTCAGACTACAGCCCAATCATGGGGTTAAGCCCGGTTGAAAATTACTACCTTGATGCCGGTTGGGGAACCTGGGGTTTCAAATCGACACCTATTTGTGGCAAGACCATGGCGGAACTGGTTGCCAACGGTGGCAAGGTTCCGGAGTTGATCAAACCTTTTGCGATGGATCGTTTTAAAACTTTCCAGCAAGTGAACGAAATGGGCGCAACTGCGGCCAGCCATTAAGGGGGAAGAGATGAAAATTTTGAATTGTCCTTTAAATGGACCTCGTAACATCAGTGAATTTGTCCACGGTGGGGAAGTGCGCGATATGCCGGACCCTAACCTGTGCAGTGACAGTGAGTGGGCTGATTATGTTTTTTACTACGAGAATTCGATCACTGTTGTTAAGGAATGGTGGCTTCACGCGCCTTCTGGTTATTGGTTTATAGCCGAGCGACACACAGCAACTGACGAGATTCTGAAAACCTATGATCCTTCAGAAATATATAAGGACCGGGTTGAGTTTTCCCAGCCGCCGAAGGAGTCAGTAGCATGAAATTTGAAAGATTACCGGCCCCGGCGGGCTTGCTGATAGACCGTAATCAGCCAGTTACCTTCAGCTTTGAAGGTCAGAAAATTACAGGTTTTAAGGGTGACAGCATCGCCAGTGCTCTGCTGGCAAATGATCAATGGCTGTTATCACGTTCATTTAAATACCACCGTCCACGCGGGCCTTTGACTATGGCCGGTCAGGATGCCAACACACTGGTTCAGCTGGGTGGTGAGCCCAACGTGCTGGCCGACCGTGAGGCGATCTCTGAAGGGGCAGTGGTTGAAGGACAAAATTACAACGGCTCACTGGAAAATGACCGCGACGCTTACTTAGGTAAATTCGGTCGATTTATGCCAGTGGGTTTCTATTACCGCTCATTCTTCAAACCTATGGGGGTTTGGGATAAATGGGAAGGTTTTATCCGTGAGAAAGCGGGTTTAGGAAAGCTGGATCTGGATTTTGTACCGGAATACTACGATAAGCAGTACCTGTTCTACGATGTGGTGGTAACGGGCAGTGGCCCCGCAGGCTTAAGTGCTGCGATTAAGGCGGCCGATGCGGGTGCAAAAGTACTGTTGGTTGAAGAGCTGCCGGTGTTAGGTGGATCACTGACTTATCATCGTTTTGATCAGGAAGGTGTGCTTGCGGACGAGCTGCGTAACGATCTTCTGAAACGTGTTGAGTCACACGACTCCATCGACGTACTGACAGAAGCCGTCTGCAATGCCTGGTTCACGGATAACTACCTGCCGGTTATTCAAGGCAAGCGTATGTATAAGGTGCGTGCCAAGGAATGCATCGTTGCTTCAGGTTCATTTGAACAGCATGCGGTTTTCCGTAACAACGACCTGCCAGGTGTGATGATGAGCAGTGCAGCTATGCGCCTGATGAAATGGTATGGCGTAAAACCAGGCCAGAAAGCGGTCATTCTCACCGTAAATGATGACGGTTACTTCGCCGCTTTAGAATTGATACAGCAGGGTGTTGAGGTCGCTGCAATCGTTGATATGCGGGCAGAACAATATGCACCTGATGCAGCTGAAACACTGGCCGGTATGGGTGTCAAAATTGCCTCTGGTTCAACTGTATATGAAGCCCTGGCGACCAAAGGTAATAAACACATTCGTGGCGTCGATCTGCGTCGAATCACAGGCAAAGGCAAGGTCAGCGATCACTCTGAAGTAATTGAATGTGATCTGCTCTGCATGTCCGGTGGTTATATGCCGGTGTATCAACTGTTATGTCAGGCAGGTGCTCAACTGAGTTATGCCGACGATGCGGCTGAGTTTGCCTTGTCTGGTTTGCCAGATCACCTACACATTGCCGGCTCCGTGAATGGTGTACATAACCTTGAAGCGGTTATCTCAGATGGCGAACGGGCTGCTATCGTTGCGCTTAATAATCTGGGTCTGACCTCGGAGCTGCCACGGGCGGTAGGTTGTGATGTGAAGGTTAACTTCGACTGGCCGATCTTCAACCACCCTAAAGGCAAAGAGTTTGTAGATTTTGATGAAGACCTGCAGGCCAAAGATATCGTCAACGCGACCCGCCTGGGTTATCGGGATGTGCAGCTGGTGAAACGTTTCTCCACTGTAGGTATGGGACCTTCTCAAGGTCGTCATTCAGCATTACCAACGGCACGTTTGGTTGCCGACGCGACCAACAGAACAGTAACGGAGACGGGCGTAACAACAGCGCGCCCACCGTTTGCTCCTGAAAAACTGGCCCATGTAGCGGGGCGAATTTTCGACCCCTATAAGCGCACTGCGATGCATCAGCGCCATCTTGAACTGGGTGCCAAAATGATCCCGGCTGGAATCTGGCAGAGACCGGCGTTTTATGGAGCTGAAGATAAGCGTGATCAGTGCATTCATCAGGAAGCCGCACATGTGCGCTCAAAGGTTGGACTGATTGATGTGAGTACTCTGGGCGGCATAGAGATTCGAGGCCCGGATGCAGCGGAATTTATGAACCGCATCTACACTTTCGCGTTCCTGAAACAACCAGTCGGCAAAACCCGTTATGCGGTGCTGACTAACGAACACGGTGTGGTAATTGATGATGGTGTAGCGTGCCGAATCACGGACGATCACTTCTATGTGACTGCAACCACCAGTGGCGTCGACCGTGTTTACCGGGATATGACCAAGTGGAATGCCCAGTGGCGCCTTGATGTTGATATTTACAACGTTACTTCAGCTTATGCCGCAGTCAACCTGGCAGGTCCGGATTCACGCAAGGTGCTGGAAAAACTGGTTGATGACGTTGATCTGAGTGCAGAAGGGTTCCCATACCTTGCTTACAGAGAAGGTCATGTGAAGCGTATTCCTGCGCGTATGCTGCGAGTCGGCTTTGTGGGTGAACTCGGATATGAGATCCATGTTCCGGCTATCTACGGCGAAGCGCTTTGGGATTTGCTGATTGAAGCAGGCGCTGAATACGGAATCAGACCGTTTGGGGTTGAGACCCAAAGGCTTCTGCGGCTTGAGAAAGGCCACATCATTGTGAGCCAGGACACAGACGGTATGAGTCATCCTGGCGAGCTGGATCTGCACTGGGCGGTCAATCGCAAGAAACCGTTCTTCGTTGGTTGCCGTTCTGTGGACATCATGATGTCGCAACCTCTTACCAGAAAGCTGGTGGGCTTTAAGTTGCCAGCACAAAGTAAAAAACCCGAAGAAGGTCATCTGGTTATTAAAGGGCCGGATGTGAGCGGTAACGTGACGTCCTGCGAGTTCTCGCCAGCGACTGGAAGCATTATCGGTATGGCGTATGCCGCAGCTGAAGATGCGGACCCTGGTAAACGCATCTCCATCCGTGTGGATAGCGGAGATGTGGTTGAAGCTGAAGTTGTCAGTCTGCCGTTTTATGACCCGGATAACCTGAGACAGGAGTTCTGATATGAGTGTTGTAACACCAGAATCCTTTGATAAACGTTGTTTAACTTATCGGTTGCACGACGCGATTGAATACATTGAGCGTGATGGCACCGTTGTAGTTGAAGATTATTCTGGACATGACTCCAGAGAACAGCTGTCCAAGTGTGCTTTGCTGGACTTGTCTGGGCTTCAGCGCACTGGGCTGCGAGGCAAAAAAGCTGAACAGGTGCTTGTGCAGGAAATTTTAGGGTTCCCGGAGAAACCTAATCAGTTCGAACTGTCGGAAGAGGGGGCTATTGTCGCTCGCCTCGGTTCGACAGAGTGCTGGGTTTTCGATAATCCCCTTAAGCCGGTTGCCGGTCTGGGGATGCTGGATATCCGGGCGATGAATGAGCCTGATTGCTATCCGCTTTATTGTCAGCACAGCCATGCATGGTTTGCTCTGACAGGACAGCACCTGCCAGAACTGATGGCAAAAATCTGTGGTGTGGATCTGCGTGATGAGGCGTTTCCTCAGGGCGCTATTGTTCAGACCTCTGTTGCCAGGGTGGGTGCAATCATTCTTCACCAGGTGGTGGATGATATCCCAATGTTTTCGATTTTGAGTGACAGCAGCTCAGCTGAGTATCTATGGCATGCTCTGCTGGATGCGATGCAGGAATTTGAGGGTAAACCTGTTGGTTTAGCAGCTTTTTCTTAGCGTCTTTCTTAGCGCCTTACTTGGCTTCTTATTTAGCCAATGAATGCGTCACTTAAAATGTAACCTTTCCCCATTACTCAGGCTTAAGCCTGATACCCCCAAAACCAATCACCTTCTGGGTGATTGGTTTTTTATTTCAAAGAGTTAACCAGGGTTAGTTCACACTCATTAGGTAGCCGTTGTTGTGACTGAAAAGCCGCCAATTAAGGCACGAGGAATGTAGTTTGGTTCTTCCAATAAATGACGAGCAACGGCCATCGAATTAGTGTGAACAGGCCCTGGCTTACTCCAAAGGGGGTACCTCTTCCAGAGGATTGTTTAAATTCTCCCAAAATCTAGTATTTGAACTATTGAAACAGGTTCTGAACGGCAAAGGATTTAGACATTTAAGAGCCGAATTGAAACTGATCGCAGCCCTTAAAAAAGGGCGTGAATTAAATTTAGGAGGGGTGATATGCAACCTGAAGCCTTACCTGAGGTTAAAAGCCGGCCGGTATACCAAACGGTTGAGAAAAATGACCGTTCAAGCATGCACATCTTTGTTGTGGCAGGCGAAATGCCACAGGCAATGTCAGAGATTTTAGATAGCTGTGACGAATCAGAATGCAGTGTGATCTCAGTGAACGACACATCTGAGGCAAAGCAAAACGTATCCAAACTACTGCCAACTCTTCCTTTATCTACAACGGTTTATGTCGCTGGAACGGAAGCGTTTATGTGGTACGTCTCAGAGCTGTTTACCTCAGCAGGCATGATGCCGGAACAGGTTCAGCTTTTCGCACCAGAGGAAAAATCCCGACAGGTTTTTTGCTGTCATTGTTATCACATTACCTCGGGTGTAACTGAAAGCCCTGCGGAGTGTGGAGGCTGTGGTCGTGTGCTGGTTGTTACTGATCATTTTGCACGAAAGCACGGTGCCTACTTTGCCTACCAGGTTAACGCAGAAGATCCGACCGATGTGCCTGCTGCAGAGGAGTTGAGCTAATGAGTGGTGATCAGATTACTGTAGTGGTCTCTGCGATTGAGCAGGTGGCGCCTTCAATTCGCGAATTTACCCTGACCTCTAAGGACGCAACTTTATACCCGTTTTCACCGGGTTCTCATGTTGTTGTTGAGATGCAGGGCGAGAGTAAGACCTATAAAAACGCTTACTCACTGATGAGTGATCCATGGGATACCGATGCCTACAAAATTGCGGTTCGCCTGCAGGATTCATCCCGTGGTGGCTCAATTTATATGCATGAACAGGTTGAGGTCGGCGACGAACTGAAAATTACGCCACCTGCGAATATGTTTGCACCGGAATGGGGGGCAAAGAAACATGTTCTGATCGCAGGGGGCGTAGGGATTACGCCGTTCATGTCCTATCTGCCAGAACTGATGCGCAGAGATGCTGACTTTGAACTGCATTATCTCTACCGCGGTAATAACACCGGTGCCTACAAAGCTGAACTGGCTGAAGAGTTAGGTGCACGCTATTTCGGCTATGACTCCGTTCAGGGCGAGAAATGCGATATCGCAACTCTGTTTGCAGAAAGACTGCTTGGAACGCATTTCTATATCTGCGGACCGGAATCGTTAATCGAGGGCGTGAAATCGCTGGCAGATGAGTGTGGTGTTCCCGCTTCTGCGATCCATTACGAGGAGTTCGCAGCACCGCAGCCGGGTATGCCGTTTGAAGTCGAGATTAAATCCACCGGGGTGGTTGTGCCGGTGGGCGCTGAAGAAAGCATGCTTGAAGCGCTGGAAGCAGCAGAAATTGAAGTACCAAATTTATGTCGTGGGGGAGTGTGTGGCCAGTGCGTCTGTCAGGTAGAGGAGGGTGAGATCGAACATCGAGATCACTTCCTCTCCGGGGCTGAGAAAGCCGCCGGCACTGCGGTAATGCCCTGTGTGTCCAGAGCGAAAAGCAAACGACTGGTTATAGAAATTTAGGAGTAGAGTGATGCGTGTAGCACCTAAAGAGATACAAACTTTCCGAGACGATTTTACCTATACAAACAGCCCAGAGGCTATCCAGCGTTTCCCATTTCCTTTCCCGGAAGATGACTATCGTTATTCGGTGAATATGGAGCCACACACACCGAAAGGTGGTGAAGGTTCGGCTTATGAGAAGTTCCTGGATATTGATGAGCATTATCTTTCAGAGATGAAAGAACGTTCGCTGGTATTGAAAGATATGCCTCACCGCTGCCTGGCGATGGAACATATGGATCTGGCCTGCTGGGATATGATCGAACGTTGCATGGTTTCACTGGCAGAAGATTACCCAGAGCATTTTGTACTGGAATGTGATGGCGATAACTGGACCTGGGAAAACAAACTGCTGGATATCAAAGACACGTTTGTGTTCGGCGACAGCAGCACTCTGCCTATGCCGCCAATGGAGTACATTGGCCGTCAGTTACAGGGTGACTTTGCACTGCTGGATCAGCGTGAAGGCGACCTGTTCCTGGATGCAGGCATCATTACTTGCCCGGCGGACTGGTCTCTGGCTTTTGATGCCGGAATGAGTTTCACCGAGTGGCATGGTCCTGTACCAATGGCACACAGTGAAGGGATCTTTGAGCGTGCTCTGAAATACCTGACAGCGATTCAGGTAGGCAAACCTGTACGTCGTTTGAACTGGACCATGACTGTTAACGCGCGTATGGATACCTCGCCGGAAACCTATCATGAGTGGGGCCATGAACGTACCAGTGTGACTCCGGAAAATGTCGGTGAAAAAGTTTACCTGCGGGTGGAGTTACAGGTTCTGGATCGCATGCCGCGTAGTAACGCCATGATGTTCAGCATCCGTACTTATCTGATGAGTCTGGAAGATATTGTTTCAAATCCGGAATGGGCTAAGCGTATGCATCGAGTCATGAAAACGCTACCTGCGCCATTAATCGACTACAAAGGTTTGACCCGTTATCACGGAATGGTAGTGGATTATCTGTCTCAATTTGATAAAGCAAACTAAGGAACCTGCGAACAAGTTCTGTTAGTGCTCTGCAAGCCCTGAAGGTTGTAGATGCAAGGCGCAGTTCGCCGTTAATGGCCGTAGCCCTTAACAAGAGCTGTAACGCAGCAGGTGCAGTCTACAGGGCTTGCCCTTTGGGGCTTCTGTGATGATCCACACTCGGTGTCAGTACTTTTTGCAAGGTCTGGACATTGCTGCAAAGTACTTCCTTGATTGTGAATCATCACCAAAGCCAGAGCGCCAACAGGACTCATTCGTAGGTTCCATAAGCAACCAACTTCAGACTCAGGAGAATAAAATGGGGTGGTTTTATCTCTGTTTTGCCGGCATTTTGGAATGCTTTTGGGCAATTGGCCTGAAGCAAAGTGAGGGATTCACTAAACTGTGGCCTTCAGTTATCAGTGCCGGACTGATCGTTCTGAGTCTGACGTTGCTTTCTATGGCTATGAAAACCATTCCTGTGGGTACCGCCTATGCGGTGTGGGCGGGAATTGGCGCAGCACTCCTTGCTATCTATGGAATATTGTTCATGGACGAATCTGCCAGCCTTATCCGAATCAGCTGCATCTTTTTCATAGTCTTCGGAGTGGCTGGCCTTAAA
Source organism: Neptuniibacter sp. (assembly GCA_049596335.1). Lineage (GTDB taxonomy): Bacteria > Pseudomonadota > Gammaproteobacteria > Pseudomonadales > Balneatricaceae > Neptuniibacter. The sequence goes on from JBMYLM010000007.1 coordinate 45,163, forward strand.
TACTTTGCCTGATCGTGGGTTGTACACAGTTCGTTAATGCAGAGCGGGTTGTGTACAGTTTCTTGTCACGGTTTACGCCTATCCTAAGTTACCGGGATAGGCGTTTTTTTTTGGGAGATCATTTATGCCTAAGGTGCTCATTATTCAACATGCAGAAGGTGAATGGATCGGCTCTATGGAGCATTGGTTCGCCGATAAGGAGTTTTCACTCTCCACAATCAGGCTGGATCATGAAGAACAGCTGCCGGAACAGAGTACATTCGATTGGTTAATTGTGATGGGCGGCCCGATGAGTGTTTATGATGAAAGCGGCTACCCATGGCTGGTTGCGGAAAAGCAGTTTATCCGAGAAGCCATAGATCAGAACAAAACTGTTCTGGGAATCTGTCTGGGTGGACAACTGATTGCGAATGCTCTGGGAGCAACTGTGAAGGCCAATACTCAACAGGAAATCGGTTGGTTTGATGTCTACAGCGCTGATACCCAAATGTCATGGTTACCAGAGCAATTCAAGCCATTGAGCTGGCATGGTGATATGTTTGAGGTGCCAGAGAAAGCTATTCCTCTGGCGTACAGCAAGGTGACTCCATCTCAGGGGTTTGCTTTTAGTGAGCGGGTGATCGCACTGCAGTTTCATCTTGAGGCGCAGCCAGGTACGGCACAGGCCTTTCTCAGTCTTGAGCATGAAGGTCTGCCAAGTGGACCTACGGTGCAAACAGAAAAAGAGTTACTGGATGCCCGTTATCTTGAACAAAGCCAGCAGGTAATGTTTTCATTGCTGGATTATTTAAACAGCTAGTTAAACAGCTTGCCATCTGAGTGTTGATCAATGGGAAAAATGGATATTACCTACCGTACTGACCGTCAAATTACCGCGCCCGAGTTTATAGGGCTGCTCAATACAACCAGCTTAGGTGCGCGGCGCCCTGTCTCCGATCTGGAGTGTATTGAAGCGATGCTTGAACATGCGGATCTTATGGTGACTGCATGGAGAGATGATCAGTTGGTGGGCGTTGCGCGTTCACTCACGGACTTTCATTACTGTTGTTATCTATCGGATCTTGCGGTTGCAGAGTCTGAGCAGCAACTGGGCATTGGCAAAGGTTTGATTGATCATACGGAAGCTTGCCTGGCTGTGGGTTGCCGTTTGATATTGCTAGCCGCTCCACAGGCTGAATCTTACTATCCTCATATCGGATTTGATCAGCATAGAAGTGCCTGGACCCGGGTTAAGCCTGCAACATAGTTAAGCTGCTTATGCATTTGCGAGGGAAGGGCGGCTCCAGATATAAGCCAGTGAAAGAGAGATAGCACCCACAACCAGAAGTTTTACGGACATATCTAAGGGGCGGTAGATCAATGGATAGCTGACCATGGTCAGCATCATAACGGTTGCCAGCAGTTTGGCTTTCAAAGGGATAGTACCATCCTGCTCCCAGCGTTTGATCAGTTCACCAAACACTTTGTTATTCAGCAGTTTTTTATGCAGTTTTTCAGAGCTTCTGGAGAAAAAGAACGCGGCTAACAATACAAAGGGTGTTGTAGGCAACAGAGGTAAAACCACCCCAATGAGTCCCAGCAGCAGGGATAAGTAACCCGCAAATAGATAGATCGCACGTTTCATATTAACTCCCAAAAAACGGGCCACATGATGTGGCCTATTTGAGTTTAATCGCGAAGTGTTTGATGATTCTTTCCTTAATCTCCCAGGTGCCAACAAATCCGGCTTCTATCATTACAGCATCGCCAGCGATACAGATTTTAGGCTCACCACCTTCCGGGGTGATGATCACTTCACCTTCCATAATGTGGATAAACTCCCAGCTACTGTAAGTAGCATGGTAAGTACCGGGTGTCGCTTCCCAGATTCCAGTAATCATCGACTCATCCGGGCTGGTGTATTCAATCCAGGTTTTCATGGTGGGATTACCCGCAACGACTTTCCAGCCATCCAGATCTGTCGTAATGGGCTCAACGGTTCGATCGATAATGCGTGTTAACGTACTCATACATCACTCCAAAAAAGACTCTCCCGCCAGAGAGACAGAGACGGGAGAGTGGGGAATTAACCAGCAGCTGGCACTTCACTCTTATCGGACAGATAAGCTTCCAGAGAATCATCCAGAGCATCGATCCAAGGCGTGTGGTGCGGTGGGGACATGGTGCCGGTCATTAGAGAACGGTAAGAGTGGTCACGGAAAGTCATGATGTTTTCTTTCTTGTGATGTTTCCACTCAAGGAAGGTCTTACGCACACCTTCGATATCAAAGGTTGGGTAATCCGTTGTTTCGATCAGTTCCAGTATGTAATCACCCTGGAAGGTGAACATCTCTTCCGCAGTTTCCAGCGTCAGCTCGCGCTCGCGCCATTCCATGCTGTTGCTGCTCATCTCATCTTTAGTTTCCGGAAGCGTGATCTTGCCCATGATGATGTCGCGGACATACCAGGCCTGAGCATCAAACATGTTGAAGGTGTACCACTGGTCCTGCATGCCCAGATAGAAGAATTTGGTGTTGTGTTCCCAAACCACACCTTTATAGAGATCTAGCGGCCAGAGGCGGTTGTCTGTTTTCAGGCGCAGATCTTCTGGCAGGTATGGGAAGTAGTGCAGGTAGCCGGTGCAGAGAATAATTGCGTCGACTTTTTCACAGCTGCCATCAGCAAAATAAGCGTGTTCAGTATCTACGCGAACAAGGTTCGGTTTTTCATCCCAGTTTTCAGGCCATTTGTAACCCATTGGCGCTGTACGGTAGCAGCTGATGAGTTTGCCAGCGCCGTATTTGTAACACTGGGAACCGATATCTTCTGCGGAGTAGCTGGAGCCAACCAGCAGCACGGTTTTGTCTTTGAATTCCAGAGCGTCGCGGAAATCGTGTGCGTGAAGAATACGGCCACCGAAGCCTTCAAAACCTTCGAAAGTAGGCACGTTAGGCGTTGAGAAGTGACCAGACGCACAGACAACATAATCGAAAACTTCAGAGTAAACAGTGTCCGTGTTGTGATCATGTACAGTTACGGTGAACATCTCAGACTCTTCATCGAACTCTACGTTGCGAACCGGAGTGTTGAAACGGATGTAATCACGAACGCCTGCTTTCTCAACACGACCCTTGATGTAATCCCAAAGAACTTCACGTGGAGGGTATGAAGCGATCGGCTTTCCAAAATGTTCATCGAAACTGTAATCAGCAAATTCCAGACACTCTTTAGGGCCGTTAGACCACAGGTAACGGTACATACTGCAATGAACAGGTTCACCGTTTTCATCCAGGCCTGTGCGCCAGGTGTAGTTCCACAAACCACCCCAGTCACTTTGCTTTTCAAAACATACCAGTTCAGGAATCTCTTCGCCCTTTGCCTGAGCGGATTGGAAGGCTCTCAATTGTGCAAGGCCGCTTGGGCCAGCACCAATAATCGCGATACGCGTTGTCATAGGTCTCTCCATATTGTGCTTTAATCAATTTGGATGCTGTTGTTGGGTTACAGCGATAACACCTAAATTAAAGGGGTTTTTAGTCGGAAAAAATTCCTATGAGTGGGTAAGTCTAAGGGGGTAATTGAGGGGTAATACCGGGGTAATAAGACTAAGTAGCCTACAAATAAGTCCGGCAATGATTCATAGGTTTCTTAAATAATCGAGTATTAGAAAGTTCTGGTGGTAATTTAAATCGAGTGGGACGAATTAATCTTCTGTTGTGTTGCAACGATCCACTGAAACCACAGCCAGAAGCGGACATGTTCGACCTATTCTTCTGTGGATAGAACGCTTCTTAAATATGACTATTTATACAGTATATTTGGATAACTTTGAGTTATTGGCTCGTTTTCCCACCAATGCTCTCTCGTTTTTCTCCTTGCCTTTTCCATTAATCGATTACATATTAAGCACTTAGGGAATTCACTGTGCAGATATATGAGCGCAGTCAGTCATCAAAGCGCGCATGCTCGTTTTTATCGGAGGAAAATGACAGTGCTGTCTAAAAGCTATTTAGATTCAATAAATTACAGCCCTCTAGATTTTTCTCTTTGGCAGAAAAACGCGCACGTTCGTTATTAAAATGCTAGTGGTCAAACCATGGCATTTACATTAGACCAACAAATTATCTTTGCAGTTCGTGCTAGAAACCTTGAATTAGTAATGGAGCGTATTGAGGCTGGCGGCGATCTTAACTATCAAGATTCTATGTATGGTTCTGCATTGGTATCTGCGATAAACAACGGGGATGAAGTAATTCTTCAGTTTTTAATCGACAGCGGTGCGGATGTAAATGCTGAGAATGTACATGGTATTGTCCCACTAGAAACAGCATTGCATCAGGCAAATAGAAACATTGTTCGTAAATTAAGTTGGTCGGGTGCAAAACTAAAGAGTAGGTCTCGGCCCCACTGGAAAGAGCTGTTGGAGGCATGTCTAAATGACAACTAACAAGAACATTAAAAGACGCCCTGCGGGCTTGGACCGTCGCTGCGCGTCGGCCCTTTATGTTGGGCGTTATGCGCCATGAAGCTAAAGACTTGGAAATTCGCATTCATCATAACGTTACTTTTACTAGTAGGTAGCAACCTATTTTGGTTCATGGTTGTAATCGACCAAGCGGTAACTGATAAATACCAGTCTATGAATATTTATCACCAGGAGCAGGTTATCCGAGAAATGGGGCAACTGATTGTTTCTGGCAGCAAAGATTACAACAAAAAAGATATATTGCACCTTCTAAGGCAGGCGAATAAAGAAGCCTTTATCACCGAGGAAGAAAACACCATTATTTACGAGAATGTGTACTTCACATTCGAAAATGACAAGCTGGTGAAAGTGCAGTGATTTGCTCGCATAACAAGAACATCAAAAACCGCCCTACGGGCTTGGACAACCAAAGCACTGTTTTGTCTGCCCTTTATGTTGGGCGTTAAGTATTAAGCCAAAAGGAAAGCATGGACATGGAAGATCTTCCTTCTGACATTGAAGCAAAAGTCATACGCTTTATTTGCGGAGCCGTATTTGGTTTTCTGTCATCTTTAATAACCTTTAATTTGCTCTTTACTATCCGCCTGGATAGCCCTGACATTGTTTGGTTATTAGTTGGAATAGCTACGTTTTTATCAGGGCTTTGGGCTATGAAATATGGCGATTATTTTTGGAAGAATATCGTTAATCGTTGGTGGTTTTGGTGAAAGCAATTACCAAAGCTCAATACTTAACAAGAAAAGGCATCCGACGCATACTGCGCGGCTGCTTTAAGCGTTAATGCCTCAAATGTGTCGGTAGCTGACCTATCACTTATCACCCGTTTATATGCTCCATATGAACTTTCTCCCGACTATTCATCACGTTCAACCAGATATTAGAGTAAGGGGAGAGTGGCACTAAACAGCATTCAAACCACTTAATTTGGATACTCAAATAATTCAGTCAATCTGCAGAATAATACCTTCTACACCCAGCACCATTCCGCTATCGGAATATAAACCCCGGCCTTTGTCCTGAACTCTGATTTCGGTGCCGTCCTTTTGCTTCAGGCGATAATTCAGGTCAAAACACTGGTGAGTTTGCAGAGCGATCTGAACATCTTCCCAGACATAATTGGCATCGTCCGGGTGAATCATAGAACCCAGCGAAATCTGGGATTGATTCAGCAGACTTTCTGCGGGGTAGCCGGTGAGAAGTTCACAGCCACTGCTTACATATTCCATGGTCCAGCTTGAGTTGTTTCGAGAGCGATACAGCATGGCAGGTAAACGATTGACCAGACTTTGTAGGCTGCGATGGCTGGCATCTCGAACCTGCTCATTTCGCACATGTGGGGTGATGTCACACAGGGTCGCTGAAAGTGGATATGTCGCATCCGATTGCATCGGTTGAACGCGCATTTCACACCAACGAATATCCCCATTGCTGTGCAACAACCGGAACCAGATCAGTTCACTGTTACCCAGAGTGACCTTTTCCAGTAGTTTGTTCCAGCCCGGGATGTCTTCAGGGTGCATAAATTCGGTCAGGGGGGTATCCAAAGAATCATCCACCGAGATGCCTGTCAGGTTTTCCCAGCATGTGTTTACCGTGAGGATTCTTTGTTCCTGATCAAGAGCGATGACAACATCATTCAGGCTATTAAATAACTGCCACAATTGATGTTCATCAGGCTGTTTTTGAGTCGCTTTTCGAGGCCATTTAAGTAATCCCATGTGCTACATCCTTAATTCAATTCTTCTTCCGTGAGATTTTTATGGGCCCAGGCGGCGAGTTCCAGGCGTGAGTGCATATCCAGCTTGCGAAGTAGGTTTTTAACGTAAACTTTTACGGTGCCATCGCTGATTCCAAGCTCTCTTGCGATGAGTTTGTTGTTCAGGCCTTTTGCAATATAGAACAGGGTTTCCCGTTCACGATCAGTCATCTCAGACAGAGCTTCATTACAGGAAACCGCTTCCTGTTCATGATTTTTACGGATGTGGGTAGCGATGGACGTGATTGCGTCATCGTTCAGAGCGACCTTGCCCTCATAAACTGAAAGCAGGTGAGAGAGAATCTCATCCGGTGGCGTGTCTTTCTGCAGGTAACCATTGGCACCGTATTTAAGTGCTTCAAGTAACTTATCCTGATCAGTACAGGCAGTAATGATGATGATTTTGAGTTGCTCGTCGCACTCTCTTATCTGTTTCAGTAACTCCAGTCCGGATTTGTCCGGCATCTGCAGGTCCAGCAACAGGATATCTGGGTAGTTGCCTTCAAGATTATCCAGGAGGGTAAAGCCGTTGTCGTATTCAGCGATTACAGTCATCTCATCGCTGTCATTCAATAGCTCTACAACCCCTCGTCTGAAGAGAGGGTGATCATCTACAACGACTACAGAGATCTGGCTCTCACTCATTATTTTCTCCAAGGTCCAGATTGAGTTCGGTTCTTGTACCGCCACCAGACCGGTTAGTAATGTTTAATTCAGCACCTATACGCTCCGCGCGTTCCTGCATGATCTGCATACCAAAGCTATCCCGGCGCGCGGCTTCCGGGTCGATGCCCGTACCATTGTCTTCCACAACCACCTGTAAATACCGGGAGCTTTTCAGATTAAGCATCACCCGTGAGTGGCTGGCGTGTGAGTGGCGCACGATATTGCTGAGACTTTCACGAATAATGTAGAGGATCTGCATCGATTGCTTAGGCGAGAGAACATTTAACTGCATGCGGTTATCCAGCTCGAACACGATTGCAGATTGTTGTTCAAACTCCTGGATCGAATTCACCACGCCTTGCGAGAGATTCTCTGTTTGCATGGTTAACCGCGAAGAGGTAATCAGTTCCCGTGTTTGCCGATAGGCGCAGTGAGTGTAGGCGGCGAGATCTTCCGTAATCGGTTTTAACTCTTCAAACTGTTCCTGCTGGCAGAGCTTATCCAGTTTAGCGCTCTTAATACGAAGGTAACCCAGCACCTGAGCGAGTGAGTCGTGCAATTCAGCGGCATAGATAGAACGTTCTGTTTGCAGGGCGTTCTTAACTTTCTGCTCGCGTTGATACCAGGCTTTAATGCCTTTGGTCAGCGTCTGTTCAATGGCCGCAGTGCGCCATTTGATTTTTTCCATGCCCGGCAACTGATCACTGAATGAAAACAGCAGCCAGATGGTCAGGTTGTTACTTTCCATTAACTGTCTGGGCACTATGCTCCAGCTTTTCTCTTTTACCGACAGTTCAATCTGTTCGCTTTTAGCCGCTTTATTCAGCGTAAAGGTTCGATGAAGTTCCTGTATAAAACGTGAAGAGGGTGGCGTTTCATCGGAATGATGAAGAAAGGTTTCAGAGGTCGATGGACTGCTGAACAGGATCAGTAATTTTGCTTGTTCCTTTTTAGGGAATAGATCATCCATCACCTTCTGCAGCTCTCTGAGGACATCGGGCAGGGTTTCGCTGATTTCATTAGCAGTGGCCAGCTCAAAAGCCAGATCGTTCAGATCCGGTGCTTTTATCTCTATTCTGCGTTGTTCTGACTGACGGGTGCTTAAGGAAAAATCTAACCCTTCGAGCCATTGTTTCAGCTTAGTTGCCATCTCTTTTTCCCCGGCTTTATACATTCATATGCATCTGCTTAAGGTGTTTTGAGTCCATTCACTTCTTGCTTACGTGTTCATAGAGAACAGCACTATTCATGCCATGAGTCGGCAATTTCAGCCAACTAACCCTAATGGGGTATCCCCTCTGGAGGATTGTTATAAAAATACTGCTGGTAAATATTTATTAGCAACAAGAAATAGTTGTTTGGCATAAATTTTCAGTTTTTGGCATGCACTTGTTTAGAGCGGTCAAAACGAATTTGAACAAACAATGCACAGTTTTAGCGCTTCCATGAACTCCAGAAATTAGGGTGAAACAATGCTGGAAAAGAAAAAAGGAGACATGACGGAAGCTTGTTATCTCAATCTGCAAAAGCCGCTACGCAGCCAGCTTTTCAGGATTGAAGGACAGCAAGCTCTGCGGCTTGAATTAAGTTCAGGTGATCTGATTGAAATCGACAGTCCTGATCGCGAGCAGGTATGTGAAGTATTGGTTATTGACTCGCAGGGTAATGCCGCTCCGCAACTGTTGAGTGATCTTTTTCCGGTTGAAGCAGTAGAGATTAAGAAACAATTGGAATCAGGTGGTCAGGCGGGTTCTGAACTACGCGAGCAACTTGAAAGTTGGAATGTTAAAGCCGCTCATCTGCGTAATGCTTTGCGTATACCGGGTGATGAGGGTTTCACTCTGCAGGCGGTAGCCGATGTGACGGTTATTTTTGCAGCTGCCGGTACAGATATGCTGGTGGATGAGCACAGTCCGGTTACCGAGATTAATCTCAGTTTGACCCACTCGCTACCTTTTCAGGAATACCTTCCGGAACCTCTGGCTGAAGTAAAAGCTGAGATCAGGGTGCCTCGTGCTACCGCACGTACCTATGAAGTGAAAGCGGGTGACTGGATTCAGATTATCGATGTTTCAGGTAAACAGTGTTCTGACTTCCTGGCCTTTGATAAAGCCGAATTGCTTGAAGGTAAAGAGTTAGGGCTGGATGCGGTTGCTACACGCACAGTGATAGGCATGAGTAACCCTCAGCCGGGGCTGTTTTCGCGCTTCTTAGGCACGGACATGCAGGCGATGGTCGAGGTAGTTCAGGATACCGTTGGCCGCCATGACAGTTTCCTGATGGCCTGCACACCTAAATATTATGAAGACAGCGGTTACTTCGGCCATATCAGCTGTAGCGATAACTTTAACCGGGCTTTAACTCAGTATGGCGTAGCCCCAAGGCCTGCATGGCCGGCTATCAATTTCTTTTTTAATACAGGTATAGAGCCTTGTGGCACCGTCTTTATGGACGAACCCTGGTCAAGAGCCGGGGATTATGTGCTGTTAAGAGCTAACCGGGATCTGATTTGTGCCTCTTCGGCATGTCCGGATGACATTGATCCTGCCAACGGTTGGAACCCAACCGATATCCATGTGCGCATTTATGACTCACAGCATGAGTTTCCTCGCGCCATTGCCCATCGTATTTCACCAGAGGAGCTACCTCGAATGACCAAAACTACCGGATTTCATGAACCGATTTCAGCTCTGACAAAACAGTTAATTGAGTATCGCGGCTACTGGGTTGCTTCCGAGTACGAAGGCTGGGGGGCTAAGGCGGAATATCTGGCGTGCCGTGAACGCGTTGCGATGATTGATCTGTCACCTCTGCGAAAGTTTGAGATTACAGGGCCTGATGCTGAAGCCTTTCTCCAGTACCTGCTGACCCGAAATGTCAGACGACTGGCGATAGGGGAAATTGCGTATTCTGCGATCTGTTTCGAAACCGGCGGCATGATTGATGATGGCACTATTTTCCGAATGGGCGAACAGTCGTTCAGGTGGGTGTGTGGTGATCCGTACACCGGTATCTGGATGCGCAATCAGGCCCGGGAAAAGGGCTACAAAGTCAGCGTTCGTAATTCAACAGAACAGTTGCATAACGTTGCTGTGCAGGGGCCGCAAAGCCGCAACCTGTTGCGTGAGGTGATCTGGACTCCTGAGTGTCAGCCAACCATGGATACACTCGCCTGGTTCCACTTCCTGATTGGACGCATAGGCGGCCCAGATGGCATTCCAGTGATGGTTTCCAGAACCGGCTACACCGGCGAGCTTGGCTTTGAAGTCTGGTGTCACCCAAATGATGCCGAAGCGGTTTGGAAGGCGATCTGGGACGAAGGTCAGCAGTACGAAATTGCACCCATGGGCTTTGATGCACTGGATATGCTGAGAATCGAAGCCGGGCTGATCTTTGCGGACCATGAGTTCTGTCCGGAAACCAATCCTTTTGAAGCCGGTATTGGTTTCACCGTTCCGCTTAAATCCAAAGAAGAGAACTTTATCGGCCGCGAAGCCATTGCTCGCCAGGCACCGGAAAGCCGGAAAAAACTGGTCGGGCTCATCCTTGATGAGGGGGAGAGTGCGGCTCATGGAGATCAGGTATATCAGGACCGTTTTCCCGTGGGTGTTGTCACCAGTGCAACGCCATCGCCGCTGATGGGCAAGCAGATTGCGCTCTGCCGTATTGCACCGGAGTTCGCCGAAAAGGGCACCCGAATACAGGTTGGAAAACTCGACGGCCATCAAAAAAGATTAGACGGGGAGGTCACAACCTTACCGTTTTACGACCCTGAACGTACCCGTGTGCGTTCATAACTAACCCAACCGTTCAGCTTAAAAATGGAGGTCAGTGTCTTCAAAAATGACTTACAGCTTACAGGCAACAAAGCGAATCGCTACGCATGCAAATGCTAGCTAAGAACGCATTTCTAAGTGTTGCCCTCGGCTCTGATGGACAAGCTAAAACCATCATTGTCGATCGCAATGCTCAGCGAAAAGAAGGCTGAACGAAATCTTAGAAAAGCGTTTTGTGGCACAAAGTGGAACATCAAATCGAGTGAAGAACCACTTTAGTGCCAGATAAAAAGTGCTGGAAATGCAGATGTTGACTAACTAACTGAAATTAAAGGAATTAATTTTTTAGGTACAGTGTTTGCATTTCCTATTAAGAAATTTTTATTACTGCTGGTGCTTATTCTTGTAGGGGAGCAAATAGGTATTCAGAGTAAAAAAGACAGTTCTAATCACAATAGGGGGGTCCCATGGACCAAACACAAGTAGCAGAGAAGCTTGTAGAGCTTCAATCTATGATCGAGATGACCAGCACGATCAATATGGAAGTATTTTATTGGTGGTGTACTGGTTTGATGGTGATCATTCACGCAGGCTTCCTGGCCTACGAAATGGGTGCATCACGACTAAAAAATGCCCTGGCATCAGGTGTTAAAAACATTCTGGCATTCGCCTTTGTAATTCCAACGTTCTTCTTCTTTGGCTGGTGGATCTACCTGGCTATGTACAATGGCTTTGTTCCAGATTTCGAAGCTGCTGTGGCGGGTCTGCCATGGTCTGAATATATGGGACCGAACCTGACCGATAATGCCAGCGGTATTTTCTGGGGTGCCTTTGTACTGTTCTCTGCGACGACTGCATCAATCTTCTCTGGTGCGGTAATTGAACGTATCCGTATGAGTTCCTTCCTGATTCTGGCGATCATTCTGGGTTCCGTAGTATGGGTTCTGGGTGCATCCTGGGGCTGGCATCCAACCGGTTGGTTGACTGTTCAGTGGGGCTTCCACGACTTTGGTGCGGCGGGTGCTGTACACATGGTTGCAGGCTTCTTCGCACTGGGTGTAATCATCAACCTGGGTGCACGTATTGGCCGTTTTGCTCCAGACGGTACGCCAATCGCGATTAGCGGTCACAGCATGCCAATGACCATCATCGGTCTGATGCTGATCATTGTGGGTTTCTTCGGCTTCCTGGGCGGCTGTATCATCTATGCTGGCAGCGGCCAGTGGACAACAATCTTTGGTACACCACTAACGCTTTCTGCTGTGAGCTTTAACACTCTGATGGCATTCTCCGGCGGTATCATTGGTGCGTACGTTGTGACGCGTCAGCCGTTCTGGATGATGTCAGGTGCACTTGCAGGTATCTTCTCTGCGGCTCCAGGTCTTGATCTGTACTACCCACCACTGGCATTCCTGATGGGTATCACCGGTGGTGTTGTTGCACCTCTGGCAGATAAATTCATCACCAACAAATTTAAGCTTGATGATGCAGTAGGTGCCTTTGCCGTGCACGGTATGGGTGGCCTTGTCGGTATCGTGGGTCTGGGTATCTTCAGCGGCTTCCCGAATGTTGTTGAAGGCGCGCCTGATATTTCATTCACAGGTCAGCTGATGAGTGCTGGTGTCATGGCTGCACTTGGCTTTATCCCAGGCTTCGGTCTCTCTTGGGTAATGGCGAAAGCTGGTTTCCTACGTGTACCACCTAAAGCTGAAGAGATGGGTCTGGATGAAGTGGAAGTACCACTGGAAGCTTATCCGGAATCCGTACCTGCTACTCAGGACAATTCAACTACAACACCTACTTCAGTAACTGCTTAAGGAGAATATTATGAACGCAAGTCCTATTACTACTTGGGAAGGTGCAGAAGCGTATTTCACTTTTGCGGATAGTCCAACAGCGATGATGATCATTCTGTCATTATCAATCGCTGCAACGATTGGAACTATCATTGCTACGATCAAACATGAGAATGACACTTTTATTGACTATAAGTAACTCATAGTTCCTGGCAAATGGTAATTATGGATAACGCCGGCTCTGCTGGCGTTATTCATTTCTGGAGAATTTATGGCATTTTCGATGATTGCAGGTGGACATACCTGGCAGTTTGAAGATCTGAAAACAGTAATGGCAAAAGCCAGCCCGGATCGATCCGGTGATCGTCTGGCGGGCCTGGCCGCAGATACAGCACAGGAACGCGTCGCTGCTCAGATGGTTTTGGCCGACGTTCCTCTCAAACAATTTTTGACTGAGGTTTTCATCCCTTATGAAGAGGACGAAGTCACCCGGTTGATTATTGATTCACACGACGCAGAAGCGTTTATGCCGGTTTCTTCTTTAACCGTAGGCGAGTTCCGTAACTGGTTATTATCGGAGCAAGCCGATACTGAAACTTTGAAAGCTCTCGCACCGGGACTCACACCCGAAATGGTCGCCGCAGTATCAAAAATTATGCGGGTGCAGGATCTGATTCTGGTGGCGAAAAAGTGCAGTAACGTCACCGCATTTCGCAATACCATCGGTTTACCGGGTCGTATGGCAACCCGCTTACAACCTAATCATCCAACCGATGATCCAACTGGCATTGCCGCCAGTGTTCTGGATGGTTTGCTCTACGGTAATGGTGATGCAGTGATTGGCATTAACCCCGCCAGTGACAATATATCCGCCGTTACAACCATGATGAAGATGCTGGATGATGTGATCCAGCGCTATGAGATACCCACGCAGTCCTGTGTGCTAACCCATGTAACCACGCACATAGAAGCGATTAATCGTGGTGCACCGGTTGATCTGGTGTTCCAGTCGATTGCGGGTACAGAAAAAGCCAATGAAGGCTTTGGGGTAAACCTCAACATCTTAAAAGAAGCCCAAACTGCTGCTCTGGAATTGGGCAGAGGTACCTGTGGCAATAACGTCATGTACTTTGAAACCGGGCAGGGCAGTGCGCTCTCATCCAACGCACATTTCGGTGTGGACCAGCAAACCTGTGAAACCCGCGCTTATGCGGTTGCGAGAGAGTTCTCACCTTTATTGGTTAATACCGTGGTGGGCTTTATCGGCCCGGAATACCTCTATAACGGTAAACAGATCACCCGGGCAGGCCTTGAAGATCATTTCTGCGGAAAATTACTCGGTCTGCCGATGGGATGCGACATCTGTTACACCAACCATGCAGAGGCGGATCAGGATGATATGGACAGCCTGTTAACCCAACTGGCTGTCGCAGGCATTACCTTCATTATGGGCATTCCGGGTTCTGATGACATCATGCTGAATTACCAGACGACCTCTTTCCATGACGCGCTGTATGCCCGCGAAGTTCTGGGTTTAAAACCGGCACCTGAGTTTGAAGAATGGTTAATTAAGATGCAGATCTTTGATGCATCAGGAAGAGTTATGGTCTCGGATCAACTACCGGATTCGTTTAAACATATGCAAGCATTAATGGGGCAATAATATGGCTGAAAAAAATCTAGTTGCTCATGATCCTGCGGTGGCGAACAGCTGGCAGAAACTCAAAGAGTTTACCGATGCTCGCATAGGTCTGGGCCGGGCGGGCAGTGCAATCCCCACCAAACGTTTACTCGAATTTCAAATGGACCATGCCAACGCCCGGGACGCGGTTCACATCCCGCTGGATATGGATAATCTTCTGGATGAGCTGCCATCGAAATACGGGCATCTGATTCTAGAAAGCCGCGCAGTGGATCGCTCAACCTACCTGCAACGCCCGGATTACGGTCGCAGTTTGTCCGACAGCTCTGTGAGCAGCCTCAATAACTACCGCGCATCACAGACAGACAAGTTTAAAGCCGCCATCGTTATTGTGGATGGTTTATCTTCCACCGCCGTGCAAGCGCACGCCGGAGAAATGGCAGAAACTCTCTGCAACCTGATGGAAGATAAAGGCTATTCACTGGCACCCATCTGTATTGTGCAGCAGGGTCGTGTCGCGATTGGTGATGAGATCGGGGAGATTCTGGGTGTGGACCTACTAATTCTAATGGTTGGAGAACGTCCTGGACTCAGCTCACCAGACAGCCTGGGCATCTATTACACATTTAAGCCTACTCTTGGGCTACAGGACTCTGCCCGTAACTGTATCTCGAATATCAGACCCGCGGGTTTATCGTTTCAGGAAGCAGCAGATAAGCTGATCTGGCTGATCGATGAATCCATCAAAATCAATCAGTCCGGCGTGATGCTAAAAGATGAATCAGAACCGATTGATGCGATTACCGGTGAAGAGCAGTCAGTTTTCTTGTTGAGTAAATAAAGTACTCAAGATGGGGCTAATTTCCGACAAGTCAAATTACTCGGACGCAGCATAGTTGCATCAGGGTCTGAGTTGTTACTTTTTGACGAGACCTTTAAATAGGTGCTATAAGTTGGTCTTGATAAGAGGGCTTTTATTATGCAAACAAAATTCTCCGAAGATGTCATCCCTTTGTCTGACCTCAAAGTAAACCCAGGTAAAGTTGTAAACCATGCCAAAGATACGCATAGGCCTGTTCTTTTAACGAGCCGTGGTCGCGGTGTTGCTGTTGTTCAAGGTCTTGATGACTATGAAAGCATTAAAGAAGAGCTTGAGTTTGTAAAGGCTGTTGCCCAGGGTTTGATGGAAATTAAGGAAGGCGAGACTACTGATATTAGCGATGTGAAAAAGCAATTAGGGCTTTAGATAGTGAATATTTCTTTTTCAAAGTCTGCTATCGAAGATCTCAAAGCAATTAAGGAGTACTACTCTGAGCAAGGTGTACCGCAAATAGGCCAAGATTTTGTAGCAGCCATCGTTGAGCATATTGAAACTCTTACGACACACCCCGATGTTGATCGTGTCGTACCCGAGTTTAACGAAGAATCAATACGCGAACTTATTCACGCTCCATTTAGAGTTGTTTATCTTCGCGAAAGCAAATCTATAAATATTGTTAGGATTTGGCGTAGCGAACGCCTACTCAAGCTACCCGAACAAAAAGTCTAACCAAGCGTTCTACCGTCTCTGCACTTCATACGTTAAAACTCTGTGCATTTAGCCTTGCTCAATATCGACTCTCTGAACAAGGCTATTAATATCAGATTAGCCCCAGCGCTTTAGCGTGATGACGCAGATGATCCTCTATAAAACTGGCTATAAAGAAATAGCTGTGGTCATAACCGGGTTGAATGCGCTGCTCTAACGGATAACCGACTGCTTCACACACAGCTTTTAGAGCCTCAGGTTTGAGCTGTTCTTCCATAAAGTCATCTGCCTGACCCTGATCGACCAGCAGCGTAAGCTTCTCTTCTGCTGTTGCGATCAGTTCGCAGCTGTCCCATGCCTTCCATTGCTCTTTATCTTTGCCCAGATAACCGCCCAGGGCCTTTTGACCCCAGGGGCAGTTGATGGGGTTGCTGATGGGAGCGAACGCAGATAATGATTGATACTTGCCTGGGTTTTTCAGCGCACAGATGATGGCGCCATGACCGCCCATTGAGTGACCGCTGATAGAGCGCTGATCAGTAACCGGGAAGTTTGCTTCGATCAACTCTGGCAGCTCTGAAACAACGTAATCATACATGCGGTAACTTTCAGACCAGGGGGCTTCTGTGGCATTTACATAGAAGCCTGCGCCTGAACCAAAATCGTAATTGTCATGCTCTTCCGGGTAGTCGGTACCACGAGGGCTGGTATCCGGGCAGACAATCGCCATACCTAATTCTGCAGCCATGCGCTGTGCGCCGGCTTTCTGCATAAAGTTCTCATCGGTGCAGGTTAGACCGGAGAGCCAGTAAAGCACAGGAACTGATGCATTTTGGGCCTGTGGTGGCAGGTAGATGGCAAAGATCATCTCAGTGCCGGTATTGCTGGATTGGTGTTTGTAGCGTTTAAGCCAGCCGCCAAAGCTTTTGGTGCATGAGATCAGCTCAGGCGTATTTGATAACTCAGACATCTATGTCTCCTGTATCAGAAAGCTGTGAAAAGGGAAAAGCGGCCGACTGAACCGGCCGCAGAGATATCTACACGTTTAAGCAGTTAATTAGAATCAGTAAATGATCACTGAGCGAATACTTTCGCCAGAATGCATCAGATCAAACGCTTTGTTGATATCTTCTAGTCCCATGGTGTGGGTGATAAACGGATCGATTTCAATCTTGCCGTTCATGTAATCCTCAACATAACCTGGCAGCTGGCTACGACCTTTAACGCCGCCAAATGCAGAGCCTTTCCACACACGACCGGTGACCAGCTGGAACGGACGGGTTGAGATCTCCTGACCTGCGCCCGCAACACCAATAATTACGGATTCGCCCCAGCCTTTGTGACAGCATTCCAGCGCCTGACGCATGACCTGAACGTTACCGATACACTCAAATGAGTAATCAACACCGCCATCGGTCATATCCACAATGACTTCTTCAATAGGTGCGGAGGCTTTCTTCGGGTTTACGCAGTCTGTTGCACCAAACTGTTTTGCCATTTCGAACTTATCTTCGTTGATATCGATGGCGATAATGCGGCTGGCATTAGCCATACGTGCACCCTGAATAACCGAGAGGCCGATACCACCCAGGCCGAATACAGCAACTGTTGAGCCTTCTTCCACTTTTGCAGTGTTCAGCACAGCGCCAATACCGGTCGTGATACCGCAACCCAGTAGACAGACCTTCTCAAGCGGCGCATCCACATGGATTTTTGCCAGAGAGATTTCCGGTACGACTGTGTATTCAGAGAAGGTAGAGGTGCCCATATAGTGGAACAGTTGCTTGCCGCCAATAGAGAAGCGAGAAGTGCCATCTGGCATCAGGCCCTGACCCTGAGTAGCACGCACGGCCTGACACAGGTTGGTTTTACCGGAAAGACAGAACTTACACTTACCGCACTCAGCAGTGTAAAGCGGAATAACATGGTCACCTGGCTTCAGCGAAGTAACACCCGGACCGACTTCCTCAACAACACCCGCACCTTCATGGCCAAGAATAGATGGGAAGATACCTTCCGGGTCTTCACCCGAAAGCGTAAAAGCGTCTGTGTGGCATACTCCGGTAGCAACAATACGCACTAATACTTCGCCCGCTTTCGGGCCCTGAACATCCACTTCTTCAATGGTAAGTGGGTCGCCCGCTTTCCAGGCAACAGCTGCGCGAGATTTCATTCTTAACTCCTAGAACCGTCGTTTTAATTATGTGTATCCATTCTAGTTCAGCTTTTTCCTGTTATCGCTGCACAGATTGGAAATGATTTTTGCTGATGTGCAATAATTAGCGCTAATTGTATTTTGGAGTATCAATCATGCGTCGTTGGGATGGGATTGAAGCGTTTGTAGCGGTGGTTCAGAAGGGGAGCTTTACTGCGGCGGCGGAGTCGTTAGGTGTTTCGCCGTCGCACGTAAGTCGCAGGGTTGCCGAACTGGAATCTCAGTTGGGTACGCCCCTGATCTACAGGACAACTCGCTCGATCCGTTTGAGTGATGCTGGTGAAGATTATTACGAAGAGTGTAATCGTCTGTTGCAAGGTTTTGTCAGTGCGGAGGAAAAGATCAGCCAGCATTCGGAAGAACCTTCTGGATTGCTGAAGATTACCTGTGGCGCTACGTTCGGAGAGCGGTTTATTGCACCTTTACTACCTGAGTTCCTGAAACGATATCCAAAGCTGAAAGTTGATTTACACTTAAGTAACAGCCGTGTTGATCTGATCAGAGATGGTTATGATCTGGCGATCCGTTTGGGCACTCTGGAGGACTCAAGTTTATTAGCGCGGCGCTTGTGTGATCGAACCGAATATCTTTGCGCGTCTCCTGAATATCTGGAACTTTATGGCTCACCACACACGCTGAACGAACTGACCCGGCATAACTGCCTGCAGGGCTCAACGCCCACCTGGTTGTTTCTGGATAAGGGACAGCGGCGTGAGTTAAGAGTGGAGGGCAACTGGCGCAGTAATTCTGGCCCGGCATTACTTGAGGGGGTTAAAGCGGGGATCGGTATCGCGCAGTTACCTGATTACTATGTATCGCAACTGTTGGAGACAGGTGAATTGGTCAGCCTGTTGGACAACTACCGTTATCCTCTTTCCGGGGTCTGGCTGGTGTACCCGAAAGTCCGCCAGCAGTTGCCCCGTCTCAGACTGTTGTGTGATTTTTTGATCGAATCTTTCGAAGAGAATCCTTGGGTTTCAGCTTAATCCGCTGCTAAATAATCCGGTCTGATTGATAAGGTTTTAGCTCAACCGCAATGCTCTTTGAGGTAGGTGTTCTGCTTTCATTCCCATAGCTGTCCAGTGGCACTAATGGATTGGTTTCCGGGTAATAAGCTGCAATATTTCCGGGCGGGATATCGTAAGGGACCAGTCTGAAGCCATTAATTTCACGGACTTTCTCATCCTTCCAGAGTGAACGGATGGAAACCAAATCATCCGCCTGAAACCCCAAACGATCAATATCCTGAGGATTGATAAACACCACTTTGCGTTCATTTCGTATACCCCGGTAACGGTCATTCATACCGTAGATGGTGGTGTTGTACTGATCATGGGAACGCATGGTTTGCAGAATCAGGGTGTTCTTACTTCGTTTAGCGGCGGGCAGATAAGGGATAATCTCTTTCGGAAGTGCATGGCTGTACATCAACAGTTTTTCTGCTTCTGTATTCCAGACGCGTTCACGGGCGCTGTTGCCCAGATAAAAGCCTCCGGGTTGTTGCAGCTTATGATTGAAGTCGCTAAAGCCGCCGATGGTGTCCTCGATCATTTCACGGATTAATGCGTAATCTCCAGCAAGTCTTGACCACTCAACAGTGCCTTCGCCAAGGGTGGCTGCTGCAATACCTGCAATGATGGCAGGTTCGGAACGCATCTGGTCTGAAAGTGGTTCCAGCACACCTTTGGATGCATGCACCATGCTGAAGGAATCTTCTACGGTGATTTTTTGTTCCCCGGTTATCTGGCGGTCAATGTCGGTTCTGCCCAGGCACGGTAGGATCAGCGCATCCTTACCGGTGATCAGGTGGGAACGATTCAGCTTAGTGCTGATCTGTACGGTTAGTTCACACTTGCTCAGAGCGGCTTCGGTAACCGGTGTGTCAGGAGTGGCAGCGGCAAAGTTACCACCAAGCCCAATAAATACTTTGCTGTCACCCGATTGCATGGCTTCAATGGCTTCGATGGTGGAATGACCATGCTTACGCGGCGCTTCGAAGTTAAATCTGTTTTCCAGCTTGGTAAGGAAACTTTCGGTAGGGCGTTCATTAATCCCCATGGTGCGGTCACCCTGAACATTACTGTGTCCACGGACCGGGCATAAGCCTGCACCTTCCTTACCAATGTTTCCGCCTAAGGCCATCCAGTTCACCAGCTCATGCAATGTCGCTACAGAGTGATGGTGTTGAGTTAAGCCCATCGCCCAGGTGCTGATGACTTTATCTGATGTCGCGTAAACTTCGGCGGCACGCTCAATCTCCTCCTGAGGTAATCCTGACTGCTCACAGATTGTTTCCCATGGAGTGGCTTCGACTGCTTTAGCATAATCACTGAAGCCTTGGGTGTGTTCATTAATAAACTGCTCATCAAGGCGGTAGTCTTCTCTTACGAGCAAGGCTTTTACCATTCCCCGGATGGTTGCCATATCCCCACCCAGTTGTGGGGTGAAGTAGAGCGAATGCATCTTGGTGGAGCCATTCGATAGCATCTCAACCGGATTCTGAGGATGCTGAAATTTCTCTAATCCACGTTCTTTTAAAGTATTAAAAATGACGACTTTTGCACCACGTTTGATGGCACTTCTCAGGGTGTCCAGCATCCTTGGGTGGTTGGTGCCCGGATTCTGCCCAAACACAAAAATCGCATCGGCATGTTCGAAGTCTTCAAGAGTGACCGTTCCTTTACCAATACCAATGCTGGAGTTGAGCGCCACACCACTGGCCTCATGGCACATATTGGAACAATCCGGGAAATTATTCGTACCGAACATTCGGCCAAACAGTTGGTAAAGATATGCCGCTTCATTGCTGGCGCGGCCGGACGTGTATAGTTCTAGCTGATCTGGATGATCTAACTGTTTCAAGTGATCAGCAATCAGCTTGTAGGCAGCATCCCAGGAGATGGGTTTATATTTATCTGATTCAGAGTCATAACGCATGGGCTCGCAGAGGCGGCCCTGAAATTCCAGATAATAATCAGTTTGTTGTTTTAACCAACTAACTGAGTATTTTTCAAAAAAGGCGCTGTCTACCGCTTTGGAGGTGGCTTCCCAGTTAACAGCTTTAGCTCCGTTTTCACAGAAACGAATACGACTAGGGTTCTTTTCTTCTCCCCAGGCACAGCCGGGGCAATCAAAACCATCATCTTGATTGGTATTCAGAAGTGTTTTGATGTTCTTTGCGGCATTTTTACTTTGCAGGAGGTGAGTTGTGGTGCTTTTTAATGCGCCCCAACCTCCCGCTGGACTCTCATCTGCCGTATTGGTTGTATCTGAAATATTCTCGTTTGAAGCGTTAGCGGTTTTCATGACTCAACCTTTCTGAAGATGAGAGTGCGTGTACTACGATCTCGTTGCTGCGTGAAATCTGAATCAAATTCAGTTTATAGTGTTTAGCCATTTCCACAGCCAGATTACTGGGGCTGGATAGGTGAACCAGAGTTGATAATCCAGCTTTGACCGCTTTCTGGACCAGCTCAACACTGCAACGGCTGCTTAAAATTGCGTAATGCTGGTGGAGATCTAATTTATTCCGAATCGCAAAGCCCAGCACTTTATCCAATGCGTTATGCCTGCCAATGTCTTCATCACTGACGATGGTTTGGCCTTCAGGAGAGATAAGCTTGGCAAAATGAACGCCTGCAATGGAAGGTGTGTTATTACGGATCTCCATGAGTAACTGATCAACGGGTCGTGTTGCCGGCTGGAGTGGCGATAAGTTTGGGAAAGCTTCTTTGAGTGCGGCGCTACCACAAATTCCACAGCTGGTAAGCCCACGCCTGAAACTGTGAGTTTCTTTATAGGCTTGAAATTGCCTTGGGCTAAGTGTGAGATCGATATTAATACTCTTAACAGCTACCGCTTCCATATGCTGATCAGCTGCGGAAATGTCCATATCACGTATCTGATCTACAGAGTCTATGATGCTTTCACTGTAAGCAAAGCCCACAGCGAAGTTTTCAAGACTGGACGGAGTCAACATCATTACAGCATGAGCAATACCATTTATCGTGATAGTTGCGGGGACCTCTTCAGCCGTCAAAGATATCGTTTCTCTCATGTTCATAATGAATACAAATTAAGATTCTCTATAAGAATTTATATTTCCTGTCGGGAATTTTATTGTAATGTAAAGACTTAGGCAAGGTTTATCTTGAGCCACAAAATTTTCACAGAGGATCAATCTCCTCTCTTTCATGATAGTTGATCTGTAATGAAGCTATTGAATAGCGATACAAAACATGAAGGCTCGTTGGAAGTTATGTAATCAGGATGAAATGAATCTGCAGCAAAATGCAATTCGAAAACTATGAAAAAAACTGTTTTCACTTTTCTCAAATAGATAGTTAATAGGAAAGATATGAAAATAGCAGTGGCTGGAACTGGTTACGTTGGGCTATCGAATGCTCTTCTACTCGCGCAGCATAATGAAGTGGTAGCGTTTGATATTATCAAGAACAAAGTTGATCTCTTGAATGATAAGATCTCACCCATTGTAGATGTTGAGATTGAAGACTTTCTAGCAAATAAAAATATTAACTTTGTAGCAACTACAGACAAGAAAAAAGCCTACGAAAATGCTCAGTATGTGATCATTGCCACACCAACAGACTACGACCCCGAAACAAATTACTTTGACACATCTTCTGTAGAGTCCGTTATTGAAGATGTAACAGAAATAAACCCAACTGCGGTCATGATTATTAAATCAACAGTGCCTGTAGGATTCACAAAGCGTATCAAGCAGAAAACCTGTTGTAACAATATAATCTTTTCTCCAGAATTTCTGCGTGAAGGTAAAGCGCTTTACGATAACTTGTACCCATCCCGGATCATAGTAGGTGAAAAGTCACAGCGTGCAGAAAAGTTTGCGAAGCTGTTACAGCAGGGGGCTTTGAAAGAAGATATTCCTGTGCTTTTAACTGAGCCTACTGAAGCTGAGGCAGTAAAGTTATTCTCCAATACTTATCTTGCTATGAGAGTGTCCTACTTCAATGAATTAGATACTTATGCAGAAACACACCACCTTGATACCAAACAAATTATTGAAGGTGTTGGTTTAGACCCTAGAATTGGTAATCACTATAACAATCCCTCTTTTGGTTATGGAGGTTACTGCTTGCCCAAAGATACTAAGCAGTTGCTAAGAAACTTTGAAGATGTCCCCAATAACTTAATTCGTGCAATAGTGGATGCGAACACTACTCGTAAAGATCACATTGCCTTTTCTATATTGGATCGACAACCTAAGGTGGTAGGTGTTTACCGCTTGATCATGAAGGCAGGTTCGGACAATTTTAGAGCTTCTTCTATGCAAGGCGTAATGAAACGTATTAAAGCTAAGGGAATAGAGGTTGTTGTATATGAACCTGTTTTAGAGGACGAAACGTTTTTTGGCTCAAGAGTTATCAGGGATCTTGAGGAATTTAAAAAATATTCGGATGTTGTTGTAGCGAACCGATTGGTGCCTGAAATTGAGGATGTCAGAGATAAGGTATATACGCGAGATTTATTTGGTAGCGATTAAACGCAACACTTTTATACTAGGCCAAAATTAGCTATGGTCTGAGGGGTTAAATGCCCCTTTAACCCAGAATTAAAATCTGGCAAAAAAGCATCATGCCTAGTCATAAATCCCTATTCTAATAATTAGGGCGTTAGAAAATTAACGCCCAACACCTGCATATACAAAACCCATACTCTCTAGCATCTCTTTATCGAAAATGTTTCTACCATCAATGATAAGCGGGATTTTCATCCTATTGAGAAGTTCTTCATAGTCAGGCGATTTGTATTCGTCCCAGTCTGTTAAAAGAAGAAGGCCATCGCTATTTTCAAGAGCTTTGTAAGGGTCGGTAAAGTAAGTAAGGCCTTTTTGCTCTGAAAAGTGTTCTCGGATATTGTCTATGGCTAGCGGATCATGCGCCTGAACCATACAACCCTGGGCTAGTAGCGTATCTATCACTCTAAGGCTTGGGGCATTATCAATACTGGCAGTGCCAGGTTTAAAAGAGAGCCCCCAAATAGTGACTGTGCGGTTTTGTAGATTACACCCATAATATCGCCACAGTTTCCGGAATGGCTGTTCTTTTTGTTTTTCGTTTTCAATCAAAACAGTATTCAGAAGCTTGGAATTTCGAGTCTCATTCATCAGTTCAGAAAATGCTTCGAGGTATTGTTGAAAATGAAGACCCCCAAAACCACATCCTGGGTGCAAGTAGTGAGGACCGATTCGTGGGTCTGTAATCATGGCCTCACGAATAACTTCAATGTCCACTTCAAGTTGATCCGCCAGGTTAGCAATCTCATTGATATAACCTAATCTGAGAGCAAGCATCCCTGTGTTAGCAAACTTAGTAAACTCTGCTTCTTTCGGGGACATATTTATCCATTGTCTAATTTTACCGCTAAAAGGTCGCATTATGGCTTTGATGTTCAGCATCGCCCAATCATGAGCGCAACCGATAATCAGAGTCTGGGGCTGCTTAAAGTTTTCAAGCGCAGAGCCTTCAGCAAGCATGTCAGGTATATAGCTGATGACCTGATTTTTATCCTTGTCGAGTTGGTTTTGTAGTTTGTCAGTACTACCAACACCCAAATTAGATTGGTTAATAATTAGAAGGTTGGAAGGGTATTCTGCTTTTAGACGGTTTATTAAAACTTCCGTGGTGTCAAACTGATCAGGGTTTAAAGCAATAATATGGATGGATGCATGTAGGATTCCCTGAACATCTGTACCAATTTGAAGGCGACTGTTTTCTTTACCTTCTACAATCAGTGACTCAAGGCCAGGTTCATTACTTACCTTGAACTCTATTTCTTGTTCATTGGGTAGCTCATGTTCATCAGTGACTATAACTATTTGATTTCCGCATTCGGCTAACGCTGCAGCAGACGTCCAAGCAAGTAACTCGTTACCCCAAATCGTTATTTTCATTTTGTGTCACCTTTAGAAGCAATACGGCCAAGAAGCCCGTTTGTAGAGCTATCAAATGAAAAATTAGTAGTGTCTGGCGATAGCGCGTCAAGAAGTGAGGTAGCTACTTTCTTACCCAATTCAACTCCCCATTGATCAAAAGGATTAATGTCCCAAATTACCGATTGAACAAATACCTTGTGTTCATATAGAGCAATTAATTGTCCGAAGGTAAAAGGGGTTAGTTCATCGAGCATAATGGTGCTACAAGGCTGGTTTCCCTTATATCTTTTATAAGCTGGCTCATCATCGATGTTATCAAGTACAGAATCACCCAGGGCTAAAATTCGTGATTGCGCCAGACAGTTGGCTAAGTTGAGTTGATGTTGGTGTTGTAAGTCCAGATTATCTGTATCGTGATAGCGTCGGGCTGTCACGATAAAGTCACACATAACAGACTCTGTTCCTTGATGAAGCAACTGGTAAAATGCATGTTGGGCATTGGTACCAACTTCGCCCCACAGGATTGGACATGTTTTGTAGGTTACCCCTTCACCTTGGCGGTCTACAGATTTACCGTTACTTTCCATCTCCAGCTGTTCTAAATATGCAGGTAAGTGAATAAGTCTGCCATCGTAAGGAAGGATCGCGTGTGCGCTAATATTCAGGAAATTTATATTCCAGATCCCAACCATCGCTAAAAGAACAGGGAGGTTTTTAGCGAACGGGGTTGTTCTGAAATGTTCATCCATATCGTGTGCACCGGCAAGCAGTTCACAGAAACCTTCCATTCCAAGTTTTAACGCAATAGGCAGCCCAATGGTGGACCACATAGAATAACGTCCTCCTGTCCAATCCCAGAATTCCAATTGGTTAATTGGAGGAATACCCCACTCTGTAACTTTATCTGGGTTAGCAGAAACGCCTATAAAATGTCTCGATACCAGAACATCTTCACTTGCATCGAAACTGGCTTTTTTGAGCCATTCTTTAGCTGTTTGAGCATTAGCTAAGGTATCAATGGTTGTAAAGGACTTAGAAGAGATGACAAAAAGAGTGCGAGCAGGATTAAGCTCGTTTAATAGTTCTGCAAGCTGACTTCCATCCATAGATGAAACAAAGAAAACGTTGATGTTGTTTTGAGGGTTTTTCCAGTTATCGGTCAACGCCTTACAGGTCATTAAAGGTCCTAGGTCTGATCCACCCACACCGATATTTACCACGGTATTAATTGAGTGACCGGTATAACCCCTCCACTGCCCTGAATGCAAACGATTGACAATGTTTTCCATTCTGGAGAGGTTTGCGTGCACTTCATCAATAATATTTTCGCCATGAACAAGTAATTTGCTCTTTTCAGGGGCTCGCAGTGCAGTATGTAAGGCCGGACGATCTTCAGAAGCGTTTACATGCTCGCCTTCAAATAATTGAGTTATCCACTTTGACAGCGATTTTTCCTGGGCTAGCTCAATTAATAAAGAGAGGGTTTCTGAGGTGATTCGCTGTTTTGAAAGGTCTAGTAATAGCTCTTTTTGTTCAAACGTGTATTGCTCAAATCGTTTAGATTCCTCTTTAAAAAGAGTGCTGATGTGCGATTGAGACATATAGTATGCGTGGGATTGGAGGTTGGTCCACGAAACTGATTCATTTGAAGGCATTAAGTTTTCCTTATACAGCGAGGTTTTCTCAGATGTAATACGGTTTGTTATAAGCTAAAAAAATAAATGACTTTCTTTAGCTTTTTCCGCCAACCATAACGTACTAGAGATCCAGCTCTTTAATGAATGCTTTGAGGCTTTCCGCGGTTTCTGAGTTTTGTAGCCCGTAAACGACATTAGCCTCAAGGAATCCTACTTTATTTCCACAATCGTAGGTTTTACCGTTCATATGAAAGGCTTGCAATTTGCCTTCGCTCAGAAATGCAGCCATAGCATCGGTTAATTGTATTTCTCCGCCGGCTCCAGGTTGGGTACTTTTAAGTAATTCCATAATGCGTGCTGGCAGAATGTAACGGCCATTAATAGATAGATTTGAAGGTGCTTCATCCTTTGGCGGTTTTTCAACCATACGGACAATATCCGCTGATTCGCTTGGTTGAAGGTTAATGCCAGAACAATCGACAACGCCATATCGTTCCACATGTTCCATAGGTACTGGTTCTACCATGATTTGACCAAGCCCGGACTGTTGATAAGCCTGGACCATCTTAGTTAAGTCTGCATCATCCAGATCATTACAGTTAATCAACATATCTGGTAGTAAAACAGCAAAATCTTGATCATTAACGATTGGTGCTGCGCACAATATAGCGTGTCCAAGACCTAACGCTTTGTGTTGACGCACAGCAGTGATGGAGACGTCTTCTGGGATAATATTCTGAACCGTGTTGAGAATGTCATTTTTGCCTTTTCGAGCAAGTTCTTCTTCAAGCTCATAATGGCAGTCAAAATGATTTTCAATAGATTCCTTGCCAGAACGAGTGACTAAAACAATTTCTTTGATACCCGCAGCTACTGCCTCTTCTATCACGTATTGAATTACAGGTTTATCGACAACCGGCATCATCTCTTTTGGGATAGATTTACTTGCTGGGAGAACGCGTGTCCCTAGGCCTGCTACTGGGATAACCGCTTTAGTTACTTTGTTTGGCATTCTATTAAGCCCTCTCAAATACATGCAATTTCGTTTGATGTTAGCACGACAGCGATTCAGTAATCACCGTTTGAACTGCAAAGAGTAACTTTTATTGCATGTGCGAAAGGTTGTAGGGTGTGAGCAGAGCTCCGATAGAAATAAGAGCCCTGTATTTTTAGACGTAATGTGTCTAGTACTTATCAGTTTGAGGGAAAAGATATTAGTTAATTGATGCTACAAACTTTTTTATCTTTTTATCGTAGAGGTCGATGTCTATTTTAATCGGATGGTCCGTATACCTTCGTCCTACCGGGTCAGTAGTGACTTGAGTGCGTCGATCCATTATGGCTCTGGTTTTAAAACAGGCTCTACGGTCAATGATTGTTTTTCTTCTTTCGGTGCCACTGTATTTGGCAAACATGGACGTCTTCCACCATTCAGTTGCTGTTGACTGGGAGTGTTCCAACGGGCTGACACGCTTTCCTGTTTTATTTACCCAATAGAAGATAACACGGTCATTGTGAAGATTTTTGACTAGAAACGAGTGGTCAAGTCATTTACTGAATCAACCGTTGCTGATGAGCTCGATTCTCACGGGCTGCGTCAGGGTACCATGTGGTCTGAGTCTATTATGGGTACCAATGGACTGGGTACCTGCCTTACTGAAAAGACGCCTGTCACTGTATATGCTGAAGAGCATTACGGTTCCATTCTTAAAAACTTCAGTTGCTCTGCAGCTCCTCTCATTGCTCCAGATGGTTCTACATACGGAGCGATTGACCTCTCGACGTATGCAGCAGGGAATAAACTAGGTCAGGGCTTAGCACTTAATCTGGTGTCAGAAACTGCGGATGATGTTGAAGCACTGTTATTCCGTGAAGCTTACGAGAAGCAGCGCATCATCAGCATGTCGTTCATGCCAATGATGGCCCCAACAAACTCCCTTATCGCAGTAAACGATAACGACACCATTATTGCAGCTACCACGCCTTTATTGTTTGGGCTGGGATGCAAAGACCGTTTTGATATTGTCGGTAAACGGTTTCAGGATGTATTCAATCTTAGTTTTGAACAATTGGAAGGTGCATTGTTTGTTGAGCACCATGTTCAGGTGCATAAAATTGACCGTCCTTGCTATGCGATGTTGTTACCAACATCTCCAAAATCCGATAAATCAGCAAACAGAGCCATTGCCAATCCTAATGCTGCACTAAAAACTTCGGCCGCATCTAATGATGGAATTTCACCATTACTGTTAGCGGCGGGTGCTGATGAGTATCTCATTAAGCAAGCTCAACGCAGTCAGAAGGTTGTGAATAAAGGTATCAGTATCCTTCTGAATGGTGAGACAGGTACAGGTAAAGAGGTCTGGGCGCGGGCACTACATAATTCCAGTGATCGTCGGGATATGCCGTTTGTCACTCTGAACTGTGCGGCAATTCCAGAATCTCTGATCGAGAGCGAATTGTTTGGTTACGGTGCCGGTACTTTCACAGGCGGCCTTAAAGCCGGTAAGGTAGGTAAAATACAGGCCAGTGATGGTGGTACTTTATTCCTGGATGAAATTGGCGATATGCCGATTGAACTTCAGGCCAGATTGCTGCGAGTACTGGCAGAAAGTGAAATTATCCCATTGGGTGAAGTCAGCCCAGTCAAAGTGAATCTAAACGTAATCTGTGCGACTCACAGGGATCTGAAGACTCTGGTAGGTGAAGATAATTTCCGTGAGGATTTGTTCTACCGCATCAGTGGTTTCAAGATCAATCTGCCAAGTTTACGAGAGCGCCACGATAAACCAGAGATCATATCCAAAGTATTGCATGAACTGTGTTCTGAAGATGATCTTGAACATATGATCGGCGTTTCTGAATCAGCCATGGAGATTCTCTGCAGCTATCACTGGCCGGGCAATATCCGTCAGCTTAAAAATGTGTTGCAGTACTCCCTGTGTATTTGCGATGGAACCGTGATTGAGCTTGATGATCTGCCTGAAGAAGTCTTCGCAGAACCTTTAGTGCAACAGAAACCTGAGGTGGTTGTTGCTCCACAGGCTGTCCCACCCACCAGAATGGTATCGCTGCCTAGTGATTACCATCCCATGTCAGAGAGGGATGAATTAATTAAAGCTCTCGAAGACAACCGTTGGGTAGTAACAAGAACGGCAAAAGCATTGAATATCAGTCGTTCAACACTGCATAGGAAGATTAAGAAATATAACTTAGCCTTGGATGATCATATCCAGGAATAAAAAGTTCCAGCCTCCAAAAGCCATGCAGATGCATGGTTTTTTTTATCCCTACAAACACTACTGTTGCATACCTGCTTTGCATTTAGAGTTCCTTGAAACAGTGTGTAGCACAAGTGCGACAGATGAAGTGGTCTTTATCTTTCCTTAATGTATAACTGATTGAAAATAATGAATTTTATCTTGCTGGTTCAGCTCTTGCTATATCTCTTAAATAAAGCAAAAGCTAATAAGAATTATAAAAGATATGCCTGCAACCAGAATTTATTTAAGACTTTTTATACTTTCAATCTTGATAACAGTGACACCAGCCTTTGCGGAACAAGCAACAGTCAGGGTAGCTGTATTACAGTTTGGAACATTGAACTGGGAGATGGATGTTATCCGCCATCATGGTCTGGATAAAAAATACCAGTTTCAACTCGAAGTTACCCCGGTAGGGAGTACAAACGCTACCACAGTAGCCCTGCAAAGTGGCGCAGCTGACCTGATATACAGTGATTGGGTTTGGGTTAACCGCCAACGCCATAATCAAAAAAATTACGGGTTCTCTCCAGTTACATCCTCTGCCGGTGGGGTTTACATCCATCCAGAATTTCATGCTCATGGTCTTGATGATCTTAAGGGTAAGAGGCTGGGCGTAGCAGGAGGGCCTGTAGATAAAAGCTGGTTATTACTGCAGGCCTATAGCAAGACTACGCAGGGAATTAATCTGCCGGTACAGGTTGAACCTGTTTACGCTGCGCCACCTCTTCTTAATAAGCTTATGTATGACCAGAAAATTCCTGCTTCTTTGAATTTCTGGCATTACAGCGCCCGCTTGAAAGCCAAAGGCTTTACTCCGGTGATCACCGTGCCTGAGATGCTTAAAGGGCTGGGCATTAAGGTGCAAGTGCCTCTTGTGGGCTGGGTGTTCTCTGAAAAATGGCTTGGATCAAACCAGGTCCTGTTGAATAAGTTCCTTCTGGCTTCAGCTGAGGCACGTGAGATTCTGTTGACTTCAGATCAGGAGTGGCAGCGGATTAAGCCTCTTACAAAGAGCGAAAATGACACCATTTTCATTGCCCTAAGAGATGAATACCGAAAGGGTGTTTTAAAGCAGTTCACCACCGAACACCTTAATGCACTGGAGCAGCTTTACTCAATTTTTGTGCAGGAGGGTGGTAAGAAGCTCACTGGAGGAGCTGATCGCTTAGATACTGGTTTGTTCTGGATGCCATCTGCATCAGGCGCTTTCAGAGTGCTAACGGGAGGCGGCTTTGAACAGATTTAATCGCCTTTTACTCAGCGTTATCCCTTTACTGATCGTATGTATCTGTTGGGAAATAGCCGCACAACTCATTAACAGCAGTAACTTGCCTGGAGTAATCGCGGTGCTTACCAGCCTTTATGAACACCTCCAGGAAGGTGAAATGCTGTACCACCTGTCGGTGACTTTATTGCGGGTTGGGATCAGCTTCGCCATAGCTATGATTCTGGGCGTGGTGATAGGCATTATCATGGGTGCGTTTCCAAAACTTAATCAGGGTGGTGACTCCCTTCTGGTCATTGCCCTGAATGTGCCTGCTCTGGTAACTATTCTGCTTTGTTATATCTGGTTTGGGTTAGTGGAAGCCGCCGCTGTTGCTGCTGTAGCGATCAATAAAATTCCTACCGTAGTGGTTATGGTCCGAGAGGGAGCGCGAGTGGTTGATCGTGACCTCCTGCAGGTTGCTCAAGTCTACAACGTCTCGCCAGCGGTTTATTTCTTCCGGGTTTATCTGCCGCAGTTGTATCCCTTCATTATGGCGGCTGCTCGATCCGGGTTATCGCTTATCTGGACAAT
>JBMYLM010000008.1:0-72353 GCA_049596335.1 Neptuniibacter sp.
GTTGCAGGGTAGATTGACGCAAGAAATTTATCCGGAAAAGTGGCATAGCTTTTCTGGATTAAGCGACATTATTGGAAAAGTGGAACAGGGGACATCACATCCGGTATCGAGCTATACAGCTCACAATAACTATTCGCCTATTCGCATTCTCGGATAAACATCCTGCAGTAATACCATTCATCTTTCCCCGAATATATTTCACTAGGATAGGGACCGTCATTCATGAAAAATGATGGACCTGTCTCATCAAGCAAAAAATTCTGGTTAAGTTTCAGGGATGATTGAAAGAACACACTTACGCATTCTCAGAGAAATTAAGCAGCAAGGCTCTCTAACAGCCGCAGCGAATAAACTCTGCCTCACCCAGTCAGCACTCAGCCACACAATAAAACGGCTGGAGGAGCTCTCTGGTTGCGAGCTGTGGGAGAAAAAAGGCCGCAACATCCATCTGACTCAGGCCGGGGAGTTCTTACTCAGAGAAGCAGAACGCATTCTGCCTCAGCTCGAACGAATCGACACTAAGCTACAAGAGTTTGCCAATAACGAGATCGGTACACTGCACATAGGCATGGAGTGCCACCCCTGTTACCAATGGCTGACAAAAGTCTCTGCAACCTATCTGGAACAGTTTCAGGGAATCGATCTGGATGTTAAACAACGTTTCCAGTTTGGGGGCATGGCCGCACTGTTTAACCATGATATTGATCTGCTGGTGACACCCGACCCGATCCAGATGAAGGCGATCCACTTTGAATCCGTTTTCCCTTACGAATTGGTATTGGTCGTAAGCCAGCAAAACCCGCTGACAGAGAAACAGCGTGTCTACCCACAGGATCTCACTGATCAGGTGTTAATTACCTATCCGGTAGAATCATCGCGTCTGGATATCTACCAACAGTTTCTTACGCCTGAGAACTGTCGCCCAGCTAAACACAAAACACTGGAAACTACAGAAATCATTCTGCAGATGGTTGCAGCCAACAGGGGAGTGGCCGCTCTTCCACACTGGCTGGCGGAAGAGTATTCCAGAACATTGCCGATCAAATCTATAAAATTAGGGGATCAGGGCGTACACAAGCAGATTCACCTTGGTATGCGTAATAGCGACAAACATAACCAACCCATACAAGCCTTTGTGGAACTGGCCAAGGCAATTAGTCTTAGTTAAAGCATAAAAACATACGTACTGAATGCATGGTCAGATTTAGCATCTATACTGAGTTGATAACTCCAATAAAAGTTCTAGGCTGAGCAGTACATTGCAGATAATGAGAGACATAATTACCAGAATGGGTAGGCTGGGTGTGAGCCTTGCAGTCACCATCGTCTCTGTTGTGCTTTCTGTATTGATTACAATGGTTGTTTTATGGGTCACAGATTCTGGTCCACAAACCTATAAAATTGCACTGTTTATCTCGATCCTGTGTCCCGCCCTGATTGCCCCTATGGTTACCTGGTACCTGATTGGCCTTCTCATAAAACTTCACGAGCTGGAGGAAAAACAGCGTGAACTCGCCACATACGATGAACTCACCGGCACCATGAACCGCCGCACGTTCTTTGAAAGCTTTAATACTCTGAAGAAAATTGCAGACCGAAATCACAGTCATCTGACCCTGGCCTATATCGATATTGATGACTTCAAGGCGATTAATGACACCTACGGGCATATGGTGGGGGATGAAGTACTCAGATCTTTTGCGGATACTCTGAAAGAGGGCGCAAGAGGCAGCGATATCATTGCCCGTATGGGAGGTGAGGAGTTTGCCATTCTGCTACCGGATACCGACATTCAGGGCGCCTACGCCATTCTGGAAAGGCTCAGAACCCAGATCTGTACCAAAACCCTGCGCATCGAAGAGCATGCCATCAACCTCAGCATCAGCGTAGGCCTGAGCCACTCCCAGAAAGAAAAAGAACTCGCCGTAGAACAACTGATCAAACAAGCCGACCAGGCCCTCTACCAAGCTAAATCCGAAGGCAAAAACTGCATCGTTCAGTACGCCTGATCGAACTGACTCAACGCTGTTTATTTCATATCCAAATAGGTTATAGTGCCAAACAGGTGGGTGATTGGAGTACCCGTGACAGATACCGATTGAGTTAACTCTCAGAAGGTAAAAGGATTAAGACCGTTCAATGAACGTCCCATCTCATCGCTGCTCCCAACTTAAATCCTTCAGATAACTCAGCTTGCAAGCTTTCAGACCTTGCAAGGGTCGTATATTTAACTGTTATGCCAGCAGGAGAGAGTATTAAATGGAATGGTTAAATCACATCAAATCATTACTAGAAGAGGGCAGCAAACTTAGTGGTGAAGTCGGTATATTCTTCTCCAGTATTAGTCCTTACGTTACCGGTACATTGATATTCATAGCCATTTTATATGGATTACGCCGTGTCCCACTTGTACGTGCCATTCACGAATATGCGAGGACGGAAAGTGAACTAGATCGAGAAGAATCAGAATTCATTAAAATGTTCCAGGACCCTGAAACCAGAATAAAAATCAATGTGGTCATTTTAATAGGCGTAATTTTTTTGATGCTAGTCTATGCACTCCTAATATTTGTCACTGCATCGTTTCCTTTTATCGTTTGGTATAAAGGAATTAGTATTTCAGTTTTTTCGACATCAATGCTGTGTTTGGGTGTAACCGCTCTTGAATTTTGGGCGGTTTGGTTGTTGATGAGATTTAAAGAGCAAACAGCGAGAGCCATAAGAATTGACCGTGAAACCGCATAACAAGAAAAGCCATCCGACGCATACTGTGCCGCTGCTTTAGGCGTTATCTCCGCTGATAAATCGCGCCAATTTGAATTAAAAGGAAGTTATGAAAACAGTATTTTATTCTTGGCAATCTGACATATCTTCTAAAACAAATCGAAATGTCATTGAAAAGGCTATTACCTCTGCGATAAAGATACATAACACCTCTCTAAAAGAAGAGGAAGTTCAGTTCATTCTTGATAAAGATACTCTCAATGAACCAGGCTCTCCTGATATTGTTGAAACCATAATTAAGAAGATTGATGGGTGTGAGTTATTTGTCGCTGATATCACTCCAATACTCACATCTGATTCAGGGAAGGCAATGCCTAACTCGAATGTTTTATTTGAGGCTGGTTATTCTGTTGGAAAAAAAGGATTCAAAAGAACTATCTTTGTGGTGAATGAGGCTTATTCGTCAGTTGAGACATTGCCGTTTGATTTAAAGACAAAGAGAATTCTTAAATACAAATTAAGTGAAGAAGATTTAGGCGACTCTGATAATAAAAAGAATGTTGTAAAAAATCTGTCTTCAGCTTTTTCAACCAGCTTAAAGCTAATAGGAGAACTGCCGAAAATTGAGCTGCCGCCTATTGAAGATCCTACAGAAGCTATAAAGCGAGAAAGAGATTTGACAAAATTAAAGAGGTTTCTTGAAAAGATGCCTCCTAAGGTGATTCAAGACCATGTGCATCATGGATTTGAATCGATGATCATGGATTTTGATACATTCACTGCTCTTTATAATATGCAATCTATACAGGCGTTTATTGGATTTCGATTATACGATACCCAGTTAAGTGATCGAATTGATGCGCTAATGACAAATTTTGATAAAAGCCTTTCGTTTGGCTACAACTTCCACCATATAAGAAACAATCTCTATAAATTTGAATCTAGTGAAGAAGTGTCTGAGAAAGACTATATCGGAGTTCTTGATAATCTCAATAAGGCATTAGATTCGTTGTTAGATTACATCCACAATGAATATGTAGAAATTGACCTAGAGGAATATGGTAATCGGGCATGGAGTTCATATATAGAAGAAATTAAGGATGATGAAGAGTAGAGATAACAAGTGGCTGCAACCGACCCCACGAAGTTGGAACAGTTCGAGGAATATGCAGGAATGTGGATTCCGCTCGTGCAGAAGTTTGGTGGTCAACATCACGGATATTTTCTTCCTAGCGAAGGCGCAAGTAATGTGGCAATGGCGCTGTTCACCTTCTCGAGCCTGGCGGCATATGAGGAGTATCGGAAAAAGTCTTTCGAAGATCCTGAATGCAAAGCGGCATTCGCATACGCGCGTGATACTGGCTGTGTTGTCAGTTCGGAGCGCAGTTTTTTTAGGCCGGTCTTCAAATGAACATCTGCGCAGGGAATTCGCCTAACAAGACGGTCAGCATCAAATATAAGTGCGCACCTGAATCTGTGGATAACAACAACCCCAAGCCATTTGTCGTAGATACACTATCTTTAAATAAGACAATAATCTCTCCATCCCTCAATTCTCTATCAAGGTGAAGAATGTGAGCGCTCCGGCCATCAAAGCAGTCATTTCGCAGTGGGCTGCTGCTTTTGCAAAACCAACGTCTGAAGAGATATGTGCTTTGTATACTGAAGATGGCGTATTGATGGGCACGCTTTCACCTTTCTACCGAAATACACCTGAGCTGATTAAAGAGTACTTTGATGGCTTATTGAGCCTGGAGGAACGTTCAGTTGAACTGACTGAACTGTATATTCAGGACCACGGAAATGCCGCTACCTGCAGTGGCTTTTACACGTTCTACTGGAACAGTTGCGATAACCGGGTGAACCTGAATGCACGCTTCACTTTTGTACTCGTAAAGCAAGCAGAGGGCTGGCAAATAGCCCATCAGCACTCCTCAGCCTTACCGCAAAATCATATCTCTGTACGGGCTGAGAATTAATTCCTTTCCAGAAAGAAACCGGGATAAGCCAAGGTGAGCAATAATAAGCCAACAACAAAAAGCCCCGCATAGCGAGGCTTTTATAGTTAGTAGGTGATCACTTACTTATTACACATCCAGGTTAGCTACCTGCAGTGCGTTGGATTCAATGAAGTTTCTGCGAGGCTCTACTTCGTCGCCCATCAGGGTTGTGAACAGCTGGTCAGCAGCGATCGCATCGTCGATGGTTACCTGAAGCATACGACGTGAATCCGGGTCCATTGTCGTTTCCCACAGCTGTTCCGGGTTCATCTCACCCAGACCTTTATAGCGCTGGATGTAGTGGCCACGGCGGGACAGATCCAGCAGCCAGTTCAGGCCTTCTTCGAAGTCTGTTACTTCCTTCTGACGCTCACCGCGTTGCAGGTAAGCACCGTCTTCCAGCAGGCCGGAAAGGGTATCAGACATCTTTGACATCTCTGTGTATTCACGTGAAGCGAAGAACTCTTCGTTCAGCACGTAGTCGTGAGCTACGCCGTGCTGCTGCATAACCACTTTTGCTACGAAGTTACTGTGTTCTTTGTCTTCCTCTACCAGACACTGATAGCTGACCGCTTTATCAGAATAGGCTGCCAAAGCATCGTCAAACTTATCACACCAGTCCGCAACCGTTGCCTGATCACCCATGTTGTCACGTGGGAAGGCTGGCGTATCCAGCAGAGACTTCAGCATTGCGTATGGGTAAACACGGGACATACGGTTAATGGTACGGATGACGGCACGATACTGGTAAACCAGCTCTTCCAGTTTCTCGCCACCAATGCCCGGTGCATCCGCATTTACGTGCAGTGTAGTGCCATCAAGAGCGCCCTGAAGCAGGTAAGAATCCAGTGCTTCGTCGTCTTTCAGGTACTGCTCCTGCTTACCTTTTTTGATCTTATACAGCGGTGGCTGTGCGATATACACGTAACCACGCTCGATCAGTTCCGGCATCTGACGGAAGAAGAAGGTCAGCAGCAGGGTACGGATGTGCGAACCATCCACGTCGGCATCGGTCATGATGATGATGTGGTGGTAACGCAGTTTGTCTGGGTTGTATTCTTCACGGCCAATACCACAGCCCAGTGCGGTGATCAGTGTGCCAACCTCGGCAGAACTGAGCATCTTGTCGAAACGTGCTTTCTCTACGTTAAGGATCTTACCTTTCAGCGGCAGAATAGCCTGAGTCTTACGCGCACGGCCCTGTTTAGCCGATCCGCCCGCAGAGTCACCCTCCACCAGGTAGATTTCAGAAAGCGCAGGGTCTTTCTCCTGGCAGTCGGCCAGCTTACCCGGCAGACCTGCAATATCCAGTGCGCCTTTACGACGTGTCATCTCACGGGCTTTACGTGCGGCTTCACGGGCACGCGCTGCGTCGATCATCTTAGATACAACGGATTTAGCTTCTTGCGGGTTTTCCTGCAGGTATTCACCCAGGCGCTCACCCATGGTCTGTTCAACCGCAGATTTCACCTCAGAGGAGACCAGTTTGTCTTTGGTCTGGGAGGAGAATTTAGGATCGGGCACTTTAACCGAGATAATGGCTGTCAGACCTTCACGGCTGTCATCACCTGTAGTGCTGATCTTACCGCCTTTGTTCAGGCCTTCGTTCTCGATATAGGTATTAAGGGAACGTGTCAGCGCAGCACGGAAACCGGAAAGGTGGGTACCACCATCGCGCTGTGGAATGTTGTTAGTGAAGCTATGAATACTTTCCTGATAGCTATCGTTCCACTGCATTGCCACTTCTACAGCCACACCTGTTTCGTGTTCTGCAGTGAAGTGGAAAATTTTGTTAACCGTGGTTTTGTTGGTGTTCAGATATTCAACAAAGGCGCTCAAACCACCGGCATATTCGAATACTTCCTCTACTGCTGTACGTTCGTCTTTAAGCACGATACGCACACCAGAGTTCAGGAAGGAGAGTTCGCGCAGGCGCTTAGCCAGAACATCAAACTTGAAGGAAACGTTGGTAAAGGTCTCTTCTGATGGCCAGAAGCGAACCATAGTACCGCTGCTGTCAGTTTCACCAACAACCGACAGTGGCGCTTCAGGTTCACCGTGGTGGTAAACCTGCTCATGCACCTGCCCGTTACGGCGGATTGTCATCTTCAGCTTAACGGAGAGGGCGTTTACTACCGATACACCTACACCGTGCAAACCACCAGAGACTTTATAGCTGTTGTCATCAAACTTACCGCCTGCATGCAGTACGGTCATGATAACTTCGGCAGCGGATACGCCTTCTTCCGGGTGGATATCAGTTGGGATACCACGGCCATTATCCTGTACGGTGATACTCTCATCCGGGTGGATAGTTACCTTAATCTCACTACAGTGACCCGCCAAAGCCTCATCGATTGAGTTATCAACAACCTCAAATACCATGTGGTGCAGACCGGTACCGTCGTCTGTATCACCAATGTACATGCCTGGGCGTTTTCTTACCGCATCAAGGCCTTTTAGTACCTTGATACTGGAAGAATCGTAGTTCTGATTATCTTCGCCGCTCATCAAAATCTCCTAACTTTTCCGTTACATTGGGCTGACAATGTCACCCTCTGACACCCGGAAAGTGGCTTTTTCCGTTTGTGGACTCCAGAAGCTCTCAAGCGATCTGTTATCAACACAAGTTATAAAACACTGGTTAGAGCTCTGCTCTAACACTTGGCAGAACAGTTCCCCATGCTGGCTATCCAGTTCCGATGGTAAATCATCGATCAGATAGATACAGGGCCTGCTGTTCATACGCTGGAACAATGCGCCTTGTGCAAGCTTAAGGGCACTGACCACTAATTTCTTTTGTCCGCGGGAGAGACGTTCTGCAGCGGTATGACCATCCACCTTGAGGCGGATATCTGCACGCTGCGGACCACTGCCGGTAAAACCCTGGCGCAGGTCTCGCTCAAAGTTGGTGGCAAGCACCTCTTCAAGCCCGCGTTTCTGGTCCCAGCCACAGCTGAAACCCAGTTCAATTACGACGTCATCCAGCAGCTCTGAAACCACCTTATCGAACTCCGGTTTCAGCAATGTCAGGTACTCCTGACGCAACCGGGTTAACTGCTCGGAAAAGGCGATAAATTCGCGATCCCAAACCTGACGTAACTGGTTGTCAATCTTACCACATTTCAGCAGGGTATTACGCTGTTTTAATACCCTTTTAAAGCCTCTCCAGAGCTGAATAAATGCTTTATCTGCATGAAACACGCCCCAGTCCAGAAATTGCCGCCGAACAGCCGGAGAACCTTCAAGAATCATGAAGGTATCTGAGTTGATAACCTGCAGTGGAATCAGCTCCGCAAGGGTGGAAATATCGATGTCTGAACCTTCGTAACGTACCCTGGCTTCACCCTCTACCGGGCGCTCTACGCCAAGCGATTGTTTAAGGCCATGGCCAAGCGGATCTATAGAGGCATGAACGACGCTGCTGAGCTGCTCATTCTGAACCAGATGACGGGTTTTATTGGTTCGGAAAGAGCGGGTAAGACCGAGGACGTTAATCGCTTCCAGAATACTGGTTTTGCCGCTGCCGTTTTCACCACAGATGATGTTGATAGCAGAGGAGGGCTCAAAGCTGATTGAGCTGATATTGCGCAGGTGCTGGATCTGGAGTTTGGATATGGACATCAGTAGTCGGCTGATACAAAACGGGGGCTACATTAGCCCCCATTATAAATCGGTATAAAAACCTAAATTACATACGCATTGGCATGACAACGTAAAGGCTTTCCGGCTCATCAAAGCCTTCAACCAGTGCGCTGGAGTTAGAATCGGACAGGGTCAGGCGGACAACGTCGGAGTTGAGGATTGAGAGGCAATCCAACAGATAGTTAACGTTGAAACCTACTTCCAGGCTGTCACCTTCGTAATCCACTGCCAGACTTTCTTCCGCTTCTTCCTGCTCTGGGTTATTTGCCATAACCTGCAGATAACCATTAGACAGTGCCAAACGCACGCCACGGTATTTTTCGTTCGACAGGATTGCAATACGACTCAGAACCTGACGCAGCTCCATACGATCACTCAGTAGGATCTTGTCGCCATTTTTCGGAATTACGCGCTCATAATCCGGGAACTTGCCGTCAACAAGCTTAGATGTAAAGGTGAAGTCACCTACATGTGCACGGATATGGCTGGAACCAATCACCAGTTTCAGCTCTTCATCACCGTTCTGTAGCAGTCGCGCCAGTTCCAGAATACCTTTACGCGGTACGATGATCTGGTGCTGCATGCCTTCAGGTGCCTGCACCTCTGTAATGCTGGTCGCAAGACGGTGGCCGTCTGTAGATACTGAACGCAGCTGACCTTCCTGAATCTCCAGCAGCATGCCGTTCAGGTAGTAACGAACGTCCTGCTGAGCCATGGAGAAGCCGGTTTTATCAATCAGATTACGCAATTGCTGCTGAAGCAGTGAAAATTCCAGTGTTTCTGGACTGTCTTCAACATTCGGGAATTCAGTTGCAGGCAGGGTAGACAGTGTGAAGCGGCTTCGACCCGCTTTAATAACCATCTTCTGACCCGTCAGAGTCAGCTCGATACGGGCTGAGTCTGGAAGTGATTTACAAATATCCATCAACTTACGTGCAGGCACTGTGACTGAACCTGATTCGGCTGGTTCATCCAGTGTTACACGTCCGACCAGTTCAACCTCAAGGTCTGTACCAGTCATGGCAAGCTGATCACCCTCAGCTACCAGAAGAATATTGGATAGCACTGGCAATGTCTGACGGCGCTCTACAACACCCGCAACCAGTTGCAATGGTTTGATCAGTGCTTCACGTGAGATGACAAATTTCATCGTTTCCCCACCTACCTTATATAAGCCGGTCCGTTTTGGCCGGTAACCTTACGCCGTAAGATGACGCAGTAAATTCTGATAATCTTCTCTGATATCCGTATCACTCTCACGCAGCTCCTTTATCTTACGACAAGCATGGAGCACTGTGGTGTGATCGCGACCACCAAACGCATCACCAATCTCAGGCAAACTGTGATTGGTCAGTTCCTTGGAAAGACTCATTGCCACCTGGCGTGGTCTTGCCACAGAACGACTGCGTCGTTTAGACAACAGATCAGAAACCTTAATCTTATAGTAATCGGCCACAACCCGTTGAATATTATCAATACTAACCTGTTTATCCTGCAAAGCCAGCAGGTCTTTAAGAGATTCTTTAATAAAAGGTGTAGTAATTGGGCTACCAGTGAAATGAGCGTTGGCAATTACACGTTTTAACGCGCCTTCAAGCTCACGAACATTGGATCTGATCTTCTGTGCCAGGAAGAAAGCAGCATCATCTGGAAGGCGTACTCGCGCTTCATCTGCTTTCTTCATCAAAATAGCTACCCGGGTTTCCAGCTCAGGCGGTTCAATCGCAACCGTGAGACCCCAACCAAAACGGGATTTAAGACGCTCTTCCACACCGTTGATCTCTTTTGGATAACGGTCACTGGTCAGAATCATCTGCTGACCACCCTCTAACAGGGCGTTAAAGGTGTGGAAAAACTCTTCCTGAGAACGCTCTTTGCCCGCAAAGAACTGAATATCATCGATCAGCAGGGCATCAACCGAGCGGTAGTAACGTTTAAAGTCATTAATGGCGTTCAATTGCAGAGCTTTAACCATGTCCGCAACAAAACGCTCAGAGTGCAGATACACAATCTTAGCGTTTGGATTGCGCTTGAGCATCTCGTTACCCACCGCATGCATCAAGTGGGTTTTACCCAAGCCTACACCACCATATATAAAGAGTGGGTTGTAGGAAACGCCGGGGTTATCTCCAACCTGGCGTGCCGCAGCCAGTGCCAGTTGGTTTGATTTACCCTGGACAAAGCTCTCAAAGGTAAAAGAGTGGTTAAGGTTTGATTGATGGTGTTTAAGACCACCTTCAACATTCACCGTACGCTCTGTTGTCTCAGCTACCTGAGTGGCGGACGGCAGAATAATCTGAGCCGAAGCACTCTCAAGCACCTGCTGTGGAATATTGATCTCTGCGGATTCTTCGCTGCCAGGTATAAAAGCAGCAGTAGGGTCAACTAAAGGCTGTTGCCGCATTGCAGGTTCATGATGTACCGGTGTTCTTGGCATCGCCGAAACCGGTGCATGTGTCGGTGGCGGCGGTGGAGTCGTCCTGATCGGCTGACGTGCCTGCATTCTAGGACGTGGAGCAAAGCCTTTGTTTTGTGCAACTTCCAGAGAGACTTCAGTAGAGATATCGCCAGAAACATCACATACAACCTGGCGAATGCGAGAAAGGAACTTATCGTTTACCCAGTCCCGAACAAATCGGTTAGGTGCTACCAGTACCAACTGTTCATTATGTTCTGCAGAAACCTGCAGAGGTCTGATCCAGGTATTGTACTGTTGGGCCGGAAATTCCGCTTGTAAGCTGCTAAGACAGCGGGCCCAGAGTTCCTTTGACATACAGGAGAAGCCTTTCTCTACCATTGTTATTGTTTATTGTTGTCTGACTGGCCTCGAACAAAGAGGAAAACAGGGAAAAACACACAAAAGCAAAGAGGATGCTTAGCGATGATTTAGCTTTGTACCAGTAGAACTCCCGATTTTAACCAGATCACCGCTACTTATCCACAGTAAACCTGCTCTTTTTTAATAATTTTACGAAAGTGTCATATTCTTCGAACACCTTATATTGCGTGGCTTACAGATAACAGCAAAGTTACTTATCAGCAGCCTAATCACAATTAAGCCACTACTTATCCCAGATGTTATTCACTCTGTAAGTTATGAAAATGACTAAAAAGATGCACTTTATCCACAGAATTAACAGTTTTAGTCACAGTTTTGGGAAATTACAGCTGTTACACAGTCTCTTGTTAGCACCCGCAAAACTCGGTTTCACCCTCTGAATATCGATTAATCTGCAAATAAAGCTAAATATTCATAAAAATAGATTGAACCGCGGAAGCAAATTCACTAGAATTTCGCCCTCTCAATTTTTGGACGTGGTATTTATTACTACGTTATTTGTTAAATAACGCGTTGGCAGGACTGACCGATGAAAAGAACATTTCAACCAAGCGTACTTAAGCGTAAACGCACACACGGTTTCCGTGCCCGCATGGCTACTAAAGCTGGCCGTCAGGTAATTAACCGTCGTCGTGCAAAAGGCCGTAAGCGCCTGTCTGCTTAAGACTGGTTATACGGTCTGGTTTATTGAATGACCGAATTCGATTACCCTCGCCGGTTACGTCTTTTAACCGGCAGGGACTTCCAGTTTGTATTTGATAATGCACAGCTGAAAGTACCAGACCAAACTATCCTTATCCTCGCTCGCCCCAATAATCTTGGCCATTCCCGGCTTGGATTTGTAATTTCCAAAAAAAATATTCGTCAAGCGGTGAAACGTAACCGTGTTCGGCGTATCATTCGCGAATCTTTTCGTCTGAACCAACACCATTTACCAGAAGTGGATATGATCATTCTTGCCAGACAGGGTCTGGGAGAGATGGAAAACGATCAAATTCATAAGCTGATGAAGAAGTGCTGGTCGCGACTGATAAATAAATCAAAGAAGCTAAAGAAAACCTGATTGGTCCTTAACCTATGGATGTACAGCGTATAATTCTTATTGGAGCACTTTGTTTGATCAGCTATCTGCTGGTGCTGCAATGGAACCAAGACTATGGTCAGCAACCTGAAGCACAGGAAGTTACTACTTCTGTTTCTGCTTATGATAGTCAACCCGTTAATTCTGAACTGCCTAAAGCCGATGAATCTGCTCAGGCTGGCGATATGCCAGCAACTGCTCAGCAGGCTGCAGCAACTCAGGCTCAATTGATCAGTGTTAAAACTGACGTTCTGGATATTCTGATCGACACTAAAGGTGGCGACATTATCCAGGTGGCTCTGCCTGAGTACAAAGCGACTCTGGGTTCAGACCTTCCTTTTGTTCTGCTTGAGCAGACAACTAACCGTACTTATGTTTCACAGAGTGGTCTGGTTGGTAAGAATGG
Source organism: Neptuniibacter sp. (assembly GCA_049596335.1). GTDB lineage: Bacteria > Pseudomonadota > Gammaproteobacteria > Pseudomonadales > Balneatricaceae > Neptuniibacter. Next base: position 12,696 of record JBMYLM010000008.1, read on the forward strand.
TCCGGATGCGAGCCCTGAAGGTCGTCCAAGTTACGCTGTTTCTCAGAACGAATATGTTCTGGGTGAACAAGATGAACTGGCTGTTGATCTGACGTTCACTGATGCTAACGGTGTGGTAGTTACTAAACGTTATACATTCACTAAAGGTTCCTACGAAGTAGGTCTGGATTTTGTTGTAAACAACCAGTCCCAGCAGCAGTGGTCTGCAAGCCTGTTTGGCCAGATCAAGCGTGACCGTAGTGAAGACCCGACTTCTATGACCGATATGGGCATGCAGTCTTATCTGGGTGCTGTGTTCTCTACTGCTGAAGATCCATACGAAAAAATCGATTTTGACGATATGGATGACAGCCAGTTCAAGAAGCGTAGCCAGAATGGTTGGGTTGCGATGTCTCAGCATTACTTCCTGAGTGCCTGGATTCCAGCACCGGGGGCTGAGTACAGCTACCAGTCCCGTAAGCTGAACGGCAACTATATTGTTGGTTTCCTGTCTCCGGACTTCCTGGTAAATGCAGGTGAGAGCAAGACTGTAAGTGCTAACTTCTATGTAGGTCCTAAGATTCAGGAGTATATGGAGCAAGCGCAGGAAGACCTGAAACTGACAGTAGACTACGGTTGGCTGTGGTGGGTGGCTTCACCTCTGTACTGGCTGCTGACTAAAGTTTACAGCTTCCTGGGTAACTGGGGTCTGGCAATCATCGGTATCACTGTTCTGGTTAAACTGGCGCTGTTCCAGCTGAACGCAAAAGCCTTCAAATCCATGGCGAAGATGCGTAAGTTCGGCCCTGAAATGACACGTCTGAAAGAACTTTACGGTGATGACCGTCAGAAGATGTCTCAGGAAATGATGAAGCTTTACCAGAAGGAGAAGATCAATCCTCTGGGCGGCTGTCTGCCAATCGTAGCGCAGATGCCTATCTTCATCGCTCTGTACTGGGTACTGATGGAGTCTGTGGAACTGCGCCATGCTGAGTTCCTGTATCTGGCTGACCTTTCGGTTAAAGATCCTTACTTCATTCTGCCGATCATCATGGGTGCGAGTATGTTCATTCAGCAGATGCTGAACCCAACACCTCCAGACCCGATGCAGGCTAAAATCATGAAGATGCTGCCGATCCTGTTCACATTCTTCTTCCTGTGGTTCCCTGCAGGTCTGACTCTGTACTGGGTTGTGAACAACATTCTGTCGATCGCACAGCAATACGTGATCAATAAACAGATCGAAAACTCCTGACGGAATTCGTCTGATTCTAAAAAAGCCGCTACTCGTTAGCGGTTTTTTTGTGTCTGAGTTTTACGTCTAATGCCTTAGGGAAGGTGCGAATAAGTCTATGGTTTCTCAGGCCCTCAGCCAATTGACTAATCAAGGCGGGCTTTTGCAGGCCTAACGGGTTAAGTCAAGAAAGCGCAACACAGAGTAGTCGGTTGGCTGAGGGCCCCGGAGGGCGAGGCCTTAAGCGCACATTTGCTGTGTTAGATTTCTTGAAAAGGGCTAAGGCCATTATCTGCGAAACCTGCCTTGCATCTGCACACTTAAGGTCTCGCTGAGTTGCTATAGACTTATTCGCACCTTCCCTTAGTAATGCTAAAATCGCCCAATTCAGATAAGCCGGGACCCAACATGACACTTGCCAATAACGACACTATTACCGCTCAAGCGACACCTCCAGGCAGAGGTGGTGTGGGTATCGTTCGCATTTCGGGTCCAATGGCTAAACAGATCTCAGAACAGATTGTAAAAACAGATCTGAAACCTCGGTATGCCTACTACGGCGCTTTTTATGATGGCACTGAACAGGAGATCGATCAGGGAATTGCGATCTTTTTCCCAGGGCCAAACTCATTTACCGGTGAAGATGTTCTGGAACTGCAGGGGCATGGCGGTCCGGTCATTATGGATATACTCCTACGCCGGGTTGTGGAATGCGGCGCAAGGCTGGCAAATCCAGGCGAGTTTTCAGAACGTGCCTTCCTAAACGATAAGATGGACCTCACCCAGGCAGAGGCCATAGCAGACCTGATCGATTCGAGTTCTGAACAAGCTGCAAGGTGCGCGCTTAAATCACTACAGGGCGCTTTCTCAAATAGAGTGCATGAGTTGGTGGAATCACTGACCCTGTTACGAATTTACGTTGAAGCCGCTATAGACTTCCCGGAGGAGGAGATTGATTTCCTCGCTGATGGCAAAGTCGCTGGTGACCTGCAGGTGATCATTGACCAATTAGCCGATGTGAAACAGGAAGCAAGGCAGGGCAGTCTCATACGTGAAGGTATGAACGTAGTAATTGCAGGCCGGCCCAACGCAGGTAAGTCCAGCCTGTTGAACGCTCTGGCAGGCAAAGACTCAGCCATAGTGACAGACATTGCAGGCACTACCCGTGACGTCCTCAGAGAACATATCCACATTGATGGTATGCCACTGCATATTATCGACACAGCGGGCCTCAGGGATGCGCCTGATGAGGTGGAACGCATTGGCATTAATCGCGCCTGGGAAGAGATACAGAAAGCCGACAGGGTGCTTCTGATGGTCGACAGCACCACAACAGCAACGGATGATCCTGAACAGATCTGGCCTGAGTTTGTTAATAAGCTGGAAGATAAGAGCAAAATCACCGTCATTCGCAACAAATGTGATCTGACTTCAGAAGAACCAAACATAGGTGAACACCACGGTCACACCCTGATCTCCCTTTCTGCCAAAGCAGATATCGGTATAGAAAACCTCCGCCAGCATCTGAAAGACTGTATGGGTTATGCAAATACTACAGAAGGGGGCTTCCTTGCCCGCCGTCGCCATATCGATGCCCTGAACCGCGCAGAAAGTCTGCTCCTGACTGGCCAGGATCAGCTACTGGCCTGTGGAGCGGGAGAGTTACTAGCAGAAGACCTCAGACAAGCTCAGCAACACCTGAGTGAGATTACGGGTGAATTCAGTTCTGATGATCTGCTAGGCCGAATATTCAGTTCCTTCTGTATTGGTAAGTGATGGATAATAACCATATTAAGTTCAAATAATGAGCCATATTTACTGACAATTAGCTCAATATTTGATTTATTAATAACCAAGTTTACTAGCATTACCAATGCTACATATTTTTAAAAGCCAGCGTTCAATGAAAATTATCCAACTATAACTCCACAGATTTCATCATTGGGTTTAGTCGCTACAGTAAAAATTATGAAACCATAATTCGATTTCTATAATGCAAATATTCAGCTCATCAATTGAATCAAATAAAAATCTAAAAACCATCATCGTCCTGCATACCGTTCCTCTATTTCATACAATAAAAAATCTAGAACCTTACATACCATCGTGTAAATCTAGAAAACCTCAGGATATTAGACGAAGTAACTGATTAATATTATTGAATTTATATTCTTTATACTTATATAATAAGCCTATAGTGCAACAAATATTATACTCAGTAAATGAGCCGATAAATTATAGCCTTTTTACTCTATTCTCTAATCATCCACACATAGATATTTCTATAATAAATTCAAAATTATGATTAGCATTCAGATATACAGAAAAATCCTTCAAATAATTTTAGGCCCATACAATATAATTAATCATAATATTCAGCTTGAATTATAAGCCATATATAACTATTATAAATCACAAATAATAAGCTGATTATTAAGTGTTATGACTGGTAACTGGATCTGGGAAAAGCAAGGGTGGCCTGAGTTTGAGTGGCAGGAACAGTATTTCAGTGCAAAGCTGAAACACTTATATTTCCTATCTGGGCAGATACACAGCCTTAACGCTCTCCTTTCGGAAAGGGACCGTATCCAGTTCACCTTTAATAACCTGCTTCAATCTATCGATAAACAGCGAAGACCTCTGCAACTGCAACTCTCTGCATCTATAAGGGAGCAACTGGAACTGCCTGTAGATGATGAAGCGGTCCAGAGTGCTTATTCTAGAAGATGGGCTGAAGCGATTCTTGATTCCTGTCACAAGTCAGATGAACCGTTCTCTCTTGAGCGCTTGATGCAATGGCATCAATCAATCCAAAAAGAGGAGAGTAATCAGCTTCGCCAGGGCAAAGATAGCGACGGTACTGAAAAAGTCCTATTTGAACTTATCGATCTGACAGAGTGGTTCAATAACTGGACTAAAGAGCATTATGATCCAATGATCAGGGTTGCTGTTTCCTGCCTTCGTCTGGCCTGCATTAAACCTTTTAATACATACAACATCGATATCTGCCGGATGTTCGGTAATCTTGCATTGAATCAGTCCGTTGATCTAAATATTCCAATTTATCTGAATCCGAACCTCTTCTCAGAAACTAACGACATCTTTATGGAAGAGCTGAATAGCGCCCGCCGCGGTAGTACTGATATAACCAACTGGATCGATTACTTCCTCGATATTATTAACGAATGCTTCAGCACATGCCTTGAGGCTCTTTATACAAACCTTAACCAGCCAAAATTCTGGGCCAAAGTTGCAGAAGCAGGTCTTAACAGCACTCAGGCTGAGATTCTTAGGGATTTGTTTAACAACACAGACCCTGAAGCAAGCATCAATGCATCTGAATACCAACAATTAACGGGTGTAAGTAAAGCCAGTGCAACTCGTCATCTGACAGAGATGCATTCCAAGGGGTGTATTAAGAAACTGGGGGCAGGGGGCAGAAGTACCCGTTATAAACTAAATATCAGTTTGGAAGGTGTTGCTTAGTATATCCATACATCCAGGAAAGGATAAAGATAGAAGAAGCTTCTTACCTGGCAAATTAAGTTTCATGACTATCTGATTGAAAATTTATCTGTTTTTCCTGATTTAAACAGGAGAATCTCAAGTTATAACCAAGTTACCCACAATTTTATCTCTTGATTTTTTCCTATAAATTCCTTGCCTAATCTAAAAACCCTCCTCAATAATCATAAATAACTCTTTATTTTCAGTTAGTTAATATATTTAACGCTTAGTCACTTAATACTTCTTAGGATCTCGGCTTCAGCCCTCTAAAAAGATATCAACAAGAGTTGTGTATAAACTGTATACCTGAAGTGGCTTAAACTCTGTGTAAACCTGTGACTAACTTCCTCTGTGGAAAACCAGCCTGCTTATACACAGATAAATCATGGCTTTTACAAAGAATACGAGCAGTTTTAGAAGAGGTTTATCATTGATGTAACTTCATGTATTAATTATAAAAAATGCAGTTATCAACTGATTTTAATCCTCCTATTAATAAACATAAAAATAAAAAAACATATATATATTCAATACTTTTATTATCTATATATAAGAAGAACAAAGAGCTGTTTAAAAATTGATCATTCCTAACTTGGTCGTGTAAAGGTATAATCACCCCCCTTTTCAGATCAGGCCATGCCTGCATTCTAGTAAGTAGTCCGTAATTCTTTATCGAGGTAGCAGCAGGTGGATTTTCCAACCCGTTATGACGTTATTGTTATCGGTGGTGGTCATGCCGGTACAGAAGCAGCATTAGCATCAGCAAGAACAGGTGCTAAAACTCTTCTGTTAACCCATAACATAGAAACACTGGGCCAGATGTCTTGTAATCCGGCGATCGGTGGTATTGGTAAAAGCCACCTGGTAAAAGAGATTGATGCACTTGATGGTGCTATGGCTCGTGCTACCGATAAAGGCGGTATTCAGTTCAGAGTTCTGAATTCCAGAAAGGGCCCTGCGGTTAGGGCTACACGTGCACAGGCAGATCGAATTCTTTACAAAGCGGCTATTCGGGAAATACTGGAAAACCAACCAAATCTGGAAATATTTCAACAGTCAGCTGATGACCTGATCGTGGAAGGTGAAACGGTTAAAGGTGTTGTTACTCAGACAGGCATTCGCTTCCACTCCTCATCTGTTGTTTTAACTGCAGGTACGTTCCTGGGCGGTGTGATTCATATTGGTCTGGAAAATCACTCCGGTGGCCGAGCGGGAGATCCGCCTTCAATTGCATTGGCTAACCGATTAAGAGAGTTACCATTTCGCGTTGACCGTTTGAAAACCGGTACTCCGCCGCGCATTGATGCTCGTAGCGTTGATTTTTCTGTTATGCGGGAACAACCCGGTGATACACCCACACCGGTGATGTCCTATATGGGCAAACTGAGTGACCATCCACAGCAGATCAGTTGTTACATCACTCACACCAATGAACAAACCCATGAAATTTTGCGCAGTGGTCTTGATCGCTCACCTATGTACACCGGTGTGATTGAAGGGGTAGGTCCACGTTATTGCCCTTCAATTGAAGATAAGATCATGCGCTTTGCGGATAAAGATCAGCATCAGGTATTTGTTGAACCGGAAGGGCTGACCACTCACGAGCTTTATCCCAACGGCATTTCAACCAGTCTGCCGTTTGATATTCAACTGGCGGCAGTACGTTCAATTCGCGGTTTTGAGAATGCGCATATCGTTCGCCCAGGCTATGCCATCGAATACGATTTCTTTAACCCGCAGGATCTCATGCACACACTTGAGACCAAACACATGAACGGTTTGTACTTTGCGGGCCAGATTAATGGCACTACAGGCTATGAAGAGGCGGGTGCTCAGGGCCTGCTCGCAGGTGCCAATGCGGCTCTCAGAGCTTTGGAGAAAGATCAGTGGTATCCACGCCGTGATGAAGCTTACATCGGTGTATTGGTGGATGACCTGATTACGCTTGGAACATCAGAACCTTACCGTATGTTCACCAGCCGCGCAGAATATCGTCTGATTCTGCGTGAAGATAATGCTGATCTGCGTCTGACCGAAAAAGGTCGTGAACTGGGTCTGGTAGGGGATGAACGCTGGCAGGCATTTTGCGAAAAACGTGAAGCCATCGAGCTTGAGCAACAACGTCTGCAATCAACCTGGATTCAGCCAAAAACACCGGAAGCCGATGAACTGGCACCGAAGCTGAAAACACCGTTGTCACGTGAATACAATCTGGCTGACCTTCTGAAGCGCCCTGAATTGGTTTACAGCGACCTTGCGCATTTGAAAGGTGAAGGGGTTGGTGACCCTCAGGTCGCTGAACAGGTTGAAATCCAGAATAAATACGCCGGTTATATTGATCGTCAGAAAGACGAAATTGAGCAGATGCGTCGTCAGGAAAATACACCGCTGCCAGAAGGCTTTGATTATGATCAGGTTGGTGGGCTTTCTAACGAGCTGAAAGCTAAACTGAAAGAAGTTCAACCTTCGACAATCTCCCAGGCTTCCCGAATTCAGGGGATCACGCCGGCAGCGATCTCATTGCTGCTGGTGTATCTGAAGAAACATCAAATGACCAAAGGTAAGGTTGCCAGCTGATGCAGCAGATCTCTGAACAACAGCTGGAAGCTGCACTGAAGAGGGGCGTTGCTTCTCTGGATCTGAATTTATCAGATGAAAAGATTAATAAATTGATCAGCTACCTCAATCTGCTGATCAAATGGAACAAAGCCTACAACCTGACAGCCGTTCGCGACCCTATGGAGATGGTTAATCGCCATCTGATCGACAGTCTGAGTGTGATTCCCTACATTAAGGGAAACCGGATCATCGATGTGGGTAGTGGCCCGGGATTGCCGGGTATCCCCATTGCTATCTGCTATCCGGAGATGTCTGTGACCACTCTGGACAGCAATGGTAAGAAAACCCGCTTTCAGCTCCAGGCCAAAACCGAATTAGGGCTGGATAACTTAACCGTTATCAATAAACGGGTTGAAAGTTGCGACTTTGAACCCTTCGATCAGGTAATATCCCGTGCGTTCGCTTCTCTGGAAGATATGATCAACTGGACCCATCAGCTTTGTAACAAAGATGGTGTTTTTCTTGCAATGAAAGGTCTGTATCCTGAGGAAGAACTGTCAGCACTGCCTGACGGATACGAACTTAAAATCTGTCACCGTCTGAATGTTCCGGGGACAGAAGGGGAAAGGCATCTGCTAGTTTTAGGGAGACGCTAGGCGTGGCAAAGATCCTGACGATCACAAACCAGAAAGGTGGCGTAGGTAAAACAACAACCTGCGTGAATCTGGCAGCTTCATTAGCCGCTACCAAAAAACGTGTTTTGCTTGTGGATCTTGATCCTCAGGGTAACGCCAGTATGGGCAGCGGGGTGGATAAACACACCCTGGAAAATACGGTTTATGAAGTTCTTACGGATAAAGTAAAAATCCAGGAAGCCATCCTCAAGGATACGCCAGCAGGCTATGATCTGATTGGCTCCAATGGTGATCTGACAGCTGCAGAAGTTGAACTGTTACAGATTCCCCGGCGTGAATTCCGTCTGAAAATGGCATTGATGGAAATAGCCGACGATTACGATTTCGTACTCATTGATAACCCACCGTCATTGAACCTGTTAACGGTGAATGCGTTGGCATCATCTGCGGGTGTTATTATCCCGATGCAGTGTGAATATTATGCCCTGGAAGGTATATCGGCACTGATCGGTACCATCGATAAGATCAATAAACGTCTTAATCCGGCGCTCAAGATCGAAGGTATTCTACGTACCATGTTTGATCCGCGCATGAGCCTGACCAAAGACGTATCCACTCACCTGGTCGAGTACTTCGGGGATAAAGTCTATCGCACGGTTATCCCAAGAAACGTTCGCTTGGCAGAGGCTCCGAGCCATGGTCTGCCGGCAATTCTGTACGATAAAAATTCACGGGGAGCTGTGGCTTATCTGGCACTGGCTGGTGAATTAATCCGTCGTACTCAGCTTGAAGAAAAAGAACAGTCTGAAGAAAAAGAACAGTCACAGGAAGCATAATCAATGGCGAAGAAGCGTGGGCTTGGAAAAGGTCTGGATGCACTGTTGTCCAGCGTGAGTGATGTAGAAGAGAAAGTTTCAGTTAAAGAAGCAGAGCAACTGGAAGGTTTTCGCTTACTGCCCGTTGATGTTGTTCAGCGTGGTCGCTATCAACCGCGCCGGGATATTGACCCTCAGGCTCTGGAAGAGCTTTCAAATTCCATTCGTGCACAGGGCGTAATGCAACCAATCGTTGTGCGTCCAATTGATTCTGACCGTTACGAGATTATTGCGGGTGAACGCCGCTGGCGTGCATCGCAGATGGCTGATCTGACTGAGATCCCGGCCATCATCAAAGATGTTCCGGATGAAGCTGCCATCGCTATGGCTCTGATCGAGAACATCCAGCGTGAAAACCTGAACCCTATCGAAGAAGCCATTTCTCTGCAGCGTCTGCAGGATGAGTTTGAGCTGACCCAGCAGGAAGTTGCAGATGCCGTGGGTAAATCCCGATCGGCGGTTACTAACCTTCTGCGTCTGATTAATCTCACTGACGAAGTGAAGAAGATGCTTGAATACGGTGATCTGGAAATGGGTCACGCACGTGCGTTATTGAGTCTGGAAGATGAAAAACAGATTCAGGCAGCCCAGGAAGTATCCGGCAAAGGCTTATCGGTTCGTCAGACCGAAGTTCTGGTTAAGAAAATTCAGCAGGGTGAAGAACCTAAGGCTGAAAAAGTTAAACCGGAACCCGATCCACAACTGGCTGAACTTGAAGGTGAATTGTCATTACGTTTCGCCAGCAAAGTGGCCATTACTCAGAATGCCAAAGGTCGCGGCAAGATCACGATTAACTACGATGATGCCGAATCTTTGGAAAATATTCTGCAACTGCTTAAGTAATCATTTAGCGGCAGTTTCACCGCAAAAGCAGTACTTTAGCATTGATCAAATGCTGACTTAGCGCAATTACTGCTACGACATTAGTGCAAATGCTGAAACTGCCTGTTGTTTCGTTACGCTTAAGCTCATATAATCGGCACGCATTTTGGGGTTAGAATGCTCCGAAATAGAGCAAATCGGGACTTGATGTTACATAAGGTTGCGCCACAAATGACAGTGAACAAGGGGAACCGTAAACACGGTGTTCATAGTCAAAAAAATCGTAACCGGATATTTAGAATTTTCCTGATTCAAGCAGGGATCGGTGTGGCTTTGTCTGCCGCACTTTTGCTGCATAGCCAAAATATGGCTTTGTCTGCACTGCTTGGAGCGGGTTTATATCTACTGCCCAATCTCTATTTCGCACACCGCGCTTTGAGTTTTAAAGAAAAGCAAAGTGCCGGGCATGCTCTCGCTGAAATGTATATGAGCCAAATATGGAAAATGGGAATAAGTATTCTGGCCTTCGCCGCAGTATTTATTCTGATTCAGCCTCTGAATCCATTTTCCTTATTTGGCACTTTCATCCTGATGCAGATCACTGGTTGGATTGCTCAGATGAAACTAAATAACAGATTCCTGAAACTTTGAACGAGAGAAACTGAGAATGGCTAGTGAAAGCGGAACTCTCACCTCCTCAGAATATATATCCCACCACTTAACCAACTTAACATTTGGTAAGTTGCCGGAAGGTACTACCCGTTATGATGGCTCCGTGGTAGGTGAAGGGGGTGCTTGGACTTTTGCACATGGCGGTGAAGCTGCTGATATGGGCTTCTGGGCAATCAACGTAGATACAATGGGCTGGTCGATCGTACTGGGCGTATTTTTCTTATGGTTGTTCCGCAAAGTGGCTAAGTCTGCTACGTCTGGTGTACCAGGCGGCACACAAAATTTTGTTGAGACAATCATTGAGTTTGTCGACGACAACGTTAAAGGAATCTTCCACCACAAAAACCCTATGATTGCTCCGCTGTCGCTGACAATCTTCGTGTGGATCTTCCTGATGAACACTATGGACCTGGTCCCAGTTGACTGGATTCCATTCATCGCTGCTGAAATGGGTATCGGCTACATGAAGGTAGTACCAACTACTGACGTGAATGCGACTGCAGGTATGGCATTAAGCGTATTTGCACTGATCATCTATTACAGCATCAAGCAGAAAGGTCTGGGCGGCTTCCTGGCTGAACTTTCTTTCCAGCCTCTGGGTAAAGCGATGCTACCTTTTAACCTGTTCCTGGAACTTGTCGGCCTGCTGGCTAAGCCAATCTCTCTGGCGTTACGACTGTTCGGTAACATGTATGCAGGTGAAATGATCTTCATCCTGATTGCATTGCTACCATTCTGGGCACAGTGGGTACTATCCGTACCTTGGGCAATCTTCCATATTCTTGTTATCACGCTGCAGGCGTTCATCTTCATGGTCCTGACGATTGTATATCTGGCCATGGCATATGATCACCACTAAGTGTGACAACTGAATAGAAGAAACAGAAAAACGATTTTTACAAAACTTTCAATTTAAACTTTAAAACTTAATTGGAGATATAACTGATGGAAATGGCATTGCTATACATCGCTGGTGCGCTGATGTTGGGTCTGGGCGCAGTTGGTGCTGCTGTAGGTATCGGTATCCTGGGTGGTAAATTCCTGGAAGGCGCTGCTCGTCAGCCTGAACTGATTCCTCTTCTGCGTACACAGTTCTTCATCGTAATGGGTCTGGTAGACGCGGTACCTATGATCGGTGTTGGTCTGGGTCTGTACGTACTGTTCGCTGTTGCGTAAGTAACTACAAGTCTAAGAGTAATACGACTTGTCGATTAACTTAATCAACCGCGAGAGGTAATGGCGTGAATATCAATCTAACCATCATTGGTCAGGCCATCGCATTCGCTATCTTCGTAATGTTCTGCATGAAGTACGTGTGGCCGCCAATTACGGCTGCCCTGGCAGAGCGTAAGAAGAAGATTGCTGAAGGTCTGGACGCTGCTGACCGTGCTGAGCGCGATTTACAGCTGGCTCAAGAAAAAGCCACTGAAAACATGCGTAAAGGCAAAGAAGAAGCAGCCGCCATCATTGAACAGGCCAACAAGCGGGCTAACCAAATCATCGATGAAGCTAAAGAGAAAGCTCTGGAAGAAGCTAACCGTGTTAAAGCGGCTAAAGAAGCTGAACTGGAGCAGGAAGTTAACCAGGCACGCGAAGCACTGCGTAGCCAGGTAGCTACTCTGGCGCTTGCTGGTGCTGAGAAAGTACTGGAAGCATCTATCGATGAAGCGGCACACGCGCAGCTTGTTGAAAAACTGGCCGCTGAGCTTTAAAGCGAGGTTTAACGATGGCTGAAGTCAACACTGTCGCTCGGCCTTATACCAAAGCTGCTTTTGAGTATGCGATGGATAAGGGTAACCTCGATCAGTGGTCCGCTATGCTCGCTCTGGCTGCTGCTGCAGCAGAAGACGAGAATGTAGCGCGTGTACTGGGTAACCCTGCCCTGACAGATACGCAGAAAGCTGACCTTATGGTGAGCATTTGTGAAGACGCAGATGAGGCGGGTAAGAATTTCCTTGCACTGCTGGCTGAGAACAAGCGCCTGGCAATTTTGCCAGAAGTAAGCGCTCAGTTTGCAAAACTGAAAGCAGATCAGGAGAAGTCACTGGATATCGAAGTGACAACTGCCTTTGAACTGCAGGATGAGCAGCAGGAAAAACTTGCTCAGGCACTGAAAACTAAACTGGGTCGTGACGTAGCTCTGACCGCTGAAGTAGATAAGTCTATCTTGGGTGGTGTAGTGGTTCGTACTGACGACTTGGTGATCGACGGCTCCGTTCGCGCGCGACTCGCGAAGTTGGCCGAAGCGATGAATTCCTAGGGGAATAAAAGCATGCAGCAACTGAATCCTTCTGAGATCAGTGAGATTCTCAAGAAGCGCATCGACAATCTTGATGTGACTTCAGAAGCCCGTAATGAGGGCACTGTAGTGAGCGTTTCCGATGGTATCATTACGATCCACGGTCTTGCTGACGTTATGTACGGGGAAATGATCGAATTCCCTGGCGGTATCTACGGTATGGCGCTTAACCTTGAGCGTGACTCCGTTGGTGCTGTAGTACTGGGTGATTACCAGGGTCTGGTAGAAGGTGCAACTGCACGTTGTACTGGCCGTATCCTGGAAGTACCAGTTGGTCCGGAACTGCAGGGTCGTGTAGTAGACGCTCTGGGTAACCCGATCGACGGTAAAGGCCCAATCGAAACTAAACTGACAGACGCAGTTGAGAAGGTAGCACCTGGTGTAATCTCTCGTCAGTCAGTAGACCAGCCAGTACAGACTGGTCTGAAAGCGATCGACTCCATGGTTCCAATCGGTCGTGGTCAGCGTGAGCTGATCATCGGTGACCGTCAGATTGGTAAATCAGCGGTAGCGATCGATGCAATCATCAACCAGAAAGGTACCGGCGTTAAGTGTATCTACGTAGCAGTAGGCCAGAAACAGTCTACAATCGCTAACGTAGTACGTAAGCTGGAAGAGCACGGCGCGATGGATCACACTATCGTTGTTGCTGCTGGTGCAGCCGATCCTGCAGCGATGCAGTTCCTGGCGCCATACGCTGGTTGTACAATGGGTGAATACTACCGTGACCGCGGTGAAGACGCTCTGATCGTCTATGATGATCTGACTAAACAGGCTTGGGCATATCGTCAGATTTCCCTGCTGCTGCGTCGTCCACCAGGTCGTGAAGCATACCCAGGTGACGTATTCTACTTGCACTCTCGTCTACTTGAGCGTGCTGCGCGTGTTAACGCTGACTACGTTGAGAAGTTTACGGATGGTGAAGTTAAGGGCCAGACTGGTTCCCTGACATCTCTGCCTGTAATCGAAACTCAGGGTGGTGACGTATCCGCATTCGTACCAACAAACGTAATCTCCATCACTGACGGCCAGATCTTCCTTGAATCTGACCTGTTCAACTCTGGTATCCGTCCAGCGATCAACGCTGGTCTGTCAGTATCCCGAGTAGGTGGTGCAGCTCAGACTAAGATCATCAAGAAGCTGGGTGGCGGTGTTCGTCTGGCACTTGCACAGTACCGTGAACTGGCGGCATTCGCACAGTTCGCTTCTGACCTTGATGACGCTACTCGTGCCCAGCTGGAGCACGGTCAGTCTGTAACTGAGCTGATGAAGCAGAAACAGTACACTCCAATGTCTATCGCTGACATGGGTCTGAGCCTGTACGCTGCCAACGAAGGTTACCTGAATGACGTAGAACTGAACAAAGTACTGGACTTTGAAGCGGCTCTGATCGCGTTCTTCAACAGCGAATACGCTGACCTGATGAACGATATCAACGCTACTGGCAACTACTCTGACGAGATTGCTGCACAGTTCAAAGCTGGTATCGAAAAGTTCAAGTCTACTCAAGCTTGGTAAGAACTCGTTTTGAGTGAGTGATCTGCATGACTACTCATGCAGATCTAACACAAAGCTAAATAGGCGGAACTATGGCAGTCGGAAAAGAGATTAAGACAAAAATTGCGAGTGTGCAGAGCACTAGGAAGATCACCAGCGCTATGGAAATGGTTGCTGCTTCCAAGATGCGTAAAGCACAGGATCGCATGGAGTCTTCTCGCCCGTACGCGCGGAGTATCCGTGGTGTTATTCAGCACCTGGCCAAGTCCAACCCTGAGTACAAACACTTGTACATGCAGGAGCGTGAGACTAAACGTGTTGGTTTTGTCGTAGTGGCAACTGACCGTGGCCTGTGTGGTGGCTTGAACGTTAACGCGTTCAAAGCAGCTGTGAAAAGCATGAAAGAGTTCCATGACCAGGGCATCGAAATTGATGTCTGTGCACTGGGCAGCAAAGCGCAGTCGTTCTTTAAGAACTACGGCGGTAATGTTGTCGCAGCGAAAACTCACCTGGGTGATGCGCCGGAAGTGGCGGATCTGATCGGTGCAGTTAAGGTCATGCTGGATGCTTATGATGAAGGCAAGCTGGACAAACTGTACATTGTGTCAAACGACTTCGTTAACACAATGACGCAGCAGCCTGCTATCTCTCAGGTGCTTCCACTGATGGCAGAAGAAGACGATGACACGCTCAATCATCACTGGGACTACATCTATGAGCCGGACGCAAAAGAGCTGTTAAACGGCTTATTGGTTCGTTACGTAGAGTCCCTGGTCTATCAGGCCGTGGTTGAGAACAATGCCTGTGAGCAGGCAGCACGTATGCTAGCGATGAAGAACGCAACAGACAACGCTGGCGATATGATTGGTGAGCTTGAAATGATTTACAACAAAGCTCGTCAGGCCGCGATTACTCAGGAAATTTCTGAGATCGTTGGTGGTGCTGCAGCTGTTTAATACAGGTCACAGGTTAAATAAATAGAGGATCCGAACATGAGTAGCGGAACTATTGTTCAGATTATCGGTGCGGTAGTAGACGTGGAATTCCCACGTGACTCAGTACCGAAGGTATACGACGCGCTTACCGTTGAAAAAAGCGGCCTGACGCTGGAAGTTCAGCAGCAGCTGGGTGACGGTGTTGTACGCGCGATTGCGATGGGTCAGACCGAAGGTGTGAGCCGTGGCGAAAACGTTGCTAATACTGGTGCTCCAGTTTCTGTGCCTGTTGGTACAGCAACTCTGGGCCGTATTATGGACGTTCTGGGTAACCCAATTGATGAGTGTGGCGAAATCGGTGAAGAAGAGCGTATGCCTATCCACCGTAAAGCGCCATCTTATGACGAGCAGGCAGCATCCAACGAACTGCTGGAAACTGGTATCAAGGTAATCGACCTGGTATGCCCGTTTGCGAAAGGTGGTAAAGTTGGTCTGTTCGGTGGTGCGGGTGTAGGTAAAACAGTAAACATGATGGAGCTGATCCGTAACATCGCGATCGAGCACTCAGGTTTCTCTGTATTTGCCGGCGTAGGTGAGCGTACTCGTGAGGGTAACGACTTCTACTACGAGATGAAAGAATCCAACGTACTGGATAAAGTATCTCTGGTTTACGGTCAGATGAATGAGCCTCCAGGTAACCGTCTGCGTGTAGCGCTGACTGGCCTGACAATGGCTGAGAAATTCCGTGACGAAGGTCGTGACGTACTGTTGTTCGTAGACAACATCTACCGTTACACACTGGCAGGTACTGAGGTATCAGCACTGCTGGGTCGTATGCCTTCAGCAGTAGGTTACCAGCCAACACTGGCGGAAGAAATGGGCGTTCTGCAGGAGCGTATCACTTCTACTAAGACGGGTTCCATCACGTCTATCCAGGCGGTATACGTTCCTGCGGATGACTTGACTGACCCATCTCCAGCAACAACCTTCTCTCACCTTGACGCAACAGTAGTACTGTCTCGTCAGATCGCAGAGCTGGGTATCTACCCTGCGGTTGACCCACTGGATTCAACGTCTCGTCAGCTGGACCCACTGGTTATCGGTACTGAGCACTATGAAATTGCTCGTCAGGTACAGGGTGTACTGCAGCGTTATAAAGAGCTGAAAGACATCATCGCAATCCTGGGTATGGACGAACTGTCTGAAGAAGATAAATCTCTGGTAGCACGTGCTCGTAAGATCCAGCGATTCCTGTCTCAGCCGTTCTTCGTAGCTGAAGTATTCACCGGTTCTCCTGGTAAATACGTGTCACTGAAAGACACTATCAGTGGCTTTAAAGGCATCCTGGAAGGCCAGTACGACTCTCTGCCAGAGCAGGCGTTCTACATGGTCGGTGGTATCGACGAAGCGATCGAGAAAGCTAAAGGCATGTAATTGCCTTTAGCTAACCTTTACGAGGTATAAATATGGCTATGACTGTTCATTGCGACATCGTAAGTGCTGAAGAAGAAATCTTCTCAGGCCTGATCGAATTCGTATCCGTAACAGGTAGCCTGGGTGATCTGGGTGTATACCCGGGCCACGCTCCGCTTCTGACGGAACTGAAACCAGGCCCTGTCGAGCTACGCAAACAGGGTGGCGAACAGGATATCTTTTACGTATCCGGCGGCTTCTTTGAAGTACAGCCTCACAAGGTAACTATCCTTGCAGACACTGCTCTGCATGCGGCAGACCTTGATGAAGCTAAAGCTCAGGAAGCACAGAAACATGCTGAACAGGCGATGGTTGATCAAACTGCAGAGTTCGAATACTCGAAAGCAGCGACTCAACTGGCCGAAGCTGCAGCTCAGCTTCGTACCCTACAGCAGATTCGTAAGAAACTGGGCCGCTAAGACCCTGTCCTTACAATCCACAGTTCAAAAGGCAACCGAAGGGTTGCCTTTTTTTGTGGCCAAAAAAAGGCAAAGCACGCGTCGCGTTCGTAGAACGCGAAGCTACGAGCACGGCTTCGCCTACGAGGAGCTAGAACGCTGCTTCGCAGCTGCTAGGTGCTAAGAAAGCTGAAAGCCAAATAGTGTTATTCGGTAACGAAAGTATTTAGTCTTACAGTTGATCATTTTTATGGAGGAAACTGATCAGATGGGTATAAAGCGCAGAACCTTTCTACAAATGCTAGGTGTAAGTGGAGCAACGGTAGCTCTATCACCTTCCAGTGCAATCACACTAGATAGAAATTTATATATAAATAGTAGGCTGGGATTTAGCCTTGAAAAACCAGAAGCGTGGCACTTTGCTTCAATAAGAGATTTTCAAAAAGGTACTGACACAATGGTCAGGCTTGGTAAAGATGAAGTTTTAACCAGAGAACTCATCGACTTTGTAGGCACACCAGTACTTGTTATAACGAAGCACTTTCCTGATGATGTGTTAGAAACGTTTACCCCGAACATCCAAATCTACGCTGATCCTATTACTTCAGCATCACCCAAAGCCTTTATTGAAGAGTTAGAAAGCGGTAAATATTTTCTAAGTAAATATTATGACAACTAAAAGCTTGTTCAAGATATAAAAACGGGTTCTGTTGGTAATTCTACATACGTTTCGTATGAGGCAAACTTTGACTTTGATCTAGACGGTCGTACTTTTCATCTATGGGCCAAAATGTACGGCATTTTGACAGATAAAGTGGAGCTATCACTTACATTTATGGGAGAAAAATCAGGGTTATGTTGTTATGACCTTCAAAGATCAATAGAAACGTTCAAAATAATATGACTTGAGATAAACGGTAATAAATTAGTTATTCACATTCATATAACTCCTAACTAAATCCTAAGGGATAAATGGGAAGGCAAATGGGGTCAGAGTAAATAAAACCCCCGGTCACATAGCCTCACGTCTTAGGTTTTCCTAGCCACTAGCAGCTGCGAAGCAGTGTTCTCGTCACTCGTAGGCGTTAGCCGTGCTTATTTCGTAGCCGCAGCCGTAATACTAGTCTGAAAATTTCTATTTGATTGATATAGGTGCTATCCCTATGCTTACAACTGTTATTTACTACAGCATATAAGAATTATACGGAGCTGAAACCAGATGTTTAAATTCTTTGCGACCTCCTCTAAAGAACAAGAAAAAGAAATAGCCGAAACTGCAGCAGAGATAACTGAACTGAGACGAGAGCGTGGCGCGTTGCATCGTAGCCAGGCGGTAATCGAGTTCAATATGGATGGGACGATTCGTACTGCAAATGAGAATTTCCTGAGTGCAATGGGTTACAGCCTGAGTGAAATTCAAGGCCAACATCACCGTATCTTTGTAGATTCTGAGTATGCCGATAGTGCTGAATATAAGGAATTCTGGGAGAAGTTAAACCAGGGTACTTTTGAATCTGCTGAGTACAAGCGGTTAGGCAAGGGTGGCAAAGAAATCTGGATACAAGCGACATACAACCCGATTCTTAATGATGACGGCAAGCCCTATAAAGTAATCAAGTTTGCGACTGACATAACCCAACAAAAACTGCTCAGTGCCGATTATGAAGGCCAGATTGCGGCAGTAAACAAATCTCAAGCCGTTATCGAGTTCAATATGGATGGCACCATTCGACATGCTAACGATAATTTTCTTGCCGTAATGGGTTATCAATTGGGCGAAATACAAGGCAAACACCACAGTATGTTTGCTGAGCCTGAGTTTGCTAAAAGTGAAGAGTACCGGGATTTCTGGGCTGCACTGGGTAGAGGCGAGTTTCAATCCGGTGAGTTTAAGCGGTTAGGAAAGGGAGGTGCAGAGGTATGGATACAGGCTACTTATAATCCAATCTTTGATTACAGTGGCAACCCCATTAAGGTTGTCAAATATGCGACCGACATAACCGCTCAGAAGAAGTTAGCGCAGACGGTTGAAAACATGCTAACCGAAGTTAAGCGGGTGATGGGTGCTGTCTCTCAAGGGGATTTAACCGAGAATATACACGGAGAATTTGAGGGCGAGTTTGCTGAACTCAAAGACTCTATTCAATCGTGTCTGGGTAAACTCCGGGAAGTGGTAAGTTCTGTTCAAAATTCAGCAAATTCTGTTGCAACCGGCTCCGATGAGATTTCCACTGCAACACTGGACCTCAGCAGAAGAACTACAGAACAAGCAGCAAGCCTTGAAGAAACTGCGTCCTCAATGGAAGAAATGACTGCCACCGTGAAGGAAAACGCAGATAACGCAGAGGTAGCGGATGAACTCGCTGTAAGTGCTCGAGGTCTTGCGAACAAAGGTGGTGAGGTAGTTGGGCAAGCCGTATCCGCAATGGATCAGATCAACGCATCAAGCCGTGAGATATCCGACATCATAGGAACCATTGATGAGATTGCTTTCCAGACGAACTTACTTGCACTGAACGCGTCCGTAGAGGCGGCCAGGGCCGGTGAACAGGGCCGAGGGTTTTCTGTAGTTGCTTCGGAGGTTCGGAATTTAGCCCAGCGAACAGCAACCTCAGCACGAGAAATCAAGAATCTTATTCAGAACAGTGTGACAAAAATTGAGGAAGGCTCCCGCCTGGTTCAAGAAAGTGGAACCACACTGGATGACATTATCGATTCAGTCAAACGAGTATCCGACATTATCTCTCAGATCGCACTTGCGTCTAAAGAGCAGGGGATAGGTGCTGAACAGATCAATAAAACGATCACTATGCTGGATCAGACAACTCAACAAAATGCAGCCATGGTTGAGGAAACAGCGGCATCCAGTGAGCAAATCGGTGATAACGCAAAAGAAATGGCGTCCCTAATCAGCTTCTTTAGAATCCACTAAATCGGCTGGGCTCAATTATGCATAGGCATAGTACAGCAGAGCCTTGATAGGGTTATTATTGAAACAGGGACTGTGAAAAAGGGGCAGAATATTTTAGCCCCTTTTTTCAGAAATATGCCCCAGATATAACCGCTTAAGGTTCGCCTAGCAGCAGCGAAGCAGCGTTATGTCTACTAATAGACGAAACTGTACTTAGAGCAGCCTCCAAAGTGTATCGAATATTATCTTCTGCGCCGCTGCCACTTCAGCTGAATCAATAACCACCGCCGTAGGGTAGTTTTCTGATGCCAGCGATATAATGGCGCACTTAGGTGGATAGATCGCGATATACGCCGCATCCACCTTACCTTCGGTTTTTATCCACTTTCGCTCTGACAGCAGGGCATCTTCACCACCATCTCCGATGGCTATAGCACGTACGTTGATCCCGCGTTGTATGCGCTGGTTGGTGAAGTTAGGAAAGGGCCGGTAAAGGTGTTTCCGGATTGGCTTTGAGGAGAAAACAGAATAGCTGTCCGCCTCGGAGTTAGAGACTGTTACGAGCAAGTCTTTAAGTACATGCTCAATGCCATCATCCCCTTCATAGAACTGTACATTGGCCGCATTAAAGTCGGGTTTAAGGTGCTGAAGTTCAGGGATGATATTCAGCTTTAGCTCCTCCATCGCTTTATCCAGACCCTGGCGTTTGTCTTCCGCCATCTGTAACAGGATCTCCGGATCGACTGGAGCAAACAGACGGCGTTTACCTTTTGGTTGATAGGTGACGATGCCTTTTTGCTGCATCTCTTTCAGGCTTTCATAAGTACTGCCACGGTTTACACCTGATTTGTCAGCGATTGTTCGAATAGAACTGGCTCCTAAAGCGAGGAGTGCCTTGTAAATCTCTATTTCCCGTGTGCTTAGGCCAAGAAGGCTGTAAATATCATTCTGCATAATTGTCATTTATTTTGTGACAAAAGGGATTGTTTGATTTTATTTTTACTTTAAAGTGCGTTTTTAATAAAGCTGTAATTACAAATTCACTCAGGAACAGACAAGGAAAGTACAGAACATGTCATCTGTAGATGTTGTCATTTTGGCTGCGGGTCAGGGCAGTCGCATGAAATCCAAGTTACCAAAAGTGTTGCATAAGGTGGGCGGTAAGCCGATGGTGCAGCACGTTATTGATACCGCGTCCTCCCTCAATACTGAATCCAGCAATGTAAATACTCATGTTGTTATTGGTCATGGGGCTGAGCTGGTTAAAACCACTCTGGAGGGGCAGGCACTAAACTTCGCACTGCAAGCAGAGCAAAAAGGTACCGGTCATGCCGTGGCACAAGCGATGCCGGAAGTGGCTGAAAACAGTGTTGTTCTGGTGCTATACGGTGATGTGCCTCTGACTAAACCAGAAACCATGCAGCAGATGGTGGATCTGGCAGCGAAGGGTGACCTGGCTCTTCTTACAGTCAACCTGAAAGACCCAACGGGTTATGGTCGTATTGTTCGTAATGAGAGCGATCAGGTTGTGGCGATTGTTGAGCATAAGGACGCCACACCAGAACAGCATAAGATCTCTGAAGTGAACACCGGCATTCTGGCTGTTAATAGTAATCTCTTGAATGAATGGTTACCAAAACTCTCATCTGAGAATGCCCAGGGTGAATATTACCTAACAGATATCATTGCTATGGCTGCGGATTGTGGCATTGCGATTAATGCAATTCAGCCAAATGCGGAGGAAGAAGTGCAGGGCGTGAACAACCGCATGCAGTTAGCGGAACTGGAGCGTTGGTACCAGTTACAGCTGGCCGAAGAGTTAATGGTGAATGGTGCAACCCTGGCTGATCCATCCCGAATAGACGTACGTGGAAATGTAACGACCGGTCAGGACCTTCTGATCGATGTTAACGTTGTACTGGAAGGTGAAGTGACTCTGGGTGACAACGTAGTGATTGAACCCAACTGTTACCTAAAGAACTGCACTATTGGGGCGGGTACTCGTATCAAAGCGAATACGGTTATCGAAGATGCGGTTGTGGCTGAAAACTGTGACATCGGCCCATTTGCTCGCCTGCGCCCGGGTACTCAGCTAGCTGCAAAAGCCAAAGTCGGCAATTTTGTTGAGACGAAAAAAGCCATAGTGGGTGAAGGCAGTAAGATCAATCATCTGTCTTACGTGGGCGATGCAGTGTTAGGTAAAGATGTGAACGTAGGTGCAGGTACTATTACCTGTAATTACGATGGTGTGAATAAGTCTCTGACCGAGATCGGCGACAATGCCTTTATCGGTTCCAACACAGCACTGGTTGCTCCTGTTAAAGTCGGGGCAACCGCAACAGTCGGTGCGGGTTCAACTATCAGCAAGAATGTGTCCGATGATGCTTTGGCTGTAACCAGAGCGAAACAGACCGAATTGAAAAACTGGCCGCGCCCCCAGAAGAAAGAGAAAGGGAATTAATTATGTGTGGAATTGTAGGAGCTGTAGCAGCAAGACCTGTGCAGGAAATTCTGCTGGAAGGCCTGCGCCGTTTGGAATACCGAGGATACGATTCTGCAGGGGTGGCTTTACAGACGGAGTCCGGCATACAACGCTGTCGCCGTAGCGGTAAAGTTCAGTCATTGTCTGATGCTCTATTAGAATCTCCGTTGCAGGGTAAAACGGGTATAGCCCACACACGCTGGGCGACGCATGGAGTGCCTAACGAAGCTAATGCCCACCCGCATATGTCAGCTGATCAGTTAGCCGTTGTACATAACGGAATCATCGAAAACTACGAAGAGCTTAAGGCTGGATTACAGAGTGAAGGTTATGAATTTACCTCTGATACCGATACCGAAGTAATTGCTCACTTACTGGCTAAAGAACTTAAATCAACCAGCTCTTTGCACACAGCAGTGGCTAATATTATTGGCCAACTGGAAGGGGCTTATGCGTTGGGAGTGATTGAAAAGTCAGATCCAACTCAGCTTGTGACTGCACGTAAGGGGAGCCCTCTGGTGATAGGTGTTGGTATAGGTGAGAACTTTATTGCTTCTGACCAGCTAGCACTGCTGCAGGTAACCGACCGTTTTATGTTCCTGGAAGACGGTGATGTTGCCACACTGACAGCGCAACAGATTACTGTCACAGACCTCAACGGCACAAAAGTAGAGCGCCCCGTTTCACAATTTGAGCATGGTATAAGTTCAGCTGATAAAGGCGAATTTAAGCACTTCATGCTGAAAGAGATCTATGAGCAGCCTTCTGTAATCAATGCTTGCCTTGAAGGCCGTATCAGCGGTGATAAGCTACTTGAGCAGTGCTTCGGTGCTAAAGCTGCTGGGATCTTTGATCAGGTTAAACAGGTACAGATCATTGCCTGTGGTACCAGCTTCCATGCTGGCCTCGTCGCTAAATACTGGATCGAAAGCCTGGTTGGCATCCCATGTATGGTTGAGGTTGCCAGTGAGTATCGCTACCGCACGGTTGTCATCCAGGAAGGCACGCTATTCCTAACGATCTCACAATCCGGTGAAACTGCGGATACATTGGCCGCACTTCGAGAAGTGCAATCGCGTGTATTAGCTTCTTTGGTTATCTGTAATGTCCCAGGCAGTTCTCTGGTTCGTGAATCCGATCTGGCTCTGATGACCAATGCAGGCCCAGAAATTGGTGTGGCGTCCACGAAAGCTTTCACAACCCAGCTTGTCGCTCTGATGCTGACAACCATCGCCTTGGGTCGCCGTAATGGCATGACTGAAGAGACTGAAAAGACGATCATTAAAGCGCTGAAAAAAGTCTCAGGCCAGGTTGAACAGGCATTGGCAATGGACAAGGATATTGAGCGAATGGCACAGCCATTTGCGGAGAAGAACCACTCCCTGTTCCTGGGACGTGGCACTCTTTATCCTGTTGCAAAAGAAGGTGCGCTTAAGCTGAAAGAAATTTCCTATATCCACGCAGAATCTTATCCTGCGGGTGAGTTAAAACATGGTCCTCTGGCTTTGGTAGACAAAGAGATGCCGGTGGTTGCTGTAGCGCCACAAAACGATATGCTGGATAAACTGAAAGCTAACCTGCAGGAAGTACGTGCCCGTGGTGGTGAGCTTTTTGTCTTCGCTGGATCAGATAAGGTTCAGTCTGAAGAAGGTACCTACGTCCTCTCAATGCCTCAGTGCGATGAAATCATGCAGCCGGTGCTGTATACCATTCCTCTTCAGCTACTCTCTTATCACGTCGCCGTGTTGAAGGGTACGGACGTAGATCAGCCACGTAATCTGGCGAAGTCAGTTACGGTGGAATAAGGAATTCCTTCCAGAAATAAAAATGGCTGCAAATTAGCAGCCTTTTTTATTTGAATTTTAAATCAGCTGTAATCAGCAGGGCTATATCCGCCTTCTATACCTTTAGAAGCCAGTGCAACAGCATCATGAGCATGCAGGCTTTCGAAGTGTTCTACCTTCAGCCAGAAGTCGGTGTATTGTTCTTGTGACTGCAGTGCCTGTTTAACGCGGCGGGCAGCATCTTCACAGAACATCAGGTTGTGGCCATTAAGGCGAGCGAACTCTTGTTCATCTGCACGTTTAACCGCAGTCTGAACTGGTGTCTTAAGTGCATTTTCAACCAGATCAATCAGATCCGTCAGCGGGAAAGCGCCCATGTTTTTATCCAGCTTAACCCAAGCGGTGGCCTGGCTACGCTGACTGTGTGGGGTAGCAAAAGAACCTTTCTCGGATTTAAGCCAGTTTTCAACATCCTCAACACTCAAACCCTCTTTGCCACCGAAGTCGTCAGTAAAGGCCTGTGCCAGAAGCTGACGCGAAAGTGCTGCTGAACATGGGCAGGTTGACGAATACGGAACGCGGGTTGCCAGTTCCAGAACGACATCATCATCCTTCAGTGTTGCACGCAGAGTGGTGGAGTAGCTTTTCCAGCCACTGTTATCACTTTTCAGAGCATCACGTTTGATCAGGAAATCAAAATCAAAATTAAGGAAAACCTGAGTAGAGATGTCGTGATGACTGTCCAGCAAATGGGATAGAAAATCAGTCAGAGCAGGAACATTCAACGTCTGGTTTTCAAAAAAGTTGCTTAACGCCAGATACAGGCGAGACATGTGAATGCCTTTAACCTTAGGGTTAACCAGATTCACATAGGTATTTACCCGGGCTTCAATAGCGCGGACACCCAAAGAATTATCTTCAAATGAGAGCGGTACGGTAATTCCGTTCATGCCTACCCAGTCTAGAGAGCCGTGTATCTCAGGGTTTTGATGACTGGTGACGTCAGGCAAAGTGGTCATGAATCTGGTCTTCCAATTGGTTTAAAACAATGTCGAGTTGAATCAGCTTTTAGAATAAAACTCGCTAGTACCTGCATGATTGGGGCAGTCAGGGTAAAAAACAAGAGTAGTTATGGAAAAAGAATAGATAATCAAGGTTTTGAATTACCCCTGCTTAAAGTAGGAATTTCGCGGAGTGCAGGGTTTATTGAACTCTTTCTTACTCAGGGTGACGAAACACTAACGTTAAGCCTGCTAGAAAATGGTCGATATTAGAGTGATTGTGAACCGAAATTTACATTTTAAAACAAGTAAATGAGATTAAATTCATATTCTCTATTTACACTTGGCTCAATACAGCATAAAAACAAATAAAAGCCATTTATTCAGTGGTGATGCTAGGCAGTGTGGGAGGCCCATAGCATGAATGATCAGGTTACGAGCTTTGCAATTAACTTTATTGCATTTGTTGGTATTTTATTTCTGGCGATCTTCGTTATCGCAATTGTGGTTGCGGTTGTTCTCTACCAGATCGATAAACACCAAACTGCTCAGACCATTCGCAGGAATTACCCGCTGATAGGTCGTTTCCGATATCTTTTTGAGCATATGGGTGAATTTTTTCGCCAATACTTCTTCGCAATGGACCGTGAGGAGATGCCGTTCAACCGTGCTCAACGCTCCTGGGTTTATCGTGCGGCCAAGAATGTTGATAGCACGATCGCATTTGGCTCCAGTCGTGACTTGAGAATTCCAGGCACTTATTACTTTTTAAACTGCCCATTCCCAACACTGAAAGAGGATGCGGTTAAGACTCAGTCTCTACGCATTGGCCCCTATTGTGATCAGCCCTATGACGCACCTTCATTCTTTAATATCTCTGGCATGAGTTACGGCGCGATGTCGCGTCCAGCTATTGAGGCTTTGTCTCAGGGTGCAAAGAAAGCGGGTTGCTGGATGAACACAGGGGAGGGTGGTGTATCTCCTTTTCATTTGGAGTCAGGCTGTGACATCGTTTATCAGATCGGTACCGCAAAGTACGGCTTGCGCGATGAAAACGGCCTTTTAAGTGATGAGAAGCTTAAAGAAAAAGGCGCTCTGCCACAGGTCAAAATGTTTGAGATCAAACTCAGTCAGGGAGCTAAGCCGGGTAAAGGCGGTATTCTTCCCGGCGAGAAAGTGAATGAAGAGATTGCTGCGGTACGTGGGATCCCTGTTGGCCAAGATTCCCTGAGTCCAAACCGTCATCCCGATATTGCTTCCATTGATGATCTGCTGGATATGATTGAGCGAGTTCGCAAGATCACTGGCAAGCCATGTGGCTTTAAGATGGTATTGGGCGAATCGGAATGGCTGGATGAATTCTTCGATGCTGTGAACGCTCGAGGAGCTGAGTTTGCTCCGGATTTTATCACTCTGGACAGCAGTGATGGTGGTACTGGTGCCGCACCTATGCCATTGATGGACAGTGTCGGCTTGCCTCTACGAGAAAGTTTACCGATTTTGGTGAATAAGTTGATGGCCCACGAGTTGCGAGAGCGTGTCCGGGTAATTGCGTCTGGTAAGTTGATCAACCCAACAGATGTCGGTGCGGCGTTGTGCATGGGAGCTGACTTTACCGTAACAGGCCGTGGTTTTATGTTTGCGTTGGGGTGTATTCAGGCTCTGCAGTGCAATAAGAACACCTGTCCAACAGGTATTACCACGCATAATCCGGATCTACAAAGAGGTTTGGTGCCACAGGTGAAAGCAGATAGAGTCGCAAACTATCACAACCATTTGGTTCATGAGGTTGAGATGATTGCACACTCATGTGGTGTTACAGAGCCGCGTAAGCTAAAACGCAAGCACTGCGCGATTGTGGTTGAAGGCAGTCGATCAATCCCGTTGAATATCTTGTACCCGGAATACTAAAGCCGGATGCTAAAAAGCCAGTCAAATGACTGGCTTTTTTAATTCTGGATTATTCGTCGAACCAGCACTCATCAATATTGGCTGAAAGCTCTTTGTCTTCCTGGCGCTTTTCAATAGCACGTCTGGCTCGCAAAGCGCGGCGTGAAGCCAGTTTCTTACGTGACATCTGTTCTTCTTCTTCGAAACCTACCATCAGGTCAAAAACTTCGATCTGGGTTTCATTCAAGTCTTGTGTCTTACGCAACATAAATAGACTCCTGATCTGATTAATTCGGTCAGAAGGCTCGTCCGGTGCTCGCTAAAATAGGCACCTTATGGAGGAGCTCTGAATCAGCATTAATTACTTTTTTATAATAGCTGTAACTAAATTTCAAACAGTTTTGAGGCACTTTTGTGTGCAAAACTTTGCTGCACTGCAATGCCAGAATCCGCATCCCAGCTGGATTTTGGGTGATCTTAGAGGTGTAGCATTGCAGCGATATGAAGGGAAAATTTAAAAAAAATGACAATCCACAAAGATTGCCATTTTTTGTATCAGGTCAGGAAACAGATGGACGTTTATCGTTTTGTCTCAAAGAACGCAGGCTGCGTTTTATCGTTTTCAGATGATCTATAAGGCCTGGGCCCAGCTTCATTGCCACACCCACAGCTAGTACATCTATAACGACCAGATGCAATACTCGGGAAGACATCAGAGTACTGAGGTCTTTATCTTCTTCCAGATCGATATGGATCGGGATTGAAGCAAGTTCGGCCAGCGGTGTATCACTGGGACACAATGCAATCACAGTCGTACCGGTTTCTTTAACCAGCTTCACTGTGTGCAACAGATCTTTTGTGCGACCTGTTTGCGAAATCGCAACAATCACATCGCGCTCATCTAAGGAAACGGCACTGATTGCCTGCATATGGGGGTCAGAGTATGAGGTACAGGAAACCTTCAGGCGGTGAAACTTATGGGCGGCATCGGTACATACGGGTGCAGAGGCCCCAAAGCCATAGAACTCTACGCGACGGGCGTTGGCTAAGGCATCAATCGCCTCTTCCAGTGTTTCAGGGTTTAGCTGCTCTTTGATATTCAGCAGGTTACCGATCATGGAATCAAAGATCTTCTCTTTGAATTCACTCACAGTATCTTTTGAGTCGAGGGCAAATTGCTCAAAGTTGGTATTGCTGGCAAGGCCCTGAGCAAGCATCAGTTTGAAGTCCTGAAAGCCATCATAATTAAGAGCACGACAGAAACGAACGACGGTAGGCTCACTGACATCTGCTTCAGCGGCAAGATCCACGATGCGCATATGAATGACATCGTTTGGATGTGCCAATACAAAGTCGGCAACTTTTTGTTCTGATTTTCTTAAGTCTTCGCGTGCTTCAGCGATCGACTTTAGCAAGTTGACTGAGTTCAATCCTACACCCCAAAAAAACATACCCGCGTTAAGTATAACAACCTTCGGTCGTTGGATTCACTCTCCGGAGTAAAATAGCTGAATTGGAAATGCCAAATGAAAGAGTAAGTTAAGCGCTTTTTAACTTTGAAATTTAACTACAAAGCCTCAGAAACACGGTACAATCAGGACTTTCCAACAGATCCGGTGATTTCATGTCTGATCAAAGCCTTGATAAAGAGTTTTATGATCTAAACGATTGGCAGTTAGCCGCCCTGTGCGCCGCGCTATCAGAAAGAATGTTTCCGAATTTTGCATTGTTTTCGCGGCTGATGGAGTTTGGAGATGCTCAGCAGATGCGCCGTATATTGGATGGCGTCTGGGATTATCTTGGAAACTCGGGCGCGAAAATGAATTTTGAGGTTCAACTGGATAAAGTTGAAGCGAATATGCCGGATCTGGATGAGTTTGAAATGTATGGCGCTTCACCCGCGCTGGATGCTGTTGTGGCTCTGTTCTCAACCTTGAACACCGTGATTGCTTCTGATGCCAGTGAAGTGGTGAACGTGGCTAATATGTCTCGCGAATCTGTAGCTACGTTTATAGAGATGACTGCGGACGATCAGATGTCTGACGACGAGTTGGTTCGTTATATCAACACTCACGAACTGATGCAGCAGGAAGATGACTTCCAGGCTGTAGCCCTTGAGATTCTTCAGGATGATATTTCCAGATCCGAAGCGTTAAGTGAGCTGCGTGAAGTTGCTCGCAATGATGGCTACAGCAACATCGGTATCTGCGACAACGAATAATACCTATGCTGCGTATTGGATTAATTCTACTTACCTTACCTTCGCTGGCGTTAATGCTGGTGTTTTTTATGGATCAGTCGGCTGTTGATGCCTGTCTCGATCAGGGTGGTTCATTCAATTACAAGGAAGACGTTTGTGATATGGATGAGCAGCATCCATTTGTTCCACTCATTGCCCGCCACCCGTTACTGATTAATGGCACGATGCTTGTCTCAGTGATTGGTTTGCTGATGTGTATGAAAGGTTTGCTCTGGAAGCAGCGTTAGGAAAAATCATGATCAAGAAAATTATCTGGGGAATTCTGTTTCTAATCGCAGCGGTGATTTTTGGCGCCTGGTTAACACAAGATATGTGGTTGCCACAGTGGAATCAGGATCTGGCACAGCAATCCACAGAGTACAGGGAAAAGGGTTTGGCTCTGGGCCAGACTGCAGATCAGCAGGTGTGCTTTGATGAAGCACTCACCAGCTTTAATCAGTGCTCAGGTTTTGCTTGTACCATTACTCACGGGAAATTCCTCAAAGCGTGTTGGGAAAATGCAGCGCCTACAGAAGGTTTCTGTGAAAGTGTGCCAGCTTACAATGAAGAAAAAACCGAAGACGAAAAAAGTTGGGCTCGTCATGAATGCTGGGGACGTGATATCCGTGGGGAAGGCTGCCGCCTGCTTATGAGGCAGCAGCAGTTATTGTGCTCAGAACAGGCGAAAACCGATTTAGACGGTTAAGACCAGCTTTCCTTTCACTTTTCCGGTTTTACTCAGATCGAACGCCTTCCCTGCCTCTTGAAGCGGGAAGGTTTCGGCTAAGAGCAGGCTGAGCTTATGATCCGCATACAGCCCAGCGAGACGATCCAGTTGTTCAGCGTTAGGTTCAACACGGATAGGCTCGACTACGACCTTCATCTTTTTACCTGCAGCGATCACTTCGTCTTTGGTAACAGAGGGTAGCGTCACCAGTGTACCGCCAGGTTTAACACAGCGAAGTGCATCGATACCCACTTCACCCCCCACGCCATCAATCACCAGATCCACATTGTGGATATGATCCGTTAGGTTTTCGCTGCGGTAATCGATCACCAGATCTGCACCGAGTTCTTTAAGGAATTCGTGATTTTCCGGAGAGGCTGTCGTAACCACTCGAGCACCCATCCATTTGGCCAGCTGAACCGCCAGATGGCCAACGCCACCAGCACCTGCTAGAACGACAACTTGTTTTGAGGCCTGTAACTGACCTTTATCAAACAGTGCCTGCCATGCAGTTAAACCTGCCAGAGCAAGGCCTGCAGCGGTTTCTGCAGGAAGCTCTTTCGGCCTCAAACTGATCTGGTCAGCAGGTGCCGCTATGTACTCGGCAAAACAGCCTGCTCGTTCCGGGAAATTGATAAAACCAAACACTTCATCACCGGCTTTAAATTCAGTGACATCATCGGCAACTTCTTCAACAGTACCTGCAAATTCCCAACCCGGAATAAAAGGTAAGTCGCCGATAAAAGGTGCTGCACCACCGCCTGCGCAGGTTTTCCAGTCGATAGGGTTAACCCCTGCCGCGGCATTTTTTACCAGAACCTGTCCCTGGTTCAGCTCTGGTTTAGGCAGTTCGGTATATTGTAATTGCTCGCTGGAACCGAACTGACTGATCTGTAAGGCTTTCATTGACTACTCCGATTAACTTTACGGTGCCAGATAACTTCGTTTTTGTTAGTCTTGGCTTTCTACTACAGGGACCATCTAGATTAGAACTGGTTCCACACTATGCTGGCAATAAGTAAAGGCGAATGTGATGTATCTGGCAATATTAGAAGTGTTTTTATTTTGGGGTGGTTTGCTGGTATTTCTGGTTTCTTTGGCAATGTATGCCGGTCGAACCAAAGACTTTAAATCGCTGATTGAGTTTTGGAAGCCAACCATGCAAATGACTCCAAAGGAGTTTAACGTCAACCGTGCAGGTCTGTTTATGATGATCGGGGCGGTTGCTATACGTTTGGTTGTTTTTGTAACCTATTAAGGTATTTATGAAAGGAAATCCATTTCAGGGAGCAGGTTATCTGGTCCGGGGCCTGCAGATGTTGCCAGACCCTCAGATCCGTCCGTTTGTCCTTGTTCCTTTAGTGACAAACATTGTCCTATTTATCGCCGCTATCTGGATGTTGTTCAGCAACTTCGGTGGCTGGGTTGATTATCTGATCACGACTTTCCTTCCGGATTGGGAGTGGCTGCAGTTTTTACATTACCTGTTGTGGCCTTTGATGGCCTTACTGGTCATTGTGTTTGTCTACTATGGCTTTTCCATAGTCGCTAACCTGATTGCAGCGCCGTTTAACGGTTTTCTCTCTGAGAAAGTGGAAAAGCGTCTGCGTGGTGATGTTATTCAGGATGAAGGCTGGCAAGCTGTGCTGGCGCTTGTACCACGTGCCATCGGCCGTGAATTGGCAAAGTTAGCGTACTACCTGCCACGGATGCTGTTTCTGTTGGTGTTATCTTTTATCCCGGTCATCAACATTGTGGCACCTTTTTTATGGATCCTGTTTGGTGCTTGGATGATGGCCATTCAGTATTGTGACTATCCGATGGATAACAACAAAGTCAGCTTTAAGAATATGAAAAATATGCTTAAGGCCGATCGGCTGACCTCATTGGGTTTTGGCGGCTTGATTCAGGTGGGTATGATGATCCCGATTTTGAATCTGATTTTGATGCCCGCAGCCGTAGTTGGCGCAACCATCTACTGGGTAGAAGGCCACGTTTCTGTAGAACGAGATCTGGATCAGAAGCGTCTGAAATAGATTACAGTGATGGGTGGGACGAACCGTTATCGCTCTGCTCCTGGTGGATGATTAAGGGTTCATCATCCACCACTTCTACTTCCTTTTTGATGACAGACTCTGCAGGGAAATGGCAGGTGAAATTACTGCCTTTATTCACCTTACTCTTGATGGTGAGTTGGCCGCCATGACGAGCAAGCACGTGCTTCACAATCGCCAGACCTAAACCAGTACCACCACTTGCAGATGAGCGACTCTCATCAACCCGGTAGAAACGTTCCGTCAGGCGGGGCAGGTGGATAGACTCAATACCAGGGCCATTGTCTTTAACTGAGAAGTGCCCACCATCTTTATCTGACCAGAAGCGGATACGAATACGTCCACCGGCAGGGGTATAGCGCACTGCGTTGTAGACCAGGTTTGAAAAGGCACTGTGAAGCTCTATTTCCTGACCCATAAGGTCATGTTCATCATCCAGCTCTATGACAAACTGATGCCCGCCACGGCCCTGAGACAGCTGCTCAGCGCCTTCCAGAATATTCTGAACCATATTGTGAACCTGGATTGGTTGTTCATCAGAGATGTGATGACTTGCTTCCAGACGTGATAACAGAAGCAGGTCAGAGACCAGGTTTTCCATACGGCGCGTTTGCTGATGCATGGAGCCGAGGCCTCGTACCAGGGGTCGCGGTAATTCCTGATCTAAGAACGTTTCCAGATAACCTCTGATTACGGTCAAAGGTGTTCTTAATTCGTGGGATGCGTTTGCTACGAAGTCCTGCCTTGTTTGTTCAAGGCGACGGATACGGGTGACATCGCGAGCAACTAAGAGGCGATCGCCATCACCAAAGGGAGTAATCTGAAACTGGATCTGCAGGTCAGAATGAGCCGGTGATGGCAGCGTGATCGGGTCTGAATAATCCTGACGTTTAAAGTAACGAATAAAACGTGGATCACGCAGCAGGTTCATTACCGGTTTGCCACGGTCAGAACTGTCGTTCAGGCCCAGAAGGCGATGGGCAGAAGTGTTCCACCATTCAAGGTTATTATTGGCATCAACAATCACTATCGCATCGGGCAGAGCGGTGGTTGATTCCTGAAAACGGTTGATAACATTACGCAGCAGCTTTTCGCGGGATTCCTGACGACGGCTTATGCGCGAGAGTTCATCAAAAACTTCGCCCCAATGCCCGGAACTTTCAGGGGGTTCAGACTGCTCTTCGCGATCTAATAACCACTCACTGAGTCGATTAAACTGCTTTATCTGATAAAGTTCCCAAAGGAATACAGCGATAGCGACCGTCCATCCTGGCTGGCCAATCATGAATCCAAATACAAAAGCAGACCCACTCACCAGCAACAAACTGGATAACATCGAGTGGCGATTTTTTTGCATGGGTCTTCCTTCTACATAGGCTGATTAAGCAACGTTGGAAGAGAAACGGTATCCTGTTCCACGCACTGTTTGTACTAGATAATCATGGCGATCGCCCAGTGCTTTACGCAGACGGCGGATATGAACATCAACGGTACGTTCTTCCACATACACGTTACCGCCCCAAACCATATCCAGTAGCTGGCTACGGGAATAAGCACGGTCCTGATGTGTCATGAAGAATTGTAGCAGACGGAACTCGGTAGGTCCTAGCTCTACAGGCTTTTGATCTGATGTGACACGGTGAGAAATTGGGTCCAGAGTCAGTTCATCTACAGTTACTGGCTCTTCAATACCTTTAGGTGTGGTGCGGCGTAATACGGCTTTCAGGCGTGCCACTAACTCACGAGGTGAAAAAGGCTTGGTGATGTAATCATCTACACCCGCTTCAAGGCCTTTGATCTTGTTATCTTCATCACCTTTCGCAGTCAGCATGATGATTGGAATATCCGCTGTTGTTTCATCTTTGCGAAGGCGACGGGCAAATTCAATGCCGCTGGCACCTGGCATCATCCAGTCCAGCAGAACCATGTCTGGTTTATCATCAACGATCAGACCGTGTGCAGCGTTTGCATTTTCAGCTTCGAGGCACTCATAACCCGCCATCTCCAGAGCGACAGCAATCATTTCACGGATAGGTGCTTCATCATCAACAATCAGCACACGTTTAGAACCAGACATTTTATTGCCCTTTAATCTCAATTTATCGACGCGGATATTAGAAGACAATAGTGTTACACAAATATGACAAGTTGCGTCATATATCAAGATATAGCAAGGAATTGGGGAAAAAGGGGGCTGAAAGGGGCGTTTTGATCAGAAAAGATGCAGTAAATAATCCGCCGCAATACCAATAAATACGGCTAAACCCGAGTAGTGGTTATTCAGGAAAGCCTTAAAGCATTCTTCTCTTTCACGGAACTGAATCAGGCGTTGCTGGTGGACAAAAGTACCGATTGCGACGGCAACACCCACGAAATAGAGAATACCCATCTCGAGCTGAAATCCCATCAGAATCAGGCCCAGAGCAGCAAGAATCTGCAGCATTCCAATGATCAGCTTATCGGCATCGCCAAACAAAACCGCTGTGGATTTCACTCCGATTTTAAGGTCGTCATCTCGGTCAACCATCGCATACATAGTGTCGTAGGCCACCGTCCAGATTAACTTTATGGTAAAAATGAGCCAGGCAATTGCAGGTAAAGACTCACCAACCGCAGTAAATGCCATAGGAATGGACCAGGCAAATGCAGCACCTAAAACTACCTGAGGCAGGTGTGTATGGCGTTTCATAAACGGGTAACAGGCTGCGAGCAACAGCCCGCCAACCGACATCATCACAGTCATTTGGTTAGTAAACAGAACCAGCACAAATGCGATCAGCATTAAGACTGTGAAAAGCAGCAAAGCTTCTTTCGAGGTGACATGTCCGGATGGAATGGGACGTTGCGCAGTACGTTTTACATGGCCATCGATTTTACGATCCGCAAAATCATTGATAACACAGCCTGCGGAGCGAGTCAGAAATACACCGAGGGTAAAAATCACCAGTAAGTCCAGAGGTGGAATGCCTTCTGAAGCGATCCACAATGCCCAGTAGGTTGGCCATAACAACAAAAGCGTACCAATGGGTTTATCAACACGCATTAACTGCCCGAAGTAGTGCCATTTTTCGCGGCTGAACAGCTCAGTAAACTGGATCGATGAAGACATATTTCTGGATAAACTTTCAGAATTTTAAGGTTGCTTTAGTTTACCTGCAGTAACTCCGGGAGGAAAACTTCACAGACCAAAAGAGGCTTATTTGAGAGGAAAAAAATGGAACGTCGTGCCCAGAGCTTGCGGCCATCTTTTAACTTAAGGCTGCTGATTTGGAGCGGGCCACGCTTCATACTGGGGTCTTTGAATAACAGGTTGCCTAATGAACTGTTGCCCAGCATACGCAATTGACGTTGCTTTCCAGTCAGAGTTGTAGCAGGAATAATAGAACGCGCATAGACCCAATCACGCCCTTTACCCATCAGTTTAACTTCGCGTACCAGCGCAAACTGACGGCTTCTCATGTTAAGCGCTTTCGCTTCAGAACGAGTGGGTAAGTACCAACCTTGTTTTACAACTTCAACCCGGAAGTCGCCCTGGCTTTGTTTTACCAGCCTTTGAGTCAGGGAACCGCTATCCACCAGCCACGAATACCACTCTGATGGCGCAACCTGATGATATGGGCGGCGCAGAGTGATCCAGCGGCTATCAAAACTTTGGCGGGTAAGTGCTGCTTGTACAGGCACGTAATGGGTCCTTTAAACCTGTCCTTAAAATGAGTCGCGCTATATTAGCAGAAAGTTAGTAAGGGAACCTATGAATTACTAATAAGGTATATTGCAGCATTGTTACCATATTCCCCGAGGCTGAGGTAAGATTCCGGGCATGAAAAAACAGCTCTTTAGTTTTCCTTCGGAACAGGCTCAACAGCTAACCCAGGATTGGGTAGAAGCGATGGTGGTTGGACTGAATTTATGTCCTTTTGCTGCGCCTGAAGTTAAAAATAATCTCATTCGTTATGCAGCTTCTGATGCTGAATCCGTTGAGTCTGCAGTAAAAGATTTTTTGTTTGAGCTGGATAAGATCCAGAATTCCGAAGAGGAAGAGTTATCAACAACGCTTCTGGTATTTACACAAGTTGCCAAAGGTTTTGAGGATTTTCTCGATCTTCTTGATATTTGTCAGCAATATCTTGAACAATCGGGTCTTGATGGTGTTTTCCAGTTGGCCAGTTTTCACCCCCAGTATTGTTTTTCGGGTGTTGAAGAAACGGATATTACAAACTGGACTAACCGGGCGCCGTTCCCAACCATTCATCTTATCCGGGAAGGTCAGATGAGTCGTGTGCTGACGCATTACAAGAATCCGGATGAAATTCCTGAACGGAACATGGCGTTAATGGAACAGCTTGGAAAGGAAGGACTTATCCAGCGTTTTCCTCCTCTGGCGAAGTACTGGTCCGAAGATTAAGCAAAGCCTTCAGCAATCCTTCTCTTCAACATCGGTTGTGCCCAGTCAATGAATACCCGGCTTCTTGAAGACAACTGCCTAGAGTGTGGGTAGACAAGGTTTATAGGTATGGGTGGCAAGGAGAACTCCTCTAAAATGGGTATCAGCTTGCCCTGAGATATATATGGCCCTACTTGGTAGCTCAGAAATTGACCTATACCCAGGCCATCACAACAGGCATCCCTGGCGGCTTCAACATGATTAGTTTTGAATTTCCCGGAGATTCTCACTTTGTTTATGCTGCCCCGGTCATAGAACGGCCATTCCGGTGAACTGTTAAGTGCGGTTAAGTGGATACAATCGTGTTGGTGGATTTCGGTTGGTTTTTGGGGAGTGCCCGACTGGGTAATATATTCTGGGCTGGCACAGATAATGTGCTCCAGAGTACCTACAGGTTTAGCAATCAGCGTGGAGTCGGGTAAAGAGCCAATTCTCAGAGCTATATCTATACCTTCTTCCAGTAGGTCAACCACACGGTCAAGAAGGATCAGTTCGATCTCCATATTGGGGAACTGAGCCAGAAATTCATTAATCACCGGGCTTAAATGCATTCGCCCAAATGTCACGGGTGCTGTCACCCTCAATAAGCCTGTCGGATTGGTTTGCTTTTGATTCAGAGCGTTTTCCGCATCTTCGACTTCATGCAGGATCTGACGACAGCGGCTGTAATATTCCCGGCCTTCTTCCGTCAGGTTTAAACGACGCGTTGTTCGAGTCAGCAACTGAACACCCAATACTTCTTCCAGAGCAGCAAGCGTCCGAACCACGGCAGATTGAGACATAGAGAGTGTTTCAGCAGCAGAACTCATGCTGCCGCAATCCACTATCTTTACAAACACTGACATCGCTTTAAGTTTATTCATGGATTTATATTAATGTGAAAAACGCAGTATTGATATGCGGTAATGCGTATTTATTGTTCTTATCGGGCTAATCATAATGACTCAAACATTAATCAGCGATGGCAATAAAAATGGCTCACCGTTTCAGTCAACTCACATTTACGCCTTCTGTTGTGCGTATGCAGGAACAGTTTGGAACCGCTACACGTGCTCGTGAGGTGAGCCAGCGAATGCCGGAATTTGATCGATTCAGCCAAAGAGAAGTTGAATTCATCCAGACAAGAGACAGTTTTTACATGGCGTCTGTGTCTGAAGATGGCTGGCCCTATATTCAGCACCGGGGAGGTGAAATTGGTTTCCTTAAGGTTGTTGATGAGACGTCATTGGTATTTCTGAATAACTCCGGTAATGGTCAGTACCAGAGCATGGGAAACCTGACAGCAGATAATCGGGTGGCCCTGTTTCTTATGAGTTATCCACAAAAAAGACGATTAAAAATTCTCGGCAAAGCTGAACTATTTGGTTTGGAAAATTTGCCGGAAGAGCTGAAAAGCCTCTCATCAATCATAGCTCCAAACGAACGGGTGGAGTCTGTCATCCAGATCCATCTGGAGGCATTTGACTGGAATTGCCCACAATACATAACGCCTCGTTATAGCGAGGCAGAACTTGCAGAACACAGAGGAACCCCCTAATGAAACTGTATGACTTAGAACTGTCTGGTAACTGCTATAAGGTCCGGCTGTTTGCCGCATTGGCAGGCATTGATCTGGATATTATCCCAGTGGACTTCCTTGCCGGTGCGCATAAACAGTCTCCGGTAATTGATCTGAACCCCTGGGGAGAATTACCGACTTTTACCGATGGTGATCTGGTCTTGAGAGATTCACATGCCATTCTGGTTTACCTTGCTCAGGAATATGCGGACGACAAGTGGTATCCGGACAGCGCTGCTGCTCGCGGAGAAATTCAGCAATGGCTGTCTACTTCTGCAAACGAGATCCAGCATGGCCCTTGTGATGCTCGCCTTATTGATAAGTTTGGTTACGAACTGAATAAGGAACATTCGCTGGTGGTTTCTGATCGAATTCTGGGATTGCTGGAAGCTCACTTAAGCTCGAATGATTGGTTAGCTCTGGGGCAGCCAACCATTGCGGATTGTGCCTCTATGCCATACATCGGTACCGCTCACGAAGGAGGCATCAGTCTTGAACCCTATCCAAATATTCTGGCATGGATAGAAAGAATTAAGGCGTTACCTGGCTTTATCTCTATGCCTGGGCTGTAACCAGTTGATTACGGCCGGATTCTTTAGCCTGATAGAGGGCCTGGTCAGCTTGGCTGATCAGGTCATGCGGGGAGCCACCGTGGAAGGGCGAAAGACAGGAGATGCCTGCACTGATGGTCACCACATCCAGTGTCTCAGACTTTTTATGTTCGATCTTGAGCTCTGATACCGCCTGAATCATTTTTTCAGCGAGTAACTCTGCTCCTCTAAGATCGGTATCCGGCAGAATAATCGCAAACTCCTCCCCACCGTATCTACACACCAGATCATGAGCACGTTGAATGGTGTTGTTGATCGCCTTAGCAACGGTTCTCAAACAGCCATCGCCAGCTAAATGGCCATAAAAGTCATTAAATGCTTTGAAATGGTCGATATAGACCATGATCAGTGCGATTTTTCGTTTGGCCCTTTGTACCCGGCGCCATTCCATTTCAATACTGCGCTCAAACTCCCGGCGATTATTTACCTGAGTGAGGCCATCAATACGTGCAGAGCGGGCCAGCTGATCCTGGGATTGTTTCAACTGCATCAGAATCTGTACACGGGAAAGTAAAATCACGGGAGAGCGTGATAACACCAGAAAATCAGAGGCTCCAGCACTGTAGGCTTCCAGTTCAATATGGTCATCCGCCTCATTGCTGACAAGAGCCACAGGCAGAGGAGAGTCATCTTTAAGCTGGGTTACTTCCTGACACAGTTTCAACATTTCCGGCCACTGCTCATTGGTACTCAGAAGCAACAACTGAGGAGGATCTTCTTTAAGCAGAGTACTGAGCTCATTCAGTGTCGCGGGCAATAGAATGTTGTATTCGGTTCTCAGACTCGAAATGAGAGGCCAGACCGGCTCGATACCCTGATCTGAGTAGATTGCGATGGTCTGCCGTTCCAACTGAACATTGCTTTCGCTGGGCAATGCCTGAGAACTGATCTCTTCTCCCTGAAAGAATGCGAGTAGATCCTCTGTACTTGGCAAACCCAGTGAGATTCTTCCGTCTATCGCCTCAAGAACGGGTATCCTGCGGTTGTATTCGCCTTGTTCCCAGCTTTCCTGCCAGAAGGAGAGTTTGTTCTCTTGCTCAGACTCAATATCAACTTCAGCGGGTAATTCAGCGGCCACCAGGCAATCGTAGATGACCGAGACATCGGCAATATCTTTACCTTCAATCCAGAGAGCCCGATAGAGAAGGTGGCGCAGATGTGCAGCTTTAGCCGGATCAATATCTGCTGCCTGTATTACACACAGACTGGCAAAGCGACTGTCACTTCTTTTTTTCGGTAGGGCCAGTTCCACTTGTGGTGCACGGGTCCTGACGATAAATACATCGCTCGCCAGTTCAGCCTGACTTTGTGCAGAAGTATTAAATACATCCAGATCCGGAGCATGTTCAATAAGGCGCCAGTCGACCTGATTCATAAGACCAAAGCTGATCAGTTGTTCATGTAATGCATAACAGAATGGGCAATTCAGGTCTGCATATACGGTATACCGCGCCATTGAATCTCCGGGGTTGAAGCGTACAAAGATGGTTTAACTACCTGTTTAGTATCGGCTAAAAATGGAATTTTTGAGGGTTAATCTGTTTTTAGATAAGAATTCGATGAATGACAGGCACAAAAAAAGCAGCCGGATGGCTGCTTTTTGCAGTATGTCTTTGCGCTTAGTTCTCTTCAGCAACAGTCTTTTTAATCTGCTTCAGAGAACTGTGACGAACATCCGTGCCGCTTACCAGATAGATCAGGTGTGCAGCCATCGCACGAGCATGGTCACCAATACGCTCCAGGCTACGCAGAACCCAGATTACATTCATGACGCTGGAGATCGAACGCGGATCTTCCATCATGTAAGTAGCCAAAGAACGCATTGCTGAGCTGTATTCCTGATCTACAGACTTATCCATCTTAGCAACACGGTATGCCAGCTCAGTATCGTTACGGGCAAATGCTGTCAGTACATCTTTAACCATTTCACGGATCAGGTTACCGATGTGACGTACTTCCTGATAACCGCGAGGAGATTCGCCTTCTTCAACCAGATCGATGGCGTGACGGCAGATACGGCTTGCTTCGTCGCCCATACGCTCAAGGTTAGTCGTTGCTTTAGAAACAGCGATAATCAAGCGTAGGTCACTTGCTGCTGGCTGACGACGAGCGATGATCGTTGTACATTGCTCATCGATCATCAGTTCCATCTCATTCGTTTGTTTATCAACTTTCTGAGATGCTTCGGCCAGTTCAATGTCACCGTTAAGCAGCGCATCGATACAATCATGCACCTGACGCTCAACCATGCCACCCATAGTCAGTAATTGAGTACGGATCAGTTCCAGCTCATCATTAAACTGCTGCGAGATATGAGCAGAGTAATTGTCATTATTAAGTTCCATATCGACTTTGACCTTTCCTTTAATTAACCGTAACGACCAGTAATGTAGTCTTCAGTTTGTTTCTTATCAGGATTGGTGAACAGAGTATCTGTTACGCCAAACTCGATCAGATCACCCATGTACATGAATGCAGTGTAATCAGATACACGAGCAGCCTGCTGCATGTTGTGAGTTACGATCACGATAGTGAAGTCGTTCTTCAATTCGTGGA
Organism: Neptuniibacter sp.; assembly: GCA_049596335.1. GTDB lineage: Bacteria > Pseudomonadota > Gammaproteobacteria > Pseudomonadales > Balneatricaceae > Neptuniibacter. The sequence continues at coordinate 53,838 of JBMYLM010000008.1, forward strand.
TCAGTTCCTCAATCTTCAGTGTAGAGATCGGGTCTAGTGCAGAAGCGGGTTCATCAAGTAGCAGTACTTCTGGTTTTACTGCGATGGTACGTGCAATAACCAGACGCTGCTGCTGACCACCGGACATACCCAGTGCGCTTTCATGCAGACGATCTTTTACTTCATCCCACAGAGCGGCAGATTTAAGCGCCCACTCAACCGTTTCATCGATAACACGCTTTTTAGTTACGCCCTGAATACGCAGGCCGTAGGCAACGTTCTCGTAGATGGATTTCGGGAATGGGTTTGGTTTCTGGAATACCATACCCACGCGGCGACGCAGTTCAGCGATATCAACGCTACGATCATAGATGTTGCTGTTGTCCATCAGGATTTCACCTGTGATGTTACAACCATCTACCAGATCGTTCATGCGGTTAAAGCAGCGCAACAGTGTGGATTTACCACAGCCGGATGGGCCGATAAACGCAGTTACGCGGTTTTTCGGGATAACCATGTCGATACCGTGCAGAGCTTCGTTATCGCCATAGGAAAGTTTCAGGTCCTTAACTTCAAGTGCCAGAGTCTCGTTATTCAGGTCCAGAGTACGGCTGTCTCGCTGCATAGAAGAAATATCAATTGCGTGTGTTTTAGCTTCGCTAGTCATTTTAGCAACCTTTTAAATAATTCTGTCCGATAGTTACATTTCAAGCGCTTTATATTTCTCACGCAGGTGGTTTCGAATCTGGATCGCTGTAATGTTCAGCATCGCGATTACTGCCACCAGCAGGAGCGCCGTTGCATATACCAGCGGACGAGCCGCTTCTACATTCGGGCTTTGGAAACCAACATCATAGATGTGGAAGCCCAAGTGCATAAATTTCTGATCCAGGTGCAGGAACGGATAGTTACCATCCAATGGCAGGCTTGGTGCAAGTTTTACTACACCTACCAGCATCAGTGGGGCTACCTCACCCGCAGCTCGGGCAATCGCCAGAATAACACCGGTCATAATTGCCGGGCTGGCCATTGGGATAACAATTTTCATCAGGGTTTCGAACTTTGTCGCACCCAGTGCCAGAGAACCTTCTCGTGTCGCACGCGGGATACGGGTCAGGCCTTCCTCTGTCGCTACAATTACAACCGGTACTGTCAGCAGTGCCAAAGTGATGGATGCCCACAGAAGACCAGGCGTACCAAATGTTGGTGCTGGCTTCGCTTCTGGGAAGAATGCGTCATCTATGTGACCACCCAGGAAGTAAACGAAGAAACCCAGACCAAATACACCGTATACGATGGACGGTACACCCGCCAGGTTGTTTACTGCGATACGAATAACACGGGTAATAAAACCTTGCTTTGCGTACTCACGCAGGTAAACCGCAGCAACCACACCAAACGGTGTTACCATCACGGACATGATCAGTACCATCAGTACGGTACCGTAGATCGCAGGGAAAATACCGCCTTCAGTGTTTGCTTCACGAGGATCTTCGCTCAGGAATTCCCAGATTTTCGCAAAGTAGTGACCGATCTTGCCGCCGATGCTCATATCGTTTGGTAGGAATGCACGAACTACCCATGCAAGCTTGAATTCAACAATTTTACCGTTGGCAATTTCAGCAGTCAGAGTATCGCGGTTCACTGCATTGTAGAGAGCGAGAAGCTCACCCTGCAGAGACTCATACTCCATATCCAGTTCTTTACGACGATCATCGATTTCCTGATAAGGTGCTGAATCTGCCACTTCTTTCAGCTGCAGGGAACGTTCTTTAAGACGCAGGCGCTCCATCTCATAGTTGATAGAACCGATTTTGTCTTTTTCGATGTCCTTGATCTGGTCGTAGATGGTCAGAGTACGTTCAATACGTGCCTGGAATTCGTTCCAAAGGGCCATGTACTCTTCAGTTTTCTCATAGCCTTCGTAGCTGGCTACAACTTTACCATCTTCTTTAATGCTGCGTAGGTAGCCATAGAAGTTACCCCATTCACGGCGTTCAGCCGCAAACAACATCTCTGGCTTACTCTTATCAGAATTAAATGCATCCAGAATCCAGATGAAGTCAGTACCACCGTGGTCACGGTTACCAATCTTCATCAGAACACGGTCCATTGTCTCAACACCTTCCGGTACTTTAACGCCGCTGTCACGCAGCTGTTCCGCTGGAACTTCAACTTCCTGGACACGCTCACCAATCATACGAATGGTGTTGTCGTTTTCTGTGTAGTTAGTCTGAACAATATCTGCTGGCCAGAAGTGGCCCAGACCACGCACAGCGATCAGAGTCAGAAGACCGACTACCATGATCATACAGATCGCTACGGCACCGGCATTCAACCATACCCAGGGTGCGCCGGATTTTGTCCATTCACTAAATGACTGTCTCATTTTCTTAATCCTCAATACGCACGGTTACAGTGAGCCATACTTCTTACGCAGGCGTTGACGAACCAACTCGGCCAGCGTATTCACGAAGAATGTGAACAGGAAGAGTACGAAGGCTGCCAGGAACAGAATGCGGTAGTGGGTACTACCTACTTCAGATTCAGGCATCTCCACAGCGATGTTTGCTGCCAGAGTACGCATACCTTCAAAGATGTTCATATCCATGATTGGCGTATTACCAGTCGCCATCAGTACGATCATGGTTTCACCTACCGCACGACCCATACCGATCATTACCGCAGAGAAGATACCCGGGCTCGCAGTTGGCATAACTACGCGAACCAGTGTCTGCCATGGTGTAGCACCCAGTGCCAGGGAGCCATAAGACAGGTGTTTAGGAACCGCGAAGATTGCGTCCTCTGTAATGGAGAAGATCGTTGGGATAACCGCAAAGCCCATCGCAATACCCACAACCAGAGCGTTACGCTGATCGTAAGGAATGCCCAGCTCCTGGCTCACCCAGTAGCGCATCTCAGTACCAAACAGCATCTGCTCAATGCCTGGCGCAATCCAGAAGCTGAACAGAGTCGCGATGACAATAACCGGTACCAGCAGGGCTGCATCCCAGCCATCAGGTACCAGATAACGAACCGCTTTAGGCGCATTAGACCAGGCAAATGCAAAGCCGATAATCGCTGCGGGTATCACTAATAAGGTGACAAATATCCCGGCCAGATTAACTTCCATAAATGGCGCAAGCCACAGACCTGCCAGGAAGCCCAGGATTACTGTAGGCAGCGCTTCCATCAACTCGATGAAAGGTTTTACCTTCTTACGCATGGCAGGAACCATGAAGTAAGCGGTATAGATTGCACCACAGATCGCCAGAGGAGTACCCAGAAGCATTGCATAGAATGCCGCTTTCAAAGTACCGAATGCCAAAGGCATCAGGCTGTATTTTGGCTCAAAGTCGTTAGTTGATGCAGAAGACTGCCAAGTGAACTCAGGCTCTTGATAACCTTCGTACCAGACTTTCTCCCACAGAGCGCTCCAGGAAATTTCCGGATGCTCATTGTGAATAGCCCATAGAGTTAACTCACCCTCTTTTTCTACCAGCAACGCATTAGAACGTGGAGCCATAGCAATCGTGTCGACATTGCCTTGCGCCACAGCTGCATTTAAAGAGTTACGCTCAGCTGTTGTGCTGTATACAGACAGGTCGCCATTATCAGTAATGGTTACGAAACCTTTACGGCGGTGTTCAATAGCAATTGAGCTGATAGGAGCCGCACCGTTTTTAAATTCACGGATCTTGGTCATCAACCATTCATTATTTTCGTTACGTACCAGGAACCACTGTGAAGTCACACCCTTATTGTCAGAGATCAGCAGGGAGTTACCGCCCAGCAACCATTTAAACGAGGTGATATCACCAGAGGTTGTGTCCAGTAACTGAGTAATCGCAGGGCCGCCTTGAGCCTTAAGGTCAACAACCGTTAGTTTGTTGTCTGCACCTGATACCATCATCCAGCGCTGATCTGGCATGATCAGAACTTTGCTTACAGGGGAGTTAAGTTCTGGCAGTGAGAAATCACTCGTATCAGCCATTACTTCTTCAGTAATGATATTCTCGGTCAGGCTGATAGATACACCTACCAGCTTCGACGGCTGACCACCAACCAGTGTCCATTCGTCCTCTTCACCGTTGAAAGCCAGAACTTCAACAGGACCTTCAGAAACCTGAATAGGCTCAGCACCTAATGGGTATTCCAGAACAGGCGTGATAACGCGAATACCATTAGGGTATGTTGATTTGTACTTGTGCTTATAGATGAACGCCTGACCGTTACTCAAACCCAGAGCAAAAATACCGCTGTATTCTGAAGCCAGTGCAAAGCTTGTTACGGAAACGCCTTCTGGAAGGGTGATCGCTTCTTCTTTAAGTACTTCACCATTGCGGGTGTTAAAGAAAACCATCTTTCCTGAATCAGTAACACGCAGGCCAATCTCGGTCTGCTCTTCCATCGTCAGATAAAGAGTTTTACCCGTACCAGGAACAGCATAAGGTGCTATTTCCTGATTGTTTTCCTGCCAGCGTTCAATTTTGGCAGATTCAAACAGCGGAGCAACTTCATACAGAAGGTAAAAGAAGATCAACAGAATTGCGACGATTACGCTAATACCACCGAAAGCGATGCCGCCAGCGGCCATCTTATCCTTCAGGGCACGGATGCTTCTGTGACGCTTCGCCGCTGGGGTGTCAAAGTCCAGTTCGCTAGAAACGGTCTTGTCTGTACTCATGGCACAAGGTCCTGGGTTAGGGAACTTAAAGTTCTCGGAAAATTACGGCGCGTACAATATTAAAAGTTTGTTACACCAATGTTACAGAAGGTGTAATAAAGCAAAAAAGGGAGCCTGAAATGGCTCCCTTTTTTGTTCAGCATTAGGCTGGTATGTATTACATGCCCAGAGCAGCCATCTGCTTCTTAACAACTGCGGAAGGCAGTGGGATGTAGCCATCTTTAACTACAACTTCCTGACCTACTTTAGACATTACCATTTTCAGGAACTCTTTCTCCAGAGGAGCCAGAGGCTGACCAGGCTTCTTGTTCACGTATACATACAGTGAACGAGCCAGTGGGTAAGTGCCGTTTAGAGCGTTAGCTGGAGTTGCTTCAACGAAAGCAGTACCTTCTTTCTTAGTCAGAGGCAGTGCACGTACGGAAGCAGTTTTGTAACCGATACCAGAGTAACCGATAGCGTTCAGAGAAGTAGAAACAGACTGTACAACAGAAGCAGAACCTGGCTGCTCGTTTACGTTGTTCTTGAAGTCACCTTTACACAGGCCTTTCTTCTTAAAGTAACCGTAAGTACCGGATACAGAGTTACGGCCGAACAGCTGAACGCTCTTGTCAGCCAGAGCGCCAGTTACGCCTGCGTCACCCCAAGTTTTGATTTCAGCTGGAGCGCCACACTTACGAGTAGAAGAGAAGATCGCATCAACCTGAGCGATAGTCAGACCTTCAACTGGGTTGTCTTTGTGAGCGAATACAGCCAGAGCGTCGATAGCTACAGCAACTGGAGTTGGCTTGTAACCGAATTTCTTTTCGAACGCTTCAATTTCTTTGTCCTTCATCTTACGAGACATAGGACCAATGTTAGAAGTACCTTCAGTCAGAGCTGGTGGAGCAGTAGAAGAACCAGCAGCCTGAATCTGGATGTTAACGTTAGGGTAGCTACGCTTGAATTCTTCAGCCCACAGAGTCATCAGGTTAGCCAGAGTGTCTGAACCTACAGAAGACAGGTTACCAGAAACACCGGAAGCCTTTGAGTATACAGGCAGATCTTTGTCCAGCAGGTCAGATGCGTTTGCAGCTACGCAAGTAGCAGACATTGCAACAGCAGCAAGCAGCTTTTTCATTGGTTTCATGATGTAGAGCTCCAGAGAGTCTTTAATTAGTGTGAGTTTCGATGACGGCACTATAGGCGGGTTTAATGACAAAAATGTGACAGGCTGTAGCATTTTGTTCATTTTAGAATTTTTTTCATATTCAGCTCATATTCGTTAGACCTAAGTATCATGTGAGCTTATGATTTGTTGTATAGACGGTAGACTTTATAACTAATAGTAGGGCTGATAAGCCTAACTAAGATAAAAGCCACAAAAGGCAGAGGCCATATAATGATAAAAAGTAACGACCAAACTCTGCAGCCTGAGGGTGAGTTAATGTTACAAATCCCGGCATGTAGTGAGGCAACCAATATGTTTGGTGATGTTTACAGCGGCTGGGTCGCTGCGAATATTGTCAAAGCATCAGAGATTTATGCCGCAAGGCAGTCCCAGGGTAGGGTATCGACAGTCTCCATCGGAGAGATGACCTTTATGTCGCCGGTATTAGTCGGCGCTGTTATGTCTTTTTATACACAGATACTGGAGAAAGGAAACAGCTCTATGAAGATTCTGGTCGAAGTGTGGAGCAGTTCTCCTGATGGAGTAGAGCAACGCAAGGTGACAGAATCAGAATGTGTCCAGGTGGCGATTGATGGTCATGGGCATATCCGTGCTTTGGATTATCTATAGGCCTGGCACCCTGTGAAGTACTCCGGTAGTTGCCATTGCGGCGCGGTTAAATTTAAGTTTTCTGCGGATCAGATCACAGAAGGATTGCGCTGCAATTGCTCTATCTGTCTCAGAAAAGGCGCGTTAATGAGTAACTTCTTTATTTCACCTGAAGATCTCAGGATAGAAAGCGCGCCTGATGCTTTATCTTCCTACCAATTCGCCAGCCATGTGGCGAAACATTTCTTTTGTAATAACTGCGGTATTTATACCTTTCATCAAACCAAGCGAAAGCCCGGGTTTTATCGGGTTAACCTTGGATGCGTAGATGGCATTGATAGCCTAAGCTTACCTGTAGTGCTTGCAGATGGGGCTGCATTCTAGTTATCAACAAGCAATACAGGTGATGATATGCAAGAGTACGAAGGCCGTTGCCACTGCGGCGCGATTAAGTTCAGCTTCAAAGCGCCCAAAATTGTTGATGGGTTAAGATGCAACTGCACGATATGCAGTAATAAAGGCGCATTGATGAGCAGTTTCCTGGTGCCGCAGGAAGACCTTTTGGTGGAGATAAAAGATGGGGCACTTGCGACCTATAAATTTGCCACTGAGGTGGCAGAACATCATTTTTGTAAGATCTGCGGCATCTATCCATTTCATCACACACTGCGAAAAAAAGGACATTACCGGGTAAACCTGGGCTGCATAGAGGGCGTGGATTCGTTGAAGCTACCTTTTGACGTTATTGATGGCGCTTCGCTCTGACTGATTCTGTTTCTGATCAACCAAAGAACCAGTAACCCACAAAAATCGCAGCAATAATGCCTGCCAAGTCGGCCGTTAAACCACAGGCAATGGCATGCCGGGTATGCCTTATCCCTACTGAACCGAAATAAACCGCCAGTACATAAAAGGTGGTTTCTGTAGAACCCTGAATCACAGAGGCCAAGTAAGCAGGGAAAGAATCAACACCATGGCTGTTCATTGTTTCTAGCATCATTGCCCGAGCCCCTGAACCGGAAAACGGTTTCATGATGGCGGTAGGCAGAGCATCGGCAAAACGGGTATCCATGCCCAATAAAGCAATGCCTTCTTTTAATATCCAGATAAATCCTTCTAATGCCCCACTTGCCCTGAGCACTCCAATCGCGACAAGCATAGCTAACAGGTAAGGGATAATTTTGATGGCGACATCGAACCCCTGTTTAGCACCTTCAATAAAGGTTTCGTAGATATTGATGCCTTTAAAATGTGCAACGCTGAGAAAACCAATAATGGCGGAAAAGATCAGTAGGTTGCCGACTAATGATGATTGTCGTTGTAATTCATCAATAGTCAGGGTGGTGAAGTAACCAATAAAAGCCAGTAAAAACGCAACAAAACCACCGATGTAAAGAAGAGTCACACGTTCCCATAAACGGATTTTTTGTACGAAACTGACAGCGAGCAAGCCCGCTAAAGTGGAGCAGCAGGTGGCAATCAGAATTGGAATAAAAACAGAGGTTGGATCACTGGCTCCTTGTTGCGCACGGTAAAGGAAAACCGTAATCGGGAACAAAGTCACAGAAGAGGTATTGAGCACCAGAAACAGGATCTGGGCATTGCTTGCGGTATCTTTCTGAGGATTGAGGCTCTGCAGATCCTGCATGGCTTTAAGGCCAAGAGGCGTGGCAGCGTTATCCAGCCCTAAGACATTGGCGGATAGGTTCATGGTCATCGAACCCATGGCCGGATGACCTTTTGGAACTTCAGGCATTAAACGGGTAAACAGCGGGCTGATGGCCGCAGCAAATTTATCGACCAATCCGGAACTTTCTGCCAGCTTCATAATACCAAGCCAGAACGCCAAAGTACCTATCAGCCCAATAGCCAGCTCAACCGAAAGTTTGGACATATTAAAAGTAGATTGCACCATCCGCTGGAATACCGCGGCATCATCCAGCCAGAGCCATTGATATAGGCCACCTACAAATGCAATTAAGAAAAATGCCAGCCAGATACGATGTAACATTCTTTGAGCGTCATTCAGAATCAGTAGCTATCTAATCTACCTTATTATTCCTTAAATGAAACGTTAAAGAAGTCAGTCTGGGTAAATGAGCCTGTGGCGGCAGTGGTCTAAAGCGCTGCATATTTACTTCTAAGGGTGAGGCCCTTACTACTTGAAATTAAAGCTGAAATAAGAGAGTCTTGTCATCGCACTATAAAAAAGGGTAGCTGTTTTCTCCGGGGAAGTTAGATCATCTGTGTCGGGAAATACGATTGCTGCCTTATGTTACCGATGGCCTTTGATGGATCGGTTTATTAACTATGAGCATATAGCTGAAATACTTCTATCATGGATGGTAAATCTCAACTCCTCCTAGTAAATGGCAATGCGGAACAGACGTCTGAATTGTCAGAGTTTCTGTCTGAAAATACCTCCTATGAAATAGTCACAGCCTCCACTGGCTCAGCTGCTGTTGTCTTGCTGAAAACCCTCCATATAGATTGTGTTGTGAGTGATATCTATCTGGAAGGGGTAGATGGTTGGCGTTTAGCTCGTATGGTCCGTTCAGGAGTATTTAACTGTGAAGCGGATATACCTTTCCTGTTGGTATCCTCAACCTGGTGTAAACGCATAGCTGAGAAGACGGCTCGAGAATTTGATATTGATCACCTTCTGCCCTTTGATCAATACACCCGGCTCAAAGATATTCTAAGTGAATCCGTAGTTAGGCACAGAGAGCAAAGGCTTGATCGGGTTTTGGCCATTGAAGACACTGAGGAAACTGCGCATCTTGTCCAACGTATTCTGAAACAGCGATTTGAAGTAGACATCGCCCCTGAGGGGGAGACAGGCCTTGCACTCTGGCGCGAGAAAAAGCATTCAATTGTTTTATTAGACGTAATGCTTCCCGGTATTTCCGGCCCCGAGATAATGGATCAGATCCTGTCTGAAAAGCCGGACCAGACCATAGTTATCATGACCGCGCATGGTTCAATGGACTTAGCAGAAGAACTGGTTACTAAAGGCGCCTCCGATTTTATAAGTAAGCCATTCCAGGCGAATCAGTTACGCAAGGTTTGTGAAATAGCGGCACACCGCGAAGATTTCATGATCTCAAACCAGCAGTTTGCTGAAACAGTTAACAGTCTGGAAGAGAGCCAGGCAACTCTGGCCAAACAGGCACAAGAGCATAAAGATATTCTGGATAACCTCACCTCCTCTATAGTGGAGGTGGATGCTGATGGCAAGGTTGTGTTTGTTAACAGCACTTGGGTACAGATGACCGGTTGGAAAGAACAGGAGTCCATAGGGCGGGCGTTTACCGATGTGGTCTACGTGGATCCCTACAGCTCCACACTTGAGATCAGTAATGCAATATCTCGGGTAGTAAATGATGCCAGCGCAAGATTTCGCCTGCAGTTCAAACTCAAAGATCGGTTTGGTGAAGCGATCTGGGTTGAGGCCCGTTTAACGGGCAGGCAGAGTGGTGATAATACTGGATCAGTGTTTATCTCAGTGGATGATATTTCTGCCAGACGTCACGCCGAGCAAAAGTTAGAGCATATTGCGATGCATGACACTCTCACCGGTCTGCATAATAGATATTTCTTTGATAACGAGCTGATCAGGATTGCGGCTCTGGCAAATCATAATCAATTGCAGCATGCGCTGTTATACATCGATCTGAACCACTTTAAAGCGATCAATGATACACAGGGTCATCAACAGGGTGACGTTGTGCTTCGTAGGGTGGCTGAACAACTTCAGGAGCGAGCGCAGGAAACCGCAAGTCTCTTCCGTCTGGGAGGAGATGAGTTCGCGCTCTTCCTCTCTGATATAGATGCAGAATCTGCAATATTGGCTGCTAAGTCGATCTGCGAACTGATTGAGAATGAGAAATACACAACAGATGATCAAAGCTTTAAGGTCAGCTGTTGTGTTGGTATCAGTATGATCGATGGCTCTTTGGATAAACCTCAGGATTACCTGCAAAGAGCGGACATCGCCTTATACGTTGCCAAGGGTTACGGACCTGGCGGTGTACATATGCATACGGATCAGGATCAGGAGAGTGACAATGTTCGTCTGAGTATGCAATGGCTGCATATGGTAAGGCGGGAAATCGAGCAGGATAATCTGGTACTGCATTTCCAACCGGTGTATCACATCCCGACGGGGAAGGTGGCATATTTTGAAGTGTTGGTACGTCTGATGATTGATGGCCGACTGGTCTATCCGGGAGAGTTTATTCCTGCACTTGAGCGTTTCCATGAGGTGTCACTGCTTGATCAACATGTGGTTGCAAAAGCGATCAGTACACTCGCTAAATACCCCGGATTGAAAAAGCTTGCCATCAACCTTTCTGCGCAAGCTTTCCATAATGAGCAGCTTGTTCCACTTATTGAGCAGAAACTTCACGAATATAACGTTTCCCCAAGTAATATCATTTTTGAACTGACTGAAAGTGCCAGCCTCTCTAATTTAGCGGCAACCCAGTCGATGGTTAAGACTCTGGCGAATATGGGCTGTTCTTTTGCTATAGATGATTTTGGTACAGGTTTCAGTACTTTCTCATATCTCAAATCGTTACCCGCAGATACCGTTAAAATTGATGGATCGTTCGTTAAAGAGATGAAAAACAGCGAAATCGATCGGGCATTAGTGCGTTCTATCAGAGAGGTTGCCTCGACGTTAGGCAAAATGGCTGTAGCTGAATTTGTTGAAGACCAGATAACGCTGGATCTCCTAAAAGAATTCAAAGTTGAGTATGCACAGGGTTATTTCCTTGGCAAACCTCAACCGATCGAATCCCTGAACCTATAAAACTCATCTTTCTAAACGCTCTTGAGGGTACGGAATGTCAGAGATAGAACCTGATTCGGATCTGTATGCTCAGGCCGGCAACTTGGAACCTGTCATGACAGCAGAGGTTGTCACTTTATACAGCGACCTTTTGGTTGAAACTCTGCGACAATTAAATGTGTCCCATATCTTTGGTGTCCCCGGTGGGGCGATTGAACCCTTATTTGATGCAGTTGCCAGAGCCAAACACAGGGGCGAAATGGACATGGTGGTCGCCCGTCACGAGGGTGGTGCAGCGTTTATGGCAGATGGTTATGCCCGGGAGGCAAATACACTGGGTGTGTGTTGTGCCACAACAGGACCAGGAGCAACCAATCTGCTGACGGGAGTGGCCAGTGCATACGCTGATAATATTCCCATGCTGGTTATCACCGCTCAGACCGCGCTACCTAAGTTTGGTAAACAAGCGCTTCAAGACAGCTCTTGTACCGCGATAGACACGGTAGGAATTTTTCGACATTGCACAAAATTCAACACGCTTATCTCTCATCCAGATCAGTTTGAGCATAAGTTGATCTCAGCCATTATGGCCGCCAATGCGCCACCAAGAGGCCCAGCTCATCTGAGTATCCCTTCAGATATTTTTAACGAAGTATGCCCCTCGGTCGTGCCCATCAGAGCAGAAAATTTACAGCATCCATTTTCAATCAGTGAGCCCGTCAGCTTTAACAAGCTGAAACAGGAGCTTAATGCGGCCGAAAAGATTGTGTTATTTCTGGGGGATAACTGCCGTCAGGGTAGTGAGCAGATTCTGCAGTTCGCTGAAAAGTTTGAGATTCCTTTTATTACCGGGCCTATGGGGAAAAGGTGGATTGATGAAGATCACCCCCTTTATTGTGGTGTTTTTGGCTTCTCTGGCCATGAAAAGGCAAGAAAGCTGGTACTGGAACAACAGTTTGATCTGCTGCTAGCTGTGGGGACCAAACTCGGAGAACTGGGTACTAATGGCTGGACGCCCTCCATGCTTAATGAAAAGCTGATTCACATCGACAGTGTGGCTCAGAATTTCACTCGCTCCAGTATGGCAAGACTTCATGTATTGGGTGCGTTCCCGCCATTATTTATGCAATTGATGGAAGAGCTGGAAAGAAAACATCATTGTGAGCGCTGGTGGGTGAACAATGCAACTATGGATACCCTGAGGCTACTCACCATCTCTGAGTTAGAGGAGGCCCATAGTGATGCATACCCTCTTAAACCACAGCGTTTGTTTTATCACCTGGGTCAGATTCTGGAGAACGAAACCCGAATCTTTATTGATGCGGGCAATGCCTGGGCCTGGGGCACTCATTATATGCGGCGGCGGGATAACCATGGTTATTACCGAATTGCGATGGGCTTTGGCTCCATGGGTTGGGCTATCGGCGCTTCAGTCGGCTCACAGGTTGCTAACCCTAATGCGCCTCACCTCTGTATAACCGGTGACGGCAGTTATCTGATGAGTGGGCAGGAGATAACTGTTGCGCAACAGCAGGGTCTACCACTTGTTATGTTGATCTTGAATGATAGCTCTTTGGGAATGGTTCGCCATGGTCAGATGATGGGCGGGGCAGAGCAGATTGGTTTTGAGTTACCGCAAATCGACTTTGCTTTAATGGCGGAGGCGATGGGCATAGATGGTATCCGGATCAATACATCGGAAGAGCTGGAGGCATTGGATTTCTCAGCATTATTCGAGAAAAAGGGACCTGCCCTGATTGATGTTCGGATTGATCCTGCAGAGGTGCCGCCTATGGGAGAAAGGGTTAAAGGCTTAGCAACTCAGGATTAGAGGCCAGAGCAAAGAATAGGTCGCTACCAATTAAGGTTCAGGTACAGAACGAGGCGGTTTGCCCTGATAGTCCATATCCTGACATTGCAGAGGTAAGAAAGCGCCTGGTGGACGATTGAGTGTATCGAGGTAACAAGCAGTGACTCCACTCATTACCAATAGGGCAAACATCCGATAGATCTCCTGCCCGGAAAAGCCCTGATCTGATAAGAAAGCAGAAACATAACCATTGATATTCATGCCCTCATCAAACTTATCCATAAGGATTTTTTCAAGGTCATAAGCCAGTGTCAGGTGTTCACCTTCTTCAATAGCCAGTTGTGCTGAAACCCGCTCCATCGCTTCGAGGCGCTCATCGCCTTTGGCTATCGGGCGAGCGTAACCTACGATATAGGGTTTTCCTCCATGCTTCGCACATTCCGCCAGGACGATTTCTTCAGCGCTTTTACCAGAACGTTTTTGCTCCATGGCATTCTGGATAAACGCCACGCCGTCCAATAAGGGGCGAACACCGTATGATCTGGAGTCTGCAGCCAGAGCCCCTGCTGCAGTTGCCGCTACAACGGATGTTTGGGCTGTGCCACCCAGTGCGCCTATCTGGTTGCACCAAATTCGCGGATCTGGCCAACTGAGGCAAATATAAACTGCTTCCAGCCAATCGGCTACGGCCCTGTCTACCATGCGCCCTGTTGCGTTTAATACCAGCACTTGGAAATAGGATTTTTCGCCCACCAGCTCATCCATCATTGAGTAACCGTGGGAGAAAACCCCTTTCCCAGGAAACCAGCCGCCAGTGCTACTGCGTACAATCCCTCTTTGTTGATCAAGAAATTCTGTCAGATCGGATTTAGCGTTCAATGATGTAGTTCTCGTCTTTGATAAACGGCATGGCTGTTATCGGTTTGTTCGCCATTTCAATACCCTGAGCAAGCAAACCAGGGGCATTGAATATTTGGTATAAGCTGCCCCCGGTACGCGGATGAAAGCCAAGGTCAGATAAAACTGCTGCCGCTAAGCCGGCTCTCAACCAGCCAAGATCTTGAACACTAATGGCCTCGGAAAACTCAGAACCCCAACGTAAAGCCTGACCCGCACCGGGAAGGGTTGACAGGGTGTTCGCTAGGTCACGGCAATAGGGATCTATGCTGCCATAATGACTGCCAAAGCCCGGGGCTACTATCCAGTCTTCATGCTCCGGTCTTGAAGTTTGAGCCAGGAGCTCCTTTGCTACATTGGCTGGGTCAGAACGCCTGTTTTTTCGAAAGAACCGGATCGCATCCTCAATTACTCCGGCATCACTCACCGTTCCCCCAAGGCTCATCAGCGAGATCGGCAGGATATGAAGAGGATCGGTTTTTCCGATGCCGGTATTCATGGCTGCCCGGGTAGCGGGATGGCGAGGCCCTGGAGTGATTAAACCAATCATCAGGGCTTGTAGGATCTCACTTTGCTCCTTGCTGGGTAACTCTCCGCGAAAGAGAAGGTAGAGCACATCGGAAAAACTGCGCTTCTCGGCCAGTTCAATCAGGTTATAGCCATGGCATCGAAGAGACTCAGCTAAATAGGGATTATCTGAACAGGGTTCTTCTTCCCAGGTTCGAGTTGTTACCCGATCAACAAAGGCTTCATTGCGGCTTCTGACCGCGTCATGTTTCCGGCTCATTGATCAAACCTGTAGCTCAGTTGCAGCCAGACGCTTCGTCCTTCCATGGGGTAGTCATCCGGGATTACGCCATTACTTGGTTCGTATGCATCCTCGTCAAACAGGTTCAGGGCGCTCAGAGTCATATCCAGATTGGGTGTGATATTTTCACGTCTGAGGGATAGGTTGACCAGGGTATAGTCATCAATCTCAGGGCGAGTATCTCCCGCAGCGCGTTTTCGATCACCCACCCAGTTTAATTGGCTGTTTAGAGCCCATTGGCTAGAAAATTTCCAATTAGCGGTGATATAAAATTGCTGACCAGGTGCGTCGTGAATATCTTGACCAGTGTTGCTGTCTTCAGATTTCTGCCAAGCATAGTTGGCTTTGATTCGAAGATCACGGCTGGCTTTCCAGTCAGCTTCCCATTCAAACCCATATCCCTCTTGATCTCTGGCGTTCTGTGCCGTGATCGTGGTTGCTCCAGTATCAGGGACATACTCTATTAAGTCTTTAGCTTTATAGTTGAACAGGCTGAGTGTGCTAACAATATCTGGGGAGGGGTGATAATTAAAGGCTAACTCCCATGTATCTATAGTCTCAGGTTCGAGATCAGGATTACCTAGGCTGATAGGGTTGTTGATAAAGAATTGCTCTAGGAAAGATGGAGCCCGGAATGCGCTACCGTAGAGAAGTTTTGTAGTCAGGTTATAGCTGGTGGCCCAGACCAAGGCAATTCGCGGGTTCACTGTATTGCCAAAATCAGAGTAATGGTCATATCTTACCCCTGCAGTTAACTCCCAGTCAGGAGCAAATTGCCATTCATCCTGGATTGAGAGGTAATGAATAGTTCTTGATGAATCAGGAGTAAAGACAAACTCTGTACCGGCCACACTTGTGAGTGTACCGTCCACCACTGGTTGGGTACCGTCAATGACACCAGGGCCGAAGTTTTTAGATTCTTTTGTGTTCAAAGACTGGTGACGAATACCACCAGCTAATCGAAAGAGATGATCTTTAATACCGCTGTGAGTGGCTACCAGGTCTAACTGGCTATCAGTACCTTCACCACCAGGTTCGCCGATAAGGCCGTCAGGGAAGGTTACGATGCCTGCTGGGGCTACAAAGTTAAGGTTTCCATCTGAGCCAATTGGTACGGTAGCTCCTGCGGGTAAAAGGTTATACTTGGTGTTAGTGTCAAAGTAATAATGGCTTAGCCGAGTTTTGAAATTCCAGTCGGCTGCAAGGTCTGCGGTTTGGTAGGATAGGTCGATTAGATAAACCTCATCCTCCTCCAGGCCGGTTGGGTCTAATGCCTGGGCCCCGCCAGCGCCGACCCCCGCATCTTGGAGCCAGCTCCAGAAGTTAATAGTCCAGTTTTCATTGTTCAAGCCCAGGCGAGCTTCCAAGCGTTCACTGCCCGTTGAAAGAGCACCAGGAGCGTAAGATACATTGGTCAAGAAAGCTGCATCCAGTCCGGATTGAAGATCTGAACTAACTACTCGATCAGAATCACCGTTAGTATGCTGATAGGCGAATCCAAAATGAATATCCAGACCGTTCCATTGACCCCCATGATTTAGCCACAGGTCACGGGAATCAAAGGAACCAACTCTTCCTCCCACTTCAGTACCGTCAATAGATTGGGCATTTTTTGTAATTATATTGATGACCCCGGAGTAGGCGTCTGCCCCATATATTGCTGAACCTGGCCCACGAATCACTTCAACCTTTTCAATTGAAGCGACAGACATATCAAATAATTCTGGCCTTCCACCCGAGTGAGAATATTGCAGGGGTAAACCGTCTATCAGCAGGAGTACCTGTGAATTAAACCCAGTATGAATGCCTCGAATAGAGTAGACTGGGCTCATTCGGTTTAATGCTGATGGAGAAACGTGCAAGCCAGGTACTGTTTCCAGAACCTCATTAAGTGTTCTCGCACCAATTTCTTTGATATCCCTGGCAGAAATCACAGTAGCTGCAGCGGGTGCTTTATCGATCGGTTTCTTGCTGCCTGTAGCAATACTGACGAACGCCTCTTCTCCGAAGAAGTCGGCAAACTCACTACCTTCCTCAAAAATGTTTTCCTCGGCGGCATTTATTTGGCCACCTGAACTCATCATCAGTGGAAGTAGAAGAACACTTAGCCTGCTTTTCATAATTATTTTCTTCTAGCTCGTTAAAGACTACAAAATGTTATACATATCAGATATCAGTCCGCTTGAACATTATCTATGGTTTTTAACCGATCAATACACAAGGTAAAGGTGCTGCCTTTACCTTCTTCACTGCTGACAGATAGAGAGCCACCCATCATTTCAGCAAAGTGTTTGGAAATGGCTAATCCAAGACCCGTGCCACTGTATTTACGTTTAACACTGCCATCCAGTTGTTCAAACTTCTGGAAGATTCGTTCAAGTTGTTCTTTAGGTATGCCCGTCCCTGTATCACTAACTTGCCAACTGACGGTTTCATTGCTGACTGAACAGGTAATGGAAACGGTACCGTCAACAGTAAATTTACAGGCGTTGGAAAGTAGATTGATCAGTATCTGCTGAACCTTCTCTTTATCCACTTCAATGTAAGCGTCTTGTTCCAGATAAGTGACGGAAAAATGGTTATTATGCTTCATCGCCAATGGGCGAATTGTGCTTCCAATCTCTCTGAGTAATGCATTCAAAGAGCATTGCTGTGTCACCAAGTCCATTTTACCCGCTTCGCATTTTGCCAGATCCAGAATTGAATTAATCAGATGCAATAAGCGTTGGGATGATTGTAAAGCAGAATGCAGATCCTCTACCTGATCATCAAATCCAGGATGAAATTCCAGTTCTTCGATCACCAGCTCTATATAGCCGGTCACAGCTTGCAGGGGAGTGCGCAACTCGTGACTGATGTTTGCCAGGAATTCGGATTTAGAACGGGCGGCAACCAGCGCTGCATCTCGAGCGAGCACAAGCTCGCGGGTGCGCACTTCCACCTCAGACTCAAGACCGCTGTTTAGAGAGATCAGCTCATCCTCCTGCTCTTCCAGAGTATGCATCATAGCGTTATAACTTTTTGCCATGCTGCGAACCTCTTTGGGGCCTTCAACGACGGCGTAAGTATGCTCCCCAGAGGACTGGGCAAGATCCATGGTTTCAGAAAGCTGGTAGATCGGGCGCGTTAGCCTTTGAAGAACCTTGTAAAGCAACCAGATCAGAAAGATGGACAAAACCAGTGTCGTAATAAGGTTGTAAGTGATCAGGTTATTGGTCAGTTGTTGCAGTGAGCGCTTAGAAATTTTTATTACTACAAAACCCAGCAGATTTTCAGCCTCAGTCTCAATGAGCAGTTCATCTGCACCAGCTTCCTCAGTTAAGGGACTGCTATCCAGATAAACGGGGGCCGCGATTATCCATGCATTTGAGGAATCATTAACAATCTCGGCACGATCTATATCCAGCCAGTCGTTCAGGAGCTCTTCATTCCAGTTGATATCACCTTGGGTCAGAAGGGGAATATGGCTATCTGTAAAAATAACTACACCAGTGACGTCGTTAAAACCGAATACTTGAGAAAGGGCTTCCTGAGCATTCTCTTTACTGGCAGTAATCAGCGATAGAACGCTAAGCCTGGAAAGGTTTTCAGCAATTCGGAGGGAATTCTGTTCCAGAGCTTGTCTGGATTGGCTGTAAGATGTCCAGACCGCAGTAGCTGAACTGGTCAGCGACAACAGGCAGATAACAACGATCAGGAAAATGAGAAGTTGTCGCCATATACTGCGGTTCTGAGTTATGGTGATTTCTGGTGTATGGGGAGATAGAAGGATGGCGTATCCTGT
>JBMYLM010000009.1:0-63859 GCA_049596335.1 Neptuniibacter sp.
CGCTGTAGAAATAACTTTCTTCCAGAGAATGCCCCTGTTTTTCCAGCCAGTTGTTTAAACGCGTCACCTTTCCATCCTGGAAGCATGGGGTACCCGCAACTTTACCCGTATATCTGCCATCGATTTGCTCCGGGTCGGTTGCAATAATCTCATCAACACCCAGTCGTTTCGCAATTGGACCGGTGACAAAATGGTTTGTCGCAGTGATGATTAACAGGAAATCGCCTTGTTCCTTATGCTTCGCCAGAAGCTCTTCCGCCTTAGGTAAAATGATCGGCTCAATTTTTTCCTGCATGAATTGCTGATGAAGTCTGTTCAGTTCCTCGGGTTCAATTTCAGCCAGCGGTTTCAGAGCGAAACTCAGAAATTCAAAAATATCTAAACCACCATTTTTATACTGCTCATAGAAATAATCATTGGCACGGCTATATTCGTCAGCATCAACAATACCTTTTTCGCAAAGAAATTCTCCCCAGGCATGGTCGCTGTCGCCATTAAGCAACGTATTATCAAGATCAAAAATTGCTAAGCTCAAGAACGAATCCTCTTAGATATTTGTCAGCAGCCGCAAGAATAGGGCTGATGGGGTGTTAATGCAATTAATTACAAATCTTTAAAAGATGATTTGCTGAGCATAAAAGAAGTGTGGAACAATAGCTGTAAATAGATTTGGGAAAAGTACAGTGATTGATTCAGATGGGTTCAGGCCGAATGTCGGTATCATTCTGGCTAACTCGCTGGGTCAGGTGCTTTGGGCAAGACGAATAGGTCAGGATGCCTGGCAGTTTCCTCAAGGGGGGATTAATGAAGATGAAACCCCTGAAGCAGCAATGTATAGGGAGCTGCGAGAGGAAATCGGACTATCAGAAAGTGATGTTGAGGTCATAGCGGTAACCCGTGGTTGGTTAAGGTACCGTTTGCCCAAGCGAATGATCCGGCGGAATTCGCACCCCGTTTGCGTTGGCCAGAAGCAAAAGTGGTTTTTGCTGAGGATGTTGAGTGAGGATAGTGCTGTCACTATCGATCATACTGAGTCGCCAGAGTTTGATGGTTGGCGATGGGTAAGTTATTGGTATCCTCTTGGTCAGGTTGTTTCGTTTAAACGGGAAGTGTACCGCAAGGCAATGCGAGAGTTATCTCCGAAGTTTGCACGTATAAATATAATTGATTCCTGAAGGAACGTTCGATGCTGGATGTGTTGCGCAAGATAGTACAGGAAGTGAGTGTTGCTCCCGATCTGGAGTCAGCACTTAACCTCATTGTGCGCCGAGTGCAGCGCTCCATGTCTACGGAAGTGTGTTCCGTTTACCTTTTTGATCCCTGTGATCAGCGTTATGTTCTGATGGCGACTGAGGGTTTGCATCAGGAATCGGTTGGTAGTGTTCGCCTTTCTGCCGCAGAAGGCCTGGTCGGTCTGGTTGTGGATCGTGCAGAGCCGATTAACCTCGAAAATGCATCTCAGCATTCCTCTTTTAAGTATGTAGAATCAACAGGTGAGGAACGTTACAGTTCCTTTCTTGGTGTTCCGATTATCCATCATCGAGATGTGTTGGGTGTACTGGTTGTTCAGCAAAAAGAAACCCGCCGCTTTGATGAGAGTGAAGAAGCATTCTTAGTAACTTTATCTGCTCAGCTCGCGGGCGTTATAGCACATGCTGAGGCTACGGGTTCACTTGCTAAAAATGATGCTCAGGACGAAAAGGCAGTCATTGATCTGCGCTTCGAAGGTGTTGCGGGTTCTTCGGGCGTCGCTATAGGTATTGCAACCGTAGTTGCGCCACCTGCTGATCTGGCCTCCGTTCCAGATAAAACCGCGAAAGATATAGATAAAGAGATTGCCAGCTTTGAGGAAGCACTCAAGCTGGTACGCCGTGATATTAAAGTTGTAGGTAGAAGCCTTGCACAGCGCCTTAGAGCTGAAGAGCAGGCTCTGTTTGATGTCTACTTGCGCATGCTCGATGACAATGCTCTGGCTGGTGAAGTCATTGCCCGGATTAAAAACGGTAACTGGGCGCAAGGTGCTTTGAGGGAAGTTGTCACAGAGCATGTCAGACAGTTCTCCATGATGGATGATCCCTATCTGCGTGAAAGGGCGACAGATATTAAAGATCTGGGTCGCAGAGTCCTGGCTTATCTCCAGGAAGCAGGCCCGGCGGAACTGGATTATCCACCTGAAACCATTTTGATCGCTGATGAATTAACGCCAGCTATGCTGGGAGAAGTGCCAAGCGATAAGCTGGTAGGTCTGGTTTCTGTGCATGGCTCGAGTAATTCTCATGCCGCGATACTTGCCCGATCCATGGGTATCCCAACGATTATGGGTGCTGTGGATCTGCCGTTAACCCGTATTGATGGCAGAGAGCTGGTGCTTGATGGTTATTCCGGCCGAGTCTACGTTCAACCTGGCGAAGACTTGCTTGCTGCCTACAGAGATATTCTGAAAGGGGAACAGGAAGAGGAAGCCGAGCTTAAAGCGATCAAAGATCTGCCTGCGGAAACCACCGATGGCTACCAAATCCCATTGTGGGTAAATACAGGGCTGCTTGCCGATGTGGCACGATCTCTGGATCGTGGTGCTGAAGGAATTGGTTTATACCGAACTGAAGTGCCTTTTATGATCCGTGAATTCTTCCCGAGTGAACAAGAGCAGTCACAGACATACCGCAAACAGCTTGAAGCCTTCCATCCACGGCCGGTAACCATGAGGACTCTGGATATTGGTGGTGATAAGGCGCTGCCTTATTTCCCGATTGAAGAAGAGAACCCATTTCTTGGCTGGCGTGGTATTCGTGTCACTCTGGATCATCCTGAGATCTTTCTTGTTCAGGTTCGAGCCATGCTTAAAGCAGGTGAGGGCTATGATAATTTGCGGATCATGTTGCCAATGGTCACCAGTGTTCACGAGCTGGACGAGGCTAACCGTCAAATTGGTAGGGCGGTACGGGAACTACAGGAAGAGGGTCATGATATCAAAAGGCCGTTGGTCGGGGTGATGGTGGAAGTGCCTGCAGCCGTTTATCAGGTGCGCCGTTTTGCGCGTCGAGTGGACTTTATCTCTGTAGGCTCCAACGACCTGACTCAGTATTTGCTGGCAGTGGACCGAAACAACCCGAGGGTAGCGGATCTATATGTCAGTTATCATCCAGCTGTGTTACGAGCGTTGAATTTCATTGCCAGTGAAGCGCATAAAGAAAACGTACCCGTATCTATCTGTGGTGAACTGGCGTCTGAACCGGGTGGTGCATTGCTGTTGATGGCGATGGGGTACGATATGTTATCTATGAACGCTACGAATCTGCCTAAAGTGAAATCAACAATTCGTTCTGTAAGTAAAGAGGATGCTGATGAGTTGCTTGCAGAGGTTTTGGCAATGGATGATGCCGATAAAATCAAAAAGCTGATTAATGAGCGACTATCAGAACTGGGTATTGCACTTCCGGCTCAGCCTGTTCTTCCCGCTTAGTCGCCATCGGAACCTATCGCAGGGATTTTAAGTTCAAAACTCTGCTCTTTCTCAAACCCGTCTGGACCAAAGCTTTTTTCAATGATGGTGGTTTCACCGTTGGGTTTCTGTAGCAGTAGGGTGGTTGCTCTGGTGCCGTAGTTTTCGCTTTGTATAAAACTGGATGATAACAGCTGTTCCCATTCCAGAGGTATGTGGGTATCGGGTAGCTCAGAAGTCTCAGCCTGCGTTCTATTGGACATAATCTTGAGTAAGCTTCTTGGGCTAAATTGAATATCGCCTAAAACATTAGTTAATTCAGATCGGACCTTTATCAGTTTGGGCCATGGGCTATCCAGAAGAGCATTACTTAGACCGTAGATACCTGGATTTAATGCTCGTATCGGTCCTTCTCGATTGGATTGGTAGTAAATCCCTGATTGATCACCGATTAAAAGGTTGTAATCCCCGAACTTATCTTGCTTTGGCAGCAGTTGTTTTAAATAACCTGTTGGATCCTGATCTGAAGTGAGGAAGTCCCGGGTAAGCGCTCCTCTTGATAGGGCGTTTTCTTTAGAAGCCAGTCCATCCCGATAATTGGTTACAGCTGTAAATTTTCCCTGCTGGTTAATACCAAGCCATGTCCCGCCTTGTTCAAGGTCTTTTCCTGCCAGCACATTAGGGTGGTCCTGCCAAAAATGCATCGCTTTGCTGGGCCGGGCATAGAATTCATCCCGATTGGCGAGAAGAATCAGCGAATACTCGGGATGGCTTTTATAGGCAAAGGTTATTAAGCACATAAGGCACGTAGGTAAACTTCAATAGAATTAGGTAAGATAGCGAACCCATTGAACAGTATAGTGGCTGTGATATCCATTAAGTAGATAGATAAAAGGTAAGCCGTAGATGTTACTGACGATAATAACTTACCTGATTTTAGGTGCTCTGGCGGGTATTGTTGCAGGTTTATTTGGCATTGGTGGTGGATTATTGATCGTACCGGTGCTGGTCTTTACCTTTGAATTGCAGGGTATGTCATCAGAAGTTTTGACTCATGCCGCGGTAGCTACTTCATTAGCTACCATTGTCGTAACGTCTGTAAGCTCTACCATGGCCCACAATAAAAAAGGTGCTGTGCAGTGGAATATCTTCAAGCCAGTTGCTTTAGGGGTTCTGATTGGTGCTTTTCTGGGGGTTAAAACGGCAGGTCAGATGAGCGGGCAGTGGTTGCAAATCACTTTGGGCTGTTTTGTGATACTTGTCGCGATTCAGATGGCGTTTAGCCTCAAGCCTAATACCGGTAATGCGCAGACAGGTAAACCGGCTTTTGCGGCAGCAGGTGGTTTGATTGGTTGGTTATCCAGCATTTTCGGAATTGGCGGTGGGACGTTATCCGTGCCTTTCTTCAGCTGGAGAGGTATCAGTATGCAGCAAGCCGTTGCCACATCTGCCGCCTGCGGTTTACCTATTGCTGTTATCGGAGCGTTGACAAATATCTGGGAAGGTTGGGCTAATCCGGGTATGCCTGAATGGAGTGCCGGTTTCATATATTTGCCAGCTTTGATCGGTATTGTGATTACCAGTTCAATTTTTGCCAAAGTGGGCGCAAAGCTAGCGCATAGCCTGCCCGGCCCCGTGCTTAAGCGTATCTTTGCGGTATTTCTTCTGTGTGTGGGCGTGCGTTTTTTACTAACTAATTTGTTCTGATTGGCATCTCAATAAGGAGACTCTTGTGTGGGTGCATAATATTGATCCGATCGCTTTAGCCATTGGGCCTCTGAAAATCCACTGGTACGGTCTGATGTACCTTATCGGTTTTGCCTGTGCCTGGTGGTTGGGCGTTATTCGGGCGCGAAAGCCAGGTTCCGGTTGGAATGAAAATCAGATTTCAGACATGATTTTCTGGGGTGCCATGGGTGTCGTACTCGGCGGGCGAGCAGGATATGTACTGTTTTATAACTTTGATAAATTCCTGGCTGATCCACTTTGGCTCTTTGCTGTATGGGAAGGCGGTATGTCTTTCCATGGTGGCCTCCTGGGCGTAATCATCGTTCTTTACTGGTTTGGCAAGCAACATGACAAAACTCTGATGGAGATGGGCGACTTTGTGGCACCTCTGATTCCTATAGGGTTAGGAGCCGGCCGGGTAGGTAACTTTATTGGCGGTGAGCTCTGGGGCCGGACAACAGATGTTTCCTGGGGTGTAGTCTTCCCAAGAGCAGGTGATCTGCCAAGGCACCCGTCACAGCTGTATGAGTTTGCGCTTGAAGGGGTTGTTCTGTTTGCAGTGCTTTGGTGGTTTTCTTCGAAACCGCGTCCACGTATGGCTGTATCGGGTCTGTTCCTGCTGCTTTATGGAGCGTTTCGTTCGTTTGTAGAGTTTTACCGGGAGCCAGATGCTCATATAGAGTTTATAGCGTTTAACTGGCTGACCATGGGGCAGTTGTTATCTTTGCCTATGATACTGCTCGGGTCTCTTTTGATTCTATTTGCCTACAGGTCTCACAAAAATATCTGATAATCAGAGTTTCGTTCCTCTATTTTCCATTGCGTTCTAAGAGGCTATTCTTTAACTGTTATGTCAGTGGGGTTTTAGTTGCTTCTTATGGATGTTGGATATGAAGGTTTATCTCAGTTCTGATATTGGGCGTCAATTCGGTTTGATTAGCCTCGTAAGCTTGTCGGGCATGTTTTTTCTGTGTTTCCTTTTTTACACTGAATTTAGTGGTGTATATCAGGATGTCAGGCGTGACGATAGTAGAGCGATGACCATAGCCGCACTTTCATTGTCGAATGAGTTTTATCAGCTGTCAGCAAAAGGGGAACTAACTGAGCACGAAGCCAAAATGGCCACGCTGAATGTATTGAGGTCGTCGGTACATTGGAAAGATGGTTACTACTGGGTTCTGGATAATAAAGGTCATATGGTGATGCATCCCTTCCGTCCTGACCTTGAGGGGAAGGACTTATTCGATCTTCAGGATGCCAGCGGTGCCTATTTTGTTAGGAGTATACTTGAGCAGGCAAAAAATGGTGGTGGATGGGTCGATTATTTATGGCCTAAGCCTGCTGAAGAATCTGTGCCTTATCCTAAGGTGGCTTACGTGAAAATGTTTGAGTCCTGGAACTGGGTGATTGGCACAGGGCTTTATCTGGATGATATTAAGTCCCAAAGAAATCATTTGCTATCCAAATCGGCTGGTTTGATTCTGGCCGCCATTTTAATGATGTCTGCAGTGTCTATTTATTTTGCCAAACGTAGCGCAAATGCGTTTAAGGATATTGTGGTTAAGGATGCGCTCACTGGCTTATTCAGCCGTCGGTATCTGAATGAAACAAAAAACAGTTTTGTTAATCTGGATGATAGGAATGAGGACGCGCACTTTTACGTCATCTTTTTAGATATTGATTTCTTCAAAAAGGTTAATGATACCTATGGGCATGGCTTTGGCGATAAGGTGCTTAAAGCGGTAGGGAAAGTGCTTTTAGAAGATACCCGGGGCCAGGATATTTGTGTTCGTTATGGCGGTGAAGAGTTTGTTGTTTTGGTTTTGGATCGTTCTGATGAGTCTGTGCTTTCAATGGTTGAAAGAATTCGCCGGCATGTAAATGCTCTTGAGTTTGATGAGGATATTCATCTGACTTTGAGCGCTGGGGTTGCCAGAAGGGAGCCTAAAGAAAAGTTCTCCGAATTACTTAATAGGGCAGATAGCCACCTTTATGAAGCGAAGCAGGGTGGCCGGGATAGGGTGGTGATGGGTTGAGGAGAGCCTTTCTCTCGGGTCAAGAAAGGCTACTTTCTGCAGCTTTACTCAGACGGAAAATGGGTACTGGATCGGTTCGTGGTGCTGGTATCCTTCTACTTCGAAGTCATTCACACTTACCCAGGTTTCCAGATCTTCCAGAGTTTTAATATCTGGGTTGATCTTCAGGGTAGGTAGCTCAAGCGGCTCGCGCTTCAGTTGCACATCTCGCATCAGCTCTACCTGGTCTTCATAGATATGAGCATTCACGATTTTATGGTACGCCTTACCGGGTTTGTGACCGGTGATCTGGGCAATGATGGCCAGCAGGAAATATACCTGAATCATATTGAAAGTGAGGCCTAGCGGGACATCGCAACTACGTTGAGTGCTGTTTAAGTATAGTGTGTCACCAAGCAGGGAAAAATGGTGGCTGTACATGCAAGGGCGTAGGCACCCCATATGGAAAGCGCCGGGGTGATAGAAAGTGTAGATTTCTCCACGATCATCAATGCCATTGCTCAGGTCATCGACAATCTTGCGAAGCAGGTCAATGCTGCCGCCATCAGGTTTGGGAAAGTTTCTGCCGACTTTTCCGTAGATAAAACCGCAATCATCCTCACCTTTGCGATAAGGGTTGGCTAACCAGTCAGCATTATCATTTGCGTTGGCGTCCCAGGTTTTAGTGCCAATTTTTCGGAAATCTGCAGCGTTATCGTATCCGCGTAAGTAGCCCAGCATTTCTGCGATGGCAGACTTATAAAAGGTTTTACGGGTAGTCACCATTGGGAACTGCCCGTTACCCACATCATAGGTCAGGTCTGCATTAATGACGGTGAGGCATTTTTTACCGGTACGTTTGTTTTCTACCCAGACGCCTTCGTCAATAATTCTCTGGCAGAGATCAAGATATTGTCTCATTGGTTTGTTATTAACACCTGTGGTTAAATTTGCAGATTATCTGGCCATGTTACCAAAGCTGTTTCCGTTGAAAAAGAAACTCTGCTAAGAGCCAGACATTATTGCAGTACCAAATAAGGAGAGTATATGAAGCTGGCGATCATTGTCGCGCAAGCCAAAAACCGTGTGATTGGTATCAATAACAAGTTACCTTGGCACTTGCCGGAAGACTTGCGGTATTTCAAGCAGGTGACTATGGCAAAGCCAATTATCATGGGCCGGAATACTTTTGAGTCAATCGGACGGCCTCTGCCGGGGCGGACTAACATCGTGATCAGTCGGCAGGAAAATTATGCTCCTGCAAATGTAAAAGTTGTTTCAAGTCTGGAAGATGCAATTGATCTCGCGGAAAGCATCTGCCTGATTGATGGGGCTGAAGAAGCGATGGTGATCGGCGGTGCTCAGATTTATGCTCAGGCTTTGGAAAAAGCAGATCGTTTATATCTAACAGAAGTGGATGCCGAGATTGAGGGAGATGCCTGGTTCCCAGAATTTCAAAGAGAAATCTGGCAAGAGGTTGGAAGAGAGGATTTTTCTGCAGAAGGCCCAAATCCTTATAACTACAGCTTTATTGTTTTAGACAGAATCTGAAAAAGGCATTTCTAGTATGACGGTCCGTTCGTTGTTGTCTATTTTGGCTGATGGCAAATTTCACTCAGGCAGTGAACTTGGTGAAAGTTTAGGTATCAGCCGTAGTGCGATCTGGAAGCATATTCGCCGCCTCGAAGAAGCGGGAATAGAAATTTATAGTGTCAAAGGGCGAGGTTATCGAATACCGGGTGGCTTGGATCTACTGGATCTGGAGGAGGTTCGATCCCACCTTAAATCAGGTGTAGAGAAACAGTTGGGGCCTCTTTCCCTCGAATTGATTAGCTCTTCAACAAATGAAATTGCTATGAAAGCCTGTCAAAAGGGCGATTGTCATGGATCGCTCTATATGGCTGAACAGCAAACAGCGGGTAGGGGGCGAAGAGGTCGTGAATGGGTGAGCCCATTTGCGAGAAATTTGTACTTTTCCCTGGTCTGGCGTTTCGAGCAGGGAGTGGGGGCTCTGGAAGGTTTGAGCTTGCTGGTGGGTCTCTCGCTTGTTAAAGCACTGGAAAATCTGGGTGTTCAGGGTGTAAAGGTTAAGTGGCCGAATGATTTGTTGGTTGCTGACAAAAAACTAGCGGGAATTCTGGTTGAGGTAAATGGGGAGGCGTCAGGCCAGTGTCAGGTGGTCATTGGTGTTGGGTTAAATGTTGATATGCCTGCGCTAGCAGATGAAAGCATCGATCAGCCTTGGGTAGACTTGGCTACAATCACAGATACCCGTTTATCCAGAAACAGCGTATTGGCGGAAGTGTTAAATGAGCTCACGTTCGGCCTTAATCGATTTTCGGACCAGGGTTTCGCTCCAATGATCGATGAATGGCAGAGCTATAATACCCATCAGGATCAGGACGTTGTGCTGCATATGGGCAACGGAATGGTTACTGGGGTCTGTAAAGGGGTTGATCCTTCCGGTGCTCTGATCCTTGAAACAGAGAAAGGGATGGAGTTGTTTTTTGGTGGTGAGGTCAGTTTGCGAAGTGCGCCATGATTCTTGAAATAGATGCGGGTAATACGTTTGTAAAATGGCGCCTGCTTGAAGGGGATTGTATTCAGGAGCGCGGTAAGTTCCTGACTGCGTCCGATCTATGGCCCGTTCAGAAAAGTTGGTCTAATGCCACTGAAAGCCGTGTTGCTTCCGTGGCAGGGGATGATATCAACTCAAGGCTGAAAAAATGTGTAAATGATTTCAGCGGGCATGAGCCAAAGTTCGCAGTGACCGGTAAGCATTGCTCAGGTGTGACTAACAGTTATGAGGATCCTTCCCGAATGGGAGTTGATCGTTGGTTGGTCATGTTGGCGGCATATAATGATTGTAAACAAGCCTGCTGTATCGTGGATTGCGGCAGTGCGATCACGGTCGATTATGTGGCGGCAAGTGGCGAGCATCTTGGTGGTTATATTATCCCGGGGCTGCGCTTGATGAATGAGAGCCTGCTGGCAAATACTGCAGAAATAAAAGTGGATCAGTCCATTGAGCACTTTGACTTGGGTCTCGGCACTCATACATCCTCAGCCGTGGTACATGGCGTGAACTATCTCTTCAAAGCCCTTTGCGAAAAACTTCAATCAGATTTACAAAGTATGTCGGTTGATTACCGTCTTTATATTACCGGTGGTGATGGTGAGCTATTTCACCAACTGATAGGTGAGGGGTGTTACAGGCCTGACCTGGTAATGGATGGTTTGAGCTGGAGCCTGAGCTAATGTTATTGCGTTGGCTGTTTCTGTTTCTGGTTCTCGCCAATGTGCTTATATTGCTTTGGTACTCATCTTTTGAGACTGAACAAAAAAAAACTGTAGCCTCTAAAACCCAACAGCTCGATAACATCCGGTTGTTATCTGAGATGGATCCAGACGCACTTAAGCTGAAAGGTGTTCAGGCTAAATCAGAACCTGATGAGTGTGTTACGTTCTCGGAAATATCCCAGAAATCAGTGGTGGACTGGTTGGTGTCTCAGGCAAGAGCTGAGGGCTTGATGACAGAAACATTTGCCGAGAACGAGACGGAAAGTTTTTATGTGATCAAGGTGGATGTGGTTGATTCAGATGACAGCAGGCCCGCTTTGGTTGACTATCTGCGAGAGAGCAGGGGGTTGGAAGTAGGCCTGCAGGATCTTGAGCCAGGGGCTTTATATGTTCTGGGTCGTTTCGTGGACAGAACAAAAGCAGAAAAAGAATTACAGCAGGTGGTTATCGCTGGTGTACCTGCTTACCTGGTTTTAGAGAAAATTGAAGATACTCGACATATGGTCGTGATTTATGAAGAAACTGGACGAAAATTATCCAGTGAAATCAAGGATCTAGTGGTTGAGCGTTATTCTGATATAAAAATTACAAAAAAAGTATGTGAAAGGGTTGCAAGGCCTTAGCCGACTGAGTAATATACGCGCCACTTCGTTGTTGAGAGCCGGTATAGCTCAGTTGGTAGAGCAACTGACTTGTAATCAGTAGGTCCCGAGTTCGACTCTTGGTGCCGGCACCATCTCAACGGTCTTGCGAAGTTTGAAATTGTTGGTGAGGTTCCCGAGTGGCCAAAGGGATCAGACTGTAAATCTGACGCGCAAGCTTCGGTGGTTCGAATCCACCCCTCACCACCATTCACAGCAAGGCGGGTATGGTATAGTGGCTATTACCTCAGCCTTCCAAGCTGAAGAGGCGGGTTCGATTCCCGCTACCCGCTCCAAGTGAATAACTTTGCTCAAGTAGCTCAGGGGTAGAGCACACCCTTGGTAAGGGTGAGGTCGGCGGTTCAAATCCGCTCTTGAGCTCCAGAATTTTCAGGGTAGGTATAGAAATATATCTGCCCTTTGTTATATTTGGCGCTTTCTTAATTTAATCGTACTGGACAGACCGATGGCTAAAGAACAATTTGAACGCACAAAACCGCACGTTAACGTTGGTACAATCGGCCACGTTGACCACGGTAAAACTACACTGACTGCAGCTCTGACACGTGTAGCTGCGGAAGTTTTTGGTGGTGAAGCAGTAGATTTCGCTAACATCGATAACGCTCCAGAAGAGCGTGAGCGTGGTATCACGATTGCGACTTCTCACGTTGAGTATGACACTCCAGAGCGTCACTACGCACACGTAGACTGCCCAGGACACGCTGACTACGTTAAGAACATGATCACTGGTGCTGCACAGATGGACGGCGCGATTCTGGTATGTGGTGCTACAGACGGCCCAATGCCACAGACTCGTGAGCACATCCTGCTGTCTCGTCAGGTAGGTGTACCTTACATCGTAGTATTCCTGAACAAAGCTGACCTGCTGGCAGAAGACTGTGGTGGTGCAGACTCTGAAGAATACGCAGAGATGCTGGAACTGGTAGAAATGGAACTGCGTGAGCTGCTGGATCAGTACGAATTCCCAGGCGACGACACTCCAATCGTTCCAGGTTCTGCTCTGATGGCTCTGAACGGCCAGGACGACAACGAACTGGGTACTACTGCTGTTAAGACTCTGCTGGAAACTCTGGATTCTTACATCCCAGAGCCAGAGCGTGCGATCGACGGTGCATTCATCATGCCTATCGAGGACGTATTCTCTATCCAGGGTCGTGGTACTGTAGTAACAGGTCGTGTTGAGCGTGGCATCATCAAAGTTGGTGAAGAAGTTGAGATCGTAGGTATCAAAGAAACTACTTCAACTACTTGTACTGGTGTTGAGATGTTCCGTAAGCTTCTGGACGAAGGCCGTGCAGGTGAGAACGTTGGTGTTCTGCTGCGTGGTACTAAGCGTGAAGAAGTTGAGCGTGGTCAGGTACTGGCTGCTCCAGGTTCTATCACTCCTCACACTCGTTTCGAAGGTGAAGTATACGTACTGTCCAAAGAAGAAGGTGGTCGTCACACTCCATTCTTCAAAGGCTACCGTCCACAGTTCTACTTCCGTACAACTGACATCACTGGTGCATGTGAGCTGCCAGAGGGTGTAGAAATGGTAATGCCAGGCGATAACATCAAAATGGATGTTACCCTGATCAACCCAGTTGCGATGGAAGAAGGTCTGCGTTTTGCGATCCGTGAAGGCGGTCGTACAGTAGGTGCAGGCGTTGTATCTAAAATCGTTGAGTAATTAATACTCAAAACCTAATTCCTGAACAAAATTCGGTAATTAGGTGTTGCCAAGTAATAGGGAGGCTTATACAATACGCCTCCCTATTATGCAGTAGGCCAGTGGCTCAATTGGCAGAGCAGCGGTCTCCAAAACCGCAGGTTGGGGGTTCGAGTCCCTCCTGGCCTGCCAATTCATTCTGAATTGGCTTCAATAAAACAAGCAGTTAGAGAGCCTGAGGCCCTAAGCGTGAATGCTAAAGTGAATTCCGAAGGATCAAAGTTTGATGCCCTGAAGTGGGTGGTTGTGGTAGCGATTGTGGCTGCTGGAGTGGTGGGTAATTCTATCTATTCCGATCAGTCTCTGTTCTATCGTGTTGTGGCTTTGATTGTGTTGGCCTTGGTTGCAGGCTTTGTTTCTCTGCAAACTGCAAAGGGCAAAGCGTTTTTTACTTTGTTTAAAGAAGCAAAGCAGGAAATTCGCAAGGTTGTATGGCCAAACCGTCAGGAAACGGCTCAGACAACGCTGATTGTTGTGGTTGTTGTGCTGATTGTTGGTTTGATGCTGTGGGGGCTGGACTCATTGTTGAGTTGGCTGGTATCTGGAGCGATAGGTTAAGAGGCTTTAGGCATGTCTAAGCGTTGGTATGTTGTACATGCGTACTCCGGGTACGAAAAGCGTGTAATGAACACGTTGAAAGAACGAATTGAACTGCATCAGATGCAGGATCTTTTTGGTGAGGTGTTGGTGCCTACCGAAGAGGTTGTAGAAATCCGTGAAGGTAAAAAACGCAAGTCAGAGCGTAAGTTCTATCCAGGTTATGTATTGGTAAACATGGATATGAATGATGAAAGCTGGCACTTGGTTAAAAACACCCCGCACGTATTGGGTTTTATTGGTGGTACTGCAGGTAATCCGGCGCCGATTACAGAAGCAGAAGCGAATGAAATTCTGAGTCGTGTGGAGAGTGGTGTTGATAAGCCGCGTCCTAAGACTGTATTTGAGCCAGGTGAAATGGTTCGTGTTATTGATGGTCCGTTTGCTGACTTCAATGGCGTGGTTGAAGAAATTAATTACGAGAAGAACAAGCTGCAGGTTGCGGTATTGATCTTCGGTCGTTCTACCCCTGTAGAATTGGATTTCACTCAGGTCGAAAAAGCCTGATTGTCGTATTAAGGAATAACCTCAGCGAGAGCTGGGGTTTTTCTGTCTTGAGAAAACGGGGAGCCGTAAGGCGTTTGAACCCACTAGGAGTACATTGAAAAATGGCTAAGAAAATCGAAGCTTATATCAAGCTGCAGGTTCCAGCCGGTGGTGCGAATCCGTCACCTCCAGTAGGTCCGGCACTGGGTCAGCATGGTGTTAACATCATGGAATTCTGTAAAGCTTTCAATGCTCAGACACAGAGCATGGAAGGTGGTCTGCCGGTTCCAGTAGTTATTACTGTATACGCTGATCGCAGCTTTACATTCATCACTAAAACACCTCCAGCGGCAGTTCTGCTGAAAAAAGCAGCGGGCCTGAAGAGTGGTTCTGGTCGTCCTAACACTGAGAAAGTGGGTAACATCTCACGTGCTCAGATGGAAGAAATCGCTACAGTTAAGATGCCTGATCTGACTGCTGCAGATATGGACGCAGCTGTACGTACTATTGCTGGTACTGCGCGTAGCATGGGTCTGATTCCGGAGGGTGATGAGTAATGGCTAAGTTAACTAAGCGTCAAAAGCTGATCTCTGAGAAAGTAGAAGCGGGTAAAGCTTACTCGATTGAAGAAGCAGTAGCGCTGCTGTCTGAACTGTCTACTGTTAAGTTTAAAGAAACTGTTGATGTTGCAGTAAACCTGGGCGTTGATCCACGTAAATCTGATCAGGTTGTTCGTGGTTCTACAGTTCTGCCAAACGGTACTGGTAACGATGTTCGTGTCGCTGTATTTGCACAGGGTGAAAACGCTGAGAAAGCAAAAGAAGCGGGCGCTGATGTTGTTGGTTTCGAAGATCTGGCTGAACAGATCAAAGGCGGCGACCTGGATTTTGGTGTTGTTATCGCAACTCCAGACGCAATGCGTGTTGTTGGTCAGCTGGGCCAGGTTCTGGGTCCGCGCGGCCTGATGCCTAACCCTAAGGTTGGCACAGTAACTCCAGATGTTGTTACTGCAGTTAACAATGCTAAAGCTGGTCAGGTACGTTTCCGTACTGACAAAAACGGCATTATTCACGCAGGTGTTGGTAAAGCAGACTTCGAAGCGACTGCAATCAAGCAGAACATCGAAGCTCTGGTAGCTGACCTTAAGAAGCTGAAGCCAGCTTCTGCTAAAGGCGTGTATCTGAAGAAGCTAACTCTGTCCACTACTATGGGACCGGGTTTGCTGGTTGATCAGGCTTCTCTGGAAGTTTAATCAAGATGAAAGGTTTTTTGAGGGTCTTCTGTACCTGTTACACAGAGATGAAGGCCGTCAAAGACCGCAGGTGATAAGGGTTTCCTTATCTTAATGGGCAAAACCAGCCTGCGCAGACGGTGAGATTCTGTATTTGAATCAAACCACCGTACTCGGAAGTCCCAGAAATGGGGCAATTGGTAATAAGTCGAAAGACTACTCCAAGGAGTAAATCGTGGCATTAGGACTCGAAGATAAAAAAGCGATCGTCGCTGAAGTCCAGGAAGCTGCTAATAGTGCTCTGTCTGCTGTAGTTGCGGATTCCCGCGGCGTTGAAGTAGGCGACATGACTGCACTGCGTAAAGAAGCTCGTGAAGCAGGCGTATGGCTGAAAGTTGTACGTAACACACTGGCGAAGCGCGCAGTTGAAGGCACTGACTATGCATGCTTGCAGGACACTTTCAAAGGTCCAAGTATTATTGCTTTCTCTCAGGAACACCCGGGCGCTGGCGCTCGTATCCTGAAAAACTTTGCGAAAGACAATGATAACTTTGAACTGAAAGCAGCAGCATTCGAAGGTGAAATCGTAGACGTAGCTATGCTGGCAAGCCTGCCAACATACGACGAAGCGATTGCGAAGCTGATGGCTTGCATGAAAGAAGCTGCAGCGGGCAAACTTGTTCGCACAATTGCAGCCGTTCGCGACCAGAAAGAAGAAGCTGCGTAAGTTTTTACGCAATCTTATTTATACAAGTTTTAATGAGCCTTCGGGCTTACAAATATCAGGAAATTAGAAAATGTCTCTGACTAACGAAGATATCCTAAACGCAATTGCTGAAATGTCTGTAAAAGACGTTGTTACTCTGATCGAAGCAATGGAAGAAAAATTCGGTGTTACTGCGGCGGCTGCTGTAGTTGCAGGTGGTGCTGCTGGCGGCGACGCTGGTGCTGCTGAAGAGAAAACTGAATTTGACGTAATCCTGACTGCTGCTGGTGACAAGAAAGTTAACGTTATCAAAGCAGTACGTGGCGCTACAGGTCTGGGTCTTAAAGAAGCTAAAGGCATCGTTGACGGCGCACCTGCTGCTGTTAAAGAAGGCATTAGCAAAGAAGAAGCTGAAGAGCTACAGAAAGCACTGGAAGAAGCTGGCGCTTCTGTTGAAGTTAAGTAATAGCTTCAATGCATATCCGAACAGAATTCTGTTCGAAGTGCTGACGGCTGGTGGCTACATGCCACCGGCCTTTTTCCGTTATTTATAGACAGCAAATAAATAACGGTTACACAGCCCAAAACGAGATTTTGGACTGCTTATAAATTGGTGCACTTGCTGGGGAACACTGATGGCTTATTCATACACTGAAAAGAAACGCATCCGTAAGGACTTCGGTAAATTACCGCAAGTTATGGATGTGCCTTACTTGCTGGCAATACAGCTCGACTCCTATAAAAAGTTTTTGCAGACAGGGGTTGAACCTACAGATCGTCTAGACGCAGGTCTGCATGCCGCTTTTAACTCTGTCTTCCCGATTGTGTCCTATTCCGGAAATGCATCTCTGGAATATGTTGGCTACCGTTTGGGTGAGCCTGTATTTGACGTTAAAGAGTGTCAGATACGTGGTATTACATATGCAGCGCCGCTGCGTGTAAAAGTTCGTCTGGTTATTTATGACCGCGAATCCAGCAACAAAGCCGTAAAAGACATCAAGGAACAAGAAGTCTACATGGGCGAAATGCCTCTGATGACTGAAAACGGAACTTTCGTTGTTAACGGTACTGAGCGTGTAATCGTATCTCAGTTACACCGTTCACCAGGTGTGTTCTTTGACCACGATAAAGGTAAAACGCACTCTTCTGGCAAGCTGCTTTACTCTGCCCGAATCATTCCTTACCGTGGCTCCTGGTTAGACTTTGAATTTGATCCAAAAGATAGCCTGTTCGTACGTATCGACCGTCGTCGTAAACTGCCGGCAACTATTCTGCTGCGCGCACTGGGTTATGAAGCTGAAGAGGTGCTGGATATCTTCTTCGAAAATACTTCATGGACTCTGTCTGATGATGCGATCAACATGCAGTTGGTTGCTGACCGTCTGCGTGGTGAAACACTGTCTTTTGAAGTGAAAGATCCTGAAGGTAATGTGATTGTTGAAGCGGGTCGTCGTATCACGCCTCGTCACATCCGTCAGATGGCGAAAGCAAACATGGAACAGCTGGAAGTACCAATGGAGTACCTGGCTGGCAAAGCAATCGCTAAAGATATTGTAGATTCTTCTACAGGCGAACTGATCTGCGCGTGTAACGCTGAGATTACCGAAGAGTTGGTTGAGCAGTTGAAGGCTGCAGGTGTGACTGAGTTTGAAACTCTTTACACTAACGACCTGGATTGCGGTCCGTTTATCTCTGACACACTGCGTATTGATCCGACTCGTAACCAGCTGGAAGCACTGGTAGAAATCTACCGCATGATGCGCCCTGGTGAGCCGCCAACTAAAGAATCTGCAGAAGCACTGTTTGAGAACCTGTTCTTTACTGAAGAACGTTATGACCTGTCTGCTGTAGGTCGTATGAAGTTCAACCGCCGTCTGGCGCGTGACGAAGTAACGGGTTCAGGCGTTCTGGATAAAGAAGATATCCTGGCCGTAATGAAAACTCTGATCGATATCCGTAACGGTAAAGGTACTGTGGATGATATCGATCACCTGGGTAACCGTCGTATCCGTTCTGTTGGTGAAATGGCAGAGAACCAGTTCCGTGTGGGTCTGGTACGTGTTGAGCGTGCGGTGCGTGAACGTTTGAGCATGGCAGAATCGGATAACCTGATGCCTCAGGATCTGATCAACGCTAAGCCTGTTGCTGCGGCAATCAAAGAGTTCTTCGGTTCTTCTCAGCTGTCTCAGTTTATGGATCAGAACAACCCGCTGTCTGAGGTTACTCACAAGCGTCGTGTTTCTGCTCTGGGTCCAGGTGGTCTGACACGTGAGCGTGCGGGCTTCGAGGTGCGTGACGTACACCCAACTCACTACGGTCGTGTATGTCCAATCGAAACGCCTGAAGGTCCAAACATCGGTCTGATTAACTCTCTGGCTACGTTTGCACGTACCAACGACTACGGTTTCCTGGAAACTCCATACCGTCGTGTTGTGGACAGCAAAGTAACAGATGAGCTGGATTACCTATCTGCGATTGAAGAAAACACATTCGTAATCGCGCAGGCCTCTGCGACGATGGACGAAGAAGGTCGTCTGGTTGATGACATGGTTACCGTTCGTCACCTGAACGAAACAACCGTAATGGCGCCAGAGAAAGTTCAGTACATGGACGTTTCTCCACGTCAGGTTGTATCGGTAGCGGCATCTCTGATCCCATTCCTTGAGCACGATGATGCGAACCGTGCATTGATGGGATCGAACATGCAGCGTCAGGCAGTTCCAACTCTGCGTTCTGACAAGCCGCTGGTAGGTACTGGTATCGAGCGTAACGTTGCTCAGGACTCCGGCGTATGTGTTGTTGCACGTCGTGGTGGTCTGATCGAATCTGTTGATGCGAGCCGTATCGTTGTACGTGTTAACGAAGATGAGCTGGTTGCCGGTGAAGCAGGTGTGGATATCTACAACCTGACTAAATACACCCGTTCCAACCAGAACACTTGTATCAACCAGCGTTCCATTGTGAACCCCGGCGATACAGTGAAAGTTGGCGATGTTATGGCCGACGGCCCGTCCGTAGATATGGGTGAGCTGGCTCTGGGTCAGAACATGCGTATCGCGTTCATGCCTTGGAATGGCTACAACTTCGAGGACTCCATCCTGATCTCTGAGCGTGTTGTTCAGGAAGATCGTTTCACGACTATCCACATTCAGGAACTGACCTGTGTGGCGCGTGATACTAAACTGGGTTCCGAAGAGATCACTTCTGATATTCCAAACGTGGGTGAATCTGCTCTGGCGAAGCTGGATGAAGCAGGGATCGTTCACATCGGTGCTGAAGTAGGTCCTGGCGATATCCTGGTGGGTAAAGTAACTCCAAAAGGTGAAAGCCAGCTGACTCCTGAAGAAAAACTGCTGCGTGCAATCTTCGGTGAGAAAGCGTCAGACGTTAAAGATACTTCTCTGCGTGTTAAGACAGGTACTGTTGGTAAAGTTATCGATGTACAGGTATTCACACGTGACGGCGTTCAGAAAGATGAGCGTGCACTGTCGATCGAGAAATCTGAGCTGGATGCAATCCGCAAAGACTTGAACGAAGAGCTGCGTATCGTTGAGCAGGCGACTTATGAGCGTCTGGAAAAAGTACTGGTTGGCCTGAAAGCTGACGGCGGTGCAGGCCTTAAGAAAGGCGAAGAGATTACTTCTGAGTTCCTGGCTGGTCTGAGTAAGGGCGAGTGGTTCAAGATCCGCGTTGCCGATGAAAATGCAGCTGAGCAGCTGGAACTGGCTGAGAAACAACTGGAAGATCGTAAAGAGTCTCTGGATAAGCGCTTCGAAGATAAGAAGAGCAAGCTGCAGACTGGCGATGATCTGGCACCTGGCGTCCTGAAAATTGTTAAGGTTTACGTTGCGACTAAGCGTCGTGTACAGCCTGGTGACAAGATGGCAGGTCGTCACGGTAACAAGGGTGTTATCTCCGTTATCATGCCAGTTGAAGATATGCCTTACGACGAGAATGGTGAGCCAGTAGATATCGTACTGAACCCTCTGGGTGTACCGTCTCGTATGAACGTAGGTCAGATCCTTGAAACTCACATGGGTATGGCAGCTAAAGGTCTTGGTCGTCGTATCAACGAAATGCTGGATCAGGAGCGTGAGCGTGCTGAAACAGTGAAAGAGATCCGTGAGTTCCTTGATCAGATCTACAACGCCGATCTGGGTGCTGGCATGAACAGCCGCACTGAAGATCTGGACAGCTTTACAGATGATGAAATTCTGGAACTGGCTAAGAACCTGTGCGGCGGTGTGCCATTGGCAACTCCAGCCTTCGATGGTGCAAAAGAGGTTGAACTGAAATCTCTGCTGCGTCTGGCAGGTCTGAGCGATACCGGACAGTCAACACTGTTTGATGGTCGTACCGGCGATAAATTCGATCGCCCTGTAACTGTAGGTTACATGTACATGCTGAAACTGAACCACCTGGTAGACGACAAAATGCACGCGCGTTCTACGGGTTCGTACAGCCTGGTTACTCAGCAGCCGCTGGGTGGTAAGGCTCAGTTCGGTGGTCAGCGATTTGGTGAGATGGAGGTGTGGGCACTTGAAGCATACGGTGCTGCCTATA
This sequence comes from Neptuniibacter sp., assembly GCA_049596335.1. GTDB lineage: Bacteria > Pseudomonadota > Gammaproteobacteria > Pseudomonadales > Balneatricaceae > Neptuniibacter. The sequence goes on from JBMYLM010000009.1 coordinate 20,439, forward strand.
CTCTGCAGGAAATGCTCACAGTTAAGTCCGATGACGTGAATGGTCGTACTAAGATGTATAAGAACATCGTAGACGGCGATCACCGTATGGAGCCGGGTATGCCGGAATCCTTCAACGTACTTATCAAAGAGATCCGCTCACTGGGTATCGACATCGAGTTGGAATCCGAATAAGTACATAACTGTATACCAGGCGGGGGTCGCCAGTCGGCGGCCTCGAGCAAGAACTCCGTTAGGAGCTTGAAAGAATGAAAGATCTGCTGAATCTGCTGAAAACACAAGGCCAGTCTGAAGAGTTTGACTCAATCAAAATCTCACTGGCTTCTCCGGAAATGATCCGTTCATGGTCGTACGGTGAAGTAAAAAAACCGGAAACTATTAACTATCGTACCTTTAAGCCAGAACGTGAAGGTTTGTTCTGTGCCAAAATCTTTGGTCCGGTAAAAGACTACGAGTGTCTGTGCGGTAAGTACAAGCGCATGAAGCACCGTGGTGTTATCTGTGAGAAGTGTGGCGTTGAAGTAACGCTGGCTAAAGTTCGTCGTGAGCGTATGGCGCACATCGAGCTGGCTTCTCCTGTTGCTCACATTTGGTTCCTGAAATCACTGCCGTCCCGTATCGGTCTGATGCTGGATATGACGCTGCGTGATATCGAACGTGTTCTGTACTTCGAATCATTTGTTGTTATCGATCCAGGTATGACTACGCTTGAGCGTGGTCAGCTGTTGAACGATGAGCAGTACTTCGAAGCACTGGAAGAGTTTGGTGATGACTTCGACGCTCGTATGGGTGCGGAGGCTGTTAAAGAGTTACTGTCTTCTATCGAGCTGGAAGAAGAAGTAAACATGCTGCGCGAAGAACTGCCGCAGACAAACTCTGAAACCAAGATTAAGAAGCTGTCTAAGCGTCTGAAACTGCTGGAAGCTTTCTATAAGTCTGGTAACAAGCCAGAGTGGATGATTCTGGAAGTACTGCCAGTACTGCCGCCAGATCTGCGTCCACTGGTACCGCTGGATGGTGGTCGTTTCGCGACTTCAGATCTAAACGATCTGTACCGTCGTGTAATCAACCGTAACAACCGTCTGAAGCGTCTGCTGGACCTTAATGCACCAGATATCATCGTACGTAACGAAAAACGTATGCTGCAGGAATCTGTGGATGCGCTGCTGGATAACGGTCGTCGTGGTCGTGCAATCACAGGCTCCAACAAGCGTCCTCTGAAATCTTTGGCAGACATGATCAAAGGTAAGCAGGGTCGTTTCCGTCAGAACCTTCTGGGTAAACGTGTAGACTACTCTGGCCGTTCTGTAATCGTGGTAGGTCCTTACCTGCGTCTGCATCAGTGTGGTCTGCCTAAGAAGATGGCACTGGAGCTGTTTAAGCCATTTATCTTCTCCAAGCTTGAGTTGCGCGGACATGCGACAACGATTAAGGCTGCTAAGAAGATGGTAGAGCGCGAAGAAGCGCTGGTATGGGATATCCTGGATGAAGTAATCCGCGAACATCCAGTACTGCTTAACCGTGCACCTACTCTTCACCGTTTGGGTATCCAGGCATTTGAGCCTGTACTGATTGAAGGTAAAGCGATTCAGCTGCACCCACTGGTTTGTGCGGCATACAACGCTGACTTTGACGGTGACCAGATGGCGGTACACGTACCGTTGACAATCGAAGCACAGCTAGAAGCACGTGCTCTGATGATGTCTACCAACAACGTTCTTTCTCCTGCGAACGGTGAGCCAATCATCGTACCTTCTCAGGACGTTGTACTGGGTCTGTATTACATGACTCGTGAGCGTGTGAACGCGAAAGGTGAAGGCATGGTCTTCGCTGATACTGAAGAAGTAGCTCGCGCTCAGGGTGCAGGTCAGATTGATCTGCAGGCGAAGATTAAAGTTCGTGTTCAGGAAAGTATTCGTGACATTGAAGGTAATCTGGAAACTAAGACTGAGCTGAAAGAGACGACTGCGGGTCGTGCGCTGCTGTTCACGATTGTTCCTGATGGCCTGCCGTTCACACTGGTTAACCAGCCGATGAAGAAGAAGGCGATTTCTCGTCTGTTGAACGAAGCGTACCGTCGCTGTGGTCTGAAAGATACGGTTATCTTTGCTGACCAGCTGATGTACATGGGCTTCCGTCAAGCGACTATGTCTGGCGTATCTATCGGTGTTAACGACTTTGAAATCCCTGATGATAAGACAACCATTATCAGCGAAGCAGAAGCTGAGGTAATGGATATCGAGCGTCAGTTCGCTGATGGTCTGGTAACTCAGGGTGAGAAATACAACAAGGTTATCGATATCTGGTCTCGTGCTAACGAACTGTTGGCTAAGAAGATGATGGATAACCTGAAGACTGAGCCGGTTGTAACAAAAGAAGGTGCAGAATCCGAACAGGAATCCTTCAACTCTGTTTACATGATGGCCGACTCCGGTGCCCGTGGTAGTGCTGCTCAGATTCGTCAGCTGGCGGGTATGCGTGGTCTGATGGCGAAGCCGGATGGCTCAATCATCGAAACGCCAATCACTGCGAACTTCCGTGAAGGTCTGAACGTACTGCAGTACTTCATCTCGACCCACGGTGCTCGTAAAGGTCTGGCCGATACAGCATTGAAAACTGCGAACTCCGGTTACCTGACTCGTCGTCTGGTAGACGTAGCGCAGGACGTTGTAATCACAGAGCATGACTGTGGCACTGACGAAGGTCTGGTAATGGTACCGCTTATCGAGGGTGGCGACGTAGTTGTTGCTCTGGGTGATCGTGTACTGGGCCGTACTGTAGCTCAAGACGTTCTGGACCCAAGTGGTACAGATGTTCTGATTGAAGCGGGTACTTTGATCGACGAAGCATGGAAACACCGTCTGGAAAATGACGACAAGTACTCTTCTATCGATGAGATCATTGTGCGCAGTGCAATCACTTGTAAAACACGTCACGGTATCTGTGCGAAATGTTATGGCCGTGATCTGGGCCGTGGTCATCTGGTTAACCCAGGTGAAGCAGTGGGTGTTATCGCCGCTCAGTCAATCGGTGAGCCAGGTACACAGCTGACCATGCGTACGTTCCACATCGGTGGTGCGGCATCGCGAGCTGCAGCAGTAGACAGCATTCAGGTTAAAAACGGCGGTGAGATTCGACTGCATAATCTAAAGTTTGTTGAACGTCCTGATGGTGCGCTGGTTGCAACTTCCCGTTCTGGTGAGCTGGGTGTAACCGATGAGCACGGTCGTGAGCGTGAGCGTTATAAACTGCCTTACGGTTCTGTCATTAAAGTTAAAGACGGTAGCACTGTTGAAGCAGGCGATATTGTTGCTAACTGGGACCCGCATACTCACCCAATCATCGCAGAAGTAGGTGGTCGTGTTGAGATGTCTGGTATGGAAGACGGTATCACCGTTAAGAGCCAGACAGATGAATTGACAGGTCTGTCAACTACCGAGGTACTGGATGCGAAAGATCGTCCAGCAGCAGGTAAAGATATTCGTCCAATGATCAAACTGTTGGATGCAAAAGGTAATGATGTGATGCATCCGGGTACGGATTCAGCGGCACAATACCTGTTGCCAGCAAAAGCAATCATGAACCTGTCTGATGGTGCGGATGTTCAGGTCGGTGACGTTCTGGCACGTATTCCTCAGGAAGGTACGGTGAACAAGGATATCACCGGTGGTCTGCCACGAGTAGCTGACTTGTTTGAAGCGCGTAAGCCGAAAGAGTCTGCAATTCTTGCAGAGGTATCCGGTATCGTTGGCTTCGGTAAAGAGACCAAAGGTAAGAAACGTCTGCAGGTAACTCCGAATGATTCGGATCCAGTAGAAACAATGATTCAGAAGTGGCGTAACCTGAACGTGTTCGAAGGAGAGCATGTAGAAAAAGGTGAGGTTATTTCTGATGGTCCTTCTAACCCACACGATATCCTGCGTATCCTGGGTGTAGAAGAGCTGGCTAAGTACATTACTGGTGAAATCCAGGATGTATACCGTCTGCAGGGTGTAGGCATTAACGATAAGCACATTGAGGTTATCGTTCGCCAGATGCTGCGTAAGGTTGAAATCGTATCTGCGGGTGACTCTACCTTCATCCCAGGTGATCAGGTTGAATACCAGGCAGTGATTGCAGAAAACGAAGAGCTGGAAGCAGCGGGTAAGATCCCAGCTAAGTTCGACCGTGTTCTGCTGGGTATCACTAAGGCATCTCTGGCAACAGAATCCTTTATCTCTGCAGCATCCTTCCAGGAGACAACTCGTGTCCTGACCGAAGGTGCGGTAACAGGCAAGCAGGACTTCCTGCGTGGTCTGAAAGAAAACGTCGTAGTAGGTCGTCTGATCCCAGCGGGTTCAGGTCTGGCTTACCACGAAGAGCGCAAGCGTAAGCGTGCGCAACCTGCTGATGCAGAAGCTGTGACAGTAAGTGCTGAAGAAGTTCAGCAGGCACTGACAGAAGCTTTAAATGCATCAATGCCAGATGCTGAGTAAGACTTTATTCAAAATATTTGAATAAATAGTATCCAGTATTTGACGATAGGGGCCGGAATTAAGTAAAATTCCGGCCCCTTTGTGGATGGATTGTAAAAAATCCATTTTTTATGGTGTTAAATCTAAACGTGGAGTTTGCTTAATGGCAACGATTAACCAGCTGGTACGTAAACCACGTAAACGCAAAGTTCAGCCAAGCGATGTTCGTGCATTGCAGGCTTGTCCTCAGCGTCGTGGCGTTTGTACCCGTGTTTACACCACTACTCCGAAAAAACCGAACTCTGCACTGCGTAAAGTGTGCCGTGTTCGTCTGACCAACGGCTTCGAGGTTGCTTCCTACATTGGTGGTGAAGGTCACAACCTGCAGGAGCACAGCGTTGTTCTGATTCGTGGTGGTCGTGTTAAGGACCTTCCAGGTGTTCGCTATCACACTGTGCGTGGCGCACTGGACTGCTCAGGTGTTAATGAGCGTAAACAAGGCCGTTCTAAGTACGGTGCTAAGCGTCCTAAATCTTAATCGTAGTCAATGCGGTTGAGTTGGCTGATAACAGTAAACTTGACTGATGTACGGTAAGAGTAAGGCCTGGCACAAAATGCTTGGAATACCTGAAGACCTTTTAATGAATTGAGGGCTTATCAATGCCTAGAAGACGCGTCGCTGCAAAGCGCGAAATTTTGCCGGATCCTAAGTTCGGCAACACAGTTCTGGCTAAATTTATGAACCACGTAATGATCAGCGGCAAAAAATCTGTTGCTGAGAAAATCGTGTACGGTGCGCTGGACAAGATCCAGGAGCGTACTGGTAATGACCCACTAGAACTTTTTGAAAAAGCTCTGGAAGCAGTACAGCCTGCAGTGGAAGTTAAGTCTCGCCGTGTAGGTGGTGCGACTTATCAGGTTCCTGTAGAAGTACGCCCAGCTCGTCGTATGGCTCTGGCTATGCGTTGGACTGTAGATGCTGCACGTAGCCGCGGTGAAAAATCCATGGCACTACGTCTGGCTGGTGAGCTGATCGATGCATCTGAAGGCCGCGGTGCGGCTGTTAAGAAACGTGAAGACGTGCATCGCATGGCTGAAGCGAACAAAGCATTCGCTCACTACCGCTTCTAAGATACTGAGGATTAAGTCGTGGCTCGTAAAACTCCTATCGCACGTTACCGTAACATTGGTATTTGTGCGCATGTTGATGCCGGCAAAACGACTACAACTGAGCGCGTTCTTTACTACACCGGTCTTTCTCATAAGATCGGTGAAGTACATGATGGCGCTGCAACCATGGACTGGATGGAGCAGGAGCAGGAGCGTGGTATCACTATCACCTCAGCTGCAACTACCTGTTTCTGGAAAGGCATGAACCAACAGTTCGACGAGCACCGTATCAATATTATTGATACTCCGGGGCACGTTGACTTCACCATCGAAGTAGAACGTTCATTACGTGTACTTGATGGTGCTGTTGTTGTGCTTTGTGCCTCTTCTGGTGTCCAGCCACAGACTGAAACCGTATGGCGTCAGGCTAATAAATATGAAGTTCCGCGCATGGTGTTCGTCAATAAGATGGACCGTATTGGTGCGGATTTCTTCATGGTTGTAGATCAGTTGAAAGAACGCCTTGGTGCCAATGCAGTACCGATCAATTTCCCGATCGGAACTGAAGAAAATTTTGTAGGTGTTGTCGATCTGGTTCGCATGAAAGCCATTATGTGGAATGAAGCGGATCAGGGTATGACCTACGAGCTGGAAGATATTCCAGCTGACCTGATGTCTAAAGCTGAAGAGCTGCGTGAGCAGATGGTCGAAGCCGCTGCTGAAGCCTCTGAAGAGCTGATGGATGCATACCTTGAAGAGGGTGATCTGTCAGAGGAAGAGATCAAGCAGGGTCTTCGTGCCCGTACACTGGATAATGATATCGTTCTTATGCAGGCAGGTTCTGCATTCAAGAATAAAGGTGTACAGGCTGTTCTCGATGCTGTTATCGAATATATGCCATCCCCGATTGAGGTTAAAGCAATTGAGGGTACGTTAGATGACGGTGAAACCGTCGAAACGCGTGAGGCTGATGATGACGCTCCATTCTCTGCTCTGGCATTCAAAATTGCTACTGACCCGTTTGTAGGTACGCTGACGTTTGTGCGTGTCTATTCCGGTGTGCTTTCTTCTGGCGATGCGGTCTTTAACCCTGTTAAGGGTAAAAAAGAACGTGTTGGCCGTATGGTGCAGATGCACTCAAATAACCGTGAAGAGATTAAAGAAGTTCGCGCAGGTGATATTGCGGCTCTGATCGGAATGAAGGATGTGACTACTGGCGATACTGTATGTGATGGCGATCATAAGATTGTTCTTGAGCGTATGGAATTCCCGGATCCGGTAATTTCTGTAGCAGTTGAGCCTAGATCTCAGGCTGATCAGGAAAAGATGGGTATCGCACTGGGCAAATTGGCTCAGGAAGATCCTTCTTTCAAAGTTGAAACTGATCAGGAAACAGGTCAGACAATCATCTCCGGTATGGGTGAACTACATCTTGATATTCTCGTGGATCGTATGAAACGCGAATTCAAGGTGGAGGCCAATATCGGTAAACCGCAGGTGGCTTATCGCGAGAAAATCCGTCAGTCAGTTGATGCAAACCATAAGTTTGTTCGTCAGTCTGGTGGTCGCGGTCAGTATGGTCACGTTGTTGTTGAATTTACGCCTTCTGATGAAGAAGGTCTGGAATTCATCAACGAGATAGTTGGCGGTGCTATCCCTAAAGAATACATTCCGGCTGTACAGAAAGGTATCGAAGAACAGATGCAGAACGGTGTCATTGCTGGCTACCCTCTGATCGGTTTGAAGGCACGTCTGTACGACGGATCATTCCATGATGTTGACTCCAACGAAATGGCGTTTAAAATCGCTGCATCTCAAGCGCTCAAAAAGTATGCACAAGAAGCTAGTCCGTGCCTGCTTGAGCCTATGATGAAAGTTGAAGTTGTAACTCCTGAAGACTACATGGGTGACGTGATGGGTGACCTGAACCGTCGTCGTGGTCTTGTACAGGGTATGGAAGACAGTTCTTCGGGTAAGGTAATCAACGCTCAGGTGCCATTGGGTGAAATGTTCGGATATGCAACGGACCTTCGCTCAGCAACCCAGGGTCGTGCGACTTACTCGATGGAATTCCTTGAATACGCAGAAGCGCCACAAAATGTCGCTGATGCAGTAATCAATCAGAATTAATTTTTTTATTCGCCTAATTACTTGAGGTAATGAAAAGTGGCTAAAGAACAATTTGAACGCACAAAACCGCACGTTAACGTTGGTACAATCGGCCACGTTGACCACGGTAAAACTACACTGACTGCAGCTCTGACACGTGTAGCTGCGGAAGTTTTTGGTGGTGAAGCAGTAGATTTCGCTAACATCGATAACGCTCCAGAAGAGCGTGAGCGTGGTATCACGATTGCGACTTCTCACGTTGAGTATGACACTCCAGAGCGTCACTACGCACACGTAGACTGCCCAGGACACGCTGACTACGTTAAGAACATGATCACTGGTGCTGCACAGATGGACGGCGCGATTCTGGTATGTGGTGCTACAGACGGCCCAATGCCACAGACTCGTGAGCACATCCTGCTGTCTCGTCAGGTAGGTGTACCTTACATCGTAGTATTCCTGAACAAAGCTGACCTGCTGGCAGAAGACTGTGGTGGTGCAGACTCTGAAGAATACGCAGAGATGCTGGAACTGGTAGAAATGGAACTGCGTGAGCTGCTGGATCAGTACGAATTCCCAGGCGACGACACTCCAATCGTTCCAGGTTCTGCTCTGATGGCTCTGAACGGCCAGGACGACAACGAACTGGGTACTACTGCTGTTAAGACTCTGCTGGAAACTCTGGATTCTTACATCCCAGAGCCAGAGCGTGCGATCGACGGTGCATTCATCATGCCTATCGAGGACGTATTCTCTATCCAGGGTCGTGGTACTGTAGTAACAGGTCGTGTTGAGCGTGGCATCATCAAAGTTGGTGAAGAAGTTGAGATCGTAGGTATCAAAGAAACTACTTCAACTACTTGTACTGGTGTTGAGATGTTCCGTAAGCTTCTGGACGAAGGCCGTGCAGGTGAGAACGTTGGTGTTCTGCTGCGTGGTACTAAGCGTGAAGAAGTTGAGCGTGGTCAGGTACTGGCTGCTCCAGGTTCTATCACTCCTCACACTCGTTTCGAAGGTGAAGTATACGTACTGTCCAAAGAAGAAGGTGGTCGTCACACTCCATTCTTCAAAGGCTACCGTCCACAGTTCTACTTCCGTACAACTGACATCACTGGTGCATGTGAGCTGCCAGAGGGTGTAGAAATGGTAATGCCAGGCGATAACATCAAAATGGATGTTACCCTGATCAACCCAGTTGCGATGGAAGAAGGTCTGCGTTTTGCGATCCGTGAAGGCGGTCGTACAGTAGGTGCAGGCGTTGTATCTAAAATCGTTGAGTAATTAATACTCTCTGATTTGAAAAAGCCCTCCTTGTGAGGGCTTTTTTGTGTCTGAAGTCCAGTATTACGCTGTCAACACCGTTAATTGTTTGTTAATTGTACAAATTAACTCTATTTCGGGTTGACCTATGCGGGTGACATCAGTAATATTTGCGTCCCCCTTATTGTAGGGGGAGGTCGGCGTATGCCGTAAATTTATTTTTTGGAAATGTGTGATCGAAATGCAGAATCAGAAAATTCGTATTCGTCTGAAAGCCTTTGATCATCGCTTGATCGACTCTTCTGCGCAGGAAATCGTAGATACTGCAAAGAGAACAGGCGCTCAAGTACGTGGCCCGATCCCACTTCCTACTCGCAAAGAACGTTTTACAGTTCTGATTTCACCTCACGTGAACAAAGATGCACGTGATCAGTATGAAATCCGTACTCACAAGCGTGTTCTAGACATCGTTGAGCCAACTGAAAAAACAGTTGACGCGCTGATGAAACTGGATCTTGCTGCGGGTGTTGAAGTGCAGATCAGCCTCGGCTAATAAGGCAACTGCGCAGAATTAATTTTTATTAATGAAGCGCTTATTTAGTGTGGAATGCTCTGGAAAGGGCAGCCGTAGTGGGTAACAGCCCCGTACACAACTGGCAAGAGGTTTTAAATAAAATGACTGTAGGTCTAATCGGTCGTAAAGCGGGTATGACGCGTGTCTTCACTGAAGACGGTCAGTCCGTGCCAGTCACCGTCATCGAAGTGGAACCGAACCGCGTTACCGCTGTGAAAACAGAGGAAACTGATGGCTACGCTGCAGTGCAGGTTACTACTGGTGCTAAGAAGGCTAACCGCCTTTCTAAACCAGAAGCAGGTAACTTTGCTAAAGCAGGTGTAGAAGCAGGTCGTGGTTTGTGGGAGTTCCGCCTGTCAGGTGGCGACGAAGTCAACGTTGGCGAAGAGCTAACAGTTGCGCGCTTCGAAGCTGGTCAGAAAGTTGACGTAACAGGTCAGTCCAAAGGTAAAGGTTTCCAGGGTGGCGTTAAGCGCTGGAACTTCTCCATGCAGGACGCGACTCACGGTAACTCTCTTTCTCACCGTGCTCCGGGTTCAATTGGTCAATGTCAGACTCCTGGTCGTGTTTGGAAAGGCAAGAAGATGGCAGGTCAGATGGGTAATGCACAGGTAACTGTACAGACCCTGGAAGTCGTTCGCGTAGATGCTGAACGTAACCTGTTGTTGATCAAAGGTGCTGTTCCAGGCGCAACTGGCGGTGACGTAATCGTTAAACCAGCTGTTAAAGCTGGCGCCTAAGGGGGTTTGAAATGAATCTGAATTTAGCTGGAGCTAATGGTTCGGTTGAAGTTTCCGACCTGGCTTTTGGTAAAGAATTCAACGAGACGCTGGTTCACCAGGTTGTAACTGCTTACATGGCAGGTGCACGCCAGGGAACTAAAGCTCAGAAAAACCGTTCAGCGGTTTCTGGTGGTGGTGCTAAACCATGGCGTCAGAAAGGTACTGGTCGTGCGCGTGCGGGAACTAGCCGTTCTCCAATCTGGCGTGCGGGTGGTGTTACCTTTGCTGCACAGCCTCGTGACTACTCTCAGAAAGTGAACAAGAAAATGTACCGCGCAGCAATGCGTTGCATCTTCTCTGAGCTGGTTCGTCAAGAGCGTCTGGTTGTTGTTGAAGAATTTGCTGTTGAGTCTCCAAAGACTAAACAGTTTGTGGCTAAGCTGAACGAGCTTGAGCTGACTAATGCACTGCTGATTACAGAAGATGTAGAGCAGAACCTGTACCTGGCATCTCGCAACGTACCACACGTTGGCGTACGTGATGCTGCTGGCGTTGACCCGGTTTCCCTGGTTGGCTTCGATAAAGTACTTGTTACTGTTGCTGCTCTGAAGAAAATCGAGGAGAAGCTGGCATGAAACAGGAACGCATTTATCAAGTGCTGCTGGGTCCGCACATCTCCGAGAAAGCTACTATCGTAGCTGATGGTTCTCAGCAGGTTGTTTTCCGTGTAGCAAAAGACGCTACTAAACCAGAAATCAAGCAAGCAGTTGAAGAACTGTTCAACGTTAAAGTTAAAGGCGTGAACGTTCTGAATGCTAAGGGCAAGACTAAGCGTACTATGCGTGGTCTGGGCAAGCGTAACGACGTGCGTAAAGCATACGTTGCTCTGGCTGACGGCTCTGAGATTGATTTCCTGGGTGGCGAGTAATAGAGGGTTATAAAAATGGCAGTGACAAAATCTAAGCCGACCTCTGCTGGACGCCGTCATGTAGTGAAGGTGACTAACTCTGAGCTACACAAAGGCAAGCCGTATGCAGCTCTGACTGAGAAGAAGAGCAAGAGCGGTGGTCGTAACCACCACGGTCGCATCACGACTCGTCACATTGGCGGTGGTCACAAGCAGCAGTACCGTATTATCGATTTTCGTCGTAACAAGGACAACATTCCAGCGACAGTTGAGCGCGTGGAATATGATCCTAACCGTTCTGCGCATATCGCACTGGTTGTGTATGCAGACGGTGAACGTCGTTACATCATTGCACCTAAAGGTGTATCTGCAGGCGCTAAGATCATGTCTGGCGACACAGTAGATATCAAACCTGGTAACACTATGCCTCTGCGCAACATCCCAGTGGGTTCTGTAATTCACTGTGTTGAGCTGAAGCCTGGTAAAGGTGCTCAGATTGCTCGTTCTGCGGGTACATCTGCACAGTTGGTAGCACGTGAAGGTGCTTACGCTACTCTACGTCTGCGTTCAGGCGAGATGCGTAAAGTGCTGGTTGAATGTCGTGCAACTCTGGGTGAAGTAAGCAACAGTGAACATTCTCTGCGTCAGCTGGGTAAAGCGGGTGCTACGCGTTGGCGTGGTGTTCGTCCTACTGTACGTGGTGTTGCGATGAACCCAGTTGACCACCCACACGGTGGTGGTGAAGGTCGTACTTCCGGTGGTCGTCACCCAGTGACACCATGGGGTGTTCCGACTAAGGGTTATAAAACTCGCAAGAACAAGCGTACTGACAAGTTGATCGTACGCCGTCGTAACGCTAAGTAAGAGGATACAGCTGTGCCACGTTCACTTAAGAAAGGTCCTTTTATCGACCTTCACTTGTTGAAAAAGGTAGAGGCTGCAATTGAAGCAAACGACCGTCGTCCAATCAAAACTTGGTCTCGTCGTTCTACGATTTTCCCGAATTTCGTAGGCCTGACAATTGCAGTACACAACGGCCGTCAGCATGTTCCAGTGTTTATCACTGAAGACATGGTAGGTCACAAACTGGGCGAGTTTGCCGTGACGCGTAGCTATCGTGGTCACGTAGTAGACAAGAAAGCCAAGAGATAAGGAGTAAGATGATGGAAGTTGCCGCTAAGCACAAAGGCGCCCGCATCTCTGCACAGAAAGCACGTCTGGTTGCTGACCAGATTCGCGGAAAGTCTGTGGGTGAAGCTCTGGATATCCTGGCTTACAGCCCTAAAAAAGGTGCGGAACTCGTTAAGAAAGTGCTGGAATCTGCTATTGCTAACGCAGAGCATAACGAAGGTGCTGATATTGATGAGCTGCGCGTTTCTACAGTTTTTGTTGATGAAGCAATGACTATGAAGCGCATCAAGCCGCGTGCGAAAGGTCGCGCTGATCGTATTTTGAAGCGCTCCTGTCACATCACTGTAAAAGTGGCCGACTGAGCTGACAGCTAGGAGATTCCGTTATGGGTCAGAAAGTACATCCAACGGGTATTCGCCTTGGTATCGTTAAAGACCACACTTCTGTGTGGTATGCGGACAAGAGCGAGTACGCAAGCAAGCTGCAGAATGATCTGCAGGTGCGTGAGTACCTGGACAAGCAGCTTGAGAAAGCATCTGTTAGCCGCATCGAAATCGAGCGTCCTGCACAGAATGCTAAGATCACCATTCACACTGCTCGTCCGGGCATCGTGATTGGTAAAAAAGGTGAAGATGTTGAGAAACTGCGTAACACAGTATCAGAAATGATGGGTGTTCCTGTTCACATCAACATCGAAGAAATTCGTAAACCAGAACTTGACGCACGTCTTGTAGCACAGGGCGTTGCTGGTCAGCTGGAGCGTCGTGTTATGTTCCGTCGCGCTATGAAGCGTGCAGTACAGAACGCAATGCGTCTTGGTGCTAAAGGTATCAAGATTCAGCTGGGCGGTCGTCTTGGTGGTGCCGAGATTGCTCGTAGCGAATGGTATCGTGAAGGTCGTGTGCCATTGCACACACTGCGTGCTGATATCGATTACGCTACTTACGAAGCGCACACTACTTACGGTGTGATCGGCGTTAAAGTCTGGATCTTCAAGGGTGAGATTCTTGGTGGCATCGAACAGGTGCGTGCTGAGAAGAATACACCTAAGAAGAAAGGTAAGTGAGGTAGACGTCGATGCTACAACCAAAACGTCTGAAGTTCCGCAAGATGATGAAAGGCCGCAACCGCGGTCTGGCACAGCGCGGTAGCACTGTAAGCTTTGGTGAATTTGCACTGAAAGCGACCGGTCGTGGTCGTATCACTGCACGTCAGATCGAAGCAGCGCGTCGTACCATGACTCGTCACGTAAAACGTGGTGGTAAAATCTGGATCCGTGTGTTCCCAGACAAGCCAATCTCTAAGAAGCCACTTGAAGTACGTATGGGTAAAGGTAAGGGTGCAGTTGAGTATTGGGTTGCTCAGATCAAGCCTGGCAAGATTCTGTTCGAAATGAGCGGAGTTGATGAGCAGCTTGCTTCTGAAGCGTTCACACTTGCTGCTGCTAAGCTGCCTGTCGAAACAACTATTGTTAAACGGACGGTGATGTAATGAAAGCAATTGATCTACGTGAAAAGTCCGTTGATGAACTGCAGCAAGAACTGCTGGGTCTTCTGAAAGAGCAGTTTAACCTGCGCATGCAGAAGACTACTGGTCAGTTGGCTCAGAATCATCTGTTAGGACAGGTTCGTCGCGATATCGCTCGTGTTAAGACAGTACTCAACGAAAAGGCAGGTAACTAAGATGAGCGCAGAAAAACGTACTCGAACTGTTACTGGTCGCGTTGTAAGCGACAAGATGGATAAAACCATCACAGTTATGGTTGAGCGTAAAGAGAAACATCCGATTTACGGTAAGTTCATGAAACGCTCTTCTAAACTGCATGCTCACGATGAAAAGAATGAGTGTCAGCAGGGTGACCTGGTTACTATCGCTGAAACTCGTCCATTGTCCAAGAATAAGTCTTGGGCTTTAGTTCGTATTGAAGAGCGTGCAGCAAAGGTGTAAACTATTGCGCCTTTGCTCCATTAGCCGGTCTGTCCGCCTAGCGGACGGCCCCTAAATGTTTATGGAGTAAGACCATGATTCAAACTGAATCTATGCTGGACGTTGCTGATAACAGCGGCGCGAAGCGAGTACAGTGTATTAAGGTCCTGGGTGGTTCTCACCGCCGCTACGCTTCTGTTGGTGACATTATTAAAGTTACCGTTAAAGAAGCGATTCCTCGCGGTAAAGTGAAGAAAGGCCAGGTTCTTAACGCCGTAGTGGTACGTACCCGTAAAGGTGTTCGTCGCCCTGATGGTTCAATTATCCGCTTTGACACAAACTCAGCGGTACTGTTGAACGCAAGCGACGCGCCGATCGGTACTCGTATCTTCGGCCCAGTGACGCGTGAACTTCGCTCTGAGAAGTTCATGAAAATCATTTCCCTGGCGCCTGAAGTGCTATAAAGACTGAACAACCTGAAAAACCGTTCAGTTTATGTGAAAACGCTAACACCGGAAGGTGTTGGCGTTTTTGAGCATGAGAGGGTAGCAGGAAGCGATAAAGGTATATTATGCGCAAGATTAAACGTGACGATGAAGTAATTGTCATCGCAGGAAAAGACAAGGGCAAGCGTGGCACTGTCATGCGTGTTCTGGACGATCGACTGATCGTTTCTGGTATCAACATGGTGAAGAAGCACACTAAGCCTAACCCAATGCTGGGTAAAGCGGGTGGTATCGTTGAAAAAGAAGCAGCGATTGCTGTTTCCAATGTTGCAATCTTCAACCCGCAGACTGGTAAAGGCGATCGTGTAGGCTTCAAAGTTCTTGAAGACGGCACAAAAGCTCGCATCTACAAGTCTTCCGGCGAAGTTATTGGCGGATAAGGGGAGATATCATGTCTAGATTAAAAGCGCTTTATAACGATTCCGTTAAGCAGCAGCTGAAAGATGAGCTGAACTGCCCTAACGTTATGGCTGTTCCTCGTTTGACCAAAATCACTCTTAACATGGGTGTTGGTGAAGCGTTGGGCGATAAGAAAATGCTTGAGAATGCTGTTGCAGATATGACTGCAATCGCAGGTCAGAAGCCAGTAGTATGTCTGGCTCGTAAATCCATCGCGGGCTTCAAAGTTCGTGAAGGCTGGCCAATCGGCTGTAAAGTAACACTGCGCGGCGAGCGTATGTGGGAATTCCTGGATCGTCTGGTAGATATTTCTATCCCACGTATCCGTGACTTCCGTGGCCTGAACCCGAAATCTTTCGACGGTCGTGGCAACTACAGCATGGGTGTCAAAGAGCAGATCATCTTCCCTGAAATCGAATACGATAAGGTAGATAAGCTGCGTGGTATGGACATTACGTTCACTACGACTGCTCAGACAAACGATGAGGGTCGCGCCCTGCTGGCTGCCCTGAACTTCCCATTCCGTAAGTAATAGGGGCATACCATGGCTAAGGAATCAATGAAGGCACGTGAAGCTAAACGTGCAAAGTTAGTTGCTAAATACGCTGAGAAACGTGCAGCGTTGAAAGCAATCATCAATAACCCGAACTCTTCTGAAGACGAAGTGTGGGATGCGACTATCGCGCTGCAGAAACTGCCACGCGATTCCAGCAAATCACGTCAACAGCGTCGTTGTCAGATTACAGGTCGTCCACACGCTGTATACCGCAAGTTCGGTATCAGCCGTATCAAACTGCGTGAAGCAGCGATGCGTGGCGATGTTCCGGGTCTGAAAAAGGCTAGCTGGTAATCCACCAGTTAGTGTAAACGGTAAGCACGATGGCTCTGGCCCCTTTATGGGGTACCGCATCGTGCTGCACATGAGGAAGTTAATGCAATGAGCATGCAAGATACTCTATCGGATATGTTGACTCGTATCCGTAACGGTCACATGGCTGAAAAGCAGGCCGTATCTATGCCGTCTTCCAAAGTAAAAGTATCTGTAGCTAAAGTTCTTAAAGAAGAAGGTTACATCGTTGACTACGCAGTAGAAGGCGACGTAAAACCGGTTCTGAACATCGAGCTGAAATACTTTGAAGGTAAGCCGGTAATTGAAGAGATCAAACGCGTTAGTCGTCCAGGTCTGCGTATCTACAAGAGCGCAAACGAACTGCCACAGGTTTGTGGTGGACTGGGTGTAGCGATTATCTCTACAAGTAAAGGTGTAATGGCTGACCGCGCTGCACGTAGTGCTGGCGTTGGCGGCGAAGTAATCTGCACAGTATTCTAAGAGGTATTTCAATATGTCACGTATTGCAAAAAGCCCTGTTACTGTACCTGCAGGTGTTGAAGTTAAAATTGACGGCCAGGCTGTCAATGTAAAAGGTAAGAACGGTCAACTGACTCTGGATGTTCACCCTTCCGTTGAGGTTTCTCAGGAAGAAGGTGCACTGAAATTCGCAGCTCGCGAAGCATCCAAGCAGTCCGTTGCTCTGTCCGGTACTACTCGTTCACTGGTAAACAACATGGTTGTTGGTGTAACTGAAGGCTTCAAGAAAACTCTTGAGCTTCAGGGTGTGGGTTATCGTGCTGCTGCTAAAGGCAACACACTGAACCTGAACCTGGGTTTCTCTCACCCAATCGACTATGACCTGCCAGAAGGCATCAAAGCAGAAACGCCTAACGTAACCACAATCATCTTGTCTGGTGCAGACAAGCAGGTTCTGGGTCAGGTTGCTGCTGAGATTCGCGCGTTCCGTCCACCAGAACCTTATAAAGGTAAGGGTGTTCGTTACGCTGATGAATATGTTCGCCGTAAAGAAGCGAAGAAAAAGTAAATAGGACAGAGTTATGAACGCTAAGAAACAATCTCGTATTCGTCGTGCTCGCCGCTCCCGTCTGAAAATGCGTGAGCTGGGCGCAACACGTCTGTGCGTAACTCGCACTCCGCGTCACATTTATGCTCAGGTTATCTCTGCTGATGGTGCAAAAGTTCTTGCTGCTGCATCTACTGTAGAAAAAGATCTGCGCGAAGCGACTGGCGGTAACATCACTGCGGCTGAAAAAGTAGGTACTCTGATCGCTCAGCGTGCTACTGAAGCTGGTGTAACTGAAGTAGCTTTTGATCGTGGTGGTTACCAGTATCACGGTCGTATCAAAGCTCTGGCTGATGCTGCCCGTGAAGGCGGCCTGAAATTCTAAAGGGATCGAATATGTCAAATCATGAACAGAAAGACGGCGATCTGCAGGAAAAACTGGTTCAGGTTAACCGCGTCGCTAAAGTAGTTAAAGGTGGTCGTATCTTCGGCTTTACTGCGCTGACTGTTGTTGGTGATGGTAAAGGTCGTGTAGGTTTCGGCCGTGGTAAAGCTCGTGAAGTTCCTGCTGCTATTCAGAAAGCAATGGAACAGGCTCGTCGTAACATGGTTTCAGTTGAACTGAACGGCGACACGCTGCAATACCCAATCAAAGCACGTCACGGTGCTTCTAAGGTTTACATGCAGCCTGCTTCTCAGGGTACTGGTGTAATCGCAGGTGGTGCGATGCGTGCAGTACTGGAACTGGCAGGTGTCCACAACGTACTGGCTAAGTGCTACGGCTCTACTAACCCTGTGAACGTTGTTCGCGCGACTGTTAAAGGTCTTGCAGCAATGAAATCACCGGAAGATGTAGCTGCTAAGCGCGGTAAGTCCGTAGAAGACATTCTGGGGTAATCGACAATGGCTAAGACAGTTAAAGTAACACTCGTACGTAGCCCTATCGGTACTCTGCCTAACCACAAATTGTGCGTTAAGGGCCTGGGTCTACGTCGTATTGGACACACAGTTGAAGTGGAAGACACTCCATCTGTACGTGGCATGATCAACAAAGTTAACTACATGTTACGTGTAGAAGACTAACAGGGGAGTTCACATCATGCATTTGAACACTCTAAGTCCTGCAGAAGGATCTAAGAAAGCGGCTAAACGTGTTGGTCGCGGTATTGGTTCCGGTCTGGGCAAAACTTGTGGCCGTGGTCACAAGGGTCAGAAATCCCGCTCCGGCGGTTCTGTGAAGCCAGGTTTTGAAGGCGGTCAGATGCCATTACAGCGTCGTCTGCCAAAATTCGGTTTCACTTCTCGTATTGCCCGTTACGTTGCAGAGATTCGTCTGAACGAACTGGCTAAGATCGAAGCTGAAGTAATTGATCTGGATGCTTTGAAAGCAGCAGACATCATCAAGCAGGAAATCAAATCTGCGAAGGTGATCCTGTCTGGTGAGATCAACAAGGCTGTCACTGTTAAAGGTCTTCGTGTGACCAAAGGTGCACAGGCTGCTATCGAAGCTGCTGGCGGTAAAGTCGAGGCGTAAATGGCTAAACAAGGACAAATACCAACTGGAATGCAAAGCGGACTGGGTGAGCTAAAATCTCGCTTGCTGTTCGTGCTGATAGCGATCGTGGTTTACCGTATCGGGGCACATATCCCGGTTCCAGGTATCAATCCTGATCGTCTGGCTGCATTGTTTGATCAGAACCAGGGCACAATCCTGAGCCTGTTCAACATGTTCTCCGGTGGTGCATTGGAAAGAATGAGTATCCTCGCTCTGGGTATCATGCCGTACATCTCTGCATCGATTATCATGCAGTTGATGACGGTAGTGAGCCCAACTCTTGCTCAATTGAAGAAAGAGGGTGAGGCTGGTCGCCGTAAGATTAATCAGTATACACGCTACGGAACTGTGTTCCTGGCTACTATTCAGTCCTTCGGTATGGCCGTGGGTCTGGCAAATCAGGGCGTTGCCTTCAGTGCAGACTTCAGCTTCTACTTTGTAGCAGTTGTGACACTGGTTGCGGGCGCAGTATTCCTGATGTGGTTGGGTGAGCAGGTGACAGAACGTGGTATTGGTAACGGTATCTCTATTCTTATCTTTGCTGGTATTGTGGCTGGGTTGCCTAGTGCAATCGGCCAAGCCTTTGAAGCGGCGCGTCAGGGCGACCTGAACATTCTGGCGCTTCTAGCTATTGCGTTTTTAGCGATCGCTACTGTTGGTTTTGTAGTATTCATGGAGCGCGGCCAACGCCGTATCACCATTAACTATGCAAAACGCCAGCAGGGTAATCGTGTATTTGCGGCTCAGTCCAGCCACCTTCCTTTGAAGGTCAACATGGCTGGTGTGATTCCGCCGATTTTTGCATCCAGTATTCTGCTTTTCCCTGCCTCTATGGGCCAATGGTTTGGTCAGAGTGAAGGCATGGATTGGCTGCAGAATGTTGCTCTAGCGCTTGGCCCAGGTCAGCCGCTGTACATTCTGCTGTTCTCGATCGCAATTATTTTCTTCTGCTACTTCTACACAGCGATTATGTTTAATCCTAAAGACGTAGCAGATAACCTGAAGAAATCAGGTGCTTTTATTCCGGGTATTCGTCCGGGTGAGCAATCAGCACGTTACATTGATAGCGTGTTAAGCCGACTGACATTGTTTGGATCGCTTTACATCGCTGCGGTATCTCTGATGCCTCAGTTCCTGGTGGTAGCGGCCAATGTACCATTCTATTTTGGTGGTACTTCACTGCTGATCGTAGTAGTCGTAGTTATGGACTTTATGGCGCAGGTTCAGTCGCATCTGATGTCTCATCAGTACGAATCCCTGATGAAGAAATCTAATCTCAAAGGCGGTCGCGCTAAATAAGCGCAGACCTACATGGAGTAGATCATGAAAGTACGTGCATCTGTTAAAAAGATCTGTCGTAACTGCAAAATCGTTCGTCGTAACGGTTCAGTACGCGTGATCTGTAAAGTAGAGCCGCGTCACAAGCAGCGTCAGGGTTAATAACTAACCTTGAATTGGACGCAGGAGGGGTGCTGCACTTGATTTAATTTTAATCAACGTGTATTATTGCGCGCCTTCTGCGAACAGAACAAATTTTTACTGGTGTTAGTGAATTGTTTCCAAACACCTTTTTATGAACGGAGTAATAGAATGGCCCGTATAGCTGGCGTCAACATTCCTGACAATAAGCATGCGGTAATTTCTCTGACTTACATTTACGGCATTGGCCGCACAACTGCGTCTCAGATCCTGGAAACTTGCGGTATTGCACCGACAACTAAGATTTCTGATCTGTCTGATGAACAATTAGACGTAGTTCGTGGAGAAGTTGGTAAATTTACTGTTGAAGGCGATCTGCGTCGTGAAATTTCCATGAGCATCAAACGTTTGATGGACCTTGGTTGTTTCCGCGGTATCCGCCACCGTCGTAACCTTCCGGTTCGCGGTCAGCGAAGTAAAACGAATGCGCGTACCCGTAAAGGTCCGCGTAAGCCGATCCGTAAATAAGTGGTAAGCGATAGGAATTCCGAATATGGCAAAGCCAGGTAATCGCACACGCAAAAAAGTGAAGAAGCAAATTGCTGATGGGTTCGCCCACATCCACGCTTCTTTTAACAATACGATCATTACAATTACCGATCGTCAGGGTAACGCTCTTTCTTGGGCAACTGCAGGTGGCTCCGGCTTCCGCGGTTCTCGTAAGAGTACCCCTTTCGCTGCTCAGGTTGCGGCTGAGCGCGCTGGACAGGCTGCTTTAGAGTATGGCCTGAAAAACTTAGACGTATTTGTAAAAGGCCCAGGACCAGGTCGCGAATCAGCGGTTCGTGCTCTGAATGCTGTAGGCTACAAAATTGCAAATATCACTGACGTGACGCCAATCCCTCATAATGGTTGTCGTCCACCGAAGAAACGTCGCGTTTAATCTGGAGACGGTAAAAAATGGCTCGTTATCTTGGACCAAAGTGCAAGCTGTCTCGTCGTGAAGGTACAGACCTTTTCCTGAAGAGCGGTGTTCGTGCCCTGGACAGCAAGTGTAAACTTGAAGCTGCTCCTGGTGTACACGGCGCTCGTCGCGGTCGTCTGTCCGACTACGGCTTACAGTTGCGTGAAAAACAAAAAGTTCGTCGTATGTACGGCGTTCTGGAACGTCAGTTCCGTAGTTATTATAAAGAAGCGGCTCGTCGCAGCGGTGCTACAGGTGAAAACCTGCTGCAACTGTTGGAAGGTCGTTTAGACAACGTTGTGTATCGTATGGGATTCGGTTCTACTCGTGCCGAAGCTCGTCAGATCGTATCTCACCGCTCAATCACTGTGAACGGCCAGGTTGTGAACATTGCTTCATACCAGGTTCAGGCTGGTGATGTTGTTGCAGTACGTGAAAAAGCTAAGACTCAGCTGCGTATTAAAAACGCACTGGAACTGGCTGGTCAGCGTGCTCCAGTTGAGTGGGTAGAAGTAGACGCAGGTAAAATGGAAGGAACCTATAAGGCGACTCCAGAGCGTTCTGATCTACCAGCTGAGATCAACGAACAGCTGATTGTAGAGCTGTACTCGAAGTAATTTTAACTTTTATTTGGTGGAAATATGCAGCGTTCGGTAAATGAGTTTCTAAGTCCACGTCACATTGACGTACAGGAAATCAGCAAAACTCGCGCTAAAGTGACTCTTGAGCCGCTTGAGCGTGGATTTGGCCATACGCTGGGCAATGCATTACGTCGTATTCTGTTGTCTTCAATGCCGGGTTGTGCGGTAACTGAAGTTGAGATTGACGGCGTACTGCATGAGTACAGCACAATTGAAGGTGTTCAGGAAGATGTTATCGAGATCCTCCTGAACCTTAAAGGTGTTGCCGTGTTGTTGCACAACAACGACGAAGCAACACTGACACTGAGCAAATCTGAAGCCGGTCCTGTGACGGCTGGTGATATTCAACTGAACCAAGATGTTGAAATCGCTAACCCGGACCACGTTATTGCTCACCTTAACGAAGGTGCGAGTCTTAACATGCAGCTGACAGTTTCACGTGGCCGTGGCTACGTTCCTGCTGATCTGCGTGTTTCTGATGAAGAAGAGACTCGTGCAATTGGTCGTCTACAGCTGGATGCTACTTTCAGCCCTGTGCGTCGCGTTTCCTACGTAGTAGAAAGCGCTCGTGTAGAACAGCGTACTGACCTGGACAAACTGGTTATCGATATCGAATCTAACGGTACGATCGATCCAGAAGAAGCAATCCGTCGTGCAGCGACTATCCTTCAGCAGCAGCTGATTGTATTCGTTGACCTTGAAGATGGTGCTGACCAGGCTAAGGATGAACCAGAAGAGCCGGAAATCGATCCAATTCTTCTGCGTCCTGTAGATGATCTGGAGCTGACTGTACGTTCCGCCAACTGTCTGAAAGCAGAACAGATCTACTACATTGGTGATCTGATTCAGCGTACAGAGGTTGAACTGCTGAAGACTCCGAACTTGGGTAAGAAGTCGTTGACAGAGATTAAAGACGTTCTTGCATCTAAGGGTCTGTCCCTGGGTATGCGTCTTGAAAACTGGCCACCGGCTAGCCTTAAGAACGACGATAAAGTCGCTTCTTGATTCGGCGATAACAACTGACTGGTTTGGTAGGAATTTATCATGCGTCATCGTAAATCTGGTCGTAAATTAAGTCGTACCAGTGCGCACCGCAAAGCTATGTTTAAAAACTTAGCAGTATCTTTGTTCGAGCATGAGTTGATCCGTACAACTCTGCCAAAAGCAAAAGAACTGCGTGGTTTTGCTGAGCCGCTGATCACTATGGCTAAAAACGACACTGTAGCGAACCGCCGTCTGGCATTCGCACGTACTGGCAGCAAAGTTGCTGTTGGTAAACTGTTCAACGAACTGGGCCCACGCTACAACGCGCGTCCAGGTGGTTACATCCGCATCCTGAAGTGTGGTTACCGTCCAGGTGACAACGCTCCAATGGCATACGTTGAACTGGTTGATCGTCCTGCAGGTCTTGCAGCTGACGAATCTGCAGAAGATTAAGATATCTTGATCACAAAAAACCCGGCTTTATGCCGGGTTTTTTATTGCCTGCAGAAAGCATTTTTGTTGTTCAATTACTTTTAGCTAAAAATGGTTGAAGTATGTCGTCGCAAATGAGTTTGCTATGGTTACAACCACTGGAAAAGGTGTGGAGTTAAGTAGTGATGGTTTGGTTAAAAGTTATTTTGTTATCTATCAGCCTTGTTGGCGCGGCAACCGCTAAAGCTGAAAGCTATACTTTCATATCAGGTAAGGATTTATTGGATGCATTATCACAGGATTCGATGATGCTTAAAGGCTATTTTTTAGGTGTGGTTGATGTGCTGAAAGATGCTGAAGGTGAAAATTGTTTTATTGTGCCTTTAGCTTCAGATGCAGATCAGCAAATGTTCGATACTTACATGGCATACTGGAAAAATAGCGTGATACCAGCACACGCTGTCGAGGCCATTTCTGAAGCAATGTCACAATCATACCCCTGTGAATAAATATTAGACTAAGGATAGGTTGCAAACAGTTGCTAGTAAATTTTGTATAAGTGACAATAAAACAAAAAAAAATAAGGTTATAACCTGTGTTGAGGTGCAGAATGAAATTAACCAGTCTCAAAGCAGTAATAATGGCAATCACCGTTATTTTTGCTCTCTTATTACCAGTGCAGAGTGCTGTTGCAGCTGAAACTGATCAATCAGCTAAACTTTGTGAAGATGGTAAGCCATGCCCTGCTGATGAGAAAACAGCAGATAAAAAACCAGCTGAAGAAGAACCAACCGATGAAGAGTTGGAAGACAGTTGTGATGACGATGGTGTGTTCTAAACACCACCCTTACTTAAAATAAATATAATATTGAGGATAGAGTTCGATGATTAAATCATTCATTGCTGCTGCGGCAGTGGTTGTTACTGCGGCGCTGCCTCTTTCTGCACAGGCAGAAGGAAAACCAGTAGGTATTACGTTCAGCATGTCTGAAGCAACCGTGATGCATAATGGTAAACCGGTAACTATTAAGCGTGACCAGGACAATAATGCGACTGTAATTGACGCCTTTGCCAAGACTTCACGCCCATGCCCGCCATTCTGTATTCAACCTATCGTTTTGGCTCCCGGTGTTGAAACAATAGGCGAAGCTGAAATGATCGATTACCTCGTTAAGAAATCTAATGGTGATGATTCAATTCTTGTAATCGACTCACGTACTCCTAACTGGGTAGAGCGTGGCACAATTCCTGGTGCTAAAAACATTCCATGGACTCTACTGAATACAGCTAAAGGCGCCGACCCACTCTCTATTTCTGAGATTATGACTGAAGAGTTTGGTGCAGAAGAGTTCGACGGTCTTTGGAAATTTGGTAAGGCTAAAACGCTTGTGATGTTCTGTAATGGTATGTGGTGTGGCCAGTCACCAACAAACATCAAGTCTCTTCTTGATTTCGGCTATCCTGCCCACAAAATCAAGTGGTATCGCGGTGGCATGCAGAACTGGAGCAACCTGGGTCTGACAACGGTTAAGCCTTAGGTTTTGCTTTTAAGTTAGGTTGGATTATGAAACTCCGGTGTTGGTGACAGCATCGGAGTTTTTTTATTTTCTGGCACGTGCTTTCGGCGCTATGAGAACGGAAGCAAAGCTTCCTGCTAGTGGCTAGAAGTGGCTTTGCCACTTGCTAGGAAATGCCATAAGTCCTGTTTGTGGTTAGAAACACTGGATGGTTATTGTTTAGAGCAGTTTGGTTTTAAGCCCCCGGTAGCGAGACAATAGATCAGCATACTTTTCAGGGCTTGAGCGCGCTGCACGTTCATAATGTGCGATCGTTTTCTCAAGGTAGTGCAAATGCTTTGGATTTTGGTTATCCCACATCAGCGAACCCGTTATAGCAATCTCTTCCTGGGCTTTGTTGGAGGTATGTATCACCTCATAGAAAAGTCCTTTATCGAAGACAATCGATTCATTGAATAGCTTTAAGCCAAGATCCTTAAGTGCTTGTCGTACTTTGGCGTTATGCCTTACCGGGCATAACAGAAACTCGATGTTATGGTGGGGGTTGTTCGCAATAATATTGTTCACAAATTCAATGGTAAGATCGCCTCCCACACCCGCAATAATAAGTAGATGTTCTGAATGTCTGTCAGGGAGTGTGAGTCGGTTTAAGTCGCAGTAATGTGTTTCCCAGCAATCAGAATCAGGATGCTGTTGCTCCAATTTGGCTGTGAGCACTTCAATTAAAGCGCTTACCACATCGACAAAATGCACAGTGGTAGCAGAGTCTGACTGCAAAAGCGCCATACCTAAATGGCCATGATCACAACAACAATCCCATATATGATTGTAATGCCGAGTGATCATCCCTGAGAGGGCGGCCAGGCGGTTATTAAGCTTCAATGCGATTCCTCGTAATATGCTCTGGAGTGGCCCCGCAAAATACTAAACAGCAGCGGTGGGCTCTCGAAGGCGAAAGTTTCAGAGCATGTTTTTTAAGAATCGGCCGGTGTGTGAATCGGGATTCTCAGCCACATCCTCCGGCGTACCTTCAGCGATAATCATACCGCCTTTCACTCCACCTTCAGGGCCGAGGTCGACAATCCAGTCTGCGGTTTTAATCACGTCTAAGTTATGTTCGATCACGACAATGGTATTGCCGTGGTCTCGTAGGCGATTCAGGACATTCAGCAGTTGCTGGATATCATAGAAGTGCAGGCCGGTTGTAGGTTCATCCAGGATATAGAGGGTTTTTCCGGTGTCGCGCTTTGATAGCTCTTTAGCCAATTTGACACGTTGGGCTTCACCGCCGGAAAGTGTGGTTGCCGCCTGACCCAGACGGATATAAGAAAGACCTACGTCGATCAGTGTCTGAAGTCTGCGCGCAAGTGCTGGGATTGCGTCAAAGAACTCGCGAGCATCCTCTACTGTGAGATCCAGAACTTCATGGATGTTTTTGCCTTTATATTTAATCTCAAGGGTTTCGCGGTTGTAGCGTTTACCTTTACAGACATCACAAGGTACATATATATCCGGAAGGAAGTGCATCTCTACCTTGATAACGCCATCACCCTGGCAGGCTTCACAGCGGCCACCTTTAACGTTGAAACTAAAACGTCCCGGTTTATAACCCCGGGAGCGAGCTTCCTGAGTGCCGGCAAAAAGTTCACGCACCGGGGTGAAGATGCCAGTATAAGTTGCCGGGTTTGAGCGTGGTGTTCTGCCAATCGGACTCTGGTCGATGTCGATGACTTTATCGAAGTGGTTCAGGCCGGTGATGGTGTCATGTGGCGCTGCATCCAGAGTTGTAGCATTGTTCAGTTCAGTGGCAGCCACAGGGTAGAGGGTATTGTTTATCAATGTGGATTTGCCTGAGCCGGAAACACCGGTAACACAGGTAAACAATCCAACAGGAATACTGAGGTCAACGGAGTTCAGGTTGTTACCTGTCGCGCCTTTGAGTTCTAACAGCTTCTTTTTCTCAATAGGGTGGCGTTGTTTTGGTACTGCGATCTCTTTAGCGCCGCTGAGATACTGGCCGGTAACAGAGTTTGGATTAGCCATCACTTCTGCAGGTTTACCTTCGGCAATGACTTCGCCGCCGTGAACCCCGGCTCCCGGACCTATATCGATGACATAGTCAGCCAGACGAATTGCATCTTCATCATGTTCAACCACAATGACAGTATTTCCCAGGTCACGTAGATGAACCAATGTGTTTAAAAGTCGTTCGTTATCCCGTTGGTGTAATCCGATCGAGGGCTCATCCAGGATGTACATGACGCCAACCAGACCGGCTCCGATCTGGCTCGCCAAGCGAATTCGTTGAGCTTCACCGCCCGAAAGGGTGTCTGCATTGCGATCCAGAGACAGGTATTCCAAACCAACATTGACCAAAAACTGGAGACGTTCGCGAATCTCTTTCAGGATTTTTTCCGCGATTTCACCCTGTTTTCCAGGAAGATGCAGTTGATCAAAATAATCTAAGCTTTCACCAATGGGCTTGGTCACAATCTGCGGCAGGCTATGCTGATCAATAAAGACATGTCGGGCGTCTCTGCGCAAACGGCTGCCATCACATGAAGGGCAGGGTTGCATATTCAGGTATTTTGCCAGGTCTTCACGAACTGTATCTGATTCGGTTTCGCGATAGCGCCGCTCGAGGTTGTTAAGTACGCCTTCAAATGGATGAGCTTTATTAATGATGTCGCCACGATCATTCAGATAGCGGAAGGTTACTGTTTCAGTGCCGCTGCCTTTTAGAATGATCTGTTGGTGTTTCTTACTCAGCTTTTTGAATGGGGTGTCCATATCAAAGCCGTATTGTTCGGCTACGGCTTTCAATTGCTGAAAATAATAGAGACTGCGGCGATCCCAGCCGCGAATGGCGCCTTCTGAGAGCGTTAGGTTGTCATCATGTACAACTTTACTTGGGTCGAAATACTGTTTTACGCCCAGGCCATCACAAGTAGGACATGCACCATGCGGGTTGTTAAACGAGAATAATCGTGGCTCAAGTTCCTGAATGCTGTGACCACATTCTGGACAGGCAAAGCGTGCCGAAAAAATTAATTCTTCGCCGTCGCCATCCATGTCGGCAACTTTGGCAATGCCATCGGTCAGATTGAGGGCTGTCTCAAATGATTCGGCCAGTCGGGTCTGAAGATCTGCACGAACTTTAAAGCGATCTATCACAACCTCAATATCGTGCTTCTTGTTCTTATCTAAATCCGGAGCAGAATCAAGATCCACCACAATGCCATTGATACGAGCTCGGATAAAACCCTCAGCACGTAGGTTGTTAATGGTATGTAAGTGCTCACCTTTACGACCCTGAATAACTGGAGCCAGCAGCATCATCTTAGAGCCTTCTTCCAGGGCAAGGACCTGATCCACCATCTGGCTTATGGTTTGGGCTGCCAGCGGTAGGTCATGATCAGGACAGCGAGGCTCACCGGCGCGGGCAAACAGCAATCTTAGATAATCATAGATTTCGGTTATAGTACCAACGGTAGAGCGTGGGTTGTGAGAGGTGGATTTCTGTTCAATCGAGATTGCAGGAGAAAGGCCTTCGATATGATCGACGTCGGGTTTTTCCATCATAGAAAGGAACTGGCGGGCATAGGTGGAAAGTGATTCCACATAGCGCCTTTGCCCTTCTGCATAGAGCGTGTCAAAAGCCAAAGAGGATTTTCCGGATCCAGATAATCCAGTAATAACGATCAGTTTATCTCTCGGAATTTCCAGATCGATATTTTTGAGGTTATGGGTGCGAGCACCCCGGACCAGAATTTTATCCATTACAATTCTCAGAACAGAAACAAAACACGCTATTATAAAGAAAAATTGTGAGTGAAGTAGCATTTCTCTTCTGAGCAAAAGTAGGGGTAGAATCTCACTACTATAGGTATGGGACTAAGCTAATCTGCGTGTTAAGCTAGGCGGTCAAACGCGCATGCAGCTATAAGGCTGGTAAGCTGGCTGTAGCAAGAGCAGAATTCTGGAGAAAAAAATGGCACGTGGTGTTAATAAAGTAATTCTTGTGGGTAATCTGGGCGGAGATCCTGAAGTTCGTTATATGCCCAACGGTAATGCAGTGACTAATGTCACTATCGCAACGACCGATTCCTGGAAGGATAAGCAAACAGGACAACAGCAAGAACGTACTGAATGGCACCGAGTGGTATTTTTTGGCCGTTTGGCAGAAGTTGCTGGTGAATACCTGCGTAAAGGTTCACAGGTTTATATCGAAGGTGCGCTGCGTACACGTAAATGGCAGGACCAGAGTGGTAATGATCGTTACACAACTGAGATTGTTGTTGATATGAACGGTCAGATGCAGATGTTGGGTGGTCGCGGTGGCGATGCTGGATATCAGCAACCTCAATCAGCTCCAGCTCCTCAGATGGCACCTCAGGCTGCTCCTCAAGCGGCAGCACCAAGACAGGCCCCAGCGCCACAATCAGCTCCGGCACCTCAGCCTGCTCCGGGATTCGATGACTTCGATGATGACATTCCGTTCTAGGTTCGCATATTGACTTATATTTGGTGCACTGAATTTAGAATTTATGGATCTAGACCTTCTTATTAAACCGGTTAAATTATTAGTTACAGGCGCTAATGGACAGGTTGGCACTTCTGTAGTTCGATTGGCCGGTCAAGATGGCTTCTTTGAGGTTGTTGCTTTAGATAAGTCCGCTCTGGATATTACGGATGAGCAACAGATTCGTGATCAGCTATCAGAACACTTACCTGACTATGTAGTGAACTGTGCGGCTTATGATCATGTGGACGAAGCAGAGCAACAAAAAGAGCTTTGTGACGCCGTTAATGCCGATGGGGTTGAAAAGTTAGCTCTGGCTTGCGGTGATCTCTCCATCCCTATGTTTCACCTCTCCACCGATTATGTGTTTGATGGCCACTATGCCAGTGGTTATACCGAAGAAGATGATGTCGCCCCTCTGGGTGTTTATGGTCACAGCAAATGGCAAGGTGAAGAGAAGTTAAGACAAGTCCTTCCCCGACATATTATCCTCAGGGTCAGTTGGTTGTTCAGCAATAAGGGCAATAACTTTGTACTGAGAACTCTGGATACAGCGCACGGTAAAAAAGAGCTGGAGGCGGTGATTGATCGTAAAGGTTGTCCCACCTCGGCTTCAGATGTTGCTCGAGTGGTTTTGGCAATTCTGAAACAGGTACATAACGGTGCTGATGCCTGGGGTACCTATCATTATTGTGGTGCTGAAATTACTAATCGCTATGATTTTTGCAAAGAGATTCTGATTGCCGCCGGGCAATATGAGAGTTTCGAGGTTGAGAAGATGATTCCAATCTCAAGCAAGGATTATGTCACCGAAGCTTTACGCCCAAATACCTCAGTGCTCATTTGCAAAAAATTACTGGAAACCTTTGGTATTCGTCAGAAACCCTGGCGCCAGGAATTGGTTTGGGTGATGCGGGATATCTACGAATAACCCGAACGTTATGCTAGATGAACCAGAACGGATGATGGTTCAGAGCCACTGAAATGATGTAAGCAAAGGTCAGTAATGCAGCAATAAATGCAACCAGCTTTTTCGGTTGGCTCCCCTTGCTCTTGATCACATAACTTCCCACCCCAATATATAAACACAATGCTAAAACTTTAGCGGTGAGCCAGTGATCCACAAATGGGTACTGCTTCAGCAGAAAGGCTAAAGTCAGGCCACTCAGCAGAAGTAGGGTATCGATCACATGGGGTAAAATTTTGACCCATTTTGCATTTAACTTGTCTGGATAATACAGGGCCCAGGTACCTCTGAGCATAAAGAGTATCAGGCTGGATAATATACAAATCAGATGGATATGCTTAACTGCAAGGTAACTCATTTCTCACCGGCTCAGGTTATCAGGCTTTTTGATGAATGCTGCTGTGTGAATTTTATGCTATTTTTAACAGCCTTTTCCTGGCTGTCAGTCAGTTAGAACGTGCGACCATATGACACAAAATAATAAAGTAAATGCGCTGGTAGATCGCTTCGGTAGAACGGTTGATTATATTCGAATCTCGGTGACAGATCGTTGCGATTTTCGTTGTGTCTATTGTATGGCCGAAGAGATGACTTTTCTGCCGCATGCACAAGTGCTTACTTTGGAAGAGCTTGAACAGGTTGCAGCGGCTTTTGTTTCTCTGGGTGTAAAGAAAATACGACTGACCGGTGGGGAACCTCTGGTAAGGCGCGAGGTAATTAAGCTGATTCGGGCTATTGGGAAAATGGATGCTGAATTGGCCATCACAACCAATGGTTCTCAGCTTGAGCATATGGCTTCTGAACTGAAGAAAGCAGGCGTGAATCGTCTTAATGTCAGTATCGATAGCCTGCAGGAAGAACGATTCAAGGATATGACACGCATCGGTAAGCTGCATAAAGTCATTGCAGGTATAGATGCAGCGATCGCTCAGGGTTTTGATCGCATCAAGTTGAATAGCGTTGTGATGAAAGGCCGTAATGACGATGAAATTATGGACCTTGTAAACTTTGCTCGCGATAAAGGTGTGGATGTCAGCTTTATCGAAGAGATGCCTCTTGGCAACATTTCAGAACATGATCGTGCAGAAGCTTATTGCTCCAGTGATGAAGTCAGAGACGTCATTGAACAGCATTATGCTCTGCAACCAACCACCGAAAGAACTGCAGGGCCATCAAAATATTACCGAATGCCTGACAGTGAAAGCCGGGTCGGGTTTATTTCGCCACACAGCCATAATTTCTGTTCAGAGTGTAATCGCGTACGCGTCACCGTTGAGGGGCGTTTGTTGCTTTGTCTGGGCAATGAGCATTCAGTTGACCTGCGTGCGGTTATTCGCCGCTACCCGGGAGATACTGAAAAACTCCGACAGGCCATTATTGATGCGATGGATCTTAAGCCTGAAAAGCATGAGTTTGATTTGAATGATGAGCCCCAGATTATCCGCTTTATGAATATGACAGGCGGTTAACTCAGGGCTTTACTTTCCGGATTTCCTTCTATTGTTTATCTCCGTTATTAAGGATTTATTTATGTCAAAAACACCAGCTAATGCGGAATTTACTCCGTTGAATATCGCCGTTTTGACAGTCTCGGATACGCGTTCAATCGAGACGGATACTTCAGGGCAGGCACTTGTTGATAGGCTGGAAGGGGCGGGTCACAAGTTGGGGGCACGTGAAATTGTCATAGATGACGTGTACCAGATGAGGGCAGTGGCTTCGAAGTGGATTGCCGACCCTGAAATTCATGTGATTATCTCAACCGGTGGTACCGGGTTTGCGGGACGGGACTCGACACCGGAAGCGATGGCTCCGCTGTTTGATAAGCATATTGAAGGCTTTGGTGAGTTTTTCCGTCAGGTGTCAGCGGATCAGATCGGCACATCGACGATTCAGTCCCGTGCGTTGGGTGGTCTAGCGAATGGTACGGTGATTTTCTGTTTGCCGGGCTCTACGGGGGCGTGTCGCACAGGATGGGATTCGGTTATAGCGGAGCAGTTAGACAGCCGTCATCGGCCATGTAACTTTGTGTCTTTAATTCTTAAACACCGTCAGGATCATAGTTAGGAGCTGATATGGGAAGCTGTGATTCTCAGCCGGGCTTAATTCCCTATGAAGAAGCGCTGCAACGTTTAATCGATAGCAGCACAACTGCGGCTGTTGCCGAAACGGTAAAGCTGGCTGATGCTGCAGGGCGGGTTCTGGCTCAGAACGCTGTTTCAAAGGTGGCTGTCCCTCCAGCAGATAACAGCAGTATGGATGGTTATGCAATCGCAACCCGGGATCTGCAATCTTCTCTATCTTTGCCTTTGAGCCAGCGCATACCTGCGGGAATGGCCCCAGCATCTTTGCTTCCAGGAAGTTGTGCGCGGATATTTACCGGGGCGGAAATTCCGTCTGGGGCAGATGCTGTAGTTATGCAGGAAGATGTTCAGGTAGATGGAGAGAATATAGTCTTTCCGGAACAAGTCCCTGTTGGCGATAATATCCGCAGAAAAGGTCAGGATATTGAGGTTGGCAATACTATTCTATCGGTGGGACGGCGCCTTCAACCTGCTGATTTAGGTATGTTGGCTTCTGTTGGTTTTGCTGAAGTTGAGGTCTTTAAGCCACTTAAGGTTGCGATTCTTTCAACAGGGGACGAGCTGGTAGAACCAGGCCTGCCTTTAGAACCCGGGCAAATTTATAACTCCAACCGCTATATCCTCACCGGCTTATTAACAGCATTAGGTATGGAGGTTGTCGATCTTGGCTGTGTTGAAGATTCGAGAGACGCAACCCTCAACGCTCTGCAAACTGCTTCCGAGACCGCCGATGCAATCATCAGTACCGGTGGTGTATCAGTAGGTGAAGAAGATCACGTAAAAGGTGCTATCGAAACACTCGGTGTGCTGGATATGTGGAAGATAAAGATTAAGCCGGGGAAACCAGTTGCCTATGGCCGCGTAGGCTCAACCCCGTTTATCGGTTTACCAGGCAATCCTACTTCAACACTGCTGACCTTTTGCCTACTGGCGAGACCTATGTTGCTTCAGCTTCAGGGAGAGCAATACCGAGCGCCTCTGGAAGTTAAAGTTAAAGCGGGTTTTGAGCGTAAACGCCTGAATAAACGTCAGGAATATCTGCGAGCGCGACTGGAACATGGAGTTGCAGCACCTTTCAACAACCAAAGTTCAGGGGTACTGACCTCCGCCAGTTGGGCGAATGGTTTAGTGGTAGTACCGCCCGACACAATGGTTTCTGAAGGTGATGAAGTGAGCTTTATTCCATTCTCTGAGCTGTTGAGTTAGAAGGCGCTAAATAGGCCTGAAGTTTGTAGGATAAAACGGTAAAATACGCCGAAATTTTGAGATGTTACTGAGGAATGCATGACTGACCAGCAGGATCCGTATAAAGAGATCAGACCTTACCATGATGATGAAGTGGCAGATGTTCTGACCAAAATTCTGCATAACAACGAGTTTCTCACTGCAGTAACACAGTACCAGTTTCCAAAAATGGCTGACAAATTTGGCTGGCTTTTAAAACCGTTTGTGCGTATTGCCTTAGCCGCTAAAGTTGGCGAAGTTGAAAGCGTTTATGACTTTCAGATGCTGGTCGCGAACTACATGAAGAAGATGATTGCGCGCTCTACAACAAAACTTACTTGTAGTGGCATTGATCTTCTGGACCCTGAAGAATCCTATCTGTTTATCTCAAATCATCGCGATATCGCTATGGACCCGGCTTTTGTGAACTGGGTTCGTCATCAGTTTGGTATGGATACAGTGCGCATCGCCATTGGCGATAACCTGCTTCGTAAACCTTATGTTTCAGACATTATGCGTTTGAACAAAAGCTTCATTGTTAATCGCTCTGCCACTGGTCGAGAAATGATGAAAGCGCTGACTCAGTTATCGTCTTACATTGATCACAGCATCGTAAATGGCCACTCTATCTGGCTGGCTCAGAGAGAAGGTCGAGCGAAGGATGGTAATGACGCAACCGATCCTGCGATCCTGAAAATGTTGTATATGGCTCACAGGAAGGCGCGTTCGTTCCCGGAACAGGTCAAGCGATTAAATATTGTGCCGGTTTCCATTTCGTATGAATACGATCCTTGTGATTACCTAAAGGCAAATGAGCTGCATGCTAAAGCAACTGAAGGCAGTTACGAGAAGTCACAATACGAAGACATTGCCAGCATTGTTAAAGGTATTACTGGTAATAAAGGCCATGTGCATGTTGCTTTTGGTGACCCGATCGAAGCTGACTTTGACTCGCCAGAGGCGCTTGCCGAAGAGATTGATCGTCAGATTATAGAAAACTACCACCTTCATTCTTCAAACTTGCTGGCAGCGGGCCAGAGCGCTGATATCAGTGATGAGCAGAAACAGGGGTTTGAAGAACGTCTCGCTCAGGTTGCTGGTGGCGCTCAGGAAATTCTTCGCCAGATGTATGCAAACCCGGTTATTAATCAGAAAAAAATACAGGAGCCATCATGAGCCAGTTGACCCATCTCGACGAGCAGGGCAATGCAAATATGGTGGATGTCTCGGAAAAACAAGTTACTTTCCGGGAAGCAACAGCATACGCTGAAGTTCAAATGTTACCTGAGACCCTTAAGCTGATCACTGAAGGTGGTAACAAAAAAGGCGATGTTCTGGCTGTGGCGCGTATTGCGGGTATTCAGGCAGCGAAAAAAACCAGTGAATTGATCCCTTTATGTCATCCACTGATGTTGAGTAAGGTTTCTGTTGAGTTAGAACCCAATGCTGAACGAAACGTGGTTGAGATCATGGCAACCTGTAAGCTCGCCGGGCAAACAGGGGTAGAAATGGAAGCCTTAACCGCAGCCTCTGTGGCGGGTCTTACTATTTATGATATGTGTAAGGCTGTGGATAAAGGCATGGTAATCAGTTCAGTGAAACTGCTCGAGAAGAAAGGTGGTAAGAGCGGTCACTGGAAGGTGGAGAAATAATATGCTGAAGCTGGTTTATTTTGCGAGCTTACGAGAGCGCCTGGGTCTTGAAAGTGAGAACATAGAACTGCCTGGCACTGTTGATAATGTAGCTTCTCTGGTTGCGTATTTAGTTGCTGAACGCGGAGAAGAATGGCAGAAGGTATTGCAGGATTCACAGGTACTGGCCGCAGTAAATCAGGAAATGTGTGATTTTGATCAGGCGGTCAGTTCTGGAGATGAAGTTGCCTTTTTTCCACCGGTAACCGGAGGCTAAAGTGAGTCAATCGAAGCCTTCTCTGTTTCAGCAACTTCGTGCTGTATTTTATTACGCCGGTTTTTACCCGCTTACCATTATTTATGCCTCCTTCTGCTTGCTGCTGGCGCCTGTTCTGGATTTTCGTGGGCGCTTCAAGATGGTTACAGGCATTAATTATTTCTATATGTTCTGGCTGCGCCTTTGCTGTGGTTTAGGCGTGAAGGTCACAGGACGTGAGAACCTACCGGACGATGGTGCATATGTAGTCGTGGCGAATCACTCAAGTGAGTGGGAGACGCTTTATTTACAGACGTTAGTGCGCCCTCAATGCACGGTATTGAAAAAGGAGCTGCTGAAGATTCCATTCTTTGGTTGGGCGCTGGGATTGCTTAAGCCAATCGCAATAGATCGAAGTCAGCGTCGAGGTGCGTTAAAGCAGCTCCTAACGGAAGGTAAATCCCGCCTGGAAGAAGATATTCCTGTGATTATTTTTCCCCAGGGTACTCGAGTGCCTGTGGGAAAAATGGGTAAGTTCAATAAAGGTGGTGCAATGCTGGCGTTGAGTGCGGGTGTGCCCGTGATTCCAATGATTCATGATGCAGGGCATTACTGGCCGGGTAAGAGCTTCGCTAAAAGCACTGGTACGGTTCAGGTACACATAGGTGAGCCTATTCCAGTAGAAGGGCGCAGCGTCGACGAGATTCATCAGGATATGGTGGAGTGGCTGGAAAAGCATATGCAGGAACTTAAGCTGATTTAACGAGCTACAAGCTAGTCAGTATTAAGACATAAAAAAACCGCCATCAGGCGGTTTTTTTATGCGCGGTAGGTACTTACGCGTCTAGCTTTTCAAATACCAGCGTAGCGTTTGTACCACCAAAACCGAAGCTGTTAGACATAACACGCTTCAGTTCTACATTTTCCTGTTTCTCCGTAGCGATTGGCATGCCTTCCGCTTCTGGGTCCAGCTCTTCAATGTTTGCAGAAGCTGCAATGAAGTTATTTTCCTGCATGATCAGGGAGTAAATAGCTTCCTGTACGCCTGCAGCACCTAGGGAGTGACCAGACAGAGACTTAGTAGAAGTCACTGTAGGCATCTTGTCACCGAAAGTTTGTTTCATTGCTTTCAGTTCCTGCATGTCGCCAGCAGGTGTAGATGTGCCATGCGCGTTGATGTAATCAATATCACCATCAACAGTAGACATCGCCAGTTCCATGCAGCGGGCAGCGCCTTCGCCAGATGGAGCAACCATGTCGTAACCATCAGAAGTTGCACCGTAACCTACAAGTTCAGCGTAGATTTTAGCGCCACGTGCTTTAGCGTGTTCCAGTTCTTCGATAACCAGAACACCCGCACCACCTGCGATTACAAAACCATCACGGTTCGCATCATATGCGCGGGACGCTTTTTCTGGCGTTTCGTTGTACTTGCTGGACAGAGCACCCATCGCGTCAAACATTGCAGTCTGAACCCAGTGCAGTTCTTCACCTCCACCTGCGAATACAACATCTTGTTTACCAAGCTGGATCTGCTCCATCGCATTACCGATACAGTGAGCACTTGTCGCACAAGCAGAAGTAATAGAGTAGTTAACGCCTTTGATTTTGAACGGTGTTGCCAGACATGCAGACACTGTAGAACCCATTGTACGAGTTACACGGTATGGACCTACACGCTTAACGCCTTTTTCACGAGTGATGTCAGCAGTATCAACGATGTTTTCAGCTGAAGCACCACCAGAACCTACAATCAGGCCAGTACGTACGTTGGAAACCTGATCTTCAGCCAGGTTTGAATCTGCAATAGCTTCCTGCATGGCGATGTAAGTGTATGCAGCGGCATCACCCATAAAACGCAGGAGCTTACGGTCGATTTTCTCAGAGAAATCGATATCGATGCTGCCGGCTACGTGGCTGCGGAAACCGCGCTCTTTATAGTCTTCCTGAAATTTAATACCAGAACGACCCTGCTGCAGTGATTCCAGAACAGTCTCTTTATCTGTACCCAGACAAGAAACAATCCCCATACCAGTAACAACAACGCGACGCATATGCTTCTCTCTCTTTTTTCTAATTTGAGGCGCTTATTTTCCGTGAATCCTATGCATTTGGCTAGGAAATTCGTTAAAAACTACGCGGAATATAGAAGAAAGGCTCTGAATTCAGAGCCTTAGCTTGACTAGAAAAACTGTAATTTCGATTAGAAATTATCAGTTGAAGTGAACAGACCTACACGCAGATCTTTAGCGGTGTAAATTTCACGTCCATCCACAGACATGCTGCCATCAGCAATGCCCATTACCAGCTTGCGCTCGATTACGCGTTTAAGCTGGATGTTATAAGTAACTTTTTTCGCGTGTGGCAGAACCTGTCCGAAGAACTTAACTTCGCCAGAACCCAGAGCACGACCGCGACCAGGATTGCCCTTCCAACCCAGGTAGAAACCAACCAGTTGCCACATAGCATCCAGACCCAGGCAGCCAGGCATTACAGGATCTTCCTCGAAGTGGCAGCCAAAGAACCAAAGATCAGGGTTGATATCCAGCTCAGCGATGATTTCGCCTTTACCGAACTCGCCACCATCTTCATTGATTTTTAGGATACGATCCATCATTAGCATGTTGCCAATTGGCAGGCGTGCATTGCCAGGTCCAAACATTTCGCCGTGACCGCAAGACAGCAGTTCATCGCGATTAAAAGAGGAAGGTCTTGTCATTAGATTCTTTCTAACCGGGTTCTTTGTAAAAATATCGCGCAATTATACCGACTTCGTCGGCACTAGGCACGATCTGTGTCATATTAATTAACGAAAAACTTTACGACTTAGGTGTAAGTAGGCAGATGGAACATGATTTTTGGCATAAAAAGTGGTCTGACGGGAAAATAGGCTTTCATCAGGCGGAAATTAACCCTTACCTGCAGTCCTATTGGCAAAGGATAGGTTTAGAGGGAGATGAAAAGGTGTTTGTTCCGTTATGCGGTAAAAGCAGCGATATGCTCTGGTTGCGTGAACAGGGGCACGAATTGTTGGGGGTGGAGCTGAATGCTTCAGCCTGCGAAGCTTTCTTTTCCGAAAATGATGCCGAGCCAGTAATAGTTGAGGGTGGTGATTTTACGAGCTATTCGATTGATGGGATCGACGTTCTTTGTGGTGATTTTTTCAATTTAACTCAGGAACAATTATCAGGAGTGACGGCTGTTTATGATCGTGCCGCTTTGATTGCACTGCCTAAAGAAATGCGTAGTAAGTATGTCGATCACCTTCAGAAAGTCTTATCGCCGGCAGTGAATATCCTGCTGGTGACACTGGAATTTGATGAGGAAACAGGCCCGCCTTTCAGTGTCAGTGCCGATGAAGTCGAAGCGCTATTCGGGGAAAGGTTTGAAATTAAGTGTCTGGACAGAGTGCAACCTGACGACCCAAGGGATGCGGGTCGCCATGAAGTGACTTGGTTGTTGCAGGGTAAGGGAGACTGAAAGCCCTTTTAGCTTTTACGTTTAACCGCGATATCAGCCAGCAGTTTAAGCGTCTCTTTGAATGAGCTATCAGGGATATCAGCCAGTACAGCAATGGCTTTATCGGCTTCTTGTTGTGCTTTTTCCTGAGTGTATTCAATTGCACCTGTTGCTTTGACGATATCCAGAATTGGCTGTAAATCGTCTAGGCCACCTTTGCGAATCGCTTGTCTCACTAATTGGCGCTGTTCTTCATCACCCGCTCGCATCGCGTGGATCAGAGGCAGGGTTGCTTTACCTTCTGCAAGATCATCCCCGACATTTTTGCCCATCTCTTCCGAAGAGGAGAGGTAATCCATCACATCGTCGATCAGTTGGAATGCGGTACCCAGATGCAGGCCGTATAAGCGTAAAGCTTCACGTTCTTTATCTGAAGCATCAGCCAGAATAGCGCCGGATTCAGTGGCTGCTTCAAACAACATTGCCGTCTTACCCAGAATGACCTGCATGTAAGCTTCTTCAGTGGTATCCGGGTTTTTGGTGTTGAGTAACTGAAGTACTTCACCTTCGGCAATTACGTTGGTGGCATTAGAAATCACTTCCATGATCTGCATGGAACCAATTTCCACCATGATCTGGAATGCGCGCGAGTATAAAAAGTCGCCAACCAGAACGCTTGGAGCGTTGCCCCACTTCGCATTCGCGGTATCTTTGCCGCGACGCAGTTCAGAGTTATCCACAACGTCGTCATGCAATAATGTCGCAGTGTGAATAAATTCGATTATTGCTGCCAGAGGGATATGCTTGTCGCCTTTATATCCTGCCGCGTTGGCAGCAAGAAGCACTAGAAGAGGCCGCAGGCGTTTTCCGCCGCTTTCGACAATGTAATGACCAATTTTCTCAACCAAAGGTACGTTGGAGCCCAGATGATTAATGATGTAATCATTAACCTGTTCAAATTGGGGTTCGATAACTGGATTGAGTTGATGTGGTTGCATAATTCGGCGAGCAGATAGCTTTTTAGTGATTTGTTTAGCGCGAATGCTAGGGGGCTGCTTGGGAACTGTCAATGTCCTAAAGGTGAAACCTTGTTTTTGTTGTGCTGCATCATCAATTGCTATATAATCGCGCGCCCTGACCCAACCAATAATCGCTCCCTACCATATGGTGTAGCCATTAGAAGTAGGTTTCTTCAATAGTAGCTGGTTGGGCAATAAACGGAGAGAAACATGTACGCAGTAATCGTAAGCGGTGGTAAACAGTACCGCGTCCAGGAAGGTGAAACCCTTAAACTGGAAAAACTGCAGGCAGAAGCAGGTTCAAACGTTGAGTTTGATCGTGTTCTTCTGGTTGGCAACGGTGACGACCTGAAAATTGGTGAGCCTGTTGTAGATGGTGCTAAAGTGACTGCTGAAGTTGTTCAGCACGGCCGCGCTAAGAAAGTTGAGATCATCAAGTTCAAGCGTCGTAAGCATCACATGAAACGTCAGGGCCACCGTCAGTGGTTTACTGAAGTTAAAATTACTGGCATTTCTGCCTAATATTAACCGAGTTAGGAGTTAGATAGATGGCTCATAAGAAGGCTGGTGGTTCTACTAAGAACGGTCGCGATTCCGAGTCGAAACGACTTGGCGTTAAGCGTTACGGTGGTCAGGCAGTTATTGCTGGAAACATCCTTGTTCGTCAGCGTGGTACTAAGTTCCATGCAGGTGAAAACGTAGGTTGTGGTAAAGACCACACTCTGTTTGCTAAAGCAGACGGCGTTGTTAAATTTGAAGTTAAAGGTCCTCAGAAGCGTCAGTACATCTCTGTAGTTGATGCTTAATTGAAGATTTATGCTTCTAAAAAGCTCCGCCAAGGCGGAGCTTTTTTGTTTATGATTCCTAGGTAATCTGTCACTGAGTCTTAAATCGGTTCGGGGTTTAGTGCCAGATTTCCTGCTAGATACTTTTGGGGTGAGAAAATGAAATTTGTCGATGAAGCGGTCATCACGGTGGAAGCCGGTAAAGGTGGCAATGGTTGCATGAGCTTCCGACGTGAGAAGTATATCCCCAAGGGTGGCCCTGACGGTGGTGACGGTGGTGATGGTGGCTCGATTTTCTTCGAGGCGGATGAAAACCTGAATACCCTGATCGATTATCGATTTACCCGTCATTACAAAGCGGAAAATGGTAAAGGGGGTATGGGGCGTAACTGTACTGGCCCTAAAGGTGAAGACCTGACCCTGAAAGTGCCTGTAGGTACTACCATTATCGATACTGATACGGATGAGATCCTGGCGGATATGACCGAAATTGGTCAGATTGAAAAAATTGCACAGGGTGGATTTCATGGTCTGGGTAATACGCGCTTTAAGAGCAGTGTGAACCGAGCGCCACGTCAGACAACTAAAGGGTCTGTAGGTGAAACCCGTAACCTGAAGCTTGAGCTGAAAGTGCTTGCTGATGTAGGGCTTCTGGGTTTGCCAAATGCCGGTAAATCAACTCTGATCCGTGCTGTTTCAGCTGCAAAGCCTAAAGTGGCAAATTATCCTTTCACCACGCTTGTTCCAAATCTGGGTGTGGTTCGAATTGAGCAATCGCGTAGCTTTGTAATTGCGGATATTCCTGGAATTATTGAGGGTGCGGCTGAAGGTGCGGGTCTAGGGATTCGTTTCCTGAAACATTTGGCCCGAAACCGTATTCTGTTGCATCTGGTTGATATGGCTCCGTGGGATGAGGTAACTCCTGCGCAAGCGGCTGCAGTGGCTGTTGGTGAGTTAACAAAATTCAGCCCCACCCTGGCGGATCAGCCGCGGTGGTTGGTGCTGAATAAGCTGGATATGGTTCCTGAAGAGGAGCGTGAGGAGCGTTGTCAGGCCGTGATTGATGCGCTTGAGTGGCAAGGTCCGGTTTATAAAGTTTCTGCTTTAAGTAAGCAGGGAACCGACGAAATGATGCGCGATATTCAGGCGTTTCTTGATCAGCGCTTGGAAGCTATTGAGGAAGACCCTTCAATTCTGGATCAGGAGCAAGCCATTCGCGAACAGGTTGATGCTGAGGCCCGTGAGCGAGTTGAGCAGATGCGTGCGGAGATTCGAGCACGTAAAGAAAAAGATGATCTGGATGATGACGACTTCGACGATGATGATTACGATGTTGAAGTTGAATGGGTGCGTGAATAGAGCTAACGCCATATAGAGGTAACTTCGTGGCAACTGGTCGTGACAAGTTAAAGCGCTGTAAGCGTTGGGTAGTAAAAATTGGCAGTGCTCTCCTGACAAATGACGGGAAAGGCCTGGATCAGGCAGCAATCAGCCGCTGGGTTGATCAGATTGCGGCTTTGAAGAAGTCTGGCCTCGAAGTTGTGTTGGTATCTTCCGGCTCGGTCGCTGAAGGTATGACTCGGCTGGGTTGGTCAGATCGCCCACATGAAATCTATAAACTGCAGGCTGCTGCAGCGGTTGGTCAGATGGGGCTGGTGCAGGCCTATGAAACCAACTTTCAACGACATGGTACTCACACAGCGCAAGTGCTGTTAACTCATGAGGATCATTCCAATCGCAGACGTTATCTTAATGCTCAGGCAACCCTGAAAACTCTGTTAGAGATGGGTGTTGTGCCTGTTGTTAATGAAAACGATACGGTCGTCACTAAAGAGATTCGCTTTGGTGATAACGATACCCTGGGTGCTCTCGTGGCAAATCTTGTGCAGGCTGATGCCCTTATTCTGCTAACTGACCAGCAGGGTTTATTCACCGCTGACCCACGTCATGATCCTGAAGCGGAGCTTATTTCTGAGGCTCGCGCGGGTGATGAATCGCTGGAAGCGATGGCGGGTGATGGCGGCAAGCTGGGTCGTGGCGGTATGGCGACTAAGGTGCGGGCGGCAAAACTGGCGGCGCGATCGGGTGCGGTAACGGTGATTGCGAGTGGGCGTGAAGAAGATGTGCTTTTGCGTTTACGTGAATCCGAAAATCTAGGGACGCTACTGGTGCCGGAAAACGAGCCAATGGCTGCACGAAAGCAGTGGATTGCCGGGCATCTTCAGGCTCGCGGAACAGTGGTTTTGGATGCTGGCGCGGTGAAAGCCTTGTGTGAGCGGGGTAAGAGCTTGCTGCCGGCGGGTGTGCGCAGTGTGACAGGTGACTTTTCACGCGGAGAGATGGTCATCATCAGTGATGAGTTTGGGCGCATTGTTGCTCGCGGTCTC
The DNA here is from genome assembly GCA_049596335.1 of Neptuniibacter sp. Lineage (GTDB taxonomy): Bacteria > Pseudomonadota > Gammaproteobacteria > Pseudomonadales > Balneatricaceae > Neptuniibacter. The sequence continues at coordinate 63,238 of JBMYLM010000009.1, forward strand.
GTGAATTACGGATTTGATGATGCGCAGAAGATTATTGGTAAGCCTAGCCGCGAGATAGAGTCGATTCTTGGGTTTATGGGTGAAGAGGAATTAGTTCACCGGGATAATCTGGTTTTGGCTTAATAGCCAGATTTTGGGCATAAAAAAAACCGGCGATTGCCGGTTTTTTTATGCAAGCTGGATGCTATTAGGCAGCCAGTGCAACGATCTTCTTGCTCAAGCGGCTCTTAATGCGAGCAACTTTGTTCTTGTGGAAGATGCCTTTGTTTACAGAACCATCTAGAACTGGTTGTGCAACTTTGAATGCTTCCTGTGCAGCAGATTGATCACCAGCTTCGATAGCTGCGTCTACTTTTTTAATGTAAGTGCGTACCATGGAACGCAGGCTAGCGTTATGCTGGCGACGCTTCTCTGCCTGGCGAGCACGTTTACGAGATCCTGCGGAATTTGCCACAGTCCGGCTCCTTAAAAATTAAGTTAATCATAAAGCTTGGTGATGTATTGAATAACAGCCACCAAAAAAATTAGAGGCGAGATTATTCATATTTGAGCCCTTCCTGTCAATAAAACAGCAGAAATTTTCTTGTTGAGAATGTAATATGCGGTTTCTCTTGAGCGGTAT
>JBMYLM010000010.1:0-63204 GCA_049596335.1 Neptuniibacter sp.
TACCCAGCGGCGGTAACATGGACATACTGAAGATCATCAGCAGTATGCCGAGAATACGCAGAATTACTTTGTAATGCATCTGTTGGTTTCCGGTATCCGCTTAGAAGAATGTGAGGCCGACCTGGAACAGGCGCTCAACCTCAGTAATGCGTTTCTTATCGACCAGGAACAGGATTACATGATCGCCACTTTCTACCATGACATCATCGTGGGCGATCAGTACCTCGTCGTTACGAACAATCGCACCGATGGTTGTGCCTGGTGGCAGGTTGATCTCTTCAATGGTTCTGCCAACCACTTTAGAGGAGCCTCTATCGCCATGGGCAACCGCTTCCAGTGCTTCTGCAGCGCCGCGTCGCAGGGAGTGCACAGCAACAACGTCACCGCGACGGACGTGAGTCAGAAGGGCGCCGATGGTGGTCTGCTGTGGTGATATGGCAATGTCTATTGCCCCACCCTGCACTAGGTCCACGTAAGCTGGGTTGTTGATCAGGGTCATTACGGTACGGGCGCCCTGCCGTTTTGCCAGCATTGAGGCCATGATGTTTGCTTCATCATCGTTGGTCAGCGCGCAGAAAACGTCACAATCTTCGATATTTTCTTCAATCAGGAGTTCGCGGTCTGAGGCACTGCCCTGCAGAACAATGGTGTTATCAAGGTTGCGAGCCAGCATGTTACAACGCTGCATATTGCGCTCGATGATTTTTACCTGAAAATCATTTTCGATCGATTCAGCAAGACGGGCGCCGATGTTACCGCCCCCAGCAATAATAATGCGCTTGTAGGGGTTGTCGAGACGTCGCAGCTCACTCATAACAGAGCGAATATCTTTTTTGGCTGCGATAAAGAAGACTTCGTCATCGGCTTCGATGACTGTATCGCCTTCAGGAATAATTGGGCTGCCCCGGCGGAAAATGGCGGCTACACGCGTATCAACCGCAGGCATGTGTGCTCTTAAGTAAGAGATTTCACGGCCTACCAGTGGGCCACCGTAGTAAGCTTTTACGGCTACAAGCTGGGCTTTGCCATCAGCAAAATCAAGAACCTGAAGGGCGCCTGGATGTTGAATCAGACGTTTAATGTGCTTGGTAACTAACAGCTCGGGGCTGATACGGACATCAATTGGGATGTCTTTCTCACCGAAGATTTGCTGGTTTTTACGCAGATAATCATGCTCACGAACACGAGCAATTTTAGTCGGCGTATTAAACAGAGTCTGACCCACTTGGCAGGCGATCATGTTAACTTCGTCAGAGTTTGTTACCGCAATGAGCATGTCCGCATCCTGGGCGCCAGCCTGGTCCAGAATTGATGGATAACTGGCTTTGCCTTCTACGGTACGGATATCAAGGCGATCCTGTAGCTCGCGCAGGCGCGCTGAGTCGGTATCAACAATGGTGATATCGTTATCTTCATTGGCAAGGTTTTCTGCCAGTGTGCCGCCTACCTGTCCGGCACCAAGAATAATAATCTTCATGATCTGCCTTAATTGGCGCGGTTATGCCCGCTGTACAAATCTAACTGGAGCTTACTCTGTTTTCTGCAAAAGTGCATAGTAGAAACCGTCATGGCCATTCTCTTGCGGGAATAGCTGGCGACCGTATTCACGTTCAAGTCCCCACTCTGCTTCTATTTTGATGTGCTTAGCATCGGTATTCTGAGTCACAAAACGCCCGACCAAACGCTCATTTTCCTGAGGGAAAATTGAGCAGGTTGCATAAAGCAACTTGCCACCGGGTTTGAGCATCGACCAACAATTCTCAAGAATCGCAGACTGAAGGCTGGATATTTCGTGAATATCCTCACCTTTTCTCAGGTATTTTATATCCGGGTTGCGTCGAATAACACCGGTAGCTGAGCAAGGGGCATCTAACAGGATTCGGTCATATAAATCACCATCCCACCAATCCTGTTTCGAAGCATCAGCAATGATCAGATTCGCCTTCACACGCAGGCGCTGGAGATTCTCACGGATACGTTCGGAGCGTTTCTCTTCCAGTTCCACTGCATCGACTGATTGCAACTTGGGTTCGGTTTCCAGAATATGGCAAAGCTTGCCGCCTGGTGCAGCGCAGGCGTCCAGGACTCGTTGGTCAGGTTTTAGATCCAACAGTTGAGCGGATAGCTGTGCGGCTTCATCCTGCACGCTAAAAGCACCCACTTTGTAACCGGGGAGCATCTCAACATTCACTGATTCCGCCAATCGCAGGCCATGTTGGCTGTATGGAGTGGGCTCAGATTCTACAACCTGACTCAGTTGTTGTTGGTAATCGTCCCTGTTGGTGGCGCGTTGATTTACCCGCAACGTCAATGGTGCCTGTTGATTATTGGCATTGAGAATCTGTTGCCAATGTTCCGGCCAGTTGTTTTTTAACTTAGCGATCATCCATTCGGGATGGTTGAATCGGTATGAATCATCGTTTTGCAGAGATTGCTCAATCTCGGCTTGCTCACGCTGAAAACGTCTTAAAATGGCATTAATTAGCTTTCCAGCGCCCTGCTTATTCAATTGTTTAGAGGCTTCGACACTTTCATTGATAGCGGCGTGACCGGGTACACGGGTGTGTATAAGCTGATATAACCCGATTAAAGCTAAGGCCCTGATTTCCATATCTTTGTATTTAAAAGGTCGGTTTTGCAGAACCTTTAAAATTGCATTGAGTTGGGGGTAAAAGCGCATGGTGCCATAACACAGTTCCCTGAGTAGTCCGCGATCCTTTTCTGGACAGCGCTTTTCAACAGCTGAAAACTGGGTATTCAGCGAGCCCTGATTACGTAATAAGGGCGTGAGGACCTGAGCTGCTAATGCTCTGACGTTGGTAGCCATATACTTAACCTAAAACCACGCCTGCGCTGAACTGTTCACGTTTTGAGTTAAGCACTGCTGCAGTGTCCATTGGTTTTTTACCCGGCAACTGCAGTTGGGTGATTTTGATCGCGTCTTTGCCGCAAGCCACAACGATGCTTTTCTTATCCGAGGGCAGGATTTCACCCGGATTGCCCTGAGCATCGACAATCTCGCAACCGAGCAGTTTTATTGCTTCATCGCCAAGTTTGAAGGTAACAGCGATACGTGGGCTGAGTGCTCTGATTTGAAGATCTATCTGTTCTGCAGACCCACTCCAGTCGATCACACCCTCTTCTTTACTGAGTTTGGAAGCGTAAGTGGCGAGTTCATTGTTCTGTGTTTCTGCCGTGGCTGTGCCTTGTTGCAGTTGCTTTAAGGTTGTTACCAGTGCATCGCAGCCAAGATCAGCCAAACGACCGAAGATACTTGCCGCAGTATCTTTAGACTCAATTGGGGTTTTAACAATATGCAGCATGTCGCCGGTATCAAGACCCTCATCCATTTGCATGATAGTTACCCCGGTTTCTGGGTCTCCTGCAAGCATCGATCGTTCGATCGGCGCAGCTCCGCGCCAGCGCGGCAGAATGGAGCCGTGGACGTTGATGCAGCCTAATCGAGGTGTATCCAGAATCTGCTTTGGCAATAGCATTCCGTAAGCAACTACAACCATTACGTCGGCTTCCAGGTTAGCAAGTACTTGCTGCTCATCGGCTGTTTTGAGTGTTTCAGGCTGAAAAACGGGGATGTTATGTGTAATTGCCAGGTCTTTTACTGGCCTTGGAGCCATGCGATTTCGCTTACCTTTTTTATCTGGCTGGGTGTATACGGCAATGACTTCATGTTCTGAATCCAGAATCGCCTGCAGGTTATCTGCCGCAAATTGCGGTGTGCCAGCGAAGACAATACGAAGCGGTTGATCTGACATTAAGGACTCCAAATAAAAACAGGCCTGCGGCTATGCCAGCAAGCCTGTATAAATTTCAGCGGACTCTTAGGCCTGCTTTTCCTGCAGCTTATGGATTTTTTCCAGCTTGGATTTGATGCGGTTGCGCTTAAGCATGGACAGGTAATCGACAAACAGCTTACCGTTCAGGTGATCCAGCTCGTGTTGGATGCAGACTGCCAGAAGGCCTTCGGCTTCAAGCTCATAAGCTTCGCCATCATAATTCATAGCTTTAAGCAGGATTTTCTGCGGCCGGCTGACATTTTCAAAGAAACCTGGCACCGACAGACAACCTTCCTGATATTTGTCTTTCTCTTCGTCAAGTACTTCAAATTCCGGATTGATCATGACCAGAGGTTCGTTCTGCTCCTCTGAGAGGTCAATGGTGACAATCTGTTGGTGAATATTTACCTGTGTTGCCGCAAGGCCAATGCCCGGTGCATCGTACATGGTTTCAAACATGTCATCGATGATTGCACGAGTCTCATCATCAACAGTTTCAACAGGTTCTGCTATGGTACGTAGTCTAGGATCTGGGTATTCTAGGATGGTCAGCTTTGCCATGATTTAAATCTATTTGCCTATATTCGGGGCTATAACTCGGTAATAAGCTGTTTTAGCTGTATATTGTCGAGAAGAATAGCGAAAAATATTATTCTGCATATTATACTGATTGAAACGCTCAATGCATTGTCGTTACTTTCATACTTTTTCTGTTTGTGAAAACAGAGGTGGAAAGAACAAGGGAACTGGAAATGAAAAACTTGCTTTGTGGTATTTTGACTCTGGTAATGCTCGCAATAATGCCGGCTCAAGCAGAAACTAGAGACGATACTTTACTCCTTCGTGATGATCATCCATCGGAGTATGTAGTAGTTAAAGGTGACACTCTATGGCATATCTCTGGGCGTTTCCTTCAAAGCCCATGGAAGTGGCCTGAAGTTTGGGGTATTAACCCTCAAGTCGATAACCCTCATTTAATTTACCCTGGTGATGTCATTTACCTGACGTGGGTTGATGGAAAACCAAGATTAGGCCTTCGCCGAGACAGTGGAATCTATCCTCGAGCAAGAGTAAAACCTCTTGATAATGCTATTCCAGCCATTCCTCTGAAAGACATTATCGCTTTTATGGAAGATCACAGGGTTCTTTCTGAGGACATACTGCAAAAAGCTCCATATGTTTTGGGTGGTGCCAACGATCGAATTATCGCAGGCGCTGGTGACCGTGTTTATGCTCGAGGCACACTTCTAGCCGAGCAAAGACGTCAGGGAGTCTATCGTGCCGCCAACAAGTATGTTGATCCTGAAACTGAAGAGTTCCTCGGCTTCGAAGTTGCGACTATTGCAGAAGGTGATGTGGTTGGTCGTTCTGATCAGCAAGTGATTACTCTTGATCTTGTTAAGTCCAACAAAGAAACCCGAGTTAAAGACCGTGTAGTACCAACTGAAGAGGTCAGTATTCAGTCAATCTTCTACCCATCAGCTTCACCTGAAGGTGTATCGGGAGTGATTCTGTCCATTTTGAGCGGTGTTCGTGATGGCGGCCAATTCAATGTGGTTGCTATTAACAAAGGCGCTCGTGAAGGTCTTAAACCAGGGCATGTTTTTGCAACCTATCGTAAAGGTGAGCTTATCAAGGACCCTGTTACAGGTGAGATGGTAGAACTGCCATCTGAGCGCTCTGGTGAGATGATGATCTTCAAGGTCTTCGAAAAAGTAAGCTACGGTTTGATTCTACAGAGCTCAAATGTAGTCTCTGTGGGCGATTTTGTTCGCGAACCCTAAAAGGTAATTGTATGACAGGTGATCCAACGGACTGGATCACCGTTGCCTCGGTGCCCGGTCTGGGCGCTTTGTCGATTAAGCGGTTATGGGAAGGGGGATGGACCCCAGGAAAACTTCTCAACGCTGATTTACCCGAGTTGCAACGGCTTGGTCTGAAACCTAAAACGATTGATGCCCTCTCCTCTCTGTCTAAGGGCGGAAACTCACAGATTCAGTGTAAGGTCGAAAGAGCTTTGGAATGGTTAAATCACACTCCAGAAGCTGCAATTGTGCCTATTACGTCCCCTGACTACCCAGAACTTCTGCGTGAGATTGCTGACCCTCCTCCGGTTTTGTTCTGTAAGGGGAACCTTTCTGCACTCAATCTTCCACAGTTAGCAATGGTCGGAAGTCGCAATCCGAGCGCGACCGGGCTCCGAAATGCCTATAATTTTTCATCCTATCTGGCCCAACACGGTTTAATTATTAACTCAGGACTGGCCTTGGGTATCGATGCTGCTGCTCATCAGGGCTGTGTCGATCATAACTGTGCAACAGTCGCGGTGTTGGGTACAGGTATGGCAACACTGTATCCATACAGGAATCGGAAGCTCACAGAACAAATTCTGGATACTCATGGGGTATTGGTCAGTGAGTTTTTCCCGGATGTTCCGCCACTAGCAGCTAACTTCCCAAAACGTAACCGCATTATCAGTGGTATGAGTGCAGGGGTTTTGGTTGTGGAAGCAGCATTGAAAAGTGGTTCTTTGATTACCGCCCGAATGGCTGTTGAGCAGAACCGGGATGTGTTTGCCATTCCCGGGCCGCTTAATAACCCGATGAGTAAAGGCTGCCACAAGCTGATAAGAAACGGAGCGCATTTAGTGGAGTCAGCAGAGGAAATAATTGTAGAAATTGGCCATATTCTGGGCGTTTTTAGTGCTGACCCCAGGCATCAAGATGCCCCAGAGAAAAATCAGCTTACAGAGCATCTGAGTGCGCCTGAGCAGGTGTTACTGGATTCGATTGGGTTTGAGCAGCAAAAACTCGATCAGATTGTCATAAACACCGGATTTCCTATGCATGAGGTTGCCCAGATACTGGTTTCACTGGAACTGAAAGGTTTGGTTGCTCAATCCATGGGAGGGTACATTAGGCTCTAAGGCCTATTCAGTATTTGCTTAAAGTCTGTAGAATTCATCATTCGTTCTTAATTAGCACAATTTAGAAGTAACAAACCGTGAGCGTTAAGCAAAATATTTCCTGGTGGCATATTCAGCAATCTGTTCAGGCCATGCGTCAGGGTGGTGTGATTGCCTACCCTACTGAAGCTGTTTGGGGATTGGGTTGTGATCCATTTAATGAAGCAGCGGTTCAGCATCTGCTGAATATTAAGCGCAGACCGATGCATAAAGGGTTGGTATTAATTGCCGGTGATATCTCCCAGATAGAGTTTCTTTTGGCTGATCTGACCGACGAGGAACGAGCCAAGGTGACCGCAGACTGGCCCGGTCCATTCACCTGGATTTTGCCTGATCCTAAGGGGCTGATTCCAGCCTGGATTAAAGGAAAGCATCAGGCAGTCGCAGTCAGAGTGAGTGCTCACTCCGGTGTGAAAGAGCTTACGGATGCCTATGGATCTTTCATTGTTTCAACTTCTGCTAATCCATCAGAATACCTTCCAGCAAGAGATTCATTGAAAGTGAAGACTTACTTCGGTAACAAGCTGGACTATGTGCTTCCGGGGAAACTGGGAGGGCTAGCACAACCTACCCAGATCAGAGACCTACGTTCTAATCAGTTGATCAGAGCATAAATCAAAAGCGAGAATTTAATATGTCCGCACCGGATATTAATGCAGTTAAAGAGTATTTACTCAGCCTTCAGGACAGTATTTGCAGTCAGCTCGAAGTCGTAGATGGCGCGGGTAAATTTGAAGAAGATTCCTGGGATAGAGAAGCTGGCGGTGGTGGCCGTACCCGTGTATTGGCGAATGGCGCTGTAATAGAAAAAGGTGGCGTTAATTTCTCTCATGTTTTTGGCTATAAACTCCCCGCCTCTGCTACAGCGCATCGACCAGAACTGGCCGGACGAAACTTTCAGGCGATGGGCGTCTCACTGGTCATTCACCCAAATAACCCCTATATCCCTACTTCACATGCCAATGTGCGCTTTTTTATTGCTGAGAAAGAAGGTGCTGAACCGGTTTGGTGGTTTGGAGGCGGTTTTGATCTGACACCTTATTACGGCAACGATGAAGATTGTAAATTCTGGCATCAGAAAGCCAAAGATGCCTGTGACCCGTTTGGTGAAGATATTTATCCACGCTTTAAAGAATGGTGCGATGAATATTTCTACCTGAAACACCGTGGTGAACCGCGTGGTGTGGGTGGCCTCTTTTTTGATGACCTGAATGAATATGGTTTTGAAAAGAGTTTTGCTCTGATGCGTTCAATAGGTGATGCCTACATAGAAGCCTATCGTCCAATTGTTGAGCGTAATAAAGAAAAGGAATTTGGCGATCGTCAGAAAGATTTTCAGTTGCATCGCCGTGGCCGCTATGTGGAGTTCAATCTGGTCTTTGATAGAGGCACTTTGTTTGGGTTGCAATCCGGAGGCAGAACCGAGTCCATTCTGATGTCATTACCACCAGAAGTGAAATGGGGATACGATTGGAAACCTGACCCAGGTACTGAAGAAGCGGTTCTGTATGATCGATACCTTAAGCCTCGTAACTGGTTAGAAGTTTAACATTGCTTATGCAATGTAAAGGAGTTTGGTAATGACTGACCGTTATGCGGTATTTGGTAACCCGATAAAACACTCTAAATCACCTGATATCCATACTGCGTTTGCTGAGAGCACGGAACAGGATCTGACCTATGAAGCGATCTGCGTTCCCGAGGGTTCTTTCACCGACTATGTTTCTGATTTTCTCTCAGGTGATGGTCGTGGACTGAATATTACGATCCCGTTTAAGCAGAATGCCTGGGAGCTTGCAACTGTTCGAAGCCCCCGTGCTGAGCTGGCTGGAGCTGTAAACACCCTGTATCGAAATGAGGCTGGAGAGCTGTGCGGCGATAATACCGATGGTATTGGCATGGTCCGGGACATTGTTCGCAATCACGGTGGTAAAATTGAGGGTAAAAGAGTACTTATCCTTGGTGCGGGTGGTGCTGTACGTGGGGTACTGCAGCCTGTATTAGAGGAAAAGCCTGCCCGACTTGTGATTGCTAACCGTACAGAATCCAAGGCCCATGAACTTGCAGAGCTGGTCAGTGATTTGGGTGATGTTACAGGTGCTGGATACGATACATTGTCAGGGCAATGTTTTGATCTGATCATCAATGGTACCGCTGCAAGTTTAAATGGTGAGGTCCCTCCTATTCCTGAGAGTACCTTAGCCGATCAAGCCTGGTGCTATGACATGATGTATTCCGCGGAACCTACAGCTTTTTGTCATTGGGCGACTGAAAATGGCGCTGAAAAAGTGATGGATGGTCTCGGTATGCTGGTGGAACAGGCTGCCGCTTCGTTCCAGATATGGCGCGGTGTTGAGCCGGATTCACAAGCGGTAATAAGCAAAATTAGAAATTCCTTAACTGGTTGATTTTTAAACAGAAAGGGGTTTGCGTTAAAAATATAATTCCTGCTTGCATGCAGGGCCCCCGCGGCGTATAAAAGATAAAAAATGCAGTTATAACTGTGCCCTTTATCAGCCGTCAGCGGGAGTACCTGAATGGTAACGGAAACCCGACTTTCACCTGAACAGCTCTATTGCAGCTGTGACCCTGAACTACTTCCTTTTAAAACCACCTCTACCCTTGAGCCCTTCTCTGGCTTTTTTGGTCAGGACCGCGCTATTGAAGCGATGGATTTTGGCATTGGCATGCGCCGCCCGGGTTACAATCTCTTTGTGATGGGCAACCCGCATACGGGTAGATTCTCTTTTGCGATGGAAAACCTCCGTGCCGTTGCTAAGAAAGAGAAAAAGCCTGGTGATTGGGTCTATCTGAATAATCTCTCAGATAATCGTCACCCTCTTTCTATTCAATTTCCTGCCGGCAAAGCACAACAGTTTAAGCGTGATATTAAAAATATCATTGAGCGGACTCTGGCAGAGATGCCAGCAGCGTTTGAAAGCCCTGGCTATCAACGCAAAAAGAGTAAAATCGAGAGGGATCTTAACCGCTACTATGACCAGGCGATTGAGACGGTAGAAAAAGAAGCACGTGAACACAGCATTGCGGTGTACAGGGATGCTGGAAGCGTTGGCTTCACTCCTGTGGCTGAAGGCCAGGCGATGGATGAAGCGGTGTTCTCGCAATTGCCTGAAGAGGTGCGTGATGCCTTTACAAGCGCAATCGCGAGCTTGGAAGATCAGTTAAATGATGCGCTGACAGAGTTGCCACAATGGCGCCGAGAAGCGACAGAAAAGCTTAAGAATCTGGATCGTGATACTGCCCGCCAGTCGGTCTCCCCTATTTTCCAGCCGATCAAAGATAAATACGCCAATATCTCTGCCGTTGCTGACTATCTCTCTGAGATGGAAACCTCTCTGGTTAAAAACTGCGGTGAAATCGTAGGCGAAGAAAAGCTGCTGGAGCCTGTGACTGACGCATCCCGACGCCAGTATATGGAAAACAGCTATGGCGTTAACCTATTGGTTGATAACGAAAAAGTAAAAGGTGCACCGGTTATTTATGAAGCGCACCCAAGTTATGAAAACCTCTTTGGCCGCGTTGAATACACCTCGGAAATGGGTGCTCTATCCACGTCTTACAAACTGATTCGTCCGGGGGCTTTGCACAGGGCCAACGGCGGTTATCTGGTGATGGAAGCGGAGAAGCTTTTGGAGCAACCGTTTGTCTACGGCGCTTTGAAACGTGCACTGAAGTCCCATGAAATCAGAATAGAAAGCCCGGCCAGTGAATACACTGGCATCAGTACCATCACTCTGACACCTGAGGCGATTCCTCTGGGTGTTAAGCTGGTGTTGATCGGTAGTCGCAATATCTATTACCTCCTGCAGGAACTCGATCACGATTTCGAGAAGATGTTCCGGGTTGTAGTGGATTTCGATGAAGATGTAGACCGTACACCTCAGACGATACGTAGCTATGCGCGTCTGATGAAGACGCTTGCGGAAGAGGAAGGTCTGGCACCATTAACCCGTCGTGCGGTTGCTCGTCTGGTTGAGCACAGTTCACGACAGGCAGAAAACCAGGAGCTCTTGTCCGCCCATATTGGGGAGCTGGTGGATCTGCTCTGTGAAGCAGACTACAAGCGTATTAAGGAAGAAGATGAGCTGATTAATGCTGATCATGTCGAGATGGCGTTGAGCGCAAAAGAGCGTAGAACGTCGCGAATGTCTGAGAAAATCGCCGAAAGCATCCTGAATGAGACAGTTTTGATCGACACTGAAGGGGATGCAGTCGGTAAGGCCAACGGTCTTACTGTATTGCAGGTAGGCGATGTTGCTTTTGGTACTCCGGCTCGTATTACTGCAACCGTTCACCCGGGTAACCGGGGGATTGTGGATATAGAGCGGGAAGTAACCCTGGGGCAGCCAATACACTCGAAAGGTGTGATGATCCTGTCGGGTTACCTAGGGCATCAATACGCACAGGATTTCCCGTTAGCGATCTCAGCAAGTATTGCCCTGGAACAGTCCTACGGTTATGTGGATGGCGATAGTGCGTCTCTGGCCGAAGTTTGTACTTTGTTATCGGCTTTGACTCATATACCAATCAGTCAGAACTTTGCGACCACCGGATCAATCAATCAGTACGGTGAAGTGCAAGCGATTGGCGGTGTGAATGAGAAGATAGAAGGGTTCTTCAATCTCTGTAAAACCCGGGGCCTGAATGGCAAACAGGGTGTTATTGTGCCGAAAGCCAATGTCAGAAACCTGATGCTCAAAGCTGAAGTTGTTGAGGCTGTTAAACAAGGTAAGTTTGCGGTTTACGCTGTAGCTCACGTTGATGAATGCCTTGAAATTCTGATGGGGCGTAAGGCGGGTCGACGTAAAGAAGATGGTACTTTTACCCAGCGCAGTATCAACTCTCAGGTGGTCAAAAGGCTGCGTGAAGTCTCTTCGGCCAAGATTGAAAGCGATTCAAAATAGAAATAAGTCTAAATTGCCGATTGAGTAGTTTTCAGCGGCGGAATTTGCAGATATTATCCTCTGCAACATTTTAGTAACGACCGGTTAACAAGTCTGTTTGCAACTGATCGTTACTATCCGGTTTATGACGGCCGGTACTGATTTTATGAAGGGGAAGTCAGTACCGGCCTGTCATTCAACAGATATCTAAATACTTAGAATTCTGTAACCAGTACCAGGTTAACAGTATCTGTATCTTCACCGTCTTCTTCGTCCAAAACGTATTCTGCAGAGATGCTAGCGTTTTCACCAAAACCACGCTCCAGACCTACAACAGTACGTTCCAGATCTATGTTTGCGTTGTCGCTTTCAACCGAACATTTAGTCTTAGCCTAGTGCCTCATAATAGTGGGGTGAGCTCTTCTACTAGCAAAAAATACTTATTCAGGTGCTGGCGAGTTTTCTCTTGCCTGTTATTTTCAGAATTGATGTGAATATCCTCAACGACTACGGCAATATCCTCAGCCAAGGTCTTACCTTTATCTGTCAGGTGTTCTGATAAGTAAGCAACACTTTTCTCAAGTGTATAAGTGATGATATGGATCTCATGGAGTTCATTCTCATCCAGTAGTTTTTTTTGCTTTATAGAATTCGTTGTTTCAAAAAAGATATTTTTTGCTTCTGGGAGGCTAGTTACATCAGCAGCTTTAAAATGTTGAACGGGCTTCTCTTCATCGTGAACACCGCTGGCAAATGTAAGAGAGGAAATAAGAAGTGCATATATACACAGTACTAAGTGTTTCATTATGTGATACCTAAAGTTATGAAAGAATAGGTTGTTAACAATAGGCTTAATTATAATGATAATGGTTATTATTACAATATTGGCCTGTGATGGTAATGAAGCAATCCATGTATTGTGAATAATTCTGTCAGGTTTATAACTGAGTAGATCAGCACATTTCTATGCTAGATAGTGTCAGTTTATGGGTTTTAGCTTACCTGGGGCTAGCTCCACTGAGCCAGTTTTCTACAGGAGTTACCCATGGCAACTGGCCATTTGCGCTGTACCAGGAATCTATAGCGAAGGCTTTTTCACTGGTTTTTTCTTTAATTGTGGCGGTGTTGTGGGGGAGGTTTAAGGTAAAAGGTCCACGGTGAGCATGCCCGGTCACCGTGTGGAATTTCAGTAACTCAGCATTTTCAAGCAACGTGAGATAGATGCTGGTATTGCTTGTTTCAGCAACGCAATCTAATTGGGAGCCTTCGACCCCAATGCCAAATCCGTTTTCAGCGAGGTCATTTTGAGTACCCACCTTTGGCCCCTGTTGTGATTCCATCAATGCGATCGCTTCGGCGATTTGAATACGTTCCTGCTTAGCTGTTTTTGGTGCGGGGTGAAACAGGTTTTCAATTTGCGCCCATTCACCTGTGGAAAAAGAAGAGGAGCGCTGTTTAGTGCAACCGAAGTTAGTACACAAGGTCAGGTGTTGTGGAGAGATATTCGTCGGTAGGTCGTGATGCTTAAACCAGTAGTTCGGTTTGGAGTTGTGGTTATATCCACAACCCGCAATTAAAAGCAGACATACTGCGAAGGCACATTTATTCAGAGGCATAGTCTTCTTCAAGGTGCTTATCTTTTAACTTTACATAGTTACCAGCAGTGTAGCTGAAGAATGAACGCTCTTTTTCAGTCAGCGCACGCTGCTGTTTCGCGGGGCGGCCCACATAGAGGTAACCGCTTTCCAGTGTTTTCCCGGGGGGCACCAGAGAACCGGCACCTATAATGACTTCATCTTCAACAATTGCGCCGTCCATCACCATCGCACCCATGCCTACGAGTACTTTGTTGCCAATAGTGCAGCCGTGGAGCATAGCCTGATGTCCAATGGTGACATCATCTCCAATAATCAGGGGAAAGCCATCCGGGTTAAAAGGCCCGGCATGGGTAATATGCAGTACAGATCCATCCTGAACACTGGTACGGGCACCAATACGAATGCGGTGCATATCACCCCGGATTACCGTCAGAGGCCAGACTGAAACATCATCGCCCAGCTCCACATCTCCCAATACAACTGCACTTGGATCAACAAATACACGTTCACCTAATTTTGGTGTGATACCCTGATAAGTACGAATTTTCACAACATTGCCTCTGGGTTCTTTGGGAAAGACTAGAAATGTCATTCTAGCGCCTGTAGTAATTGAAAAATATGCTTTTGTACCCATTTAAGAAAGATCAGTTATTGGTTTTCAGGAGTTCATAACGATGAGCAACCCTTTGCTTGAATCTCAGCTATTACCGACCTTCAGCCAGATCAAGGCGGACCAGATCGAACCGGCTATCGACCAGATCCTTACAGATAACCGCAAGATCGCAGAAAATCTGGTTGCTGAGCTTTCAGAACCCACCTGGGATTCTCTGGTTGCTCCACTGGAAGAGATGAATGACCGTCTTTCCAAAGCCTGGTCTCCGGTTTCGCATATGAATGCGGTGGTTAACAGTGATGAACTCCGTGATGCTTACAATGCCTGTCTGCCGAAGCTATCCCAGTACTGGACTGAGATGGGCCAGAATCAGGGCATTTATGGGGCGTTTGAAAAACTGTCTGAAAGCAGCGGTTTTGCCTCGTTGACTGAAGCGCAACAGAAAGTGGTGAAGAATACCCTGCGGGATTTCCGTTTATCTGGGATCGCATTAAATGATGCTGATAAACAACGATACGCGGAGCTACAGCAGAAGCTGTCTGAACTGACCACTAAATTCTCTGAGAATGTTCTGGATGCCAGTAATGACTGGAATAAACTGATTACTGATGAAAAAGATCTGGCAGGTTTGCCGCAAATGGCACTTGCAGCGGCTAAGCAACTGGCAGAAGCAAAAGAGCAGGATGGCTGGTTACTGACTCTGGATTTTCCTTCTTACATCGCCGCTATTACTTATGCTGATAATCGTGAACTGCGGAAAGAGGTTTACACCGCATTCGCTACACGGGCTTCAGATCAGGGGCCTGGCGAAGGTAAGTGGGATAACAGTGACGTAATGATGCAGATTCTGGATCTGCGTCTGGAACTGGCAAAACTGCTTGGTTTTGATAACTACGCTGAATATTCACTCGCGACCAAGATGGCCGAAACGCCGGATCAGGTTGTACAGTTTTTGAATGATATGGCAGAAAAAAGCCTGCCCGTAGCAAAACGTGATTATCAGCAGCTGTGTGATTTTGCGCTTGAAGAGTTTGGCGTGGAAGAGTTGCAGGCCTGGGACCTGGCTTATTACAGCGAAAAGCTGAAGCAGGCGAAATACTCTATTTCTGAAGAACAGATTCGTCCTTATTTCCCATTACCGAAAGTAATGAGTGGCCTGTTTGCTGTTACTGGTAAGTTGTTTGATATCGAGATTAGCGAAGTCACTGAATTTGATCGCTGGCATGACGATGCTCGCCTGTTTGAGATCAGCCGCGAAGGTCAGGTGATTGCTCGGTTCTTCTTCGATCTGTATGCCCGTGAGAAAAAACGTGGTGGTGCCTGGATGGATGATTGCCGTGTGCGTCGTCGTCTGGATGATGGCGCAGTACAGCTTCCGGTTGCTTATATGGTGTGCAACTTCAACTCACCGGTTGGAGATGATCCGGCGCTGTTAACTCATAACGAAGTCACAACTCTTTTCCACGAATTTGGTCATGGCTTGCACCATATGCTGACTCAGATTGAGTGCGCAGATGTGAGCGGTATCAACGGTGTTGCCTGGGATGCGGTAGAACTGCCTAGTCAGTTCCTGGAAAACTGGTGTTACGAGCCAGAAGCCCTTGAGCTGATTTCCGGCCACTATCAAACAGGTGAACCGCTCCCGCAGGACTTGCTGGATAAAATGCTGGCAGCTAAAAACTTCCAGTCCGGTATGATGATGGTGCGGCAGTTGGAGTTTTCTCTGTTTGATTTCCGCCTGCATCGTGAATATCAGCCTGGTGAAACGGATGTACAGTCATTGCTGAATGATGTTCGCAGTAAAGTTGCGGTAATCACTCCGCCTGCATTTAATCGTTTCCAGCATAGCTTCAGTCATATCTTTGCCGGTGGTTATGCGGCGGGATATTACAGCTACAAATGGGCTGAAGTGCTTTCAGCTGATGCCTTTTCTCGGTTTGAGGAGGAAGGTATTTTCAATCAGCAAACGGGTGATGACTTCCGCAGCAATATTCTGGAAATGGGTGGTTCTAAAGAGCCAATGGAACTGTTTGTTGCCTTCCGTGGGCGTGAGCCGGAAGTAGATGCGCTGTTACGTCACAGTGGCATCACTGAGTGAGTAGATTATGAAAGTAGTTAAACGTTTTATTGCGGGCGCTGTTTGTCCCCGCTGTGGTGAGATGGACTGCATTCGTACTTTCCGCGATGAAGAACGGGAATACAAAGAATGTGTTCGTTGCGATTACGAAGACTCTATGCGTTTGGATGGCGAACCTGATGCGCCGATTGAAGAGCTGGAAACCCGTGTAAACCGGGATCAGCAACCTGAAATCGAACCCGAAGCCCAACCTCTGCTGTTTACTGCCAACCCAGGCACTAATCGTAAAGACCACTGATCCTTTTCAATACGCTCGGTTAGCTTATAGCTGACCGGGCTCACTTCTTTTTAACTTTTCTCTCATTTTTAAGCTTCATTTAAGTTAGCTTGTCTACACTGCCGCTATAACGTTGGCTAATTCTGTTTTGGAATTAATGAATGAAGAGATTTCTTAGAACATCAATTCTCAGTTCGCTCTGTGTTTTTCTGCTTATTGCTGAGTGTAAAGCGGAAAGCCTGAGTGCTGATGATGCTCTGAATCTTGTGGATGCTGGAGAGGTACTGCCTCTGTCAGAAATTATCAGTTTGCATCCGGTGTTATCAGAATCACGTTTGTTGGATATAGAGCTTGAGCGCGAAGATAACGGCGACCTGATCTACGAGTTTGAGATCCTAAAAGCAGAAAACCTTGTGCTTGAGTTAGAAATTGATGCGGCAACCGGCCAACTGATCAGAGAAGAGTTTGAAGAATAGTTATGCGTTTACTTCTGGTTGAAGACGATTTAGTTCAGGTAAACAGCCTTAAGCCTGCTTTAGGTAAAGCCGGATATGCGGTTGAGGTTTCTCTGGATGGTCTTGATGCTGCTTTCAAAATCCGTGAAGAGGAATTTGATGCCATTGTGCTGGATCTGGGATTGCCAAAAAAATCGGGACTGGATGTGTTAGCTGAGATGCGTGCCGCTAAAAATGACACTCCGGTTCTGGTTCTGACAGCCCGTGATACATGGCAGGAGAGAGTGGATGGGCTAAAGGCCGGTGCCGATGATTATCTCGGAAAGCCCTATCACGTTGAAGAACTTCTGGCACGACTGGAAGCCTTGATTCGAAGAAAGTTTGGTCAGTCCAGCCCTGCGATTGAACATGCCGGAGTGAAACTAAATCAGGACAGTCAATGTGCTTTGGATTCAGCCGGTGGAGAACATGAACTGACCGGAGTTGAATTTAAACTGCTCAGGTATTTGATGCTTAATCCAGGGAAAGTTATGTCTAAAACACAGCTGAGTGAGCATGTTTACGAGGAAGAGCAGTTGCGTGATAGCAATGTGATCGAAGTCTACATTAATCGGTTGCGCCAACGTTTTGGTAAAGAGTTTATCGAGACCCTTAGAGGTCAGGGCTACAGGCTCAAGGGTTAGGTTATGGGAAATCAGGCAACAGAGAGCAGAAGCTTTTCACTGGAAAAACGGATCCGTTATCGGCTGGTCCTTGCAATGCTGCCTCTGCTTCTGGTGTTGATGTTCATTATCCACAAGAGCATTCATTTGCTTATCGATGAAATTGTGGTGGAGCGTTTACAGCATGATGCCTTAAGTCTGATTTCCGCTGTAACCGAAGTCGATGGTGGCTGGAAGGTTGGCATAGAAGCCCTGCCTGCGGTATATCAACGAGTCAGATCTGGGCATTACTTTATTTTGCAATGGGATGGCGGCGAGATACGTTCCCGTTCTTTATGGGATAAAAAAGTGGATCCAAGCGACTTTGTCCAGGGAGACACAGAAGATTATCTCTATTTCTGGATTGATGAGGAATTCTGGGTTGTTCATCAACAGCCTTTTATAAAAAAGGGTGAGGTATTCAATCTTTGGGTTGCTGAAGATATCTCCGAGATTGATCAGAAGCAGAAAGTTTACGAATATTTCCTGGCCGCCATTTTGGTGTTATTCACAATCGTATTTATTCTTTGGCAGAGATCGGTCCTGAATAAAGGCTTCGCACTTCTAGAGCCGATTCAGAGAGCCTTAACAGAAAACCAAATATCAGGTCAGCCCGAATTTCCTGAGACGATTCCTCAAGAGATCAAGGCGCTGGTGGATTCGATTAATTTGCTGGTGGATCGCTCCGCCCGACAGGTCGCGCGTTCAAGAATGTCCGTTGGCAATCTTGCTCATGAGCTAAAGCGGCCTCTACAGGAATTGCAGATTTTTGCATCGGAACTGAAAGACCCTGAGTCAAAGCAAGTTCTGAAACAGGTGATACAACAGTTACAGGAACGCATTGATGCTGAACTCAAGCGGGCACGAATTTCAGGCAATCCCATGCCCGGGCATCTATTTAAAATTGATGAAGAGATACCGGTCTTGCAGGACCTGCTTAATCGTATTCATACAAAAGAGATTACTTTCAAACTGACTTCTGACATTGAACTGTTGCCATTTGATCGCGATGACACTTTGGAATTGTTAGGCAATCTTTTGGATAACGCCTGGAAGTATGCATCAGCAACAGTGCATTTAAATATCAGTAGTGAAGGGCAGGGGTTTGCAATCCGTATTGAAGATGATGGCCCTGGTGTTGCCGCTGAATTCTTTACTGAGATTAATCAAAGGGGTGCTCGTATTGATGAACAGAGTACCCGGCCCGGCGATGGCTTGGGGTTATCAATCTGTCAGACGATTGTTGAAAGCTATAACGGAACAATCAGCTTCAGTCGCAGTGAACTCGGAGGGTTACGGGTCGATGTTGCTGTTCAGAATAATATTGTCGATTAGCCACGAGGGTCGAGAAAATGATTAGGCTATTTACCGCTTGTGTACTTTTAGTACTGACCATTCCAGTGCAAGCGAGTACTGAAATTGGTTCTGTTGCTATTTACTCTGATGGCAGTGCCGAAAAACTGCTCGAAAGAAATTCAGAATGGTCTTTATGGCAGGATCAGCGTAAGAGGTTATTTAAAAAAGCTAATTACCCACACTTTCCAACAATCCACTATCAGAAATTTCCTGATAAAAGAGAAGGGTATCGACAAGAACTGGTTTATGGTTCACCGGAGCAAATCAAGCCTATGGGTGAAAAACAGTCATTGAACTATGAACTTCTTAAAACCAGTAAGAGCTCGAGAGGTAAAAAATATTGGAAGTGTTCATATACCGGTAAAGGTAAGTTCAAATTAGGTACAAAAAAGTACCGCACACATAACTATGAATGTGTGCGCTCAATATTTAATAAGCACATGAGTTTACTGAAAAAAGAACAACTTAATTTGAAGTATTCCCCCACCTTAGAGATGGTTGTTGATAGAAAGAGAGTTGACTCAAAAGGAAAAAAGGAGCGGGTCAAACTTCTTAAAATCCTGAAGCCTAAAAAAGCAACGGCAAAGAATATTGCCCGAGCCATTTATAAAATCAGAAACGAAAAGTGAGGTGACATATGTCTCGTATCCAATCTGCAAAAAGAAGTTATGTCACCCGAAACGTCAATCTACAGGATGCTGATGCCATCTCAACCCAATTGCCAGAGGAGGGTGATCTGGTGCTTGCCAGAGTAGACCGAATCAGGCAACACGGCCGTTTAGAGAATACGGAAGGAAGAAGAGTCCACCTGTTTAAAGGCGATGAGATGATATTGGTTGTCGGCAACCGCTATGCCACGGACCAGTTCCATGCGACTACTCCTGCTGAACTGGGCAGTTGTCACTTAGTGGCTGCCGGAGGTATTGCCGCAAATGTGGTAGGTAAAAGTGCTCAGGTTAAACCGGCCACTGAAATTACCTTGCTTGGCACTCTGATCGATGAAAATGGCAACAAGCTGAATCTGAAAAAATACAAAAAACTTCAGGCCTCTTATTTACACCCAAATGCGGAATCCATTCCAGTTCTGATGGTATTAGGCAGTGATATGAATAGCGGTAAAACCTCTATGGCATGTTCTGCGATTCATGGCCTGAACCGAGCAGGATATAAGGTAGCGGGTTCAAAACTTACTGGTACTGGTGCCGGTCCGGACTACTGGAAAATGCTTGATGCCGGTGCTTATCGTGTCAGGGATTTTGTTGATGCAGGTCATCCAAGCACCGTGGGCTTGTCAGCCAACAAGTTAATCGATCTGTTAAGAGTCATTAAGTCCGACGCAAAACAGAACGGTGCTGATGTTCTGGTGGTTGAAGTCGCTGATGGAGTATTGCAGCCCGACAATCAGAAATTTTTATCCGATTCTCGGCTGCTGAAAGAAATTTCAGGTTCTCTGGTCGCAGCCGATAGTGCTACATCCGCAGTGTATTGTTGTGAACGTTTAATTCAGCAAGGCATCTCGGTTTATGGTTTAGGTGGCTTGTTTACTCGTTCAGAACTGACTTCTGAAGAGGTGAATCTCCAGCTTGGTCTGCCAGTCTACAAGCTGGATGATTTACAGAAAGAAACCACCGCTAATTATCTGATGAACCTTCTTTCGCGGGAGCAGGCAAATGGTCTTCGCCGCGCTTTCTAACAAACGTTGGTTACTGTTTGTGGTTCTGGCTTTTGTCGGGCTGGTGCAGTCCCTCTGTTTTCTGGGTTTGGTATATGCAGCTAAAGATTTTGTCGAAACCGGGACTTATCAACTTACAACTCTGCATGGTCTTGTGGTAGTGGGCGCGATTCTTCTTTTGGCGCTAGGGCGATTTCTGGAACGCTATTTTGCTGAGCAGTTTGCACAGAATTATGTCATGCAGCTGAGAAAACAGATCTTCGAATTTTCGCTGAACCTACCAGCTTCGGATCGGGATCTGCTCAATGGCGGGGCTACCCTGCTGCGCTTAACCAATGATATGAGTGCAATCCGGAACTGGCTGGTACAGGGGCTCGCCCCTCTTACCGTGTTAAGCGTTTGGATGTTGATTGCAGTTGCCGGTTTAGTTCAGATTCACTGGACACTAGGGTTATTGCTGGTTCCCTGCTTGTTGCTGACCGTACTGGGAAATTATCTGATCGGTGCCTATCTCTATCAGACATCCGAGCGGGCACGTAAAACCCGTGGGAATCTGATCAGGACAACGTCTGAGAAACTCCGGCAATTTTATCTGATCAAAGTCTTTAATCAGAAAAGCAAAGAGAAGCGCTTGTTCCATAAGAGATCCAGAAGGTTGCTCAGGCATCAAATTGCTAAAGCAAAGATGTCTGCGTTTCTACGAGGGTTTAATGAGGCGGCGCTGTTGGGAACTATCTTTGTGCTCTTCGTTTACGCATTGCAGCTTGAAGCTCAGGGGATCATTTCTGTGCAATCAATAGCAGTACTTCTGACGGCGGGTTTGTATCTGTTATCACAGATGCGTCGTCTCAGCAGGCTGTATGAGCTATGGACACTGAAGAACGTAGCAGCAGATAAGCTTGCCGGATTTCTTAAGCGTATTCCTGAGGATAATAAAGGGCGCAAAACCCTGCCCAACAGACCATTTAAAATAAAACTTCGTAAAGTTGCTTTGAAACACAGGTTTTCGCCTATTACTGAGGAACTAGAGCAGTCATCCCGGGTGGTTCTTATTGGTGGCCAGGGGGCAGGAAAGAGCTCTTTGCTGATGGCTTTAGCCGGGCTGCTGCCTATTGATAAGGGCAAGATCGTTTTTAATGGCAGGGACAGTGCTAATTTCCATCCTTCGCTCTGGGGTAAAACGGTGGCGCTGATCAGCCCACAAATCCCTCTGTTGCGTGGCAGCCTGAGATCTAATCTGTTTTATGGTGCCCGCAAACAACAGCAAGGCTTCACTGAGAAAATTTTAGAGCTTACAAACATCAGTCACGCAGATCTGGATCAGATCGCTATTAAGGAATCTGGACACAATCTGCCGGATGGTTTTGTTTTCAGATTCAAGTTGGCTCGGGCGTTGTTACGTAAACCCAAATTGCTGCTTATTGATAATGAACCTGCCTTAAAGGATCCAGAGGTGATTGAAATACTGAAGCAACTGTTTGAGGTATTCGATGGCCCTATTGTGGTTGCAGCTGAAATTCCTGAACTCTCCTGCTTTTTAACTGCCCGCTGGGAACTGGATAGAAAAATTCAGGAGGCTAAGCAGTCAAAATCAGGGTTTCAGAATGTAGTTCCTTTTAAGACACCCCTAGTAAAAGGAGAAGGTTAATGCTGCCTTTACCAGGAACTGAGAAAAGAGTGATTTTCCCTGCGGCCAGTGCAATGCCGGTGTGGATTTATCAACCTGCAAAGGTCGTAACTCCTGCCCGCCTAATCGTCGCGGTACATGGCATCTCTCGTGAATATGAACAACAGCTTGTGGCATATAAACGTCTGGCTGATCAATTTGGATGCTGGCTGGTGGTGCCTGAATTCAGTCGGGATGCCTTTCCCAGGTATCAACAGCTTGCAAAAGATGCAAGCAGTCAAAGAGCTGATACTGAACTGAATACAGTGTTTTTGGCGCTTAAAGCGCAGTTACAACAACCGTTCCTGAAAATGCATCTGTGCGGTTATTCAGGAGGTGCGCAGTTCGCTCACCGTTATGCATTGCTCTATCCACAGAATATAGAATCACTCGTACTCTGTAGCGCGGGTTGGTACACCTTCCCGGATCAACAAGTGGAATTCCCTTATGGTTTGGCAAAGTGGCCTGCCTGGTTGGGTAAATTAAGACTCACAGAAATGCTTAGTTTGCCCACTTTAGTCATGGTGGGAGAAAGCGATCTAAAAAGGGAAAAAAGCCTGAGGAAATCGAAAGCGTTAGATGCTCAACAAGGAAGAAACCGAGTAGAGAGAGCAGCTAGTTGGGTAACTGCAATGAATAAACAGAGACACAAACTGACAGGTGAGAATGTTCGCTTTAGCCTCCTGCCAGAGGTTGGACACGATTTTAAAGCGAGTGCTGAAGCCGGTGAAATGATGACTCAAATTGAAGCATTCTGGAATGAGATTGGGAGGGAAAAAGTATGCGTGGCGTAAAAGTGTTTGGGATTGTTTTTTTAGCCGGAGTGTTTTCAGGTTGTCAGGTAAAACCCGAAAGTGCAGAGCCTGTGCAGCTGTCAAAACAAGAGGTCACTTCCCTGGTTAAAGGCAAAACCGTGGAGTCCTTTAATCTTATCTCTGGTAGTACCAGTTTTACCTATTACCACCCTGATGGAAGGGTTGAACAGGAGCGTTTCTGGGAGCGCCGAACGGGCTATTGGAAAGTGAATGATAAGTCTGAAATCTGTCTTGCAATGGAAGGCAAACCTTTCAGTTGCAGGCATATATTTTTAGAAGGTACGAAGTACTACAAATATCGGGTAGGTGATCAGGGTCAACTGGAAAAAATTATTCGCTATCGCCAGTTCATAGATGGGAAAGCCATCTGATCTTAATTTTTGCTGATACTCGAGAGGTGCCTGCTTAATCGGTTTTGATTGGCGGGCCTTCTTCCCTCTCTAAAAGATATATTTAGACATTCTTAATCCATCGCTGTTGTTTACATATATTCCAGTAAACATAACCCCCTGATAAAGCTCGTGCTACAAACACTGACATCAAAGACAACCACAAACCGTGGTTCCCAAGGCTCTGTGTAGCCCACCAGAGGGGCAGGAAGACCACAAACATGGTGAAGAGCATGGTGTTCTGCATCGCCCTGAATTGCGTGGTTCCCACGAAAATACCGTCCAGAAGGAAACTCCAGACACCGATAAGTGGCAGGATTATGATCCAGACGAGGTACTCTCTGGCGATCGTTCTGACCTGTTCAATATCGGTTAACAGATCGACGATTAAGCCACCAAATAAGAAAAAAGTAAGTGTTAACAAACCTGCGGTACCCAGGGACCATAGGAGTGCGCTGGTAATCGACTGATAAAATGCGTCCAGCTTACGAGCTCCGATATGCTTGCCGCTCAGAGCTTCTGTGGCATGGGCAAAACCATCCAGGCAGTTTGCGATCAGTATCAGGAAGTTAAGAAGTACCGCATTAGCAGAGAGGATATCGGTGCCTTGTTTTGCTCCCTGAGCGGTGAAGAATGCCAGGCTGCCAAGTAACAATAATGTGCGTACGAACAGATAACGGTTCACAACTATCAGGTCACGGTAGTCTTTAAGCCGATTCAGGCAGGCAATTTCCAGCTCACCGGGCACCTTTCTCAGCTGCCTACGGATCAGGTACAGGCCAAGTCCCAATGCAAAGTACTCAGAACAAACAGTGGCCGCAGCAACACCATCAGCATGCATCCCTAATCCATACACTGCGATGATATCCAGGATCATGTTCATGACATTGGTGACTAATAAGAGTAACAGCGGAACGCGGGTATTTTGATTTCCGACAAACCAGCCAAGGATGGCGTAATTACATAAAACAGCCGGAGCTCCGAGTATGCGTATTTCGCTGTATAGCTGTGCTTCTGCATCGACAATGGGCTCAGCGCCCATGAGCTGAAGGGCAATCTGGATAATGGGCTGTTGAAACAACAGTAAAAGGCTGCCAATTGCAAACGCCAGAATCATGGACTGGGCTAGCAGTTGGCGGTTTAATCCTCCATTTTCATCGCCAAAAGCTTGCGCCGTCATGCCGGTTGTTCCCATCCGCAGGAAACCAAACGACCAGTACACAATGGAAAAAATCATACTGCCCACGGCAACTGCGCCGAGGTGATAGCTTTCCGGGAGGTGTCCTATAACGGCAGTATCAACCAGACCCAGCATAGGGACCGTGATATTAGACAGCATCAATGGCCAGGCCAGAGACCAAACCTGTTGATGTTGATCCCTGCTAGGCCAGTACTTGCGAATGGAGCGAATCATGCCTGTTGTCTTGAAGGAATCGCATAAAGACAGATAAACAGGCACAAGGAAATTACCACAACAGACGGGCCTGTTGGGGTATCGAAGTGCCAGGATAATGCTAGACCGCCAACAACGGACAAGCTGCCGATAATGCCGGCACCGATTGCCATCTGCTCAGGTGTACGGGCTAACCGTCTGGCGGATGCTGCCGGGATAATCAGTAGTGAGGTAATCAGCAGTAAGCCAACAATTTTCATCGCTATGGCGATGACGACGGCGATCAACAGCATCAGAATAAGACGGGTCAGAGGAACATTGACGCCTTCTACCTGAGCAAGTTCTTCGTTGATTGTTATTGCCAGTAAAGGTTGCCAGAGCAGTTTTAGTAACAACAGAACCAGTGCTCCGCCCAAGTAAATCCAGAGGAGATCCTCGGTACCTATGGCCAGAAGGTCACCAAACAGATAAGCCATCAGGTCCACACGGATTTCCAATAAGGCTACCGCTACAAGTCCGAGAGAGAGCGCGCTGTGCGCCATGATGCCGAGTAAAGTGTCAGTTGCAACCAGCCGTTGCCGTTGCATGGCTACCAGTACCAGCGCCAAAACAACACAGCAAAAAATTACTGCCAGGTTGAGGTTTATATCCATGATGAAACCGATGGATACACCTAAGAGCGCTGAATGGGCAAGGGTGTCGCCAAAATAGGCCATGCGACGCCAGACCACAAAGGAGCCCAGAGGCCCGGCAACCAGAGCTACCCCTAATCCACCTAACAGTGCAAACAGGAGAAAATCAGCCATTACTTGTGTTCCTCAGAGCTGCAGCAGCTTTCTTGGATGATATCTCCATGACTATCATGACGGTGGTTATGGTGGTGATTATAAACCGCCAGTTGTTCGCTTCCCTGAACACCAAACAGTTGTGTGAAAGAGGGGTCATTTGTGACATGTTCAGGGTGGCCGGAGCAGCAGATATGATGATTAATACAGACAACGTGGTCTGTTGCTGCCATGACCAGGTGCAGATCATGACTGACCATTAATACACCGCAATTACGCGCGTCTCTGATCTCGCCGATGAGATTATAGAGTTCCAGTTGACCGGTGATATCCACGCCCTGTACTGGTTCATCAAGCACTAGTAAGTGCGGATCACGAAGTAACGCTCGGGCCAGTAAAACACGCTGCATCTCCCCACCGGATAAACTATGGACAGATTGCTGCCGTAATTTTTCAGCACCCACATGCCCGAGTGCGGAACGAATTAACCGAGAATCTTTGCACTGTGAGGTTGCGAGGAAGCGTTCAACCGTCAGAGGAAAAGTGCTGTCGATTTGCAATTTTTGCGGCATGTAGCCGATTCTGAGATTGTCTTCACGCCAGATCTGTCCGCTTTGCGGTTTCAGCAAACCCAGTACCAGACGAACAAGGGTGGTTTTCCCCGCCCCATTAGGGCCAATCAGAGTGGTGATACAGCCTTTGTGAAGTTCTGTAGTGATATCCTGCAGTACGTGGTTGCGGCCAAAGTGCAGATTTACATTTTCCAGTTTGATGAGTGGTTGATGTGCACTCATCAATTCTTTTCCTCATGACAATTTGGGCAAAGGCCCAACACTTCAATCGCTTGTTGTTCCGGAGTGAAAGAATATTTCTCTGCCTGGTCGGAGATGGCATTTTCGATCGAAGCGGTTTCAATCTCCACTGTGTTATTACATTCCCTGCAGATAAGAAAGCTTCCCTGATGTTGCTTTTCAGGATGAGGACAACCAATAAAAGCATTCAGCAGAGCGATACGGTGAACAAAACCCTGTTCCTGCAGGAATTCCAGTGCTCTGTAAACAGTAGGTGGAGCTGAGTTAAAACCAGAAGCCGCAAGTGTTGGGAGTAACTCATACGCACCCAGGGGTTTATGGCTTTGCCAGATGGTTTTTAACACGAGTTCACGTATAGGCGTAAAACGAACGCCTCTCTCCTTACATATCTGACTCGCTTCTTGCAAAGCGTGGTCGATGCAGGTGGTGTGATCGTGTTCTGGATGGAAACCTAATTGTGTATCAGCCATAGTCATTAAGTATGATTTGTATGTTATATTATAACGCTTGTTTTCGGCGGTGATCATCAATAATGAAAAAAATTATACTTTCTCTCATAAGCTTAAGTCTTTCCCTAAATTGTTTTGCGGAAGAAAAAGTTAATCTTGTTGCTTCTATCAAGCCTCTGCAGCTGGTGGCTCAGGAACTGATCGGTGATTTGGGTGAGGTTGAGGTACTTATTCCAGCAGGGGCTTCCCCGCACCATTACAACCTCAAACCTTCTGATATGCGTAAGCTTTCTGATACGGATCTGGTCGTCTGGGTAGGGCCTTCTCTGGAACAGTTTTTAGCTAAAACGCTTAATCGACATGACGGTGCGGTTTTACAGCTGCTGAAAGATGAAGAAGTTGGCCATCATGATGAGCATGAAGAACATCACGATCATGATAAAGCGCACCATGAGGATGGACATGAAGAAGAGCATCACGCTGATGCTGAACATGGCCATAAAGAACATGATCATGACCACCATGAACATGAAAAACATCATGAAGAGGAACATCATGCCCATGAGTCTCATGCTGAAGAGGAACATGGCGAACATCATCACGATCATGGAGATAATGATCCGCACCTGTGGATGGACCCTATCGTGATGATTTCAGCGGCAGATCAGATCCGCGATGAATTAGTTAAGAAACATCCTGAGCTGAAAGCAAAGCTGGATCAGAATTTTGCAAGCTTTAAAGCAGAAGTGACTCAGGCCGATCAATCGATTCAGAAACAGCTTTCGCCATACAAAGACCGAGGCTTTATCGTGTTTCATGATGCCTTTGCTTTATTTGTTGAACATTATGGTTTGAATCAGCTGGCGTATTTCACGTTTGACCCTTCACAGGCTCCAGGCGCTAAGAAAGTTGCGAAGCTGCAGTCTTTGATCAAATCCAAAAATGCAGTGTGTGTATTCAGTGAACCTCAGTTTGAGGCGGCTATTGTGAAGCGTGTTACCGCTGGGACTGGCGTGAATAAAGGTGAGCTGGACCCACTAGCCATTGCTGTTAAACCTGAGCAGGGTTACACCGGGTTCATTAAAGGATTAGCAGATAGTATGGAAAATTGCCTGAGATAACTCAGGCAATGTTTTCCACTGGGGTTGGCAGCAGAGAATTCACCTTCTTGCACAGGGCAAGAGGTTGGAAAGGTTTGACCATATAGCTGTCAACGCCAGAGGATATGCATTGATGGATCAGATCTGCCGAAGAATTGGCAGTAAGCATGATGAACGGAACATTTTTTGTACGTTGCTCTGACCGCACTTCCTGAAGGAACTCCAGGCCGTTTTTTTCCGGCATATCATAATCACAGATAATAAAGTCAACGTTCATCAGTCTCAGACGTTTGCTGGCTTCATAGCCGTTAGTGCACTCAGCAAATTGTTTAAAGCCCATGTGTTTGAGTGTGGTTTTCACCATCGATCTCATGGTTTGCATGTCGTCCACAATCATCACAACAGCTTTATCGATGGAAGTCGGAATCTTTCTCACAGTTAAATCACAAATTAGATCAATGAAAATAAGGAACTTTGAAATGGTCTATACATTTTAAACCTTTCATCGTTTTATTGAGATAATAAATTGGCATAAGTTCGATCTTATTTACTGCGAAAGGTCATTAAAATTCATGTTTCTGGGCTTCACAATTTAAAAGCATATCTATATAATGCGCCCCACTTCGCAGATGTGGTGGAATTGGTAGACACGCTAGCTTCAGGTGCTAGTGCCTTCACGGGCGTGGGAGTTCGAGTCTCCCCATCTGCACCAACTATTTTTTAGTTGGTGTTTCAAAGGGTTGCGCCTTAAACGCAGACAAATTGGTTTAGACGCAGATGTGGTGGAATTGGTAGACACGCTAGCTTCAGGTGCTAGTGCCTTCACGGGCGTGGGAGTTCGAGTCTCCCCATCTGCACCAATTACTTTCCTTTTTTCTCTTCCAATAATTACTTTGCTTTGAATATTGTTTCTGAAGTCAGGATTGGCTTGAGCAATTGACGTGCATGCCTTTTCGGAAGGGAGCAGGGCCATGCTGACCCTGCAGAACTTCTATTACTGACCGAACAGTAAGCCCAGTTGTACCAGAGCGGGCAAAATCGCTACAACCAAACCTACAAGCACCATCAGGATTGATGGAACAACACCGATCATTTCAACATTTTCTTCCTGGTAAGCACTCATGGCTCTATCTCCTGAATAAGTATGTTTATCTTAGAGAGAGCAAAGGGGGTGCCATAATGGGCAATATCAGTAACCTTCTGATATATATAGGATTTTACTTGTTGTGAGCTATTGGTTGCCTAACTGATTGTCATATATGTCATGTTATTTATGGCATGAAGTGTCGAAATTTTCAGTGCTGGATTGTTTTACCTGCTGAAAAATCTGCACGGATGACCAGATAAACAAGCTGGCCATAATGACTGCGACTAAAAGATCTGGCCAGGCTGATTGGGTTTGCCATACACCTGCAGCAGCCAGGATTACGGCAAGATTACCGATCGCATCATTTCTACTGCACAGCCATACCGATCTGACATTGGCATCGCCATTACGAAACCGTAAAAGAATTAATACGCTAATGATATTTGCGGCGAACGCTAAGGCCCCAATGCTGCCCATGGTAAAGGCTATCGGGGTCTGCATCACGACAACGCGGTAGATTGTCATACCCAATACACCTAAACCCATCACAAGCAGACTGGCAGCTTTTAATAAAGCGGCTTTATTTCGGGTTTGTAAGGAGTGTCCAATGACCAATAGGGACAGGGAATAGGTGGCAGTATCGCCTAAGAAATCCAGAGCATCTGCTTGTAAGGCTTGTGATGAAGCCTGGAAACTAGCCCCCATTTCGATAACAAACATGGATGCGTTGATGGCGATCACCCACCAAAGTGCACGACGGTATTCTTTAGATGTACCGTCAAACTCCTGATTGTTACAACCGCATCCAGCCATCAAAACACTCCTTTGTGGTATCCCTAGTTCTACATCTACAGCGCCTAAATATCTACAAGGACTTACTGGATTTGTTCGATGATCATTTTACGGAACTAATTCGGTACCCAAGTATCATAGCTATAACCTTATAACCAACTAAAATTCTAAACTATTAATGGTGCTTTCAAGGGGCGAGGTCTTTTTATGTTTAAGCAAGTAAGAACATCGATCCTGGTGCTCATCTCCATTTTGAGTGCTGGTTTTGCATCGGCCGATGCACTAGACGGGGAAAAACACATTTTCCTGGTGGATAAAAAAGGCAATGAAATCCAGGTCGGCAGCGTAAGTTTTCAGGGCGGTGCTGATGCCGTCAGCTATAAGCTGCATATGGATCACGATAAATTTCGTGACTACTTCCTTTCGATGAAAGAGATGAAGTGCCTGGAAGGTCCTGAGTTGATGTGTCACCTGGCATATCCTTACAAGCAGCCTAATACCGTCACAGCAGAAGACCTAAGCTGGTTGTCTCATGACCTTCTGTTCATGTTTAAAAAGCCTGAAGAATTTGGCGCTAACTTCTGGAACGGTGTTTATTACAACATGAGAGTTGAAGATGGCATGATTAAAGGTGTTGCCGAAGCGGTTGACCTGAATCTGCTGGCGTCTCCTCCTGATGACCTGAATACTCCACCTATGAATGAAGGTGAGCGCGATGAAATAGATCGTGCCAAACGCTGGTTACCGGATCTGGTTATCCGATAAATATAGAAGACGAAAAAGGGGCGAGTGATCGCTCCTTTTAGGTTCTTGAGCCGTAACTAACAACAACCTTAGGCCGATTGCCGAAGATCTCAGTTTGTTTAAAATAGCTCTATGATTAGAAACAATGACCTCAAAACTTGTATTGCATGGTGCTTAATAGCACTCATGGTTTTGATGTTGGTGGTTTCACAATCTTATTCTGTGCACACGCATATCCATCATTCTCATAGTCATCATGGTGATATGCATTCTCACTCCCACGCTCATGGCCGTTTTGCTCTGAGTAATGATATCCATCATCAAAGTGGGACCGAGTTGGAAGTTTCTCAGCAGCTAATCATCAGTAAAGCGCAGCCAGATTCGCTGGTGTTTTTCATTTGTGCTGTTCTGTTGTTGTTCTGTCTAAGAGCTCAGGCACTGAAACCTGTTGTAAAAAGGAAGACCGAACGTCTTCTATCTTATTTCTCGATTCCTCCGCCTGCTCGTGCACCGCCTCAGGTAACTGTTTAATCAAGTAAACAGTTTTTACAGGGAAACTTTATCCCTTATCTGAGGATTAATAATGAGTTCTATTTTTCGTATACCCATGCTGGTCGCTTTGCTGGCAATGTTGGTATCTCAGTTTGCTTTTTCCCATGGTATGTCCGAAGAGGAAAAGCAGGCGATTATTGGGGGTGGTAATCTGAGTTATTTATGGCTTGGTGCTACCCATATGTTGTCAGGTTATGACCACCTGGCGTTTGTGTTTGGCATTGTGTTTTTCCTCCGGTCTTTCAAGGACATTGCGAAGTATGTCACAGCATTCACGCTGGGCCACAGCGTGACGTTGATTATTGCGACATATCAGGGCATTCAGATCAATTATTACCTGATCGATGCGGTTATCGCTTTGAGCGTAACTTACATAGCCTTTTCTAATCTGGGTGGTTTTCAGAAATACCTGAAGATTGAAACGCCAAATATGCTGGTGATGATTACGGCATTGGGTTTGATCCACGGCTTTGGTTTATCTACCCGATTACAAGAGCTGCCACTGGATGCGGATAACCTGTTGTTAAATATCATTACCTTCAATCTGGGTATTGAGTTGGGGCAATTGGCTGCACTGGTTGTGATGTTGATGGTTTTGCATCTCTGGAGAGAACGGGAGAGTTTCCGCCCATTTTCCCGTTTGGCAAATGCCGGATTGATGGCCATGGGGATATTGTTATTTTTAATGCAGATGCATGACTATTCCCACGCCAATACGGAGACTGCAGTGGCATCAGCGACCGTCAGCAGTGAGGCCACGCAAGGTGAATGGAAAGACTCGGTTGTGATTGAGTTATCACCTCAAGGTTATAAAGAGTACAAAGTTATGCAGTCTAAAGGTGCCTTACTGGCTTATGAATGGAATTCTGAAGGTGGTGAAGTCTATTTCGATTTCCATGGCGAACCTGCTGGGGATAAGACGGGTTTCTTCCAGAGTTATCAGATTGGAACAGATTCCACGGCCAGTGGTGCAGTGACGACTCCGTTTGCGGGTACTCATGGCTGGTACTGGAAAAATAAGTCAGATAATCCCGTTAAAATCACTTTGAATTTCCGTGGTGAATATATCCTCATGCAGTAGGGTATAAACCAGAAAGAGCCCGCTGTTCGGGCAATGCTGTTCATTTAAGACAATTTATCGATGAAGTCATCCCTGCGAAAGCAGGGATCCACTATGAAAAATCCCAAAACCATGGATTCCCGCCTTCGCGGGAATGACCCATAAACCTTTTAAGTGAACAGGATTGCGCTGTTCGGGCTCTTTTCTACTTAAGTGTCGTCTAAATTAGTTCTTTCTGTCTGTTTTTGCTGGGCTTTATTGAAAGTTAAGGCTATCTGCAAGATAACTTCAGAAAAAACAACTGGCACTGTTATGACCTCCATCTATAAGGCTGTTAAGCCGTTGCTGTGTATTTTCCTTTTCCTGTCGTCTTTCAATGTATCCGCCGAAGAAGCCTATGATGATTCCGTTGCTTTGAATGGAATCAGTTCTGCAAAAGCGGTGTTTTTGATCGATTTCAAAACTGCGAAAACAACTGCGTTCTATATGGACCTTATCGTGGGCACCTATGACGGCCTGGTCCGACAGAATGTAGAACCCGAGATGGTTGTGGTTGTAATAGGCCCTACCGTTAAGTTCCTAAGTAAAACAGCGGACCCTGAGCTGACGTTTGATTATGAGAAAGAGTTCGACTCCATCCAGGTGAGTATCAAAGAGCTGCATAAACGAGGGGTAAGGATTGAGGTTTGTGCGATTGCGACTGACGTCTTCAATATAGATAACAGTACATTGCCAAAAGAACTGTCTCTCGTGGCTGATGGTTTTATCTCGTTAATTGGCTGGCAGACTCAGGGTTATAAGCTGGTGCCGGTTTTCTAAACGCGGATATAGGCGGCTTATCATCAGTTTGGTGCGTTATTGCACCGGAGCGAATCCAAAATCATAAAAACGCACTCTTTTGGTAAAGCATCTGTGCTGTATTGCGGTGCACAAAAGGTGGTTGTTTTTTGCTCAGGTTTATAATTGGTGCATTAGAAATACATTATATGATTCTAATGTAAATTGGGACTTATTTTCTTAACTGACTGATATTAATAATAAATATCCTAAAGATGTGTAAATAAAACATTTTTGGCAAGGCTTTTGCTCTTTTAGCTTACAGAGGTTGAGGGACCTCCGAGGGAGCTAACAATGAGCGATACAAGTCCAAAAGTGAGTACAGAAGAGAACAATGGCGTTCATCCCATCATCGTAGTTGGGGCTGGACCTGTTGGTTTTCGCTTTATCCAAGAGCTGCGCAAGAATAAGTCGCAAGCTCCGGTTATTTTGTTTGGTAATGAGCCTTACAAACCCTATGACCGTGTTCGACTCAGTTCTCTATTAGCAGGTGAGTATTCTTCTGAAAACCTGTTGCTTCCTCTCGATGAATTAGAAAAAGACCCAAATTTCAGTTACCTGTACAAAGATATTGTAGGCATTAA
This sequence comes from Neptuniibacter sp., assembly GCA_049596335.1. Lineage (GTDB taxonomy): Bacteria > Pseudomonadota > Gammaproteobacteria > Pseudomonadales > Balneatricaceae > Neptuniibacter. The sequence continues at coordinate 33,478 of JBMYLM010000010.1, forward strand.
CCCCGACTGGAATACCGTTATGGATTCCGAAGGTAATGAGTACACCTACAGTAAGTTGATTCTGGCAACAGGTTCCCGTGCACATGTGCCGCATGTTCCAGGGGTAGACCTGGACGGTGTCTTCACATTCCGAAACATGCGTGATGCTGAGAAATTAAAAGCACGTACGACCCGCTGTAAAGATCTGGTGGTCGTTGGTGGTGGCCTGCTTGGCCTGGAGGCTGCCCGAGCAATGCAGGGTAATCTGACCAATATCACTTTGGTTCAGCAAGCCAACCGCATTATGAATCAGCAATTGGATGATATTGCTGCAGAGCGCCTTCAGGAAAAACTTGAGGATATGGGCATCCGTATCGTGGTGGGTGAGGGCGTTAAAGGTGTTGTCGGTGATCAACGTGTTGAAGGGGTCGCTCTTCGAAACGGTGAAATCATTAACTGCGATACTGTGCTGATCTCAGCGGGTATCAAACCGAACATCGATCTGGCCCGTAAGTCCTGGATTAAAGTTGGCAGTGGTATTCGTGTCAATGATCAGCTGCAGACCTCTCACCCAGATATTTATGCTATTGGTGAGTGTGCTGAGCATAACGATAAAGTTTATGGACTGGTTGCTCCGGGGTTTGAGCAAGCGGCTGTTGCAGCGGAACATATCTGTAAAGGTTCCAGTCAATATCTGGGTTCATACAGTGTGGCTCGCCTCAAAGTTGTGGGTGAAACCGTATTCAGCATGGGCGATGTTCACGATGATCAACCCCATGATCCAAAAACATTCCTGAGCCACGCCGGCACAGATGGAAATTATCGCAAGCTGGCCTTTAATCGTGGACAGCTGGTGGGTGCAATCTCTGTTGGTGACTGGGATGAAATCCCACGCATCCAGGAACTGCTGACCCACAAGCGTAAGCTGAAACCATGGCAAAAGTTGCGTTTCCGTATGACCGGAAACCTCTGGGGCAGTGCATCTAATAGTCCGGAAAACTGGCCGGAAACTGCAGTTATCTGTAACTGTAACAATGTTTCACGTGGAGCTTTGAGTGCTGCGATAGAACAGGGTTGTTGCAGTATGGAGCGTATTGCTCAGGCGACCGGAGCAACCTCTACCTGTGGTAGCTGTAAACCATTGGTACAGCAGATGCTGGGTAACGAGGTCGTACAATCGGCTGAGCCTGATCGTAATGGCTTGTTGGGAACCTCACTTGCCGTATTGGCTGCATTGATTGCCTTTATTTTTGTGCCTGCATTCACCGTGAGTGAATCTGTTCAGGACAGTCTGCGTCTGGATTTGATCTGGAATGATGGCTTGTACAAACAGATTACGGGCTTCACTTTATTGGGGCTGACCGTGCTTGGCATGCTCATGTCCTTGAAAAAGCGCAGTAAAGTTCTGCGCATCGGTTCCTTTTCTTTCTGGCGAATTCTTCATACTGCACTGGCGTCGATCTGTTTGATTGTGCTGTTGGTGCACACTGGCTTCAATGCCGGTCAGTCCTTGAATCAGTGGTTGTTGTTCAACTTCCTGTTGCTGGCGTTCCTGGGGGTACTGGTCAGCATTGCTATTGGCATGCAGTACAAACTGTCGCCATCTGTAGGTCGTCAGGTCAGAAACATTGGTTTCTGGGGACACCTACTCCTGAGCTGGCCACTTCCAGCACTTCTAAGTTTCCACATTCTCAGTGTTTATTACTTCTAAGGGCCGTCAGATATGAGTCGTAAAGTTGTTATCTGGTTAGTTTGGTTGGCTCTCTGCTTCGGGCTTGCGGGCATGCTGGGTTATGAAATGTTTGTGCAGGAGCAAAAGCCAAATTTTGTCATTGGTGATGCTACCCATGGTCATCACCAGATCGAACTGAGTTGTGAGACCTGCCATACCTCTCCATTTGGTGGTGAAGAAGTTATTCATGATGCTTGTCTGGGCTGTCATCAGGAGGAGCTGAAATCAGCTCACGATTCTCACCCGATCAAGAAATTTACCGACCCTCGTAATGCTGACCGTCTGGAAAAAATTAACGCTGTCAGCTGTGTGACCTGCCACGGAGAGCATAAGCAGGATCGAACTTTTTCGATGGGCGTAACTCTGCCAGATGACTTCTGTTACGAGTGCCATGCAGATATCGCTGAAAACCGTCCAAGCCATGAAGGTATGGGTTTTGAGACTTGCGCATCTGCCGGCTGTCACAACTACCACGATAACCGAGCGCTTTACGAAGACTTCCTGTTAGCTAACAGCGAAGGCGATAAGGTGAAGGCGGTAGCAATGGTGCTGGAACGCACAGGTACCGATGCTCTTGAGCGTAAGGCGGCGTTAACCATTGATGATGCTGATGCCAAAAGTGCCTCACCTGAGCATCTTAAGGATTGGGCGGCGAGCATTCATGCTGAAGCGGGTGTTAATTGCACCAGCTGTCATGAGCCGCAGGGTCAGCCATGGCAGGATGATCCCGGTCTGGCGGCATGTAATAGCTGTCATGAAAACGAAGAGAAAGGCTTCCTACTGGGTAAGCACGGTATGAAGCTGGCTGAAGGTCTGGGCAAGATGTCTCCAGCAACAGGTCGTCAGATTTTCCATGATGATGCTGATCTGACTGGTCTGGACTGCTCAAGTTGTCACGATGCCCATAACCCAGCGCCACAAATTGCAGCGGTTGAAGCCTGCACAAGCTGCCATAACGACACTCACACTCAGAATTTCGCGACTTCACCCCACGCAGAGCTGTGGAAGAAAGAACAGAGTGGTGAACTGCCTGAAGGTAGCGGGGTGAGCTGTGCCACCTGTCATATGCCGCGTGAAGTACATAAAGAGTTTGGTGAAGAAGTCGTGCGTGTACAGCACAACCAGAGCATGAACTTAAGACCCAACGAGAAAATGATTCGAACTGTCTGCATGAGTTGTCACTCTCTGGCGTTCAGTCTGGATGCGTTGGCTGATCCTGCACTTATAGAAAGTAATTTCAACGGGCTTCCTGCTCAACACATCCCATCTATAGAGATGGTGTTGAAGCGGGATGCCAGATAGATCTTAAAAATTTTACTTATGAGTAATTGGGGAACGGAGAAAACACTATGCTGAAAAAAGTAACTCTAGCAGCTGCAATTGCAGCAACGGCTGTCGCCATCACTGGTTGTCAGGAAGAAGCAAAAACTGTTGGTATTGATCCAAGCAAACACACAGATGCGTTGTTTGCGGTTATGAATGCTGACCGTACTAACTACACAAAACTGATCGTAGGTCGTCTGGGCCCTAAAGGCGCTGATGCGGTTCTGCCAGTTGAGCACTGGAAGGATGTTTCAAATGGTGTACCTCTTCCTGCTCAGATGTTCCGTGCAGGCTATGAAGCGGTATCCGAAGTAACTGACGATTTCACATACTCGCTGCAGTCAATCTGGCCTATCAACTCTCAGAATGCTCCACGTACTCCAATGGAAAAAGAAGGTCTTGAGTACGTTGCGAAGAATCTGGGTAAAAACTTCTACGGTACGGAAACTCTGGGCGGTAAGGATTACTTCACAGCGGTATACGCTGACGTAGCTTCTGTTAAAGCCTGCGTAAGCTGCCACAACGGCCACAAAGACAGCCCTAAAACTGACTTCAAAATGGGTGATGTTATGGGTGGTGTAGTTATTCGTGTACCTCTAGGGGGCTAATCATACATGTTTAACGGTGCTCTGATGTCGCTGCTCACTCTGATACTGGTTTCGTTTCTGGTAACTGGGTGTGGTTCAGATGACGCAACAACCAGTTCGCTGTCTCCTGAATTGGAGAAGGGCAAACAGATTGTTGAGGGCCGATGCTTTGCGTGTCATGCGCAAAGCATCAATGGTGCTCCAATCGTTGGTAACAAAAAGATGTGGCAGAAACGTGCGACTCAGGGCAAAGCTGTACTAGTCGAACATGCCATTAACGGATTTGGGCTAATGCCTGCAAAAGGCGGCTTTACTGATTTATCCGATGAAGAAATCAGCTTTGCCGTAGGCTACATGCTCTCTCAAGTAGAACAGTGAGGAACAAATTATGGGTTGTTTTTTTAGTAAGTTGAAAGGACTGTTTGGTGGTAGTGCAAAGTGCAAAGCCTCTCTGTATGAGCGACTAGGCGGTGAAGCAGCAGTGGATGCTGCTGTAGATATTTTTTATCGAAAAGTGCTGGCGGATGACCGAATCAGCCATTACTTCGACGACGTAGATATGGATGGGCAGGCCGCTAAACAGAAAGCCTTCCTGACCATGGTTTTCGGTGGACCAAACAACTACACCGGTGCAGATATGCGTGAAGGCCATAAACATCTGAAAGGCCTGAACGACACACATTTTGATGCAGTAGTAGAGAATTTAGCAGCAACACTCACCGAGCTGGGTGTGGGTGGTGACGATATTGGTGAAATTGCAGGTATCGCAGAAAGCGTACGTGATGATGTATTAAATCGCCCTAAAGATGGCGAGACCCCAGAAGTAGAAGAAGAGGAGAAAGAAATGAGCTTGTATGAGCGTATTGGCGGTGAAGCCGCTGTGGATGCAGCAGTAGACATTTTCTACCGTAAAGTGCTGGCAGATGACCGCATCAGCCACTACTTCGATGACGTGGATATGGAAGGCCAGGCAGCTAAGCAGAAAGCCTTCCTGACAATGGTTTTCGGTGGTCCACATAACTACACCGGTATGGATATGCGTGAAGGTCATAAACACCTTAAAGGTCTCAACGACACTCACTTTGATGCCGTACTGGAAAATCTGGCAGCTACATTGACAGAACTGGGTGTGCCAGAGTCTGACATCGCTGAGATTGCGGGTATTGGTAACAGCGTACGTGACGACGTACTGAACCGCTAAGAGGAAAGGCATATGGTAAGCGTCAGATTTGAAGAGGCGGATGTAGCGGTATCGGAAGGGACTACCCTGTTGGAAGCCTTACTGGATGCTGGTCACGACATTCCCAATTCATGCCGTGCAGGCGCTTGTCAGAGCTGCATGTTGCAGGCGACTGAAGGAACACCGCCTGCAGAAGCTCAGAAGGGTTTAAAAGAAACACAGAAGCAGCAAGGTTATTTCCTGGCGTGTCGTTGTGAACCCGAAACAGCCATTACTGTCCAGCGTGGAGCGGCATCTGAAACAGTGCCTGCGGTTCTGGTAAGTAAGCGGTTACTCACGCCAAGCGTGCTGCAATTAAGGTTTAATGCTGATCTCGATTATCTCCCCGGGCAGTATGTAAACCTGTTGCGACATGATGGGCTATGTCGTTCCTATTCCATTGCCAGTGTGCCGGGAGTGGATGATTACGTAGAACTCCAGCTGCGTATCTTCCCCGACGGACAATTCAGTCAATGGGCTTTGAATGACTTTGTGGTAGGTGAGTCAATTGAGATGCAGGGGCCTTTCGGCGACTGTTTTTATACCGAATCTGATCTTAGCCAGCCCATGTTAATGGCTGGGACCGGAACGGGACTGGCGCCACTTTATGGCATTGTCAGAGACGCGCTTAAGCGTGGCCATTCGGGTAATATCCAACTCTTTGCCGGAGCAAAAAATGCTGAGGGGTTGTATCTGGTAGATGAGTTGAAGGCACTGGCCGAAACCTATCCGAATCTGACGTATACCCCAGTGACACTGGAACAGGGAGACCTGCCAGTGGGCTGCGAAGTGGGTGACCTCAATGCCGTTGTTAAAGGAAAGGTAGCAGATACCAAGGGTTACCGAGCGTACTTCTGTGGTTCTGAAGAGCGAGTGAAGAAACTGCGTAAGCAAACCTTCCTCGCAGGAGCAAATATGCAGGATATTTTCTGCGATCTGTTTACTCCCTCGAGTCAGGTATAGCTACCCCGACTCAACACAAAGCCGGCTAATGCCGGCTTTTTTTATGCTTAGATAACCTGTTAGTGAACAGTGCCCATTATCTGCGAAACTTGCCTTGCATCTGCACACTCAAGATTTCGCTGAGTTGCTATAGACTTATTCGCACCTTCCTTAAGTGCTTGTCATAATAGGGGAATCGGCATGGTTCCTGCTCTGTTTACTACTAGAAACGCATACGGGCCCTGAAATTGGGAGATGGCAAAGCTTGTTTTGCTCCATATTGGTGCAATAAATGAGTTTTTTGTCTGGTTTGCATTGAATTGGTTAGAAATTGTATGGATATGCACCAAAAGTTACTGGTTTATACCGATCTGGATGGTTCGTTGTTGGATCATTTCAGTTACAGCTTTGCGGCTGCGCAACCCATGCTGGATTTGCTTGAAGAAAATGCAATACCGGTGATACCCGTTACCAGTAAAACCCGTGCTGAACTTTTTAACCTTCGTAATGACCTGAACAATCACCATCCCTTTATTGTTGAGAACGGCGCAGCTGTTTTTATTCCTAAAGGTTACTTTTCTGAGGTTCCTTCGGGTTGCTACAGTTTTAATGATTTTTACTGTTACCAGTTTTCGAACCCAAGGTCTGTTTATCAGGAATTACTCAATCAGGTTTCGGCTGAATTTGGGGATGAGTTTATTACCTTTGAGCAAGCCGGGACACAGGGCATAGTCGATATGACCGGGTTGGATCCGGCCTCGGCTGCATTAGCCAATGAACGGGATTTCAGCGAACCGCTGAGCTGGACGGGCTCGGAAACAAGGAAACAGCAATTTATCCGCCTGCTTGAAGATCAAGGGGCAACCATTCTTCAGGGTGGGCGCTTTCTGCATGTCACAGGTGGCTGTGATAAAGGTAAAGCACTGAAGTGGTTAACCGATCAATTCCAGCAACAAAACCCGGGATATCGATATACAACACTGGCAGCAGGCGACAGTCATAACGACGTCGCCATGCTGGAAGCAGCAGATCAGGCTGTACTCATCCGATCACCGGTGCATTCCGCTCCGGACATCATTCATCCAAATATTTATAAGACAGACGCTTTTGGTCCAGAAGGCTGGGCCGAGTCCGTTGAGCGGCTGTCTAAACCATTTATACAGTCCACGTATTCGACTAAACCGTTGAAGGCTGGCGAATAAGGAGTTGTTATGGCTGATTTTTATCAGAATGGCATCATTACTACCCTGCATAATTTATCAGACCGCCCTGTAGAGGATCTTGAAGCGGATCTAGTGCGCTTCAGCAAGAAACGTCCACTGGGTCTTTTGTTACCCTCGCTCTTTTCGGAACTGGAAGGGCCTGCTCTTAGCAAGATTATTGATGAAATTGCTCAGGCTCCTTATCTTGAGCAAATTGTTATCGGTTTAGATCGGGCGGACGAAGAACAGTTTCGTTATGCTAAGAAGTTTTTTAGTAAGCTGCCTCAGCACCACCGGATTCTCTGGAATGATGGTCCAAGACTGAGGGCATTAGATGCCGAGCTCCAGGAGTTAGAATTGGCTCCACGTGAGGCCGGTAAAGGCCGTAATGTCTGGTATTGCATGGGTTATATTCTGGCGTCAGGCCGTGCGGAATCGATTGCTCTGCACGACTGCGATATTACAACTTACAGCCGCGATATGTTGGCGCGACTGATCTACCCGGTTGCGCATCCGCAGTTTAACTATGAATTCTGCAAAGGTTTTTATGCGCGAGTGGCTGACGGTAAGATCAATGGCCGAGTCAGCCGTTTGTTGGTGACTCCCTTGTTACGAGCACTGAAAAAAGTGTTTGGTGATAACCGTTATCTTGAGTACATGGACAGTTTTCGTTACCCGTTAGCCGGGGAATTTTCATTCCGACGCGATGTTTTGAATGATATCCGTATCCCCAGTGACTGGGGGCTGGAGATTGGGGTCCTTTCGGAAATGCATCGAAACTATTCCAATAACCGCCTATGCCAGGTAGATATAGCGGATGTTTATGATCACAAGCATCAGGACCTTTCTTTAGAAGATGCGCATGCGGGCCTTTCAAAGATGTCGATTGATATTACCAAGGCTCTGTTTCGTAAGCTGGCAACCCAGGGTCATACCTTCAATACGGAAACCTTCCGTACATTGAAGGCGACTTACTTCCGTATCGCGCTCGATTTTGTTGAAACCTACCATAATGATGCGATGATGAATGGGCTTAAGCTGGATATTCATAGTGAGGAGGAAGCGGTCGAGATGTTTGCCCGTAACATCATGACTGCCGGGGACGAGTTCCTTACAAACCCCATGGCGAAGCCATTTGTGCCTAGCTGGAACCGGGTAGTCAGTGCGATGCCTGATGTCTTTGATCGCCTGACGGAAGCAGTAGAACTGGATAACCAAGAATTCATGTCTAAATGAGAGCGCATAAGTGAGTAAGGCATTAGAAAAACTGCAGTTTACGGTTAAGAACCACCTCGACCTGATTTATTCAGAGCTTCCGGACGTGAATGTTGGAAGCCTGACCGATGGGCTGATTAGCCTGATGCGATTGGAAGACGTTACTGAACGGCCTGTTCCGCACCAGAATCATTGGGATCAGGGTGATGCGATCATGATCAGCTATGGTGACGCATTACACGCTGAAGGTGAAACTGAGCTAAATACGCTTTATCGCTTCCTGAACGATGAATGTGAGGGGCTGATCAACGGTGTACATATCCTGCCTTATTTCCCTTATAGCTCAGATGATGGCTTTGCCGTAGAAGACTTCTATGAGGTCAGGGAAAGTGCAGGAAACTGGGAAGATATTCGCAGAATCTCAGCTGACTATCGCCTGATGTCTGATCTGGTGATTAACCATTGCTCGGGTGAGAGTGAGTGGTTCAAGAACTTTGTTAAAGGTGAAGGAGAAGGGCACGATTATTTCTTCACTGCGTCTCCAGACGATGACCTGTCTGATGTTGTCAGGCCTCGCACCAGTCCATTACTTCGGGAGGTTGAAACTGCCGAAGGGGTGAAGCATGTCTGGTGTACTTTCAGTCATGATCAGGTGGATCTGGATTTCCGTAATCCGCAAGTGCTGAAAGAATTCACTAAAATTATCCGTCATTACCTGGATCAGGGCGTCAATATTTTCCGTCTGGATGCCATTGCCTTTCTCTGGAAAAAGCCTGGAACCACCAGTCTGAATCTGGATGAAACCCATGAGGTGGTGAGGTTACTGCGTACATTGATTGAGTATGCAGTGCCGAACGCAATGATCATCACGGAGACCAATATTCCCAGCCGGGAGAACCTTTCTTACTTCGGCAATGCCAACGAAGCGCACTGTGTTTATAACTTCTCACTACCACCCTTGTTGCTACATGCATTGATGACGGGTGATAGTTTTTACCTGCGGCAGTGGATGATGAGTATGCCGCCGGCACAGGATGGAACCGCCTATTTCAACTTTATAGCGTCACATGACGGTATTGGTCTGCGCCCTGCAGAAGGCATTCTCAGTGATGAGGAAGTAAACCAACTGATTGAGACTATGCAGTCCTTTGGTGGGCACGTCTCCTGGCGAACTCTGGATAACGGAGTCAACAAGCCTTATGAGATCAATATTGCCTTGTATGATGCCCTGCGCGGAACACATAAAGGTAAAGATAACTGGACTGAACAGCGTTTCCTCTGTGCGCATCGGATCATGTTGGCACTTGAAGGTATTCCGGGTATCTATTTCCAGAGTCTGCTGGGCTCCAGAAATGATTACGAGCGCGTTCTGAAAACTGACCACTTCCGTTCAATCAATCGCCATCACTGGCAGTATGAAGAGCTACAGGGGCAGCTTCAGGATGAGTCCACCCACCACAGCCGTATTTTCTCGGAGATGAAGCGCTTAATTGCTTTAAGAACCAAGCAGCCTGCATTTCATCCCAATGCTACTCAGTTTACTTTGCATCTGGGCGAGCACATTTTTGGTTTCTGGCGACAAAGCATCGACCGTAAGCAGAGTATTTTCTGCATCAATAATATCAGCGATGAACCGGTCAACTTGCTGCTCTCAGACCTCAATCTGATCAGTACAGATGAATGGCATGATTTGCTGCAGAGTGCTGAGTTCAATAACCTGCACGAAAGTGTAGAGCTGCAACCTTATCAAAGCCTGTGGCTGACAAATACGGCAGTAGCTATGTCATAAATTTCAGCCTGCCTTTTTGCATTTTCGCCAATTGCTTCTATTATGTATATACAAAGTCAATACATTTTGGCTTGAAGGGGGCAAACCATGGGCGGAATTCTAATTATTGCAGCCGTTGGTGTGGCTATTGGTGTGGTGGTTGGCTGGGTTTTATTAGCCGGGTCGGCTGAAGAAATCTTCAGAGAGTGGTAAAGCTACTCTCTGATCTTTTTTATTCACTGCGTTTGTTGATGGCCGGATCAGGGCCAGGAGTTTCCTTCCCTTAATTTCCCGTAATGACTTGATCAGATCCATGTTTGGGGGCAAGTAGCCCCGGACCTTCTGATAAATGCACTCCTCTAAAAAGACATCTTAAAGGTAAAGGTGATATCGCCATCGCCTTCTGCAACCAATTCTGTGGACACATTATCAGAATATTCAGTTTCCAGTTTCACGCCACGGGGTGCGAGATATACGGCTGAGGATTCAGTGAGTTGCCTGTATGTAAGTTGCTTCAGGTAATTCGCGGGTGGTGATTCTGTTTTGCGACCTTTAGTAAAATGTTTATCGCTTGCTAGCAGTTGATTGTGAGACACACCGCCCAGTTCCGGCAGGTCGTATGGGTTTTCCTCAGCAAAAACTGAGTAAGAGAGAATGCTCAGAAAAACAGACCCTAATAGCTGATACAGCCATTTAGGTTTTGAATCTTGTGGTTTCGCTGAGCAGTAGGAATAAGCATCTGACTTAACCATATGCCTCCAGCCGAAACTATTTTTGTTTCTAAATAGAGACTAGATGGTTTGTGTCTGGTTTGAGGTGAAAAGATTTCAGGTAGCAGAGCTTGTTGGATAACAATAGGCGCTTACTGTTCAGTAACAAACTCGCCCAGAGACTTTGCTGATTCCCTCATCAGGGGCACATATTTCACCAGTTCATCCAGGCTCTTACGGATCACCGGAGCATGGGTGAACAGGCATGCCAGCAGCCTGCCATCCTGATCTTTTACAGGTACGGAACAAGCGACCATGCCATCAATAAACTCTTCGTTATCGATACCAATCTCAGTGTCTCGGATATCAGACAGCGAGTCTTTCAGTTTTTGCTGGTTGTCTATGGTGTTACGGGCCATCTTCTCCAGCGGTAGGTTATCCACAACCTTATTGAGTCGGGATTCCTGAAGTGTACTCAGGTACAACTTGCCACTGGCAGTACACCAGACCGGGGTGCGGGTGCCCACGGGCAGGTTTATTTGCAGTGGCCAGTTAGACTGGTGGCGATCGTAGTAGATCATCTCAATCCCATCCGGGATGGCAATACCACAGGTCTCACCAATCTCCGCTGAAAGCTTTTGCAGAATGGTTTGGCGAACACTTTTGTACCGGTTGCTGTATAAAACGCCCAGAGAAATCGTGTGTAAACGTTTATCCGGCAGCAGCAGACCGCGCATATTGGTTTGCAGATAACCACTGGATTGCAGTTGTTGCAGAAGGCGGTGCACACTGGGTTTTGGAATATCCAGCATTTCGGCGAGGTCGGCAGGGCTTAAAGGGTGATCTGCACAAGCAACAGCTTCGATGATCTCAAGAACTCGTGTGATTGATGAGCCTTTTTCTCTGCGTTCCGCCATGGTGGTCCTAATTAAGCAAAAAAACTATTTATATATTGCGGGTCTATGGCCTCTACCGACTCATAACGCCAATCTGGTTGGCGGTCTTTATCGATCAGTAAAGCCCGGACACCTTCCACAAAATCGCCTTGCTTACAGCAGGCCAGCACCAGGTTGTATTCAAATTCGAAAACCTCTTCCAGTGACATTGCAGTGGTTCTCTGCAGTTGCTGGTGGATAATCGCTGCCGATACGGGGCTACCGTATTCCAGATTCTCTTTCGCTTTGCGAAGCCAGCGGTCATCTACATCAATGCTCAGAATAGCCTGAACAATTTCCGACAGATTTTGGTTCGCTGTTGCTGCTGCGATCAGCTCATGGTGCTGTTTGCAGTTCGATTGTACATGGGCGCAATGTTCTGAAGAAGTGCTTTGCATCTCTGATAACAATTGATTGACTGTCTCATGAGCAGGGTGACTCCAATCAGCTTCAACTAAACGTTCAATCAACGACTGTTTTTGGTCGGTACTGATCATGTAATCAGCCAGACCCAGGTAGGTGGCATCGGCACCGTTCATTGGTGCTGCGGTTAAACCCAGAAACAGCCCCATACCCTCAGGAATCTGATTCAGGAACCAGCTCCCGCCCACATCCGGGAACAGACCGATGGATATTTCCGGCATGGCCATATAAGTGGTTTCTGTGACAACCCGGTGGCTGCAGCCATTCATCAGGCCCATACCGCCGCCCATCACAATGCCATTGGCCAAACAGATAATGGGTTTTGGATAACGGTGAATGTCGCGATCGAGTTTATATTCCCGTTGGAAAAAATCCTTTGCCAGTTGCTCATCTGCATTGCTCCAGGCCTGAGTGATGGAGACGACATCGCCACCGGCGCAGAATGCTTTTTTGATCACACTGTCCAGTACCAGAGCCACAACGTCACTGTTGTAGCGAACACTGTCCAGATGTTCCTGAATCAGATCAACCATCTCCAGCGTCAGGGCGTTGAGGCTTTTTGGCGCATTCAGTTTAATAACACTGATATAGCATCCGGAATGGGTCTGGTAAGACTCGAAAGTTACGGGTTTCATAAGGGTACCGTTGAGCAATTGGGCTAAAAAAGACTACAGGGCTCACCGGGGTTTTACAAAAGCGTTATTCACATACTTTAGATGAACTTCATCAGATCAATGTCTGCTACATGGACAGGTCGACGGTGTAGCAATAACCCCAGAAAGTTATCCGGTTCCCCTTCGAAACCGAATAACCTTCCTTCTTGTAAAACCTTCGGCTTACTCCTGTAGCCAAGAGTACTGCCAGAGCAGAGGATTACTTCATCGTAGGCATGGAGAAGTTCACACCTTCACGCACACCTGCAGAAGGCCAGCGCTGTGTGATTGTTTTACGCTTAGTGTAGAAACGAACCGCATCCGGACCATAAGCGTGCAGATCGCCAAACAGTGAGCGCTTCCAGCCGCCAAAGCTGTGGTAAGCCACAGGCACTGGCAGAGGTACATTGATACCCACCATGCCCACCTGAATATGATCCGAGAAGTAACGAGCCGCTTCACCGACACGGGTAAAGATACAGGTACCGTTACCGTATTCGTGGTCATCAATCAGATCCATCGCTTCCTGCATGGTTTTCACGCGGATCACCTGCAGTACCGGGCCAAAGATCTCTTCCTGATAGCTCACCATCTCTGGCGTTACGTTATCAATCAGAGTACCGCCAACAAAGAACCCGCCTTCATAACCGGGAACTTCTGGGTTACGACCATCAACCACAATGGTTGCACCCTGCTCTTCAGCACTGGTGATATAACCGGCAACATTATCGCGGTGCTCTTTAGTAATCAGAGCGCCGAAATCATTGTTGGCATCTGTTGGCTCACCCACTTTCAGAGACTGCATTGCAGCAGTCATCTTCTCAACCAGTGCATCTCCAGCTTCATCACCTACTGCAACCGCTACAGAAAGCGCCATGCAACGTTCACCGGAAGAACCAAACGCGGCACCCACCAGTTGGTTAACAGCGTTATCCATATCCGCATCCGGCATGACAATCGCGTGGTTTTTAGCGCCCCCCAGCGCCTGACAACGTTTACCGTTAGCATTGGCTGTTGCGTAAATGTACTCGGCAATAGGGGTCGAGCCAACAAAGCTGACGGCTTTCACACGGTCATCATTCAGCAGAGTATCCACCGCTGTTTTGTCGCCGTTAACCACGTTCAGAACACCGTCCGGCAGACCTGCTTCCTGCAGCAAACCCGCGATGTACATAGTTGAACTTGGATCACGCTCGGACGGTTTCAGAACAAAAGTGTTACCGCAGGCAATAGCCATTGGGAACATCCACAGTGGAACCATCACCGGGAAGTTGAATGGTGTGATACCGGCAACAACCCCCAGTGGCTGGAATTCACTCCAGGAGTCGATGTTTGGACCAACATTCTTGCTGTATTCACCTTTTAACAGCTCTGGAACACCACAAGCGTATTCAACGTTTTCGATGCCACGTTGCAGCTCACCTGCTGCATCGTGACAGATCTTGCCATGCTCAGCCCCGATCAGTTCACAGATCTTGTCGGCATGTTGTTCCAGCAATTCCTTAAAGCGGAACATCACTCGCGCACGTTTGATCGCAGGAGTGTTTCTCCACTCAGGGTAAGCCGCTTCTGCCGCTGCGATGGCTTCTTCTACTGTTTCTACCGTTGCCAGAGCAACCTGGCTGTCTGAACTACCGGTAGCAGGGTTGTACACATCCTGCGTGCGGTTGGAATCTTCAATCACTTTACCGTTAATAAAATGTCCGATTAATGGCATGTTTTTTACCTCAAATTCTGTATTCAATATATGTTCTTAAGCCCAAAGGGACTCGTAAATCTCAACGATCTCTTCAGCGGTTGGTACACGCGGGTTGTTGCCCGGTGAGCCTGAAGCCAGAGCCTGTTCCGCCATGGTTTCTTTCACGCCCATAAATTCATCGCGGTTGATGCCGAACAGCTCCACCGATGGCACCCGCAGTTCATCATTCAGGGCATGTAACTCTTCGATCAGTTTGCGGTTAGCGGTGTCGGTGTCGTCCTCATAAGAAGCAACGCCCATGGCTTTAGCGCAATCGGCATAACGTTCAGGAGCAGCTTCCAGTGAGAACTGAGTCACAGCTGGTAACAGCATGGCGTTGGACAGACCGTGAGGAACATGGAAGAAAGCGCCGATGGGGCGGCTCAAGCCATGGACCATTGCCACAGACGCGTTGGAGAAAGCCACGCCTGCCAGAGTGGAACCCAGCATCATTGCTTCGCGCGCTTCTTTATCGTCACCGTTGTGGAATACCCGTCGCAGGTTTGGACCGATGAGACGCATAGCCTCCAAAGCCTGTGAGTCGCTGTAAGGATTGGCTTTTTTACTGACATAAGCTTCCATAGCATGGGTCAGCGCATCAATACCTGTATCTGCGGTAATACGTGGCGGAACCGTACATGTAAGTTTGTAATCTACCAACGCGGCAACCGGCATATAACCGATGCCTACGCAGAGCATTTTCTCATCGGTGCTTTCATCAGTGATAATAGTGAAGCGTGTTACTTCTGAACCGGTGCCTGCAGTTGTTGGAACCGCAATAATCGGCAAGCCCTGCTCGTTGACGATGCGCGGGAATTTATAATCGCGCATCTCACCGCCGTGCTTAGCCAGAATCGAAATCGCTTTGGCGCTGTCGATTGGGCTACCGCCACCCAGCGCGATGATACAATCGTAATTACCGTTATGGGCCTTGTTCACCCCGGCCTGGATCGATTGCACGGTGGGTTCAGGAACCGTGTCGTCAAAGACATCACAGAAGATCATGTGGTTTTCCAGTAAACCCTGAATCCTCTTTGCATAACCCAGATCCACCATCACTTTGTCGGTGATAATCAGGGGACGTTTGCAGCCCAGGCTCAGAAGAACCGTAGGCATTTCCATGCAGGCATCTTCGCCTACCTGCATGATTCGCGGCAAAATAACCTGTGTAGACATGTTGCTCTCCATATAATTATTGTGAGTACGCCATAGCGGGCAGCCAGAGCACGATGTTTTCCCAGTAGAAAACCACGGCCAGCCCGATCAGCTGAATGAGAATGAATGGAATAACTCCACGGTAGATGTGGCCCAAGTTCACACCATCAGGCGCAACGCCTTTCAGGTAGAACAAAGCAAAGCCTACCGGTGGAGTCAGGAATGAGGTTTGCAGGCAGACTGCAAACAGAATCGTGAACCAAACCAGATCAAATCCGAGATTAACCACCACCGGTGCAACCAGCGGCAGGATAATCAGGGTCAGCTCAATCCAGTCGAGGAAGAAGCCGAGAATAAAAGTGACGACGAGGATCGTGATAACAATTCCTGTAGGGCTAAAGGGCAGACCATTAAGGAAGCCTTCGATCATCTCATCGCCCCCTAACCCACGCAGGATCAGGGAAAAAGCGGTCGCGCCCAGTAGCAGGGCAAAGATAAATGCAGTGGTTTTGGTCGTACCACGGCCAACCTCTTTGAGAACATTCAGATTCAGACGTTTCTTGCTGAATGCCAGAATGGTTGCACCCAGTGCACCCACGCCCGCAGCTTCCGTTGGTGTCGCAACACCAAAGAAGATGGAACCCAGCACCGCCAGAATCAGGGCCACTGTTGGCAGAACGGCTTTGAACACACCAATGAACACAGTGATGGACAGCTTTTCAGTGTCTTGTGCAACCGGTGCATGGGCAGGTTTTAAGAAACCTACCGCAAAGATATAGCTGACGTACATGGTCGCCAGCATCAGGCCCGGGAACAGAGCACCAAGGAACAGGTCCCCCACCGACACCCCAATGCGGTCACCCATCATCACCAGCATAATGCTCGGTGGAATCAGAATACCCAGCGTCCCGGTTGAGCAAACGGTGCCGCAGGCCAGCTCTTTGTTGTAACCATCACGCAGCATCAGAGGGACCCCCAGTACTGCCAGTAGCACAACGGATGCGCCGATAATGCCGGTAGATGCGGCCAGTAGCAGGCCGACAAAAGTCACTGCAACCGCAAGGCCACCGCGAACCTGCCCAAACATTTTTGACAGGTTGGACATCAGGTCTTCAGCAACACCTGAGCGGTCAAGCATCATGCCCATGAATACAAACATTGGCAGGGCAACCAGTACCCAGTTGGTCATGATGTTCCAGATTCTTGGAACCACGATGGATACGTAGTTCCAGTCTATGCCGATAAAGGCGTCAAACTGAGTCTCCATAATGATGGAGATAAATGAGAACATTACGGCAACACCGCCCATTACCCATGCCACCGGAAAGCCGGTAAACAGCAGCAAAATAAAGCTGCCGAACATGGCCAGAGCGAGAATTTCATTAATTTCCATAGCTCAGCTCCTTAGGTTTAATACCCTTGACGTAACGGGAATACAGCAGGCTGATGACACGTGAAAAACGCGAGATAAACGCCAGCAACAGCAGTGCGAAACCCGCAAGCAGAGCGGATTTAATCGCCCAGCGGTACGGCAGTCCGCCCGGAGCATCGGAGATCTCACTGACCTCCCAGGAATACAAAACAAACGGCACAGCATAGATCACAACCAGTGCGATAAATGGCAGCAGCAGTAACAGCATGCCGAGCAGCTCAACCCAGGCCTGAGTCACCAGAGACATACGGTCGTGAATCAGATCAACACGCACATGCTCATCTGCGACAAAGCAGTAGGAGAGTCCCATCAGCCAGCCCAGTGAGTAGAGGTGCCACTGAATCTCTTCGAATTCGATCAGGCCGTTATGGAATACATAACGCATGACCACGTTGCTGATAATGACACCCACCAGCAGAATCCAGACCCAGGAGAACAGGTCACCCACACGTTTGATCAGAGCATCAAACATCAGAGATATTTTTGTCTCTGGCAGTGCCGTGTGATGAATCAGGTCATCGGGGTTAATGTACGCGGGAGATCCGGTACTGATATCTTCAAGCTTCATACGAGCGCACCCTTGAAAGAAGGGAGGGGGGAACCCCTCCCTGAGTGAAACAACTTAAAATTAGGATTTAAGGTTGTTCGCTTATTCGAAGTCGCGTGGCAGGTAAGCCAGTCGCTTCCAGCGCTGGTAATCAGTCATGAAGTTCTGCTGAGATTCGTAGATTTTCTTGAAGTCGGCATCGCTTGCAGCCACTTCATTCATCACTTCGTCCGTCAGCTTCTTCAGGTCTTGCAGCAGATCGCGGTTAACGGTTTTCGCTTCAACACCTTTCTCCGGGAAGGTTGCGATAACCTGACCCTGCAAGGATTCACCACGGGTCAGTGCACGGAAAGTGCCGGCAGTACAGGTGGTGTCGATCATGGCACGAGTAGATTCTTCCAGCTCATTCCAGGATTCTTTGTTGATCAGCAGATGAGATGCGGTAAAGGTCTGGTGCCAACCCGGGAAGTAGTTGATTTTGGCAACCTTATCGAAGCCCAGCAGTTGGTCGATTGCCGGCATAGAGAATTCCGTGGCATCAATCGCACCTTTCTCCAGAGCAGGGAAAATCTCACCACCCGGAAGAACGGTTACCGAAGCACCGGCTTTCTGCAGAACCTTACCGCCCAGACCGGCGAAACGGATTTTCAGGCCTTTAAAGTCCTCAATGCTGTTCATCTCTTTGGTGAACCAGCCCGCTGTTTCAGGACCAATTACACTGCAAAGAACCGGGTGTACATTGTGTTTTGCATAAAGGTCTTCAGCCAGTTTCTGGCCTTCACCTTCATACCACCAGGTCGCATATTCCCATGGCTCCATGCCGAAGGGTGCTGCCGCCAGCAGTGCTGCAGCAGGGATTTTTCCCTGGTCGTAACCCAGCCAGGCATAACCCGCATTCAACTGTTTGTTTTTGATCGCTTCAGTGATACCAAAAGGCGGAACCAGCTTACCCGGCTCGTAGACTTTGAACTGAATACGACCATCAGTAGCCGTTTTGATTTGAGATGAGATCTGTTTGATTGGATCGCCCAGGCCCGGAAGGTGAGTACCGAATACCGCCTGAACTTTCCAGCGTACTTTCTCCTCGTCTGCACTTACCTGACCGACAGATCCCAATGTAAGTGCAGAAGCACTTAATCCCATTACTAAAGCTTTTGAATATTTATTCATTTTTTCAGAACTCCGTTCATCTCAGCGTTGCGCTCAGGTGAATGTTATTTTTATGTTTTCGGATAGTGATACGAAACGTATCGTTATCGATATAAAAATAACTGTCAACTTAAAATGATATGAAATGTATCGTTATAAAGTGCTGTGTGCGGGTGCAATATCTTAGTTATCCACAGGGTGATCTGAGATTTTCTTTATGTTTTTCAGAGAGTAAGAGATGTTTTAGGAGGGCAAAGTGAAGCTAAAAAATGGGTAAAAAAATAAATATTATTTTTCTTTCCCCTTACGCTATAGGTAGGAAAAATTGGCTGAAAGGTAGTGAACCACCATGTAATTTGTAGTAATTAATGTATGGATAGATCTTTCTCTTCTACGTGTTAATGCAAACTTGATGAGGCCTGATCACAAATAATTTGTTTAGGTTTGGTGGAAAGATAATGGATGAAATCTTAACGATTATTCTCTTAACAACAGGAGCAGGAATGTGCATCCCTGTCGGCGGAGCGGTTGCTTGTTTTGAAAAGATCCGCCCGGTTTGGTTAGAAAAAGAACTCAGGCACTTCATCATTGCTTTCGGAGGGGGAATTCTTTTAGGTGCGGTATCGGTAATTTTGGTACCTGAAGGCGTGTCCAATATGGATAACTCATTGTTATCCATACCTATATTGCTAGCCGGCGCATTTGTCTTTTTTGTTATTGAAAGGTTTCTGGGCTTGCGACGCAGGGAGTCTCCTCAGTTAATGGGTATGGTTCTCGACTATATTCCTGAAGCCGTTGCTTTAGGAGGTCTTGTCGCTGTTGGATCAACGGTTGCTCCAACTCTTGCGTTATTGATCGGGTTACAGAACCTTCCAGAGGGCTTTAATGCCTACCGAGAACTACAAACTCAGAACCATGGGGACTCAAAAAAAGCGTTGTTAATCATGATGCTTTTAGTACCCCTTGGCCCTGTCGCGGGGCTCAGTGGGTATTTCTTTCTTTCCAATCACGAGCATATTCTGGGAGGAATAATGTTGTTCGCATCAGGTGGGATTCTATATCTTCTGTTTCAGGATATTGCGCCACAATCACGCCTGAAACGACACTGGGCGCCTCCTTTAGGTGCTGTATTTGGTTTTTGTTTAGCCCTATTCAGTGAAATGCTGACACATTCATCTTAAGCGGGAGTTATATCTAAGCTTCGACATAATCTCTTCGATGAATCTCATACTGTTTCATCTTGTTGTTCAGGGTTCTGCGCGGCAGATCCAGTTCTTCAGTTACCGCCAGAATGCTGCCCTTATGGCGCTTTAGGGCCTGAATGATGACCTGGCGTTCGAATGCCCCAACCCGGTCAGAAAGACTTTGCACAGGCATCTCTGCGTGATCATCCACACCTTGTCCGAGAATCGCGCGGATCGTGCGGGAATCCGCCATGCCTAAGACATAACGCTCGGCGATATTGCGCAACTGACGGACATTGCCCGGCCACTCATAATCCATGAGTAAGGCGAGATCCTGCTCATCGGGCGTCTGGTATTCGCGCTCATATTGCAGAGCAGCTTTGCGGGCAAAAAACTCAAACAGCTGGGGAATATCTTCACGGCGATGGCAAAGCTTGGGCAGGTGCAGCTCGACTACATTGAAGCGGTAGTAGAGATCTTCGCGAAAACGCCCTTCCTGAGAGGCTTCCGCCAGATTCTCTTTGGTTGCGGCGATGACCCATAGGTCCAGTTCTATCTCTTTGTTGGAGCCTACTCTTTCCAGCTTGCGTTCCTGTAATACGCGGAGCAGTTTAATCTGAAAGTTGATCGGCATACTTTCGATCTCATCCAGAAACAGAGTACCTTTCTGGGCGTGCTCAATTTTACCTATGCGGCGTTCCTGAGCACCGGTAAATGCACCTTTTTCATGTCCGAACAGTTCACTCTCAAACAGGTTTTCCGGAATGGCGCCGCAGTTCACTGCAACAAAGGGTTGGTCGGAACGGGCACTGAAATCGTGAAGGCAGCGTGCAACCATCTCTTTACCTGTGCCGGTCGCGCCATTGATCACAATATCAACCGGGGTCTGGCAGAGTTGCAGAATTTGCTGTCGCAGAGACATCATGATTTTCGACTGGCCGATCATGCGGTTTTCTAGTGTAGGGCCCTGGCTGAGCAGTTTATGCAGCTGGCGGTTCTCAATAATCAGCCGGCGCTTTTCACAGGCCCGTTGAATCCGGTCAACCAGAAGGTCCGGTTCTACCGGCTTTTCGATAAAGTCATAAACACCGTCGCGCATCGCTTCGACCGCCATGCTGACATCACCATGAGCGGTTACCAGAATCACCGGCAGGTCCGGATCAATCTTCTGTACTTCCCGGGCGAACTGCATGCCGTCCATTCCCGGCATACGAATATCCGAGACGATAACGCCATTCCAACCGGCACTGATGTTGGGAAGGGCTTCATCGGCACTGGCATAGTCTACGACCTCTATGCCGGCCAGATTAAGCCACTGCCGGGTGGCTTTGCGGATTGCCTCCTCATCATCGATCAGGATCACATGTACCTGTTCGGTTTCAGTGGTTACAGATGAAACAGAGTTATCCGACATGATTAGGCTCCGGTTGTGCCAGTGATAAAGTCAGGTTGAATGTGGTGCCACCATCAGGGTTGGGCTCGGCTTCGAGCCTGCCACCAAACTCTTCAACAATGCCAAAGGAGACGGACAGGCCTAATCCTAGACCTTCGCCGGGTGGTTTGGTGGTAAAGAAGGGATCAAACAACTTCGGCAGATCCTCTGCATCAATGCCGCAGCCGTTGTCACATATTGAGATACGGGCCTGCTGATCCTCAGCGGTGAGTAAAATAGAGATCTCACCACGGTGAAGAACCTCTGCTTTTTGTACACTTTCCACTGCATCCATGGCATTTCTGATCAGGTTAATCAGGATCTGTTCCAGCTTAATTTCATCCGCATGTACCGCAATAGGTTGTGTCGGTGGCTGCCATTTCAGTTCAATGGAGGTTTTATTGAAGCGCGGTGTCAGCACCAACAGCGCGTTATCCACAACCTGTTGCAGCTCCACCCGGCTAAGGATACCGCGGGATTTACTGGAGAAGGTTTTCAGGTGAGATACAATGCCGGTCACCCGTCGAATCAGCTTATCGATCTCAACCAGATTTTCCCGGGCGAGTTCAGTTTCACCTCGTTCCATCAGTAACTGAGTGCTGGCGAGAAAGGTCTGGATTGCAGAGAGAGGCTGGCTGATTTCATGCACCAGCCCGGCGGATAGTTGACCTAATGCCGCCAGCTTTTCGGCCTGAATCAGCTCCTCATGGGTCAGGCGCAGGGCCTGTTCGGCACGAATACGTTCTTCAATCTCTTGTTTAAGATGGGCATTGCTTTCGTTAAGCGCTTCGGTACGCTGGGCCACGCGCAGTTCCAGCTGTTGCTGATGTCGCCAACGGCTGCTGAGGAAGAGACCGATTACTGCCAGCAGAGCAGCTATCAGTGTGGCGACCAGTACTGCAAACTGCTTGCTTCTTGCCAGTCCCTGCAGATCACTCAGGTAGTAAAGTTGCCAGTTCAGCCCTTCGATCTGGCGCTGATGCAGTAGAAATTGCTTTTGCTTACTGTGGCCTTTAGATTCTGAGAACAGAGTAATGACCGCATTACCCTCAGGTGAAGGGCTATGCTTTTCCAGTTTCAGAGCCTGAATCGGGTGGTGGCTGTATTTGCGCTCGGCATCCAGGCGAGAGAGGGTTTCAGGGCTGAGTTGGGTCAGGCTGTGATATTGCCACGCCGGGTTACTGGAGAGGAAGATCACCCCATCGGTATCGGCCACCCAGACATTTTCACCGCCAGCGGCCCAGTCAGATTCAAGCTGGCTCATATCAATTTTTATGACAGCTACACCAATGACCTCATCGTCATGAATCACTGCCCGTGAGAGAAACAGACCGGGGCGGGCGGTTGTGACACCCACCGCAAAGAACTGTCCGGGAAGGCCCTGAATAGCGCTCTGGAAATAGGGCCTGAAATGGTAGTCATTGCCAATGAAGCTATCACTCTGTTGCCAGTTGCTGGCTGCAACCACTAAACCGGTTCTGTCCATCAGATACAGATCTGCAGCGGTGGATTCCTGCTGCCAGCTTTGCAGTTTACGATTCACTCTTGCCGCCAGTTTCTGGTTATCGGGCTGGTTAAACAGCTCCTGTACCTGCTGATCCTCAGCAACAATAAACGGTAGGTAGTCAAAGCGTTTATGCGCGGCTTCTACTGTAGATGCATATAAGTTCAGGCGTTCATCACCAATCCTGTCCAGTTCAGCAAAGTGCTGTTGCTCGGCGTTGTGGATAAGTATCCATGACAATAAAACCCCGAACAAAACGGATCCCAGCAGTATCCACAGGTTCGGATTGCGAATGGTCGCGGTTTTATTACTCATAAGTTTCCGGTCTTTATAGGTTTTTATTTTTAGGAAAACGTCAGCAATTAATAAGCCAGCCTATAGCGCAGGCTTTGATATTCCCTGAAAGCCTGAACAACCGGGGAATGCCAGTATTGATGAGCATTTAATTCTAGCAGTGAATAGGCCAAAAATGGCTTATTCGTAAGGATAACATCGGTATAAGTAAGCCAAATTTGGCTTGTTTTGCTTGGGATAAACGGGGCTATTTATGATTAAGAGGTGTTAAAGAATATAAAAAACCTATATCTGACAATAAGTTATTAATCAGTTGGCGGCAGTTTTCCTAATCTTGGCCTAAGCTTTGCTCATACGGATAAGCGTTCCACGTTATGTGGATCTATAAAAATAATATGAAGAGGATAACAGGATGACTGGTTTGAAAACGACTTTGATCGCTTCTGCGGCACTGGTTGGAATGGTGGCTGCCGAAGTACATGCAGCAACTGAATGGAACGTATCGCTTTGGGGTAAACGTCGTGCCTTCACCGAGAACGTGGAGAAACTGGCTGAGTTGGTAGACGCCAAAACCAACGGTGAGTTTAAGCTGAAAATCTCCTACGGTGGTTTGTCCAAGTCACGTGAAAATCTGGATGGTATCGCAATTGGTGCCTTTGAAATGGCACAGTTCTGCTCTTTCTACCATACCGATAAAAATCCAACGATTACTGTAACTGAGTTGCCTTTCTCGAAAGATGTCTCGCTTGCGCGAGTGAGTGAAATCTACACTGAAGTATTCAAGCATCCGATTGTGAAAAAAGATCTGGCTCGCTGGAATGCAACACTGCTGATGCCAACACCTCTGCCTCAGTACAACATTGTAAGTAAAACAGATGGCTTAAGTGCGCTGGACGATTTTGATGGCCTGCGTGTTCGTGGCCCGGGTGGAATCATGGGTGTGTTGGGTAAACTGGGCGCGGTTAAAACCGGGGTGCCGTTCTCTGAAGTACGCCAGTCTATGGACTCCGGCGTAATTGATGCGGCTTCCTTTGCGCCACATGCGCATCTGGCAACAGGTTCATACAAGGTAGGTAAGTGGGCCACTACAAACCTCAACCTGGGTTCAGCAAACTGCCCGGTTGTTGTGAACACCGATGCATTGGATATGCTCTCTCCAGAACATAAAGAAGCGCTGCTGGGCTCAGTAGATGAAGCTCTGGTTTACTACGTTGAGAACTACGATCAGAATACGACCGCTAAGTTTGAGGCTGCTAAGAAAGAGGTGGGTTTAAACGAGATCACCTTCACTGCTGACCAGACTAAAAAGCTGAACGAGCTTTCTGAATCTGTTCGTCAGGAGTGGGTTAAAAAGTACGCTGGGAAGTTCGATTCTCAGGAGCTGTTCGATTACACCGCAAGCCTGTTTGCTAAGTAGTAAACGTCCCTGTATCGGTTCTGGCGACCCATTCGCCAGGACCGTTTACACCCGAATAAGAATACACTGTTTTAACAGGGGGCTGACATGTCAGCATCTGCAACCGTTCTGGAAGATGGCACAGTACTGAGCCGGACGGACCGTTTTTTCTTCCGAATGGAATCATTTTTAAATCTTGCCGGGGGCATGGCGATATTTCTTCTCGTCATGCTGGCAACGATCAATGTACTTGGACGTTGGATCTTTTCCTCACCGATCAGCGGTTACGTTGACTGGGTTGAGCAGGCGATGGCCTTTATCGCATTCCTGGGCATCGCTTACACCCAGAGGCAGGGTGGCCATATCCGTATGGATATTCTGATTGGGCACCTCCATGGGCGTTTCCTGTGGTTCACGGAACTGCTGACCACCTGCATTATGTTTGTTGTAACCCTGGTACTGATCTACGGATCTTACCTGCATTTCTGGCGGGCATACTCCATTGGTGACTCTTCACTCGACATCAATCTACCGACCTGGCCTGCCAAGTTAGTTGTCCCTGTGGCGCTGACCATTCTTGCGTTGCGCTTTGCTCTGCAAATCTGGGGTTACTTCCGTGCTGTGCGTCAGGGCGGACATGAGCCTGTTGCCGTGCCTCTGATAGAAACGGCTGCTCAGGTGGCAGCAAAAGAAGCTGAATCAGTCAGTGGTCACGACGATCAGGAGAACGGCAAATGAGTGATTTGTGGCAAACCATGGCCAGCATGGACTCTATAACGATCGGTCTCTGGGTGACCGGTGTGATGCTGGTGTTTGTAATTATGGGTGTCCGGGTAGCCTTTGCTGCAGCCGCAGCGGGTTTTCTTGGACTGTTATGGATCTTCTCCGCGAAGATGGGATTTGAACGTGGTTTTCTGGTGGCCCTGAAAATGGCCGGAACCATTCCGCACTCCAAGGTTTCTTCGCTGGCGTTATCCCTGATTCCAACCTTTATTCTGATCGGGTTCCTTGCTTATCACGCAGGGTTAACCCGTAAACTGTTCGAAGCGGCAAAACGCTGGGTAGGTTGGTTACCTGGTGGTATGGGTGTAGCGACGGTGTTTTCGACCGCTGGCTTTGCGGCGGTATCGGGTGCTTCGGTAGCGACCTCTGCGGTATTTGCCCGCATTGCTGTACCTGAGATGTTGAAGCTGGGTTATGACAAACGTTTTGCGGCTGGTGTCGTCGCAGCGGGTGGTACGCTTGCGTCTCTGATTCCACCGTCCGCGATTCTGGTTATCTACGCGATCATCGTTGAGCAGGATGTGGGTGCGTTACTGATGGCGGGTTTCCTGCCGGGTGCCGTTTCCGCACTGATCTACGGTGGCTTGGTTATCTTCCTGGCGATGACCCGGAAAAACTTTGGTCCACCGGTTTCAGGTTATAGCTGGAAAGAGCGCTTTGAATCCTTACCGGGTGCTATGCCGATCTTTGTGGTGATCGCGATCATCATGGTGTGTATCTACGGCGGTGTGGGTACGCCAACAGAAGCCGGAGCGCTGGGTGCATTCATCATCCTGTGTATGGCGCTGTTCAACGGTAGCCGTTGGCCAGAGCTGAAAAGCTCATTGATGGAAACCGCAAAACTCTCTGCGATGATCTTTGCGATTATCTGGGGTGTGCTGCTGTATGTGCGCTTCCTTGGCTTTGCCGATCTGCCGACTGCTTTCTCAGACTGGATTGTGAGTCTTGAGCAGAGTCCGATGCTCACCTTGTTGCTGATCCTGTGTGCTTATGCCGTGCTGGGTATGTTTATGGATGCCATTGGCATGCTGCTGTTAACCCTGCCGGTTGTTTACCCTGCGGTCATTGCTCTCAATGGTGGTGAAATGGTCAGCGCTGAGGATTCAGCGTTTGGGGTTTCCGGAGTAGGCTGTGCGATCTGGTTCGGTATTATCGTGGTAAAAATGGCAGAGCTCTGTCTGATTACACCACCGATTGGACTTAACTGTTTCGTGGTGGCGGGTGTACGTCCGGAATGTTCAGTTCAGGATGTTTTCCGCGGTTGTATGCCATTCTTCGTGGCAGACGTGATTACTATTGCGGTATTGATTATGGCGCCGGGGATTGTGCTCTGGCTACCGGGATTAATCGGCTATACCTAAAAGGATCGACTATTCGAGACATTAAAAACCCGGCAATTGCCGGGTTTTTTTATTAGTCTTTGTAAAGCGTTTCGCGGATGCGTTTCAGCTTCACTTCCAGTGTGTGACGGTCATCACTCACCAGATTCAGGTGGCCCACTTTACGGCCTGGTCGCAGCGACTTGTTGTACACATGGTGCTGTACATTGCTCTCACTGATAATTTCCTTCGGTGCTTCAATACCCAGAAGGTTAACCATGCCGGCATGCTGACTGTTGATCGTATGGCCTAAGCCTAAGCCGCAGATTGCACGAATGTGGTTTTCAAACTGAGAGCATATGCCTGCTCCCTGAGTCCAGTGACCACTGTTATGAACACGTGGCGCCAGTTCGTTAACCAGCAGCTCATCACCTGCCTGGAACATCTCAATGGCAATGACACCGACGTATTCCAGAGCGTTAAGAACCTTATCTGCGATCTCTTTTGCTTTGGCATGCAGCTCTTCAGGTGCTTCTGCCGGAGCGATAGAGCTCCACAGGATACCGTTGCGGTGCAGGTTCTCTGTCAGTGGATAGAAAACACATGCGCCAGATGCGTCACGCGCAGCAATCAAAGACACTTCACGGTCAAAATCAACACGACCCTCGATCACAACTTCAGGCAGATTGTCAGCCTGAGCAACAAGGTCAGCCAGATCCTGATCATTTTTCAGAACCCACTGGCCGTAGCCGTCATAACCCTCTTCACAGGTTTTAACGAATACCGGATACCCCAGAGTGTGAACACTGGCGCTGAGTTCTTCGGCATTGTTCGCAAGATGGAATGGTGCAGTCTTAATACCCAGAGAATTCAGGAATGTTTTTTCACGTCCACGGTGCTGGCAGTAACTGATCGCATCCGGATCAGGATAAACTGAGCAAAATGGTTTTAGAGAGTTAAGCAGAGGAACATTAACGTGTTCACGCTCGACCGTAACCACATCAGGATTACCTAAAGCCTGATACAGAGCCTGACCTTTAAGCTCTATCTCAGGGGTATACACAACGATTTCGCCCAGACCTTTA
Organism: Neptuniibacter sp.; assembly: GCA_049596335.1. Taxonomy (GTDB): domain Bacteria; phylum Pseudomonadota; class Gammaproteobacteria; order Pseudomonadales; family Balneatricaceae; genus Neptuniibacter. Next base: position 61,184 of record JBMYLM010000010.1, read on the forward strand.
ACACAATCTGTACCTTCACCCGGATCAGCCAGGAAGGTAAAACGGTGACCCATAGGCCAGCCTGCTAAAGCCATCATGCGTGCTAACTGACCGCATCCAACAATCGCAACGTGCATTATTCTACCTCTACAGGAACACTGTCAGTCTGAGCTTTACGCCAATCCTGTAAACGCTGGCTCAACGCTTCATCTTTCAGAGCCAGCATCTGTGCCGCAATAAGGCCTGCATTGTATGCGCCTGCGCCACCAATCGCCTGACAGGCAACGGCTACGCCACGTGGCATCTGAACCATAGAAAGCAGGCTATCCAGACCTTTAATGTTTTTGCTGGCAACAGGTACAGCAACGACCGGAAGGTGAGTCATAGATGCCGCCATACCCGCAAGGTGAGCTGCGCCGCCAGCGCCAGCAATAATCACCTCAATACCACGGGTGTGAGCTTCAGAAGCAAATTTAAACAGACGCTCAGGGGTACGGTGTGCTGAAACAACTTTGGTTTCAAACTCTACGCCCAGCTCTTCCAGCGGTTTAGTTGCTTCTTGCATCGTTGGCCAGTCTGAGCGGGAGCCCATGATAATACTGACGGAGACTTTACTCATTTTGTTACCTGTTTCCTCTCGGCATATGCCAGAAATTCAATAAATCAGTACGTCAAAAAAATAGGAATATTACCTGCGGGATGTAAGGCAACATCGATTAAAACAAAGGAGGTAAAATTCACAATTTGAACCAAGGGCGGAATGATACCACCAAAGAGGGCAAGATAGGAGGTGTATTAGGGGTTGGAGCTATTTTGAACGACGAATCTCTTTGTCGGTTGCAGGTTCTGCAATCGTTTACTAATTCACCAAAGAATTTTTGAACCAATGAATTTCCATTGCGGCTAGGTGAGAGACTAACTTGAATCGGTTATTGGTGATCCATTGAGCTATTTCCTGGCCTTGATCGGGGTAGTTACCATCGTCTGCACAGTCGTTACATTCCAGCCCGATCCAGGTGTTTCTGCCACTGTGTTTTGCCGCATACAGCGATAGGTCAGAAACCTTCAGCATTTGCCGCCAGTGTTTTACCCCAGAGTCTGCAGATTGAATACGATTACTGAAGAAACCCACGGAGCAGGTCATTGGGATTGAATGATCAGGGCCGAATCTGAAGTTTGCGGTTTCATTAATGATGCGTTCTGCGAGCTTTTTGGCAGTATCGGACTCTGCATGGCGGCAGATAATGGTAAATTCTTCACCGCCGCTACGAATCAGAATGTCATCTTCCCTGAAATTCTTCACCATCAGGGCCGCAAACTGTTGCAGAGTAATATCCCCCACATCGTGGCCATAGGTATCATTAACCTTCTTGAAAAAATCGAGATCGATTGTGAAAAACGACCAGGTAGAAGGAAGTTGCCAACTTTCAGGATCTTGCAGGAAATCTTCCATATAGCGACGATTATGCAGGCCGGTCAGAGCATCGGTGTAACTGGTTTTTTCCAGCTCATTTCTTTCGTTACGCAGATGTCCAAGATAATGGCTAAGGTCCTCCGCCATGGCTGCGAATGAACTTGAAAGGGCTCCGATTTCATCCCGTCGATTCAGGACTTTAAAACTCAGTTTATTATTATTTTCGCGAAATACTTCGGCTTGTTTTTGAAGATATAGGATGGGTGTAATCAGTAAACCTCTTAACAGGAAGTAGGTGGCTATACAGGCAATAATCCCTACCAGTAAAACTGTGAGAATAGAGTACAAAGATGCTTGGATGGCTTGTTGGTAGAATGGTCGTGGTTGTTCAATAGTGATCTTCACCCTCAAAGATTGAGAATTGCTGAACCCAATAAAGTCTGTCGCAATAGTCTTATTCTCGTCGACAAAAGTAACACTCGGTGCCTGATTGTTAACTTCGGTGGTGGTCAGGTTAACAGGGATCTCGATCTTTTGTGCCAGGGATTGGATAAATTCCGATGTTAAAAATTTGCCAAAGAAAAGTGCTCCCTGAGTTTCCCCTGTGTTATCACTTTTCATGATCGAA
>JBMYLM010000011.1:0-61585 GCA_049596335.1 Neptuniibacter sp.
AGATGGCTGTTAAGTTCAAAGAACTGGTTGATGAGCGTCTGGCAGGCAAAGTAGAAGTTAAAGTATTCCCTAACTCTCAGCTGTTTGGGGACAACAAAGTACTGGAAGCAATGCTGCTGGGCGATGTTCAGATGGCTGCACCTTCTCTGTCTAAATTCCAGAAATACACTAAAAAGCTTCAGATCTTCGATCTGCCATTCCTGTTCAAAGATATGGCAGCTGTAGAAAAATTCCAGAGCAGCCCTGACGGTCAGGAACTGCTGAACTCTCTGCAGAAAAAAGGTCTGGTAGGTCTGGGTTACCTGCACAACGGTATGAAGCAGCTGTCTGCGAGCAACGTACTGAAAGTACCTGCTGATGCCGAAGGTAAGAAATTCCGTATCATGACGTCTGACGTACTGCAGGCTCAGTTCGAAGCTGTAGACGCAGTACCTCTGAAAAAGCCTTTCTCTGAAGTATTTACCCTGCTGCAGACTAAAGCGATCGACGGTCAGGAAAACACTTGGTCAAACATCTACTCTAAGAAATTCTTCGAAGTACAGCCATACATCACTGAGTCTAACCACGGTGTTCTGGACTACCTGGTGGTAACTTCTGCTGAATTCTGGATGGGTCTGGACGATGGCCTGAAAACTGAAATCAAATCTGCTCTGGATGAAGCGATCAAGCACGGTAACTCCATCGCTGCTGAAAAAGCGGCATCTGACAAACAGCTGATCATCGACTCCAAACGTTCTGAAGTTGTCACTCTGACTGATGCTGAACGTGCACAGTGGGTTGAAGCTATGAAACCAGTTTGGAAGAAGTTTGAAGATCAGATCGGTGCTGACCTGATCAAAGCTGCTGAAGCTTCTAACAACTAAGCTCCAAATTTTTTAAGGGGCTGCCTGGATACTTTCGCTCTCATTCGGGCAGCTTTCTTAAAACTAGCATCCAGAGGAGAACAGGGTGTTGTCCTGTGGATGTTAGTCCCTCTTATTCTAATTCTAAGTAAAAGCGTGAGTCGCAACGGGGGCCGTTATGGTACGTAATCTCGTGACAAAACTTGAAGAAGGATTCCTGTCCGTTCTTCTGGTTTCAATGACGCTGCTGGTATTTGCTGAAGTGGTAGCCCGCTTTGGTTTCAATGCCGGCATTCACTGGGCGCAGGAAGTAACACTTCTGCTGGCTGCCTGGTTTGTTCTGTTTGGCGCATCTTATGGCGTTAAAGTGGGTGCACACATTGGTGTGGATGTTTTTGTAAAACTCTTTCCGCACAACACTCATCGTATGATCACTCTAATCGCAATCGGACTCTGTCTGGTTTACTGCGGCCTGTTCCTGTACGGCTCCTGGATCTATCTCAGCAAGATGAAGATGATCGGTATTGAACTGGAAGACCTGCCGGTACCGAAATGGATACCGATGAGCATTCTGGTAATCGGCTTTGTACTGCTGATTATCCGCTTCCTGGAACTGGGCTGGAAAGTTGTAACTGATCAGGCTGAAGGTTTCCACTTCGCCGATGAAGCAGAAGAATCCATGGAGATTGCTAAAGAGCTTCAGGAAACAGCTTTGCGCACTGAAGACGATCCAAGCAAGTCCAACCCACCAAAGCAGGAGGATAAATAATGACTATTGCGGTTCTCTTTATCACCCTGTTTGGTTGCATGATTATCGGCATGCCGATCGCAATCGCACTGGGTTTGTCATCTGTAACAACAATTTTGCTGTTCTCAAACGATTCATTGGCTTCTATTGCCCTGAAACTGTTTGAGGCAACTTCGGAACACTACACGCTGCTGGCGATTCCGTTCTTCATTCTGTCCTCGGCTTTCCTGTCGACAGGTGGAGTGGCGAAACGTCTGATCAACTTTGCGGTGGATACGGTAGGTCACATTAAAGGTGGTCTGGCGATGGCATCGGTAATGGCATGTATGCTGTTCGCTGCTGTATCCGGTTCATCTCCTGCTACGGTAGCAGCCATCGGTACCATCGTAATCGCGGGTATGGTGCGTTCAGGTTATCCACAGTCTTTCGCTGCAGGTGTAATCGCAAACGCAGGTACTCTGGGTATCCTGATTCCACCTTCTATCGTAATGCTGGTATACGCAGCTGCGACAGAAGTATCTGCGTCCCGTATGTTCATGGCTGGTTTCATTCCAGGTCTGATGATGGGTCTGATCCTGATGATTGCCATCTACATCGTAGCGCGCATCAAAGGTCTGCCATCGCAGCCATTCCCAGGTTTCAGAGCACTGGCTAAGTCCGGTCTGATTGCACTGGGTGGTCTGATGCTGATCATCATCGTACTGGGTTCAATTTATGGCGGTATTGCATCACCAACTGAAGCCGCAGCTGTAGCAGCTGTTTACGGTTACTTCATTGCGGTGATGGGTTATCGCGATATAGGTCCGATGAAGGGAACGCCTTGGCTTAAAGAAGGGGAAGCCAAAGGTGCTGCAATTGTTCGTAACGCTCTGCAGATGCTCTGGGCGTTCCCTAAGTCGATCACTGACCCGGAAGTGCGTAAAGTTATTCTGGACGCGTCCAAAGTGTCTATGATGCTGCTGTTCATCATTGCTAACGCAATGCTGTTTGCACACGTACTGACTACAGAACGTATTCCGCACACCATTGCTGAGACCATCATTAACTGGGGTCTGCCAGCATGGGGCTTCCTGATTGTAATGAACATCCTGCTGCTGATTGCGGGTAACTTTATGGAGCCATCTGCGATTCTGCTGATCATGGCGCCAATCCTGTTCCCAATCGCTACGCAGCTGGGCATCGACCCAATTCACCTGGGTATCATCATGGTTGTAAACATGGAGATCGGGATGCTCACCCCGCCTGTGGGGCTTAACCTCTTTGTAACCGCCGGGATAACCGGGCAGAACATGGTATGGGTTATTAAGGCCTGCTTACCATGGCTCGGCCTGTTGCTTGGCTTCCTGATGCTGATCACCTATATCCCGCAGATATCACTGTTCCTGCCGGAATACATTGATCACTTGAAAGGTTATTAAACAAATTTGATTGTTATTGTCGAACCCTGGGTACAAGGATTGACCCGCAATGCTCTAACACCTAGCTGTTGATTAGTGCTTTTAACCACCGCTCGCGGTGGTTTTTTTTTGCCTCCAAATTAGGATGAATTACGTACAACAGGTATAATTCGCGCCTCGGAAAGGAAAGGCAAAGAGATTCATTGTGTTAGGTTATATCGCTGTACTTTGGGGAATTACGGGAATCAGCCTGCTGATTGGCAGTGCTATTTACCGTCTGAGTGCTATTGGACTGGAAACCTTTGATTATTCCCTGAGCTGGTATCATTGGGCGGCTTTGGCTGTCAGCATTGTGTTTATGGGCTTTGCCGAAGGGTACCGAGGCTTTCAACAGGCCTGGTCTCCTCGTGTAGCGGCGCGTTTATTGTTCCTATCCCAGAATGTTTCACCGGTTCGTTTCCTACTGGCCCCACTGTTCTGTATGGGCTTCTTTGATATCGTTCGTAAGCGTATGATCGTGACCTACTGCCTCACCTCCGGCATTATTCTTATGGTCTTATTGGTACACCAGTTGGATCAGCCATGGCGCGGTATTGTTGATATTGGTGTAGTCACAGGCCTTGTTTGGGGTATGGCATCATTGGCAATCTTTACGGTGCAGGCGTTTTTCACTCAGGGGTTCCAGCACTCCCCGGAAATGCCGTAACACAGATCAGGTTCCTGATAGTCGTACCTCTCAAGGAGCTTTTGATACAGGTTGTTGCCTTCTTCATCTTGTTTGGTTTTAACCCGATCAAGCGCCTTTTGAAAATTCGATACTATCTGGTCGTCTGTCTCGGGGTTAAATGCGTAATAAAGCTGACCCGGTTTTCCTAAATAATAAGCCACTTCGTACTGCTCAGTTGGTATCCCTAACTGTTTCTGAATAGCATTCGCCACATTAAAGTCGTATGCCCACAAGTCTATTCTGCCCTTTTCTAACATTTTTGCGGCCATTTCCGGATAAGGCAGAGAGGTTAAATTGGTATTAGGTATGTTCAGTTGTTGTAGTTGAACAGCAGCAATATCGGCTTTAATAACCCCAATTCTGAAACCTTCCAGGTCTACAGCTTTATGCACAGGGAAAAGTACAGACATATGTCCTATTAATGCATTGTGGGTAGATGCGATGGGGCCAACCCATTTAAAGTAATCTTCACGGGCTGAGGTTCTGAAAGTTGAAAATAGGACACTGCCAGGGGTGCTTTTTGTAATTGCTAAAGCTCTGGGCCAGGGCGTGAAAAGAATATCTTGCTTGTCGTATGGTGCGCCAAGCTCCTCAAAGATCAATTCCAGTAGATCGATTGCTATTCCCTTATTTACGCTATTTTCCTGATAGTTAAAGGGCGGATAGTTTTCTGAATAAAAAGTTAACTCTGCGACAGCTCTTTGAGATGACACAACTGATAGGGTAATTAGCAGGGCTAATGCTACTGTTCTTAGGGGCTGAACTGCGGAGGCCATTTTTTAATTTACAACTATAAACGTAAATGTCAGTGTAGTTTAAAACTTGAAACAGCGACCTAAGGTATGGCAATCAAATATGGTGCCGAAAGAGTTTATTCTTCATTTAAACTGTTTTTCTGATCACGACACAATCGGGCGATTTGTTTCGGACAGATTAACTCAAAGGCATCAGGAAGCCCTCAGCCAATTATTTAGTTCTGGCCATATCAAACTGGACGATGAGCTTATCTACGCTGATATCACCCAGATATCGAAAGGACAGAAAGTTGAGGTTTACTTTTCAGATCATTTTGAAGAAAAAGTGAATACTCAATGGCGACTCCTTTGGGAAAATGACGAGCTTTTAGCGGTTTATAAACCTCATCTTCTGCCAGTTAGTCGCACTACTCGTAATCTCTACAACACACTGATTTCTCTGGTTCGTAGAGAAAGCCCATATGCAACAGCCCATCTACTACATCGGCTTGATACGGAAACGGCCGGCATTGTGGTGCTGGCCAAAAATTCAGAAGCCGATAAAAAGTGGAAGCAGCAGCTGGATCAGTTGATCACCCAAAAGATCTACCATGCCTGTGTCTCGGGTGTGCCGGATTGGGATGAGATGGAATGGGAGTGTGAACTATCTGAGAAAATTGGCAGCCCTATTCGTAGTCAGGTTTATGTGGTTGATCCAGAATCGCCAGAGCTTTACCCAAAACCTAAACTGAGCAAAACCGTGTTTAGAGTGCTTAAACGTGAGGAGGGCAAAAGCTTGGTTGAATGCCAGTTATTTACCGGGCGAAAACATCAGATCCGCGTGCATCTATCCTATCTGGGATATCCAATTATTGGAGATAAGGTATACGCGTTTTCGGGGCATTATTACCTAAAGCGAATCAGTGATGGCTTAAACGCAACAGATATCTCTATTCTGGGAGGGGAGCACCATCAGTTAATTGCTAAGCAAGTAGTTCTGAATCTCAACGGAGATAATATTTATCTATCCGTTTGATCAAAGGTAACCCAACCCCCCAATGGAGGGGATTGGGCGATGAGTCTTACCGTTCTTACACCTTGAATTTACTGAGCTCGGTATCCTGGCGGAGAGTCAGATCTGACATCGCGTGGCAGTTCGTTTCCTGTGCCTTGGCGTTTTCTGAAGCTGACTGGCTCAAGTCTCTGATGTTTGTAGTGTTACGGTTGATCTCTTCAGATGTTGCGCTTTGCTGCTCAGCAGCAGTCGCAATCTGAATAGTCATCTGATTGATCTCCTGAATATTGTCACGAATAGCTTGGAGGGCTGTATCGGCTTCACCTGCAATCTCCTGGGTTTGGGTTGCCATATCCCGGCTATTCATAATGACGCCTTCAGCGTTTTTGACCCCGGACTGCAACTGCTGAATCATATCCTTGATCTCTTCAGTAGACTGCTGGGTGCGAGAAGCCAGCGCACGGACTTCATCTGCGACCACCGCAAACCCCCGGCCCATGTCACCTGCCCGGGCTGCTTCTATGGCAGCATTTAATGCCAGTAGATTGGTTTGGTCGGCGATTTCAGTGATCACTGTCAGAATGGATGCAATATTGTCGCTGAATCCTGCCAGATCATTAATTGTGGATACGATATTCTCCATATCCGATGCCAGCAGGCCTATTGATTCTGAGGTACGGGAGACTATTTCTACCCCTGTGCCTACTGCTTCATCTGCGCGGGTTGCTGAATCTGCTGCATGCTGAGCATTGAGCGCGACATCTTGTGCAGTTGCAGACATCTCGTGCATAGCCGTCGCCAATTGATCCAGTTCATAGAGCTGTTTTTCCAGACCTGCTGAAGAAGCAGACGCTGAGCCGGAGATATGTTCACTATTGTTTCTTACCTCAGCCGTAACCTGTTTGATGTTAGTGATCAGTGTTTGGAGGTAGGCAATGAACTGGTTAAAATCATTGGAAACCTGGCCAAATTCATCGTTTCGACTGATCGCAAGGCGTTTGGTCAAATCCCCGTTACCGCTGTTAATTTCGATCAGCGATTTACGCAGATTCTCCAACGGTAAAAGCTGGTGGGATACTGTGAAATAGATTGCCGCACTAGAGATCAAAGCACTGATAATCGTCGCTATGAGAGCCGCAAAACCAAACTGGTTAGCTTCAGCCATCACGAGACTTTTATTAAGAACAACCCCGATCAGCCATTCACTTCCATAAATACCTTCGAGCTTGTGGAATGCTACAAATACAGTTTCCCCATTGCTGGTGGACTCATGAAGCTCCGTGGCAAAATCGGGCGTTTGGCCATCAAACAGGGTGCTGATTGCCTGACCGTTCAATTCAGCATCAGGGTGGCTGATGATGTTGCCATCAGCATTGACCATAAATGCGTAACCGGTGTTATGAAAGTTCAGAGTATTAAGGGCATCAGAGACGGTTTTCAGGCTTAAATCTCCGCCGAAAGCCCCCTTGAATTCCCCTCTGTCTGAAAGGTTAGCAACTGCAGAAATCAGTATCTCTTTAGTAACGGCATCAGAATATGGGTCGGTGAGTACTGCTCGGTCATTTTCTTTAGCGTAGGGATACCATGGTCTTTTACGGGCATCCCATCCAGTAGGATTCCAATTGGGATCATTCGTGATCCTCTCTCCATCCGTATCCAGGCCACCAAAAATCAGAATAAACTCATCTTTGAGCAGGGGAGCATCAAACGTACTTTGGATGGTTTCCGGGGAAAAGTTGGCATCAATATTTTGCGCCATCATATCGATCAACTTGAGCTTAGCGTTAAGCCAGTTGGTAATCTGATTGCCTAATACGGAGGTCGCTTCATAGGTATTTTGTTCGGCTTTGTCGTATAAAGCAGCGCGAACCGTGTTGTATTGGATCCAGGAAAAAGCCGCGAATGAGATTGCAATGATAATAGATGCAAACAGTGCGACCTTATGTGAAACTTTCATTAGATTCACCTCAACTTGATGGGTATTTATTATTGTTAAACAAGCTGCGTTTTTTGCTTGAAATCTGCGGGAATATATCAGACCAAATTGCTAAAGTATTTCCTCAACTATCAGGTGGTTGCTACTTTAGTCTTATCGTCTGTTTTGGGTATCCCTTTTAGGTTTATCAGCTGTTTCATTGTAGTAGAAGGGATGAGGTTTCACGCCGGGAACACCAAAAAAGGGAATGGAGCAATAGAGGTGTTATTCCTTCCAACAGTGATCAGGGATAAGAGGGTATCCGGTTACTGGTTGGTTAAATAGGTAGATCCAGGCATCAATAAAGCCAGCTTCCTCTGCATTAATCTGAAGGCATTCTCTGCGGTAATAGGCATGATCATCATTTGCATGCCATCCTTCCAACTGGTCGAGCAAAGGCATTACTGAGGAATCTAATATCTTATGCAGCTCAACGGCAACATCATGTGAACCTTCAGTTAGGCCAGGGTAACTGCCAAGATTGTAGAGCGCCCCTTTTACTTCAGTCTCTGTGATCCGCTGCATCTTGCCGGTAAGGTTTAACGCGTGGAAGTTTTTATATCCCTGCTTAAGTGTGCCGTAAACCAGTAGATGCTCATATGACTGTTGTTCCCAATGTGGGTATAGGTTCCTAAGCTTCAGGTAAGCACAATATCGGCGTAGGGCTGCCAGATCCGGTGTCTGCAGGAGTGCGATCAGCTCTGCATCGTGTTGCTGGTCTGCGAGTTGGAGTTGCTTTGTGAACTCGTTAATTTCTGGGAAGCTAGATTGGCCGCTATGAAAGATCACTTCGCCCAACATCGGTTCAATCAGCTGTTTGTAATCGAGAGAGAAAAGCTTCATAACTTTGGCGGGTAATAAAAAGCCGGTAGAAAACTACCGGCTTCAATAGATCATCCCAGGAACAACTGATAAGCAGCGTTATCGGTTTCTTCCCAGTAGTTGTAGCCGATCTCTTCAAGGAATGCACCGACCTGAGCACGCTCGCCCTCCAGAACCTGCATGCCAACCAGTACACGACCATAAGCGGCACCGTGGTTACGGTAGTGGAACAGAGAGATATTCCATTTTCCGCCGAGTTTACTGAGGAACTTCATCAGCGCGCCCGGTCGTTCCGGGAACTCAAAGCGGTAGATCACTTCGTTTTCCAGATTCACCGGAGCATGGCCGCCGACCATATAACGTACATGGATCTTCGCCATCTCGTTATCGCTCAGGTCTTCAACCTCATATTCCTGATCGCGCAGTTCAGTGATCAGCTCATCACGGCCATCACCACCGGATTTCAACTGGATACCGGCAAACACGATTGCATTGCTGTCGTCACTGTAACGGTAGTTAAATTCGGTGATATTACGGCTACCCAGAGCGGAGCAGAACTTCTTAAAACTACCGGCTTTTTCCGGGATACGCGCAGCGATGATCGCTTCTCGCTTTTCACCCAGCTCAGAACGCTCAGCGATATGGCGTAAACGGTCAAAGTTCACATTGGCGCCGGAATCGATGGCAATCAGTGTTTTATCCTCGCAGCCTTCACGCTCGACATATTTCTTCATGCCGGCAACACCTAGTGCACCTGCTGGTTCGCAGATAGACCGGGTATCGTCGTAGATATCCTTGATCGCTGCACAGATCTCATCAGTTGAGCAGGTGATCACCTCATCCACATAGCGTTGCGCTACTTCGAAAGTGTATTCACCGATCTGAGCTACGGCCACACCGTCAGCGAAGATGCCTACCTGTGGCAGCACTACACGCTCCCCGGCTTTCATCGCCTCATAAAGACAAGCGGAATCTTCCGACTCAACACCGATCACTTTGGTTTCAGGGCGCAGGTACTTAACGTATGCAGCAATGCCTGCAACCAGGCCGCCGCCACCTACAGGCACAAAAATCGCGTCAATCGGGCCGGACTCCTGGCGCAGCATCTCCATGGCAACCGTTCCCTGACCGGCGATTACATCTGGGTCATCAAACGGGTGCACGTAAGTCATGCCTTTCTCTGCAACCAGCTTCTTGGCGTGAGCAGAGGCATCATCATAAGCGTCACCATGCAGAACCACTTTGCCACCCAGACGACGAACATTGTTCACCTTCACATCCGGAGTGGTTTTAGGCATAACGATGGTGGCTTTAATACCCAGCTTCTTCGCCGACATCGCCACGCCCTGAGCATGGTTACCGGCAGAAGCGGCAACAACACCACAAGCGCGCTCTTCTTCCGTCAGCTGCTGCATCTTGTTATAGGCACCACGCAGCTTGAAGGAGAAGACCGGCTGTTCATCTTCACGCTTAAGCAAAATTCGGTTATTCAGACGTTCTGACAGGCCTTTTGCTTCATCCATTGGTGTCTCGACCGCCACGTCGTAAACACGGGCCTCGAGGATTTTCTTGATATATCTGTCCGGCATAGCACTAACTTTCGTCTGAAAATAAAAATAGACCGGAAATGGTAAAGGGAAAGGGGTTGTTGCGTCTACAACATAGACTCCATGCAGCGTATAATTTGCGCAATTTTTAGTTATCTGGCCCCGTAAATGGGCAAAATGAGCATAGGTAGAGATCATGACCCAGGATGAGATGAAAAAAGCGGTTGCTGAAGCCGCTGTTGAATACATCAAACCAAAGCTGAAAAAAGATAGTATTGTGGGTGTGGGTACCGGCTCTACTGCCAACTTCTTCATCGACGCACTGGCTGAAATTAAGCACATGTTTGACGGCGCTGTTGCCAGCTCCGAAGCAACCGCAGAACGCCTGAAAGGTCACGGTATCGAAGTCTTCGACATGAACTCCGTTGCCGAGATGGAAGTTTACGTTGACGGTGCAGATGAGTTCGACTCTGGCCTGAACCTGGTTAAAGGCGGCGGCGGTGCACTGACCCGCGAAAAGATCGTTGCAGCAGTGGCTAAAGAATTTGTTTGCATCGTAGACAGCACTAAAAAAGTTGGCGTGCTAGGCGAATTCCCACTGCCAGTGGAAGTGATCCCAATGGCCCGCTCACAAGTAGCCCGCGAACTGGTTAAGCTGGACGGCATGCCAGTATGGCGTGAAGGTTTCACCACAGATAACGGCAACGTAATTCTGGATGTTCACGATATGGAAATCCTGCACGCCAAAGAACTGGAAAAGCAGCTGAACAACATTGTGGGTGTTGTTACCAACGGGTTGTTTGCGAACCGTGGGGCGGATGTCGTGCTTATGGGCACGCAGGACGGTGTTGAAACGATTACGCTGTAATCGTTTCAAACCTATGAGTAGCGAGAACGCTTCGCTGCGAGTGGCTAGGTAAATAAGAAACCGTCGGTTTTTCGACGGTTTTTACTCTCTTTCTTATATAACAAGCTTACTTGGTCACTTCCCTTTCGTAATTCAAACGTTTAGCTGCATCTAACGTCAGCATTTGCATGAACGCTTTTGTCTCCGTATCGTTACCCACCGGAGTACCTGTATTACCGCTGCCAAAGACATTAACGGGCACACTTCGCTTAGCAAAAGCTTCTGCCCAAAGCTCCTGGATTTTGACTTCAGCTTCTAGCTTTTGTGCCAATGCATTATCAGCTTCTAAAATGACTCTCTTCTGATAAGCTTCAGCATCAGCTAAGGTTCTCTGGGTCTCCGCCTCAATTTTTGCTTTTTCAAGATTAATCTCAGCCGTTTCCTTCGCAATCGCGGCTTCAGCTTTAAGTTTTTCCGCGCCAGTGATCGTGAGCTGCTTCTCGGTTTCTGCCTCAGTTGTTTTTTGTATTTGCTCAACTTTAGCCTGAGCTTGGCGTTCAGCTACCTCGCGTTCACCTCGGGCGATAGCCAATAAACGCTGCTCCTCTTCCTGCACTCGTTGCTCACGAGCAATAGCCCGGTCAGCAGAAGCTTTTTGCTTCAGCTGCATACGTTCGATAAATTTCTGATTCGGTTTCATATCAGTCACAAGAGCTGATACAACGGTGATGCCAAAATCAGTAAAACGCTGGGATTTACGTCTAGGTTGGCCATTAGAATCCATCACCTTTTTGACTAAGAAAATAGTCTTAACATCATCACCATATGCTTCCTGTTCAGTTCCTAAAGAGGCGTTGGCTGATCCTAATGGTGATTTCGGCGACTTAATGCTGACCTCTTCTCGCTTAACCAAGAAGATGCCATTACTCATCTGATTTTCAAATTCAGAGTTAAACTCAGTACGGCCACCCGCGTAATACTCTTCAGCAGCCATCAGCGATGCATTGGCTTGTAGGGTTTCCTTAAATGCAGGTAGTAAGGCCGTCCGTAATAAGTTTTCAGGGGATCGGTACTCATGGGCTAGTTTTAAAAAAGACTCTTCATCGGATGGTATTGAGAAACGTACAGTTGCTTCAGCATTTGCATCCACTTGATCCAAAAACATTATGCTTAAAGGGGGTAAGCTAGCCGAAGCGTTATCGGAATCTTTCTCTGCACTAATCGCATTATTTCCTGCCCCGACAGAGGCTTGAACTGTCATTGCACGCTTCCAAGAGTTGTATCTCCCAAACGGATAAAACTTATAACCAACTTCAGTTACAACGGCTTCATCCCCAGTCACTGTTCGAACATGATAGATATACCCGGGTTCAGCGTAGAAAAAGGATTTTGAGAGTACATACAACACGACCAAAGCTATTATGAGCCCAATAACTGTTTTAGCGATGGCGGGAGATTTGGATCTTAGAGTTTCATTTACATCAGTCATACAAATTCCATTTTATTGATTTGATGATTTTTCGTTGCCCGATTGAGGGTAAATTGCAATATATAGGGCAAATGTGACTTTTACTAGGTGCCATCCCGATCCCTTCGATATTACATTCAAGCCACTTAACGCGCTAAGAACGAAAGCTCTTAGGTTCTGTAATTCTCTGGAATGACGCAGGTTATGTTTAGAATGGGTATTAAAGCTTTTAGGCTCCTACTAAAGGAGGTTCAAAGCTCGCCCTAAAGAATCCTTTCAACTTTGGTATTGATGCATTAACCTTACGGGCCGCAAGGGGAATGCTCCACCAAGGTGTTCCCGCATAGGTTTTAATCCCTCGTTTCAGGTGAAACGGCTAAGAAGTTTTCCAATTTTTAGCTTTGTGACAGGTCGTGATAGATCTGTTACTCAATCCTGAATCAATTAATCTTAAACCCGGAATTCGATGATGAACCTGTCGTTACCTTTTCCTCTGATCAACAGTTCCTGCCTGCGCTATTTGTTCGCGGGTCTTAGCTTGTTGCTGTTCCCGATGGCTGCTCTGGCAGAAACGGCGGGCGCGGCCGCACAAATACCGGAACTGAGCGCCTCTTTTTATGGTTATCTGAGCGTAGCTATTTTTATTTTGGCTTATTCACTTGTTCCGTTAGAGAACAATATTCACTTGCTCAAGAGTAAGCCGGTTCTGGTAGCAGCAGGTCTGATTTGGGTTTTGGTTGCAATCGCATTTAACGAAATTGGCGCTTCAGAACAGGCGCACCATGCGATTAAACACGCCATTATCGAATACGCAGAGCTCTTCCTGTTCCTGCTGGTAGCGATGACCTACATTAACGCGCTTGAAGACCGTAACGTATTTCAGGCATTGCGGGCATATCTGGTATCCCGTGGCTACTCATTGCGGACGGTTTTTTGGGTGACAGGTGCGCTGGCATTTGTGATCTCCCCAATCGCGGATAACCTGACCACGGCACTGCTGATGGGTGCCGTTGTGATGGCGGTTGGCGGTAAAAATTTCCGCTTTGTATCGATTGCTTGCATCAACGTGGTTGTGGCGGCAAATGCGGGTGGCGCGTTCTCACCATTCGGCGATATCACTACGCTGATGGTTTGGCAGAAAGGTAAGGTAGAGTTCTTAGAGTTCCTGCCTTTGTTTATCCCGTCTCTGGTTAACTGGCTTGTGCCTGCAATTATCATGAACTTCGCCATTCCTAATGAGATTCCAGAAGCGTCTCAGGAAAAATCCTTCATGAAGCGTGGTGCCAAGGTCATGATGGTTCTGTTCCTTGCGACTATTGTGACTGCAGTAAGCTTCCACAGCTTTCTGCACCTGCCACCTGCGGCTGGCATGATGTTTGGTCTGGGTTACCTGGGTATGTACTCGTTCTATCTGAAAAAGGTTGAAGGCCGCACGATTATGGCGGACTCGATCTTTGGTGGTCGCAGCGATGCTCACCACAACCCACTGAGTGTTTTGCAGGCTTACGGCAAGGATATTGGCGAGCATCTGAATGATCAGCCTTATCCGGCATTCATGATCGATAAAAACAAAAACGTTACTCACTGGAATACCGCTCTGGAAGACCTTACGGGTATCAAAGCAGAAGAAGTTATCGGCACTCAAGATCATTGGAAAGGCTTCTATAAAGATCCGCGTCCGACGTTGGCTGATACTGTTCTGGAAGATGATTCCGGCGCAGGCGTTCGCCAGCATTATCATAACCAGTATCGTGACAACCCAATGGGCGGTAAGTCTTACGATGCGGCGAACTACTTCGATAATATTGGTAACTCTGGCGCGTATCTGATGTTCAGCGCTGCGCCTGTTGTTGATGAAAGTGGTGAAACAGTGGGTGCTGTGGAACTGTTTGAAGATATGACTGAGAAGCGCGAAGAGGTTAAGGAATTCGACGTAATGGAGCGTGTATCCCGTGCGGAATGGGATACCTTGCTGTTCTTCTACGGCGTCATTTTGTGTGTAGCTGGTTTGAGCCAGTTCGGTTATATGGCGATTGTTTCTGAGCTGATGTACAACGATCTGGGCCCGACCTGGGCGAACGGTCTGGTGGGTGTATTGTCTGCGATTGTGGATAACATTCCGGTTATGTTTGCAGTCTTAACCATGGACCCTGCAATGTCTCTGGGCCAGTGGCAGTTGGTAACACTGACCGCGGGTGTGGGTGGTAGTATGCTTGCGATCGGCTCCGCTGCGGGTGTTGCTCTATTGGGTACTGCGCGAGGCGTTTATACATTTGCTTCGCACTTGAAATGGACTCCTGCGATTGCTCTGGGATATGTAGCAAGTATTGGTGTTCATTTGTTAATTAATGGCGTTTGATACTTTGTGTAGCATTGGCCAATAGAACAGAAAGCCGCTGACGAACATCAGCGGTTTTTTTGTTTAAGCAACAATAGGTTTTGGTGCTCAGAGTTATTGTGGATTCCAGCCTGCGCTGCAATGACGGTGATAAGCCTGGAATGGCTCCGTAAACGCTGAAATGACGAAGTGAAGGCTGTGGCGCAATGAGTGGTTTAAAAGAACGGTTAGATAGGGGAGCACTTATATAAAACCGCTCCTTGTCCCCAATAAACGCCATCCTCGTCTATCACATTCCAGACAATCGCATCCTCAACCATGAAGCGGTTGCCCTTTGCGGAGATCCGCACACCCTGATAATCGTCAATAAAGCCATTCTCCGTTACGGCTTTGAGCAAACGGTTTCGTTCTTCCTGTGTTTGTGGCTCAGCTGTGTAGCGTGAGGGCAGGATGGCTAACTCTTCCCAGCAAATCTCAAACTGTTCCATGCCCTTTGCATTGGAATAATTCAGCAGTGGGTCTTCATCTGAGTTATGGGACAGAACCGGGTATTTCGCATCGTAGAGTGCTTTAGCACGCTCATCACCGGGAGTGTTTTCTGGTATCAGTGATTTGCCGGTTAAACGTAGGAAGCTGCTTAGCAGGAGTTCTGCTTGTTCTGCTTTGAAGTTGTTTTCTGGAGAGGGTTTTGAGTTCTGTGACATAGTGACTTCTGGCCGTTCTATAAGGGTAAAGATTAAAGAGGGATGTAGTTATCAGGATTGTAGGGCGTGACTTGATTATAGAAATCCCAGATTTTACGGAAGTCCTTATCAATATCTCCGCTTGGGTAGATGACCATGCCGATACCGGCTTCGCGTTTTTTAAAATCCAGATAAGCCAGACAGATGGGGGTATTGGATTTTAATGCGACATGGTAGAAGCCCCTTTTCCAGCGTTTAACCGGGCTGCGGGTGCCTTCCGGGGTGACTAATAGGGTGGTCTTCGGCTGCCCGGGGGCGAACAATTTAGCCATCTCATCCACCATGCTTGGGCGCTGGTCCCCGGGTGTTTTAGGAGAACGGTCGATACCTATAGCACCCAAGGGTTCCAGAAACAGCTTAAAGGGAAAGATCATCCACTCTTTTTTAATGGTGAATCTGAGGTTGGTTATCCCCATTAAGTCCCATGCTCCAACAGCATAAACAAAATCCCAGTTACTGGTATGGGGTGCACCGACAACAACGCAGCTGCCAATATCCTCAGGCATGGGGTTTCGAATCTTCCATCCCTGTTTATTGAATATATAGCGGCAAATCGTTCGTAACATCGGTTTTGGTTCTTTGCAGGTGGAGTGGTGTTAAAACTGTCTGTAAATTGATTTGTTTCAGTCTACGTCTGAATAGGCGCATTTCCTAGCCCAGGCCGCGAAGTGTTCTGACCAGACATCGCTCAGAATTTAATGCTTTAAAAAATCAATAATCGGGCAGTCGCTGACTGAGCCCTCACCACAACAGAGACTGGAAAGCTGTTCCAGAGAGCCTTGTAGTTTCTGTAGTTCGGATATTTTATCTTTCACCAGCTCAATCTTATGCTCGACCTGTTCTTTAACAAGTGCGGAACTGTTTTCGGGATTTATCTGAATAGACAGCAGTTCGGAGATCTCTTGTAGGGAGAAACCTAAGTCTTTACAGCGGTTGATAAAGTTAAGACGGGTCAGAATGGATTCGGGGTAGACCCGGTATCCGGAGTCGAGACGGTTGGGTTTTGGTATCAGGCCTCGTTGTTCGTAGTAGCGAATGGTTTCAACGGTGAGGTCGGATTGTTTGGCCACTTGGCCGATTTTGAGCTGTTTCATACTTCATGTTTAGCACGGAGTGGGAAACAGCTCAATATAGGGCCTGTTAACATGCCCTGGAACGTACGCTTATAGCACTACGTTGCTCCACGCGATGCTCGCTGGCATTGTGATCCAGGCAATTGCTGCCAGGTTAATGATGATCCAGGAAAAACCTGAAGAGTCGCGGAAGTTTTCGTTATCAGCCATGTGATTCACCCTATAAGTTGGCTGCAGGCAGACGAGTCTGGTGAAGTAAACAGCAGGTTACTTCCCCCGGTGAGCATTTTTGCTTCTTGTCGGGGCAGACCGTTATGGTCCTGCGTTAGTTAGCATAGAACTGTCTTGAGCCCTGATGGGCTTAATTTCTGGGGCGCGATATTAACAGGATTGATCAAATTTTGATAGGCAAATTATATTGCACGTAAATAACGTAATAGTATTTAAGTATCATTATTTTTTATAAAGGTATTTGGTCGGTTTCTTTCCTTTTAGGTTATTAGCCAGAGATTTTATCGGTGCTGTAAGGAATTTTTATCTGATTCGATTATGATTAGGTAAACCTGCCCAGTTGAGCGAAGGATTATGCGTTTTTTTGTTGCTTCTATTGTTGTTATTGCGCTTTTACTCCATAACCTGCCTATGTTGGTGCGTGATCAGGCGGTTCTCTGGCTTTTAGATAATGGAGCGGAAAAAGCTGAGCTTAAAGCCATAGAGGTGGATTGGTTCGCAGGTCAGATTGTTATCGACCGGTTACATGCAGAAGCACAAGGGAAGCCGCAGCTAAGTGCAAAAAAACTGCTGGTGGATCTGGATTTATCCAAGCTTACCGATCAGAAAATCCTGCTCACAATGGTTGAAATTCAGGGTGTGAATTCTGGAATTCGCGAAGAGGGTGAATCTCTTTGGCTTGGTCCAATCGATCTCAATGCGCTCTCTGGTTCAGAAGAGAAAACTCAGACAGCATCTGAGCCTTCTGCTTGGAGCTTCGGTCTGAGCAAGCTGACTCTGGAAGACATTCAGTGGCGGGCTGAGGTTGCGGGTCAAAATCACAACATTGTTGTAAACAGCGGGCAGCTTGCTGATTTTTATCTCTGGGATCATGAACAACCCGTTAGCATTAATCTGGACGGTGCCTTAAACGGTGCGCCTGTTGTTCTGTCATCCAGTTCCAAACCCCTTCCTACCGAAAAAAGCTCTGAGCTAAGCATTAAGCTGAACAACTTCCCGATACACAGTGTGACCGCTTTGTTCCTGCCTGAGCTGAAGGCGTCTGTGGATCTGGATCTGAAGATCAACGCTAAAAGTGACCTGGAATCCAAAGCTACCCAGATTCAGCAGAGTGGGGCGATTCGGGTTCGGGATCTGAAATTCAGTCAGGACGATCTAGATGTTACCCAGAAAGCTTTGAGCTGGAATGGTTCTGTTGCCGTGGCGCTGGCAGGCAATACTCTCAGCACTATCAACAGCAGTAGTAATATTACTGTTCAAGGGTTGGACCTGGAGCAGGCAAGTCAGAAAGTAGCTACAGATAAACTGCAACTGAAGACTGACTTTTCTATGAAAGGGCAGAATCAGATTACCGTTAAAGGGCTGGATCTCAGCGCGGACAATCTTGTCCTTCAACAGGCTGAAAATACCCTGTCCTCAGGGCCTCTGACAATTACTGCATCTGCGCTGCAGCACTTCATTACAAAGCCAGAGGGTTCTGAACAATTCAATCTTTCTGATCTGCAATTTACGGTGGCTGACCTGCTTCTTAAGCAAGCCGGAAAAAGTATCTCTGTAAATCAGTTGCAGCTTGGAGCAGATGCCAGCAGTGATGATCTGAGTTATTGGCGAGTTCAGTCACCAGGGTTGAAGCTTGATCAGCTCAAGTTATCCGGTTCCGATCAGGAGTTAGTCTCCCTGGGCTCTGCTGGCATTAAAAAGATTTCGGTGGACCATACGGACAAAATTAGTCTGGGGGCAATTGATCTTAATGCTCTGAAAGTGATGGGCGATGGCGGTGTTTTCACTGAGTGGCAATCGATCGCTGCGAGTGACCTGAGTCTCGTAGAACTCTCAGAGCTCTCCATTAATCAGATTGGTTTGAAGAATAGTTCTACCCGTGTGCATCTCTCTGAAGAGCGACAATTATCCGATCTGGATTGGTTGCTTGCTCAACTGGGTACAGATGAAGGGGCCTCAGTTGAGAACGAGTCATCAGTCCCTGTAGAGCCATCAACCGAAAATCAGTTTTCAGAATCTGAAACCAGTGAACCCTTTAAACTACGTATTGGAGACATCAAGCTAAGCGGCGCTAACAAACTGGAGCTGGTGGATGCTGGAGTCAAACCTGCTTTTAAAACCGAGTTCGATATTAACGCACTGGAATTATCGCAGCTGGATACATCTTCAAATAAACAAACCGCCTTTTTACTCAAAGCAAAAAACAAATTCTCAACTCTGGATGCTAAAGGCAACATTGCACTCTTCTCGGGTGACTATGGCGGTAATTGGGATCTGGATGTAAAAGGTCTGGAACTGCCTCAAGTAAGCCCTTACTCACTTCAGTATACTGGTTATTACATGCATAGCGGTCAGTTGAGCCTGACCTCTAAAGGTACAATCAAAGATCGCACCCTTAAGGGAGATTCGGATATCCGCTTGAACAAGCTGGAAGTTGAAGCTCAGAACAGTGAGCGTAGTGGTGAGTTTGACCAGAAGGTTTCTATGCCGCTGGGCACTGCCATCATGGTGCTACAGGATAACGACAGTAACATTGATTTGCAGATACCTGTGGATGGTTCTCTGGATGATCCGCAGTTTGGTTATCAGACGGTAATTAATAAGCTGGCCGGTAAGGGGCTGAAGAGTGCTGCATTAGGTTACCTGACAAAAGCACTACAGCCTTTTGGCACACTGATCTCTTTAGGAAAAATGGTAGCGGAAGCTCAATCTAAGGGAACCTTCATCTCTCTGCAGCCCGTCTACTTTGTACCAGGGCAATCCGAACTCTCATCTGAGGCGAATGAGTACTTGCAGAAAATTTCGCAGATGATGAATGAGCGTAAAGCGATGCGGATTAATATCTGTGGTACAGCAGTGTCGTCCGATAAAGATCCAGTGTTAAGCCTTCTTATTGAGTCGAACAAGAAAAAGGAAAAACCGTTGCCAGAAGCTGAGTTGCAAAAGCAGCTTGAACCAGCTTTGCAACAGTTAGCTCAGGACCGTAGTGATGCCGTGAAAGGCCTGTTATCTGACCAGTTGGGCATTAATATTGAACGCCTATTCAGCTGCTATCCTAAAGTGGATTTGACGCTTGAGGATAAACCTCAGGTGGCTCTGGGAATTTAGTCTAGATGGTCTTGATGGCTAGCGAGAGCATGCTCGTTTAAGAATATAGATTTCGATATTCTATAATAAGTCTGTTCATTAGCTCTTTGTCGGGTAATGGTATGATAAAAAGCATGTCACGCCTGTTTAATTTAAAACTACTCCATGTCTCTGTTGTTGCGCTCTTGTACATACAGAGCCCTGCGCATGCTTCACATTTTCAAAAAATTCTTCCCGCTCCTCTCCTTAAGAAAATTCAGAAACAAGAAAGCAAAACCACTTCACACCGCTTTCAGGAATGGGTTGCGCTTATGAATAGCGCACCGCAGCTGAGTGATGGGGAAAAGCTGGCCGCCGTAAACCGTTTCTTCAATAAGATGAAGTGGATGGAAGATCAGGAATTGTGGGGTCAAAAAGACTACTGGGCTACGCCCGTAGAAAGCCTGCTAAAAAATGCCGGAGATTGTGAAGATTTTTCCATTGCCAAGTATTTCACTCTGCTTGAAATGGGCATACCGGAAGAGAAGCTCAGCATCTCCTATGTCCGATTCAGCTCGGATGGCCAGAGCCATATGGTATTAACCTATTATCCTGATTCACAGAGTGAACCGCTGATTCTGGACAATATGCGAAGCGATATCACGAGAAGTTCAGACCGTCATGATATTCAGCCTGTTTTCCACTTTAATGGCATTGGTGTGTGGCGCGAAAACAGCCCAGCATATATGTTAGGTAAGGCTGAAGAAGTAGATGAATGGCGTAAAATGCTGTCTCGGCTCAAGACCGAGCAGCAATCTCATGACGTACCCATGCTATTGGCGGGAAAGTAGGAATTTATACGACTCGCTTAAGCTGTGCTGACGATGGCTGACTGACCCCACAATCAAGAATAAAAGCGTACTGGTTAAGGGTAATACGACCCAAAGCATTGGGTGTAGGGTTACTTCCAGTTGCAGTAGCTGTTGATGAATCGGCCATAAACTCAGTTCTGAAATCAGTACTGCCAGCAAACCACTGATCGCTCCGATCAATCCCATTTCCAATCGATCCAATTGCCCGCATTGCTGAGCGCTGGCCCCCAGAGTTTGTAGCAGGGAATTCTCGAATCGTCTTTGTTCCAGTTCTTGCGTCAGGGTCACATACAACAGTACCAGTCCTGCTGCTGTGGTGAGCAACATCAACAGGCTGGATAATAAGGATAACCGGCTCAGCAGCTGTTGAATCTGTTCCAGTAGTTGACGGACATCGATAAGCGTCAAAGTAGGGAACTGGCTTATCAGCTCCCGGCTGACTTCTGCACTGTTGTTGCCCAGATGGAAGCTGGTCAGGTAACTAGCGGTAAGCCCTTCCAGTACATCAGGTGAAAAAATAAAGTAGAAGTTGGGCTGGAAAGAGTCCCAGCGAACTCTCCGGATGCTGGTAATTTCGGCACTGACCTTTTCACCGGCAACATCAAAGGTGATTTTGTCTCCAAGCTCTAAACCCAGCTCTTCGGCTTCCTTCTCTTCAATAGAAACCGCATTTTTATCCTGCCAGTTACCGCTCACCGATTTGTTATGCAAAGGAATTTGGTTGGCAGAGGTGAGATTAAGCTCTCGCCTCAGGGATGGCTGGGCAAGTTGCTCAGGCGTCAGAGCCTGGGCTAAAGGCAGGTCATTAACCTGAACCAGCCGGCCCCGATAGATAGGCCAGAGCTGACTGTTGATTTGCTTGCTCTGCAACAACGTTTCAACTTCGTTCTTCTCCCAGTCCTGAATATTGATCAGGAAGTGGTTGGGCGTATCTTCCGGCAGTTGTTGCTGCCATCTGGAAAGTAGGTCATTCAGAGCGATGAAGTTGATACTCAACAGGGCAAAGAGCAGGCAGATCACCGGGATCTGCAAACGATACCAGCGTTGTTGTTGCTGCACCCGGCTCAGTAAGAGGTTACCTAGTCTGTGGCGGGGGGCAAGGTACTTCACAATCAGCAGGGTGCCCCGGGCGCCAATCCAACCTAGTAGGCCACCAGTAACCAGTAAGGTTGCTATCAGACTGAGGGTAAGTGTCAGATTGTTCAGATAACTGCTGGTAAACAGAATCAGTAGTACAGCTGCGATCACATAAGGTGTCTTTTTCTGCCAGCCGATTTCTCCGGCTTGTCCCTGAATCAGTTGAATCGGATTACTCTGTTTCAATTTCAGCAGAGTGGGGAGGCCCAGACAGAGCAGTATCGAAGCGCCTAATATTGGACCAGAGAGATAGGTGAATAAATTAGCCGAGGGCACGGGTTGTGGTAATAAAGAGCTGAGCAGGTTCAATCCAATCACCTCTAACAAGGCTGCGAGCATTACCCCGATTACCGAGCAGAATGACCAGGCGATGGCTATTTGATAAAGGTAGAGTCTAAGAAGTTGCTGGTCACTCAAACCAAGGCTTTTCAGTAGGGCGGCTCGGGTATTCTGGCTCTGAGTAAATCTGCGCAAACTCAGGAATATGGTCATTGCCGAAATTAAAAGGGCAAACAGAGCGCCCAGTCGTAGGTATGAGGAGGCTTTGGTTAGTGCACTGTTTTGCTGTCCTTCATCATCACTCAGGGAAGTCAGGCGTTCGCCCGTTTGTAGCTGCTCATCCAGGTAGGTTTCCATTTTTGATACAGCTTCCGCATCACCTGCGAACAGCTGTCGGTAGCGCATCCGTGCACCGGGGCCCATTAATCCGGTATCAAAAATATCATCCTGATTCATAATGAGCTGAGGATTAAAGCTAATAAAGCCTCGCCCTCTGTCGGGTGCTGAACGGATCAGGCCGCTCAGTTTGAAGGACTTATTGCCAAGAGTGATGTGGTCGCCAATATTCAGATCAAGCCGTTCGAAAACACCCGCTTCGGCCCAGACCTCTCCTGTCTCGGGCAGTGTGTTTGAACTCGGTTGCTTCAGTTCTATTGTGCCTCTGGGGTAAGGAAAGCTGAGGGCGCGAATGGTGACTAAAAGGAAGTTGTCGCCACTGTTTGCCATGGTGGCCAGTTGCGTAACTTCAGAATAATCCAGTCCAAGATCGGTGGCGTAACTCAGGTTTTTGCGAGATAAGGGGCGGCTGTTCGTTAAGATTAATTCACCCCCTAAAAGGGCGCTGCCCTGACGCATTAAGGTCTTTTCAATACGCTCCCCCAGAACAGCCATAAGGCTGGCAATGCTAACCGCCATGATCAAAGCAATAATGAGTGCTCGCCATTCGGTAAGTTTCAGGCAGGACTTAGACTGGCGAAACGCCATTTTTAAAACGATGGCCCCCACCATCAGCTCAGCTCCTCCAGAACACCGTTGTGCAGTCGCAGGGCCCGCTGGCAGCGTTTGGCTAAGGCTGAGTCATGAGTAATCAGTACGAGCGTGGTGTGTTGTTCTTGGTTGAGGCTAAACAGTTGCTCAATGATCTGTTCACCCGTGTGTTCATCCAGATTTCCGGTGGGTTCATCGGCAAACAATAAAGAAGGTTGTGTAGCAAAACTGCGGGCGATGGCGACCCTTTGTTGCTCACCTCCCGATAATTCGGCAGGTTTATGATTAAGCCGATCTTTCAAGCCTACTTTGTTTAGCCAGCTTATGGCTTCCTGTTCCGCGCCTGAATGATTCCGTATCTGCAGAGGCAGCATCACATTTTGCAGAGCAGTCAGGTCGGGTAACAGATGGAAAGCCTGGAACACAAAACTGATATGACGATTACGGAACTCTGCCCGGCTTTTATCGTCCAGAGTATTAAGGTCAGTGTTTTTGAGCAGAACTTTTCCTGATGATGGTTGGTCCAGACCCGCCAGGATAGAGAGCAAGGTGGACTTCCCGGTACCGGATGGGCCAACAATAGCCAGGCTTTCTCCCTGATGAATATCCAGACTGATATTGTTAAACAGCTCAAGGCTACCTGCTTGAGTATGGAAATGTTTTGCGACATGCTGGGCACTGATAACTGTTTCCATCGATATATCCATAAAGGTGATCCGTTGCGTATTCTGCTACCCCTTTTATTCGTTATTTTAAGCTGTTCGGTTCAGGCTCGTTCCATTGTTGTTCTGGGCGATAGCTTGTCTGCAGCTTATCAGATGAACCCGGAACAAGGTTGGGTGCACCTGTTACAGGAGAAACTCTATGAAGAGGGGTATCCTCACAAGGTCATTAATGCCAGTGTTAGTGGAGATACTACCCAAAATGGCATCGCACGTCTCAATCGAGTGTTGCAACAAGCTGATGCCGAAATCGTATTGATTGAATTGGGCGGCAATGACGGTCTGCGAGGTACGCCACATTTTGCCATTAAACGTAACCTGACAAGGCTAATTGATATGGCTGAAGGTTCGGATGCCCAGGTGTTGCTTTTGGGCATTCAGCTGCCTTCGAACTACGGTGCAGCATATACCGAAAAGTTCCGGGAGCTTTACGCGGAGGTTGCTGATGATGAAGAGGTGGCATTTGTCCCGTTCTTTATGGAACAGGTTGCTTTGTATCCAGAGCGAATGATGGAAGATGGAATCCACCCGAATGCGGAAGGTCAGCCTTATCTTTTAAGTACAGTCTGGCCCTATCTGGAACCTATGCTGGAAGGTCAATAAATTCCTGAGCAATAAAAAAGGCGCCCATGGCGCCTTTTTTAATCGAGATTCGATTACGCGAAGTTAGCGTTTACGAAGTCCCAGTTTACCAGAGCCCAGAACGCTTTCAGGTAGTCTGGACGTACGTTGCGGTAATCGATGTAGTAAGCGTGCTCCCACAGGTCAACAGTCAGCAGTGGCGTCTGACCTTCAGTCAGAGGGCAGCCAGCGTTGCTAGTGTTTACAATATCGATAGAACCGTCAGAGTTTTTAACCAACCAAGTCCAGCTTGAACCGAAGTTGTTTACCGCTTTATCGTTCAGTGCTTCCTGGAATGCAGCGAAAGAACCCCATTTAGCGTTGATTGCGTCAGCAATTGCACCCGTTGGCTCACCACCACCGTTTGGAGACAGGCAGTTCCAGTAGAAAGTGTGGTTCCAGATCTGTGCAGCGTTGTTGAATACACCGCCAGCAGGCGCAGAAGTGATGATCTCTTCCAGAGTCTTACCTTCGTATTCAGTACCTGGTACCAGACCGTTCAGCTTAACAACGTAAGTGTTGTGGTGTTTGCCGTGGTGGAAATCCAGAGTCTCTGCAGAGATGTGTGGCTCCAGAGCGTCCTTTGCGTAAGGCAATGCTGGTAGTTCAAAGCTCATAAGTGTCACCTTAATAAATCAATCGAATTGATAAGTCGTATAAGGCTGCTGATTCTGTGTCCCCACCCAGACAGCAACCGCTAATAATCCTAAAGCTCAGAAATAATAGCACTCAAGTCTTATTATTTCATGGTACAAAAAGTGTGCTTTTTGATCCGTTAACTTCACTTATATATGGCTTGTTAGCAGAATTTAAAGGGCTGCGACTAAAGTTTGCTGCAAGCGAGCCCTATTCCACATAGAATGGCTTGCTCAGTTTATAACGATAAGAAGCGAGTGTAGTACGATGTATAAAGTTTTGATCTGGATTTCTGTTGTATCCCTGGGGGTCCTGGCGGTGAAAACTCAGTTTCTTACATCCAGCACATTTGAGCCGTTCAAAGAAGGCTGTATGAAAGGCAATAACGTTTCGGAAGAGCGTTGCCATTGTCTCGCAAAGTATGTTCACAAGCACTTCAGTGATAATGAGGTAAAACTCATAATGTCTAATCGGGCAACAGACCCCGCTTTTCGTGCAAAAGTTGAAGAAGTGGTTCATCTGGGTTCACAAGCCTGCGCGGCGGAATAAACCGACTTAAAATAAAAACGGGGCTGATATGCCCCGTTTTTTGTGTCTGTCTTATCTTCGTCTGGCGATCTCTTCCAGTGGGAATTGTGGGTCACCACAGACATAAAAGAATGGATTTTCCAAAGATTCTTTTTGGTTATAGGTAAGAGGCTCAAGGTTGCTGGCATTAACGAAACGACCTCCCGCCGCTTCGACAACAGCCTGACCTGCTGCGGTATCCCATTCACTGGTGGGGAATAAACGCGGATAGAAATCTGCCAGTCCTTCAGCGATCAGGCACATTTTCAAAGAGCTGCCGACACCTTTATTACTGATCTGACGGAAATGGCGGGAAAGCGGTTGCAGTAATTTGTCATTTTTCTCCTGCCCGTGACGTCTGCTGGCGGTAATGACCAGTTTTTCACCTAAGGGACGACTGCGAATATGCACCGGTGCCTTGCCCTTACATTGCTTCCACGCGCCAACCTGAGTGCCACCCCAATAGGCGGTACCCGTAACGGGAACATATACAATCCCAAGAATGGGACGGTGGTTGTCAATCAAAGCAATATTAATGGTGAACTCATCATTACGATTGATAAATTCTTTAGTCCCATCAAGCGGATCGATACACCAGAATTTTGGCCATTCCTGGCGTTGTGAAAAAGTAACACTGGAGTCTTCCTCGCTCAGTTGCGGGATATCCGGTGTGAGTTCCTGCAGCGCACTATTAATGATCTCGTGCGCAGCCATATCCGCTTGGGTCACAGGTGAATTATCTGCTTTTTGCTGTACCTGAAGATCCGTATTTTGGTAGATATCCAGAATTGCTTCAGATGCCTGTTCACATATTTGTAGCAGCCTTGCTACTAAGGTTTTTTGATCTTCCATCTTCACCCTCTGTTATTGTTATTTGGGTTGTATTGTTATCAGTCTAGTTGGTTTGTTCGTTTTGCAAATAGTCCCGGGTCATATAAAGCGCAGCAATGGCTCTTGCTTCAGTAAAATCTTCATCCAGCAGTAACTGATCAAGCTTACCCAGAGGCCAGCTGACGACTTCCATCTCTTCAGGTTCGTCTCCTTCCAGTTTGCACGGGTAGAGGTCGCGGGCGAGGATTGCGGTAATGGTATGTCCCATATAGTTGGGTGCGGAGGTCATTACCTTCAGAGTGTGCAGGTGGTTGCTGCCAAAACCTGCTTCCTCTTTGAGCTCGCGATCAGCTGCTAGATGGGCTGTCTCACCCGGATCGATCAGGCCTTTTGGAAGCGTGAGTGTGTAATCTTCAATGCCAACAGCATATTCCCGAATTAACAGGACTTCATTGTCCGAAGTCACAGGTATGATCATCACTGCACCACGGCCCCGGTTCGCCAAGCGCTCATAGGTGCGTTCAACGCCGTTTGAGAAACGCAGTTCAATTTCCTCAACTTTGAATAAACGGCTTTGCGCCGTGGCTTGGATCTTCAAAATTTCAGGTTTAACCGGCATACTGACTATTCCTCTATTAATGGCCCGGATCATGATCGACTGGCAGAATATCGATACCGTCCTTCTGGATATGGACGGCACACTTCTCGATTTACACTTTGATACCTTTTTCTGGCTGGAACATCTACCCCTTCGTTATGCTGAAATTCATAGTATGGATGCAACGGAAGCCCGTGAATGGTTACATGAGCGGATCATGCAGCAGCAGGGAACTCTGAACTGGTACTGTCTTGATTACTGGACTCAGGATCTCAATGTACCCATTACCGAGCTTAAATATGAGATTGCGGATAAAATTGCTTTTCGCCCTCATGTGCAGGACTTTCTTAAGATCTTAAAAGAAGAGGGCATTCGAGCAGTGATTGTGACGAATGCTCATCATGATAGTTTGTCCTTGAAAATTAAGAAGACAGGCCTGGATAAGCTGGTGGATGATGTGATCTGTTCGCATGATTTCCGGATGCCGAAAGAAAACCCTCTGTTCTGGGATAAGCTTCAGGAAGTGGAAGCTTTCGATAAACAGCGTACACTGTTAATTGATGACAGCTTTTCTGTGCTCAAAAGCGCACGTGAATATGGTATTCGTTATCTGCTCTCAATTGTGCAGCCAGATAGCCAACAGCCAAAACGTGAGATGAAGGATTTTGCTGCCATCGAACATTTTGACGAGATTTTGCCAAAAAATAACGGAGACACATGACCCACCCCGAAGACAAAGTACGTTTAGATAAATGGCTATGGGCAGCACGTTTTTATAAGACCCGCGCCATTGCAAAGCAAATGATTGAAGGTGGTAAGGTTCACTATAACGGCCAACGCACCAAATGCAGCCGCCATGTCGAAGTGGGCGCTGTCCTTGAAGTCAGGCAGGGATTTGATGAAAGAGAAATCGTAGTGGTTGCTCTATCAGATCAGAGACGTGGAGCCCCGGAAGCTCAAAAGCTTTATCAGGAAACTGAAGCAAGCGTTCACAAACGTGAAGAGCATGCTGCACAACGTAAAGCTATGGGTAGCAGCCTGAATCCACGCAATCGACCAAATAAAAAAGAACGCCGTCAGATACGATCTTTCAAGGACTCGGAAAGAAGCATTTTTGCAAAGTAGCTGTTAACTGCCTCAGAGAACCTAGCTTCAGGCCCTGGTTAACAGGGCATGTCTGAATTTACGCAGTCTGTGTTAAAATACTCCGCAATCTTTTTCCTCTGTCTGGCATTTCTGCCAGCTAACCATGTAGACGTTATTAATGAGTAATCCTGATCAAATTCAACGTGTCCTGTTTGACGAATTGGATATCCGTGGTGTTGTTTGTGGTTTGAAACAGACCTGCAGTGACTGTTTTGAAAATCACGACTATCCCATCGTTATTCAGCAAATACTGGGCGAAATGCTCGCTGCGATTTCTTTGCTGAGCTCAAATCTGAAATTTGAGGGGCGTATTAGCCTTCAGGCGATAGGCAAAGGCGATGTAGGGTTGCTGCTGGCAGAATCTACGCACAATCTTGAGCTTCGTGCGATTGCTCGTTACGAAGGTGAGATCTCTTCAGATGCCAGCTTTGTCGAACTGATGAAAGACGGCCAGGTCGTCATCACGGTGCAACCCGATAGGGGGCAGGCATATCAGGGTGTTGTTCCTTTGGAAGGCGATAGTCTGTCAGCATGTCTGGAAAGTTATTTTGCCAGTTCCGAACAGTTACCGACTCAGGTCCATCTGGTCTCTGATGGCGAAACCGCTTCTGGTTTATTACTTCAGGTGTTACCGGCGGAAGGTACGGCTGAAGAAGACTGGGAACGCATAACTCACCTTGCTGCGACCCTGAAAAGCGAAGAGTTACTCAACCTTGATAACGAAACACTGTTGTATAGACTCTTCCACGAAGAACAATGCCGTTTATACGAACCGGATCAACTTTGTTTCAAATGTACTTGCTCCCGTGAACGCAGCGAGGCTTCTTTAAAGCTTGTTGATAAAAGCGAGTTACTGGAAGTGATCGAGGAGCGTGGTCAGATTGATGTAAATTGCCAGTTTTGTAATGCCCATTATCGTTTTGACAGTGCCGATATTGAGGCGCTATTTGCAAACGCTGGGCCCGGAACAAGCAATCAACAGGTCCATTAGTCGGTTAATTTGCTTCAGGTCAAATGCGAACTGCTCTTAATAATGGCGTATCGGTGTTTTTTTGTGCATAATACGCCTCCTTATAATTACGACACTCATAATTACACTAGCCTTATAAGCCTTATAGGTAACGTTATTGGCGCCTATGCCAAGGGAACCCAGTAATGACCAAAGATTCTGTTAATATTGCACACGAAAATTTTAGCCGTGCGCAGTTGGTTGAAAAAGCTGTTGCAAACGGTGAAGGCATTCTTGCCGACACGGGTGCATTAGTAGTAACTACAGGTAAACGCACGGGTCGTTCACCGATGGATCGTTTCATCGTGGATGAGCCAAGTACTTCTGATTCAATCGATTGGGGCAACATTAACCGCCCGTTCGATGCTGACAAATTTGATGCTCTATGGACTCGCGTTGAAGAGTTTGTAGCAGACAAAGAACACTACGTTTCGAATGTACACGTAGGTTCAGATCCAAGCCACTATCTTGCTGTTCGCATGACTACGCAGACTGCATGGCAGAACCTGTTCGGTCAGAACCTGTTCATCCGTCCTGCGGAATACAATCCAAAAGCTAAAGAAGAGTGGCAGATTCTTAACGTTGCTGGTTTCGAATGTGATCCAGAACGTGATGGTACAAACAGCGATGGCTGTGTAATCATCAACTTCGCTAAGCGCAAAGTTCTACTGGCAGGTATGCGTTATGCGGGTGAAATGAAGAAGGCAATGTTCTCTGTACAGAACTTCCTGTTGCCAGAGAAAGACGTATTGCCAATGCACTGCTCTGCAAACGTTGGTGATGACAACAGCACAACTCTGTTCTTCGGTCTGTCTGGCACAGGTAAAACGACTCTGTCTGCTGATCCTTCACGTTACCTGATTGGTGATGATGAGCACGGTTGGGGTAAAGGCGTTGTCTTTAACCTGGAAGGTGGTTGCTACGCTAAAACCATCAACCTGAGCCAGAAGAACGAACCAATTATCTGGGACGCAATTCGTTTTGGTGCAATCGTGGAGAACGTGACACTGAATGAAGAGCGTACGGCTGATTACGATGATACTTCTCTGACAGAGAACGGTCGTTGTGCATACCCTCTGCAGCACGTTGAAAAACGTACTGTATCGAATATGGGTGAAGAGCCGAATGCGATTGTATTCCTGACTTGTGACCTGACTGGCGTGCTGCCTCCTGTTTCTGTTCTGACTAAAGAAGCAGCGGCTTACCACTTCCTGTCTGGCTACACTGCACTGGTTGGCTCCACAGAAATGGGCTCTGGCGGCGGTATCAAGTCTACATTCTCTACTTGTTTTGGTGCGCCATTCTTCCCACGCCCAGCACGCGTTTACGCTGAACTGCTGATGAAGCGTATTGAAGAATTCGGTTCTAAAGTTTACCTGGTTAACACTGGCTGGACTGGTGGTTCTTACGGAACAGGTGAGCGTTTCAGCATTCCAACGACTCGTGGCATCATCTCTGCAATCCAGAATGGTTCCCTGAACGGTGTTGAGACTCAGAAACTTGAAGGTCTGAACCTGGAAGTGCCAGTAGCTGTTGAAGGCGTTGAAACGTCTCTGCTTAACCCACGTGATACTTGGGAAGATAAAGCAGGTTACGATGCTACAGCGAAAGATCTGATCGGTCAGTTCGTTGAAAACTTCAAGAAGTTTGAAGGCGTTTCTGAAGAGATCATTGCTGCGGGTCCTAAGCTGTAATTCAAATCTTTGTATTAAAAAAGCCCGCGTAGAAATACGCGGGCTTTTTGGTTTTATAGCGGCAGAAAAATCGAGAGTTATTTCAGACGGAGTTTGTACTCTGCAGAGCTTAAATATTCTGCTTCCTGCTCCAGATCAGCCAGGGTCAGAGGGTGAACATCAAGCCATCCTTCTGGGAATTTAAGCATGACTTTTTTCTGGTCGGCTGTGAAGGTGACGGCGGGCAATCTGTCTTTAGAGCGACTTCGATGCAGAATTACAGCCAGGCGTAACAGAATGCAGAGTCGGCGATATGTTTCCTGTAAACGTTTAGGTAGCTTTTTAAATTCATCCTTAGGGAATTTACGGCGGTGTCCACGTACCAGAGTTGCAAGTAGCAACTGTTCACGCTTGTTAAAGCCAGGTAGGTCTGAGTGAGTCAGCATATACGCACTGTGCTTATGGAACTGGCTATGTGCGATAGTCAGGCCGATTTCATGGGTGCGTGCAGCCCAACTCAGCATATCGTAGTGTTTGGAAGATAAATCCCAGCTTTCTTTCAGTTGTGCCCAGGCTAACAGTGCAGTTTGCTCAACTCGGTCAGCCTGTTCCTGATCAACATGATAGCGTTGCATCAGTGCGGTAATGGTTCTGTCCCGGACATCTTCGTGGCGCAATCTGCCAGCCATGTCATAGAGAACGCCTTCACGTAATGCGCCTTCAGAGAAGCTCATCTCCTGGATGTCGAGTGCTTCAAATGCGGCGCATAAAACGGCAACACCGGCGGTCAAAACCTGTTTTCTTTCCGGCTTAATATCTGCAATTTCGATCTCTTCGAAGTGCTCGTAACTCAGGATCATATCCCGAAGCTGATGCAGGGCTTCTTTGGTAATTCGATCCTTGCTGAAACCATTGCTGACACAGGCATTGCGAACGGCCTTTATCGTTCCAGACGAGCCTACTGCACTGTCCCAACCGATGTCTTTGTAGTGGAACTTAATGGCTTGCAGTTCCTGCAGAGCGGCAGTTTGTGCGCGTTTGAAATTTTTCGGGCAAATAGAACCATCAGCAAAAAAACGTTTAGTGTAACTGACACAGCCCATATGCAGGCTTTCCATAACCCGGGGTTCGAATCTCTCCCCGATTATGAATTCGGTACTACCGCCGCCAATATCAATCACAAGACGGGAGCCCTGATCATCAGCCAGTGTGTGAGACACGCCCAGATAAATTAATCGGGCTTCTTCTCGACCTGCAATGATTTCCAGAGGTGTGCCCAGAATGCTTTCTGCCTCATCAATGAACTCAGCGCTGTTTTTTGCTTCCCGTAGGGCATTGGTGCCGACCACCCGAACATCATCACGAGGTAAGTCTTTGATGCGTTGAGCAAACCGGCTTAAGCAGTCCAGACCGCGTTGTTTAGCTTCATCGGTCAGAATGCGTTTGGAGTTGATGCCGGCGGCCAGTTGAACCTTATCTGACATAACATCAACAGTACGAAGTTCACCTTGATCAAGCTGGGCAACGACCATATGGAAGCTGTTGGAGCCTAGATCAATAGCTGCAAGAAGTTGTTCTTCCTGTGTTTCGCTGGCGATGACCTGATCTGTCATGCTGAGAAAACCTCTGTTGATGTATGTCTTTGCTGAAAATGCAGGCTAGATTACCAAAACTGATGGGGCTATGCAGGTGGTTTTATGTCATGGAAGATGGTCATTTAGGAGAATATTGTGATTCTGCCTAAGTATATAGCCAATTAATCCGGTTTCAGTGCTATTGATTCATGCCTTAAGTTACACAATAGCAGTATAGGGTGTTATTATCGGATGCTTGATCAAAATAATGGGTGCAGTGGAGAATAGTCCCCATGAGCGAAAACATTGTAAATGTTACAGATGCTTCTTTTGAAGATGAAGTAGTCAAAGCTGAAGGTCCGGTTCTGGTTGATTACTGGGCTGAATGGTGTGGTCCATGCAAGATGATTGCGCCGGTTCTTGAAGAAATTGCTAAAGAGTACGATGGCCAGCTGAAAATTTGTAAGCTGAACATCGATGAAAACAACGAAACACCACCAAAGTTTGGTATTCGTGGTATCCCAACACTGATGCTGTTCAAAGGCGGCAATGTTGAAGCGACCAAAGTTGGTGCGTTGTCTAAGTCACAGTTAGCGGCATTTATTGAAGCTAACCTGTAATCAGACTATTAGAAAGTGTGGTGTTCGATTAAACATCGCACTTTCTTGTGTTTTTCTATAGACACACCGGATTCTTCCTTTTATAGTGTCTTCATATTGGCCCACGGTGCTTCATCCTTTCATTTTCTAGCACTCGGTTTGTAGGCCTGATTCGAATGTCTCCCTTAAATTCCGTCCAAATAATAAAATTAGCCCTGTGCTTATTTCCTTCAAACTATGAATCTTACCGAATTAAAAAAGAAAAGCGTTCCTGTACTTCTCGATATTGCTAAAGAAATGGGCATGGATAACCTGGCCCGTTCCCGTAAACAAGATGTTATCTTTGCAATCCTGAAACGCCACGCGAAAAGTGGTGAAGACATCTACGGTAATGGTGTTTTAGAAATCCTTCAGGATGGCTTTGGATTCCTGCGTTCTGCAGATTCCTCTTATCTTGCAGGTCCTGACGACATTTACGTATCTCCAAGTCAGATCCGTCGTTTTAATCTCAGAACCGGTGATACAATCGAAGGCAAAATTCGCCCGCCTAAAGACGGCGAGCGTTATTTCGCATTGTTGAAAGTTGCAGAGATTAACTACGACAAGCCTGAGAACGCGAAAAACAAGATTCTGTTTGAAAACCTGACGCCTTTGTTTGCGCAACAGCGCCTGCGAATGGAGCTGGGTAATGGAAGTACGGAAGACCTGACAGCTCGTGTTATTGATCTGGTTTGCCCTATGGGTAAAGGCCAGCGTGCGTTGATCGTATCGCCACCTAAGGCTGGTAAGACACTGATGCTGCAGAATATTGCGAACAGCATCACGCGTAACAACCCAGAAACCTATCTGATCGTACTGCTGATTGATGAGCGCCCAGAGGAAGTAACTGAGATGCAGCGCACCGTTCGTGGTGAGGTTGTGGCATCTACCTTTGATGAGCCACCATCACGTCACGTTCAGGTAGCAGAAATGGTGCTTGAAAAAGCCAAGCGTCTGACTGAACACAAGAAAGATGTTGTTATCCTGCTGGACTCCATTACTCGTCTGGCCCGTGCATACAACACAGTAATTCCATCTTCCGGTAAAGTTCTGACCGGTGGTGTTGATGCCCATGCACTGGAGCGTCCTAAGCGTTTCTTCGGTGCTGCGCGAAACATCGAAGAAGGTGGCAGCCTGACAATCATCGCAACTGCATTGGTTGATACTGGTTCTAAAATGGATGAAGTTATCTTTGAGGAATTCAAAGGTACAGGTAACTCCGAAGTTCATCTGGATCGTAAGGTTGCTGAAAAACGTGTATTCCCTGCGATTAACATCCGTCGCTCCGGTACTCGCCGTGAAGATCTGCTGACTTCCGAGGAAGAGCTGCAGCGTATGTGGATTCTGCGTAAACTTCTGGATCCAATGGAAGATACTGCCGCGACTGAGTTTGTGATCGACAAACTGAAAGACTTCAAAACAAACGACGAATTCTTCCTGTCGATGAAACGGAAGTAAGCCGGTTTGCGTATTAAAGGGTGAGCAGCTGCTTGCCCTTTTTTATTTTTACTAGGTTTGATTATGGCGACACCAAAGTACAAAGACCTGCGTGACTTTATCCGCATGCTTGAAGAGCGTGGGGAGCTTAAACGCATAAAACAGGAAATCGATCCTAACCTCGAGATGACCGAGATTAGTGACCGCACCTTGCGTGCGGGTGGTCCGGCTTTATTATTCGAAAATCCCAAAGGTTACGATTTTCCAGTTCTGGCAAACCTTTTTGGTACACCGGAACGTGTGGCCATGGGCATGGGCGAAGAAACCGTTGAGGCGCTTCGTGATGTCGGGAAATTGCTGTCACAGTTAAAAGAACCTGAACCACCAAAAGGCATGAAGGACGCCTGGGATAAGTTACCTATTTTCAAACAGGTTTTGAATATGGGGCCTAAGGTGGTTAAAAGTGCAGATTGCCAGAAGCATGTGATCGAAGGTGATCAGGTCGATCTGTATAAGCTGCCGATACAAACTTGCTGGCCTGGTGATGCGGGTCCTTTGGTTACCTGGCCGCTGGTAATTACTCGTGGACCCAATAAAGAACGTCAGAATCTGGGTATTTATCGGCAGCAGCTGATTGCTAAGAATAAACTGATCATGCGCTGGCTCGCACATCGTGGCGGTGCTCTGGATTTCCGTGAGTGGAAAGAACAACATCCAGGGGAAAAGTTTCCGGTTGCGGTTGCTTTGGGAGCGGATCCGGCAACCATTCTGGGAGCGGTAACACCGGTACCGGATACGCTGTCTGAATATGGCTTTGCTGGTCTCTTGAGAGGCAGTAAAACCGAGGTTACTCAATGTATCGGCAGTGACCTACAGGTACCTGCGAGCGCCGAATTTATTCTGGAAGGCTATATCGATCCTGATGAGATGGCTGATGAAGGGCCATTCGGTGATCACACCGGGTATTACAACGAGGTGGATAGCTTCCCTGTGTTTACTGTTGAGCGAATTACTCACCGCAGTAATCCTATCTACCATAGTACCTATACCGGTAGGCCACCAGATGAGCCAGCCATTCTGGGTGTGGCTCTGAATGAGGTTTTTGTACCTATTCTGCAGAAGCAGTTCCCGGAAATAGTGGATTTTTATCTTCCGCCAGAAGGTTGTTCCTATCGTATGGCGGTTGTGACCATGAAGAAGCAGTATCCGGGCCATGCCAAGCGTGTCATGCTCGGAGTATGGTCTTTCCTGCGGCAGTTTATGTACACCAAGTTTGTAATTGTTTGTGACGATGATGTAAATGCTCGCGACTGGAATGATGTTATCTGGGCGATTACGACACGTATGGACCCGCAACGCGACACAGTGATGATCGACAACACGCCAATTGACTATCTGGACTTTGCTTCTCCTGTTTCCGGTCTTGGTTCTAAGATGGGGTTGGATGCGACGAATAAATGGGAAGGCGAAACCGATCGGGAATGGGGAGTGCCCATCGTGATGGATGAGGAAGTAAAACAGCGCGTTGATGATATCTGGGATGACTTAGGTATTCTGGATTGAATCAGATAGAGATTGTTAATATCGGTCATACCCTTTGGGGTTTGCCCGGAGAATCTTTATTGGATACGTTGAACCGTTTGCACTACAAACTGCGAGTCAGTTGCCGCAACGGAGTCTGTGAGATTTGTGAGGTTCAGCTGCTGGAAGGCGAGATAAAACAGCGTTACCCCGAGAAACATATAATACTAAAGCGAGCAGATGAAAGGGTAACAGTGCTGGCTTGCACTTGTAAGCCGCTGACAAATGTTAGGGTGAATATTGAGGGGCTGAGATGTCCCGGAGAGTTATCAGTGAAAAAATTACTGTGTGATATTACGGCGATTGAGCAACTTAACAGTGATGTTTATCGAATCCGTTTGAAAATGCCTGCTACGGCCTCACTGTCTGCGGAGTTCTATGCTGGGCAGTACCTGGATATTATTCTGCCAGAGGGGAAGCAGGCTTCCTTCTCCATTGGCTCTGCTCCTGATCAGGGGCGTGATCTTGAGCTGCATATCCGCCATATGCCGGATAGTGATATGTCGAATGCCATTGTGTCTTATCTGCAGAATAATAAGCAGGTAGAGGTGGAAATCCCTAAAGGTGATTGCTATCTACAGGCGCATACTATTAGCCCTGAAACACATCTGATCTTTGCAGCGGCGAGCACTGGGTTTGCTCAGGTAAAAAGTGTGGTTGAGCACTTGTTGGCAAATCAGTTTGGTAATCAGATTTATATCTATTGGGGTGCCCGAGTTGAAGAAGATATGTATCTGGAAAAACTGCCAATGCAATGGGCAGCGGAACATCCAAATGTTCACTTTGTGCCTGTTGTCAGTGAGCCTGAGAAAAGTCCTGGTTGGGAAGGTCGCACCGGACTTCTTCCGGAAGCTGTTTTGGCTGATTTTGATAACTTCGATAATGTTGAAATCTTCACCAGTGGTTCCCCCGCGATGGTGTATGCATTACTGGATGCTTGTGAAGAGCGTGGGTTCAGCGAAGAAAATATGCACTCTGATGTCTTTGCATATGCTCCAAGAAACAAATAATAAGCTTCCTAGATGTTCTAACTTTACCGATTATGCCAAGGCTAGTATTCATCAATTTAAAACGATAAGCTGACAGAAAATCACCTCCTTCAACCAGGGAAGCAAATTGATGGAGCAGGGAGTTACTCATGTATTAATGGTTAGGCAGCCAATCTTTAACGATAAGTTGAAGATTGTTGCCTACCAGTTGCGTTACAAACAATCTGAGCAAGCTGAGCATTCATTATTTGATAGTGATTCAGAGGGCTCAAACCTTCTAATAAACACTTTCACCAGTTTATGTCAGGACGGAAAACTCGGCCGAGTACCGCTGTTGCTGCCGTTCCCTAATCATATGTTATCGGACGACGAACCTCTGATGTTGCCACAAAGAGGTTTGGTTATTGAGATCAGTCCTGATATCGAAGTTACTGATACTGTAATTAGCCATGTCAAAGAACTGAGGAAGAATGACTATCGAGTAGCTCTGGACGGTTTTGCTTTGCAGCCCAACCTTTTGCCTCTGGTTAAACTGGTGAATATCGTCAAAGTTGATTTTAGTCAGGTTGGCAAGAGGAAAATTGAACCCCTTGTGAGGATGCTGCTCAAGGCAGGTATTACCCCTCTTGCTGAAAATGTTGATGACTTTGAAGCGCTTAGGTTTTGTCAGGCCGCAGGCTTTAAGTTGTTCCAGGGTAAATTTATAAGTCGCCCCTCAAAAGTATTGGGTAGAGAAGTGCCTGGCAATAGCGCGGCACTTCTTAGATTACTATCGCAGTTGCAAAGAAACGATATCACTCCTCAGGAGATAGAAGAGCTTATAATCATGGATGCTAAGCTCAGTTTTAAAGTACTCAGAGTAGTTAATTCTGCAGCCTATCAACTTAAGAGCCCTATTACCTCCATGCATCAGGCGATTGTTCTCTTGGGGCATAATCAGTTACGTAAATGGGCAACCCTGATTACGCTTGCCAGCAGTGATGACAAGCCAGAAGAGTTAAGCCGTAATTTCCTTGCGCGTGGTCGCATGTGTGAGCTTGTTGCGCAGTCTGCGGGTATGGGGCAGGAAGAGAGTGCCTTTATGGTAGGTATGATCTCACAACTGGATATCCTTCTTGATGTGGAAATGGATACTTTGCTTGAGCAGATACCGCTAGAAGATGAGATTAAAGAAGCTATCTCTGATCATCGTGGCCCATTGGGAGACCTTTTAAAGGCAGTTGTTGCATTTGAAGAAAGCAATTGGCTTGAAGTAGAGAAATTCCAACTGGGTAAAGAATTCTTTGATGTGGCTTACCGGCATAGCTTGCAGTGGGCTGATCATGCTCTTGAAGCGCTGGGGAATGAAGATAGCTGAGGCGGGAGTCTTTTATATATTCAGTAAAAAGGGTACTTAAAGTACCCTTTTTTGTGTTTTTTAACCTAAGCGCTTACTTTTTGTTCTTCAGGCATTGGGAGTTCAGGCAGTCCTGAAGTCACCAGATTGATATTCTTCTGAAGCAGCAGTTGTGCCTGATCAGATTCACCAAGATGCCTCAACAGGCGGGTGAGTTCGCCCAGAGTTTCAGCTGACGGTTCCAGATCCAGGCTTTGTTCAAAATATTTTACCGCCTGTCCCCAATACTTATTCCGCATAGATAAACGGCCTAAAGTAAGCAGTAAAGCAGGGCTTTCGGTGTGTTTTTTCGCCCAGTTGCGAGCATGATCCAGCTGTTTCTTGGCATTTTCTCCACTTACTCGACCATACAGGTTGACCAGTTTTTCATCCCAGTTTTTCTTGATCAGATCACGTAAGTTTTGTTCCGCTCTGCTTTCAGCGCCAAGTGAAACCAGCAGTTCCGTATATTGTTGCACTAGATCACTTTTAAGAGTCTGCTCAGAAGGAAGTTCGTGCCAGGCTCTTCCTAAAGCGGTTAAACGATCTTCATCGCTGGTTTCAACTGGAAGGTTCGCAACGCTCTCGTTCAGAATATGGCTGTAGCAGTCTCTGCTAAGTGCATTCAACTCGTCTTCTTTGAGTGCTTGGTGGCTGCGAAGAACTGGGATTAGCTTTGACAGCGCTTTCCAGTCATTAAGACGTAAATAAACATCTTTAAGCAGTTTCATCACGTAGCTGTTCTTAGGAGCCAGTGAACGTAATCTCAGCAAAGTGGCGAGACAGGGTTCAAGCTGCCCTCGGGAGAGCTGAATTTCTGCCTGAGTGATCGCTACAGTCACTTCTGCCTCAGGGGTACTGGATCTGGCTTTCTGCAATAAATCATCGGTTGCCTGATCATTATTCTGTTCATGAGCTGCACGTGCAGCAGACAGGTAGTTGATGAGTGGCAGATCGGATTTTTCAGCAGCCTGAGCCAGTTGTTTCTGAGCCTGAGCCCAGTTGCCTTCTGATAAAAGTGTCAGCCCTTTTAGGGTTTTGCGACGGCTAATACGCTGATTTCTGTGTTCTTTCCAGGCATGTAACTTTGCTGTAGGGAAGCGTGTGCGGGTGATCAGGTTAACTAACCAGTGGAAAGCGACAAAGCTCACTGCAATCAGAACAACCAAAACCCAGAGGCTGGTTTCTATAGTCGTCTGGTCATAAGCAACCAGAACATAACCTGAGTCTTTGATCATTTTCTCGCCCAGCCAGGCGCCGGCTGCGAGCATAATCAGTAAGAGAAGGAACAGCTTTTTCATCAGGATGCTCCTTGTTCCTTAAGCTTGGTCATGTGAGACACATACTGTTTCAAGGTTCTTAATGAACCGCTGATGTCCGGCATTTCAGTTGTCACTTTAACCGATTTTAACTCAGACAGACCGTTCAGCAGGCTTTGAGTCGTTGCATCCTGCTCTTCAAAGTAAGTGCTGATCCAGTTATGAGCTTTATTCAGACTGGCATCAAATGACGCCTGTTTCCGTTGTAGAAGTGCAAGTTGAGC
Source organism: Neptuniibacter sp. (assembly GCA_049596335.1). Classification (GTDB taxonomy): domain Bacteria; phylum Pseudomonadota; class Gammaproteobacteria; order Pseudomonadales; family Balneatricaceae; genus Neptuniibacter. The sequence continues at coordinate 39,789 of JBMYLM010000011.1, forward strand.
TTGTTCCAGCATCAGATGCAGGTTTTGCTGCAAGTAGTATGTCTGTTCTGGGGAGAGAAGCGGTTCGATAGGTTCATCGCGGTGTCGGATCACCACCAGGCTACCTAGTTTCTCGGAAGCTTTGCTCCAGGTTGCTTTCAGGTCGTTACTCCAGGATTCAGAAACCACTTCAGGAGCCACTTCCTCAATCAGTTCCGGCAGTTTATGTTGCTCTGAAATTGGGATTAAACGCAGGTTCTTAACCTGACCATTCAGGGCGCCTAGCTTCAGGAACACGCCTTCAGTATCCAATGTTGGAACAGCCTCAAGCGCTGCAATATCTTCTGCCAGAGCTTTACGCACTTCATAGATGGACACATCATCTGTTTCTTTCAGAATCTTATCTGCAGATTTCAGCAGAGTCAGAGCGCCATCTTTGGTGTTTTCCATCAGTACTCGCTGATTAGCCAGACGGAGAAGGTACTCAACTTCAGCCAATAGCCAGTCTTTGCGAGATGTATTTTGATTGGCTGTAACCTGCTGAATACTTTTAGTCAGTCTGCTTTGCAGCTCATCAATGTTTTGTTTTTCCTGAGAGCTCTGGGCTTTTAACTGGCCTAGCTGTTGGTTCATATCAGCTATGGTCTTATCCAGTGAGGTTCTTGCAGAACTGAGGCTGCTTGTTACCTGAGCTTCCAGTTTTTGATTGTTCTGGGTGAAGCTGTCACCTTGCTGCATGGAAAGCCAGTACAGGTATCCCGAAGCCCCGAGAGCTATTAGAGAAAGCAGTAAAGCCAGTATACCGGGCCAGGTAGATACTTTTTTCTCTTTGGCCTGGGCGGGTGCCTCAGGTTCGGGTTTTACTTCGTCTTTGACGGTTGGAATTTCTTCTGCGGTTGGTTCGGTAGTGTCAACTTGATCTGAGTTGGCTTCTGCAGGCGTTTCAGTTTCTGCCTTAGGCTCTTTTGCATCTTCGGAGTTGTTATCATCAACACTCACTTCAGTGGCATTGGAATCAATAACCTCAGATTCTTTGCCCATATCTTCCTGTGATTTATCAGTTTTCTTGCTCATCAGTAGCTTTCCACAAAAGTGATTACTGCTTCAGTGTGTCCAACACTGCCTGGTCATCAGGCCCTGTTGCTGTAGTAATGTTTTTAAAACCCATATTCCAGGCTATATCTTTTACCCGTTCGCTGGGAACGATAATGTGACAGCCTTTTAGTGACTCTATGCTTAATCCGGCCTGTTGAACCAGCAGGTTGAGGTTGTTTAGTCCTTCACCACTGCTTATTAAAATAACATCCGGTGCTGGTGATAGAGATTTAACAATATCAGCATTTTCATATTTCGGGCAGTGGCGTTCGTAGAGTTCAGCATAGACAACCTCTGCACCTCTTGCACTAAGTTCATCTCCGAGAGCGGATCTTCCTCCCACACCCCGGATTATGAGTACTCTTTCGCCAGAAATCTGCTGTAAATCCGGACAAGCAAGCAATGCTTCAGAATCGTAACCTAACGGGCTGTGATAGGCATCTATACCATAGTTGTTTAGAGCCTGAGCTGTTTTCTGGCCAATGGCATACCAACTTACTTTATATGGAAGCTGTGGCCAGTATTGATCAATCCATTCCCCACCAAAGTTAGCTGCATTGGGGCTAATGAAAATGACGTGCTGAAACAGGTCAAGATCCATAATGTGCTGCTTGATGGTATGAAAGCCATGATGCTTTTCATCAACAGCGGATATTTGCAACAGAGGAAGGAGAATTGAAATAGCCCCTTCCTGGCCTAAGAGCCTGATCAGATTCTCAGCTTGATGGGCTGGTCGGGTAACCAGAACTCTTAGATTGCTCAAATTATCAGGCATCAGTAGTTTTATAGACTTCCGCAAGAATCTCTTTGGCACCGGCGTCTTTTAGGCGATCGGCCAGAGTTATGCCGATCTGCTCTGCATCGTTTGGATGGCCGGTTTCTTCATCGCGTAGAATCAGGCTGCCATCGGGTTTTGCAACCAGGCCGCGAAGATATAGCTCGCTGTTATCATCATTCAATGTCGCGAAGCATGCGATAGGCACCTGGCAACCACCTTCCAGACGGCGGTTCATTGCGCGCTCAGCGGTGACCCGCCATGCCGTTTCCTGATCATGAAGAGGCTTCAGTAGTTCAAGCAACTCAGAGTCGTCCATTCGGCACTCTATGCCTACTGCTCCCTGGCCACCTGCTGGCAAGCTGAAATCTACGGATATTTCAGATTTGATGCGTTCTTTCATTTCTAAACGAATAAGGCCGGCTGATGCCAGAATAATGGCATCGTATTCACCATCGTCCAGTTTGCGCAGACGAGTGTTTACATTACCGCGCAACCATTTGATCTGAAGGTCTGGGCGCTTTTCACGGATCTGAGCTTCACGACGTAGAGAAGATGTACCAACCACCGCACCCTGAGGCAGCTCTTCAATGCTGTTATAGGTGTTTGATACAAATGCGTCTGTTGGTTGTTCACGTTCACAAATGACTGCAAGACCCAGACCTTCCGGGAACTCCATCGGTACATCCTTCATTGAATGCACAGCAATGTCCGCTTCACCTGCAAGCATGGATTCTTCGAGTTCTTTTACAAATAAGCCTTTACCGCCTACTTTTGCCAGAGGGGCATCCAGAATCTTATCGCCTTTAGACGTCATGCCCAGCAGCTCAACCTTAATACCTTCGTGGTGTCTTTCGAGTTCAGCTTTGACAAATTCAGCCTGCCACATGGCAAGAGGGCTTTTGCGGGTAGCGATACGGATGGTTCTGCTCATAAAAACGGTCTCTAAACAGCAACTTTGGAATAAGTTGCCGATTGTAGCAGATTGAAGGGGCTGATATAGCCACGTTATATCAAAGGTCGTGATATAATCCCGCGCAAATTCAGTTTTGCCCATCAGGGCCATAGAAATACCAGTGATAGAGGTTTGCCATGAGTGATAAAACCAACCAGCAGTGGGGTGGTCGTTTTAATGAACCAACCGACGCATTCGTTGCCCGTTTCACCGCTTCTGTAGAGTTTGATCAGCGTATGTATCTGCAGGACATTCGTGGTTCTATTGCTCACGCTAAAATGCTGACGCAAGCAGGTGTTCTGACTGAAGACGAACGTGACGATATCATCCGTGGTTTGGGTGAAATTCGCGTAGAAATCGAACGTGGAGAGTTTGAATGGTCCATCGAGCTGGAAGATGTACACATGAACATCGAAGCTGCTTTGACCAAGAAGATTGGTATCACCGGCAAGAAGCTGCACACAGGCCGTTCTCGAAATGATCAGGTAGCGACGGATATTCGTCTGTATCTGCGTGATGAGATTGATTTGGTTCTGGCTGAAATCACTCGTCTGCAACAGGGGCTTTTGGGTATTGCTGAGCGTGAAGCAGATACCATCATGCCTGGTTTTACTCACCTGCAGACGGCACAACCCGTCACCTTCGGTCATCACCTGTTGGCTTGGTTTGAAATGCTGAGCCGCGACTTTGGACGTTTCGAAGACTGTCGTGAGCGTGCGAACATTATGCCTCTGGGCGCTGCGGCTCTGGCAGGTACCACTTATCCAATTCAACGGGATTTAACCTGCGAGCTGCTAGAGTTTAATGCGCCTGCTGAGAACTCTCTGGATGCGGTATCTGATCGTGATTTCGCTATCGAGTTCTGTTCTGCGTCCAGTATTCTGCTGATGCATTTGACGCGTATGTCAGAGGAACTGGTTCTGTGGACATCTGCTCAGTTTGACTTTATCAACCTACCGGATCGTTTCTGCACAGGTTCATCCATCATGCCGCAGAAGAAAAATCCGGATGTACCAGAGCTGGTACGTGGTAAGTCTGGTCGTGTATACGGCCACCTGATGAGTCTGTTGACGCTGATGAAATCTCAGCCACTGGCTTACAACAAGGATAATCAGGAAGACAAAGAGCCGTTGTTTGATGCGATTGATACAGTGAAAGGTTGTTTGCGTGCCTTCGCTGATATGGTGCCTGCGCTTGAGTCCAAGAAAGAAAGCATGCGTGAAGCTGCGCTTCGTGGTTTCTCTACTGCAACTGATCTTGCGGATTATCTGGTACGTAAAGGTATGCCTTTCCGTGATGCTCATGAAGTTGTAGGTAAATCTGTAGCCTATGGCATTGAGCAAGGCAAAGATCTGGGTGAAATGTCACTTGAAGAACTGGTTCAATTCTCCGATACCATCGAAGCGGATGTATTCGAGGTGTTGACTCTTGAAGGTTCTGTCGCTGCCCGTGACCATATTGGTGGAACAGCTCCAAATCAGGTCCGCGCTGCGGTTAAACGTGGTCGGGCTAAATTGGATGAGCGTGGTTAAGTAAAAGCTATTGATATATAAAAATGCGCCTTAAGGCGCATTTTTTATGTGCAGCGTATGCCCTTACTCATGGCAGCTCTGAGGCAGTAACACAGCAGTTCCGGCCTTTTTTCTTTGCCTCATACAACGCTTTGTCTGATGAGTGATAAAGCTTTTCAAAACTGTCGGCGTTATCGGGTGAGGTGGATATCCCGATAGATATGCTGTTTTTGTGGAGCTCCGGGAGGGCGTTAGTCAGATTGAGTTGAAAGCTCTTACGTATCCATTCCGCTTTTTTAAGCGCGGAGCTTTGAGGTGTGTTTGGCAGAACCACAAGGAATTCATCCCCACCGTATCGGCAGATCAGGTCATTGCTTCTGCACTCTGCGCGCAGAGTATCTGCCAGATACGCCAGCGTTTTGTCACCTGTTCCATGACCATGGTTATCATTAATCGTTTTAAAATTATCAATATCCACCATCAAAAGACTGGTTGGGGCCCGGTTGGGGTCAGCAAAAATAAGCGGTATATGCTCTTCCAGATAGCGACGGTTAAATAAACCGGTCAATGCATCGTGGGTGGCTTGGTTCTGCAGCTCATCTTTTAGTTTATTGATCTCTTCCAGCCTTACTTCCAGTTCGCGGTGGGACTGACGAACCTGGTGTTCCAGATTTTTCTGATCGGTAATGTCGGTTGAAATACCAATGTAGTGGTCTATCTCGCCTTGTTCATTTTGCAGCGGTATTTTCACAGACCAGTAATAGTAGATTTCATCCGGGGTGGAAAAGGTTTCAAGGCAGGTAACTTTCTCGCCAATCTCAAAAACCTGTCGGTCAGTCTGGTCGAACTCCTCACCTTGTTCCTGGCCCAAAAGCTCAATATTAGTCATGCCAACTATTTCATCGCTTTTTTTCTGGAACAGCTCTTCGGTTAATTTATTGATGTACTTAAATCTACGATCTTTATCTTTGATGTAGATGTAAGCTCCAACATTGTCCAAAATGGTCCGTAAGCGCAGCTCGCTCTCTCTTAATTTGGTCTGAGTTTCTTTTTCAGCGGTGATATCAGTGGATATGCCAAACAAGCCTCTAACCTGTCCGTTAGGATCAAACAGCGGTTTTTTAACTGACAGGTAATGGCGATACTCATTGAGGTTTTCGACGAAAAGTCGCTCTTCATTGCGCTGGGTTTTACCCTGATCAATTACAGGTTTGTCATAGGTTTCGATCAGATTTTTACCGGTTTCCTCGCCAAAAAACTTGTAATCATTGTGCCCAATAATCTCCTCAAGGGGGCAATCAAACAGTTCGCACACTTGTTGGTTGGCGTAGGTATAGTTGAACTCGGTATCTTTACAAAAAACGTAGGCCCCAAGATTGTCGACCAGATCGAAAAAGTTATGCAATGTTTCTTCCGAAGGGGTATCCGCTTTTACATGTACAACAAGGTATGTTGTTTCTGGATCGTTAACTTCACTGAAGCTAAGGAGGTAATTCTTGCCTTCAAAGTAGGCGGAATGCTCTTTTGGAATGGGAGAGCCTATCGCAATAGGCTCCAGATGTTCTTGCCAAAATGGGGAGTTAAGGAGTGCGTGATCCTCAATAGATAACAACTCACACGCGGCTTTATTTATGAAGGGCTGTTGAGGTTGCGTTCTATCGATGATCAGAAAAGCTTCGTTTAGCTGTGAGAAAAGCGATTTAATACTCATAACTCCCACCCAATGGTATGTCAGGGTAATGGTTTTACTGCGGACTGAGTAAGTATGGTCACTTTCTCTAGGTGTTCAGCGTAATATCCACCATCAAATCACTGGCTATCGCTTCGAGATCTTCCTGAATAATGTCCAGATCAAGACCCTCTGGTGCCATCAGCTCTGCTGTGGCTTTAAACAGCAGCTCTGCGGACATAGAACCGGATACTAATTCGGTGCTGAGTCGTTCTACATTGACGCTACGTTTAGCTAGGGCGCTGGAAATATCGCGAACAATGCCAGGTTTATCATGGCCAACCAGTTCCAGAGTGAAGCTTTGTGATGCTTTGGATGCTGTGCCTGCATCTGATCGTTCAGCGGTTACTTTTAAACCTTGGGACTCCAGATTATGTAAAGCGTCGATCAAAGCCTCGCAATTATCTTCTGGGACTTCTGTAATTAAGATGCCGGCAAATTTGCCCGCCAGGCGAGACATACCCGATTCCAGCCAGTTGCCTTTATTGTCTGTAATGGTTTGAGCCAGCATTTCTACTAACCCGGGTTTGTCTGGACCGATGACGGTTAAGACCAGTGATGTCATCATAGTCACTCTACTCCATGCTTTATTGGTTTTATTAAGAGCACTATAACACTATGTCTGAAATTATCAGCGCCCTGTGGCCTGTATTTGCTTTGATCCTTTTGGGGTATTTGGCGAGGCGAACTAATTTCCCCGGAGAAAGTTTTTGGCAACAGGCTGAAAAAGCGACTTATTTTGTACTCTTCCCGGTGTTGTTAATTTACAAACTTAGCCAGGCAGATATGTCGTCTGTTTCTCTGGATTCAATTGGTGTTGCCGTACTTTTATTGGTAGCCGGTGGCAGTGTGATTACCTTTATTCTGAAACCTCTGTTGGCTGAAACTACGGCCGGATTTACCTCGGTTTATCAAGGCTCCGTGCGATTTAATACCTATGTTGGTTTAGCTGCATCTGCAGCTCTTTTTGGCACAGAGGGTGTTGCTATTGCTGCCGTAATCATGGCCATCATGATTCCATTACTGAACCTGTGCTGTGTGCTTGTATTTACACTCTTTACCCATAAAAACAGGGAATTTCTGAGTGTGTTCAAAGCTCTAGCTCAGAATCCCTTGATTCTGGGCAGTTTAATAGGGTTGCTTTTAAACCAGACCGGGGTGGGGCTTCCAGCGGTTATTGAGCCTGTCGCAGAATTACTCAGCCGAATGGCTTTGCCCTTAGGTTTGCTGGCCGTTGGTGCAGGCTTGAGCTTTAAAGTATTGGGGCAATGCAAGAAGGAGTTGATTGGTTCCTCGGTGATTAAGTTACTGGTGATGCCGGCACTTTGTATGCTTATCATCACTCTGATCGGACTGGAATCCAGTAGTGCTCAGCTCCTGATGCTTTATGCCTCTCTGCCAACGGCGACTTCAGCTTACATTCTGGCTCGTCAGATGGGCGGTGATGCGCCTATGATGGCCGCGATTATCACCGGGCAGACACTGCTTTCTATGTTATCCATGCCATTCGTTTTGCTGTTGGCTACTCTGTAAAATATAAAGAAATCAGCAGTTAAATGGGTTTTTTTGAGCTTTTTCTTAATAAAAGCAGCTAAGTTGCCGATATATTGACTAAAATGTAAGTATAGAGCTTGCAAAAAAACTGAAATATGAAACACTACTGCGCAGTTGTAGCTATACAACCTTGCGGCAGGTTGTTTCAGCTGCTTGTTTTAAGGTAGGCAGAAAATGAAAAAGAGTCCTGATCTTGTAGTGATGTTGGTGATCGTGTTTGTACTTGGGTCTGTTATGACCGGAGTATCTCATGCTGATTTCCAGTTCGCGACACTGTTTGATCAAGTCTTCAATAGCTGATACCCATCACGGGTAACAGTTCACATCCGATATAATTGCTGTCAAAGGTATATCCCAGCTTTCGACAGGCAGCTCTTCTACTCTCTGAATTTCATGTGCAAGACCAATTAGGTCCGGACCTCTAAGACCTCGTTTGTTGGCTTTAAAGCTGAAAGTACGGTCATAATAACCACCTCCCATGCCCATCCTATTGCCGTATTTGTCGAAACCAACCAAAGGTAATAAAGCCATCTGCAAAGACCAGGCGGAACGGCGCCTGTCCGGGAATAATTTTGGCTCTTTAATACCATAAATGTTCCGGACCATGGGGGATGATGCAGTGTAGGGTACAAACCATAGGCGGTTATGCAAAATGGGATGGAGTACCGGCAGGTAGACCTTCTTGCCCACTTTCCAGCAGTACTGAATGATCGGCATAGGATTGATCTCGCCGTCATTTGCGAGATAAAGCGCGATATGTTTTGAGCGTCGAAAATCACTGCGGCAGCGAATGTTCTTAAGTAGATTTTGCGAAGCTGTGTTCTGTTGCTCAGGACTGAGCGATCGGCGTTTACTACGAAGCTGTTTACGGAGTTTTTTTCGAGTAGTCATGATAGAAGAAAAGGTCCCCGAAGTGCCGGTGTTGGTAATGGCCCTGAACCCGAAGGTTCAAGGAGGCGGTTACTGAGATTCATAAGGCTTTCCGTTGAATCGGACATGCACACCAGAGTCTGCGAGTAACCTCCAGAAGTGTGGTTATCGGCTCGAGGGACTTAACCAACGGTCGAACACCCCAGGGATGGCTCCATTATACTCTTTATTAGTGTGGTGTCAGGTCTTGAAAATAAATTACTTTATGCTATTCGCGAAAGTAACTGTATGTTTTTAATACTGGTTTTTGAGTATGAAAACTTTTCAAGCCCGCAGCTACTTAGCTGAGTTGGTCGATTTCGTTGATTGCCAAATCGATTTTATTGCCCAGATAACGTAACTTTTCTTCGACGGATTCTGTTTGATTATTTTTATTCTGAATGAGCTCATGAGCAAGATTCAGGGCCGCCATAACGGCAATGCGTTCCAGTCCGAGAACTCTGCCTGATTTACGAATTTCCAACATTTTTTCGTTCAAAAAATCGGCGGATGCTCTCAGTTCATGTTCCGCGTCTTGAGGACAGTTAAAACTGAACTCCTTGTCTAGCAATTTAACTGTAACGGCTTGAGAATCGTCTTGGCTCATTTACTTTGCTCCAGAGATTTAAGTCGCGTAATCATGGCTTCAATTTTGTTCTGGGTCTGTTCATTTATCTGAATCAGCTGGGCACGCTCTTCCTTCAGAAGACGTTCTCTGTCACGAAGCTGCTGGTTTTCTGCTTCCAGCTTGGCATGACGCTCCAGAATTTGATCAATTTTCTGTTCCAGGGCGTTAAAATATGACTCAGTCATGAAGAAGTGAGACTCCAGAATTTTGAGATACCTCAGGACTATAATCAGCCCCTAGGGGTGGGTCAATGTAGCTTTATGCTTGTAAGGGAAAAATTATCAGGTTTTACGCTGAATGGGATAATTGTTCGCAGCTACATAGCCTGAAATGCTAGGATAAACGTTAAGAATTTATTGGGATTTGTACATGTCGTCAGAAAATATGCCGATTGATCTACCAACCTTCGAACTATTGGCAAATATCTTTGTTGAAGAGGGTGTGAAAGTTGTTTCACCAGCAGAATTACATGGCCTGATTTCAGGGCACCTTGCTGCAGGTGCCCGTTTACAGCCTGCAGTCTTGTTGCAAACAGCATCTGAACTGATGGATATCAATTCAATTGCACAGGAAAGCAGTAAAGTTGCATTGGTCGATCTCTACACGGCGACTTGTAACTCTCTGGAGAGTATAGATCTGGAATTTGAGATGTTGTTACCTGATGACGATAACGAAATCTCACTGCGTGCAGAGGCGTTGGGACGTTGGTGCCAAAGCTTTTTAAGTGGATTCGGGTTGTACGGGCAGCATACTGATGCCTCTCTGTCTTCAGAAGCGAAAGAAACACTGAATGATTTGGGTCAGATTGCGCAGATATCTGCTGAGCTGGAAGATCTGGATGAAAACGAAAATGACCTGATGGAAGTTCAGGAATATGTGCGTATGGCAGTGTTGATGCTGTTTACGGAGTGTAACAAGGCTGTTGCAGAGAAAGAAAAAGAATTTGCGGCTGCAAAACCCGAGAACGACAGGTTGCATTAATGAAAATTAGTCAGGAACGTTTTAAACAACGCCGTATTTCGTTGATGGAGCAAATGGCTCCGGAAAGCATCGCCATTATTCCTTCCGGTCAGATGATTACCAGAAATAATGATGCGGAGTATCCGTTCCGACAGAATAGCGATTTTTATTATCTGACCGGCTTTAATGAGCCCGAAGCGGTCTTGGTGTTGTTACCTGGTCGAAAAGAAGGCGAAACTGTCATGTTTTGCCGGGATCGTGACAAACTGATGGAGATCTGGAACGGTTACCGGGCGGGTCCTGAAGGTGTTGTGCGCGATTATGGTATTGATGAAGCGCATAGTATTGCTGAGGTGGATAACATCCTTCCTCAGTTGTTGGATGGCATGCTGCGTATCTACTACTCCATCGGTCAGTATGATGACCTCGATCAGCAGATTCGACATTGGTTAAACCTCATTCGCTCCAAATCCCGTCAAGGCGCAGTTGCACCGACTGAGTTAGTGATGCTAGATCATCCTTTGCATGAGATGCGTTTAATTAAGGATGAGGATGAAGTAGCGTTGATGCGCAGGGCTGGAGAAATCTCCGCATTAGGTCATGTTCAGGCCATGAAACTCTGTAAACCCGGTGTTATGGAATATCAGCTGGAAGCGGAAATTCTGCATTATTTTGCGATGAATGGTTGTCGCCAACCGGCCTATTCAACCATTGTTGGGGGTGGCGATAACGCTTGTATTTTGCACTATATCGAGAACAGCGAACCGCTTCAGGATGGCGATCTGGTGCTGATTGATGCCGGTTGTGAACTTGATAATTACGCGGGTGATATCACCCGGACATTCCCGGTTAACGGGCGATTCACAGACGAGCAAAAAGCAATTTACGAATTGGTTTTGAAAGCTCAAAAGGCATGCATCGAACTGGCTAAGCCCGGGGTGCTATGGCATGAAGTGCATGATGAGTCGGTTAAGTTCCTGACAGAAGGGCTCATCGAATTGGGTTTGCTGACTGGTTCGCTGGATGACGAGATTTCAGCGGGTGGATACCGGGATTTCTATATGCATCGGATCGGTCACTGGCTGGGCATGGATGTGCATGATGTTGGTGACTATAAAATTGACGGTGAGTGGCGTCCATTATTGCCAGGAATGGTGATGACCGTTGAGCCGGGCATTTATATCGCGGCTGATAATGAAAAAGTAGAACCTCGTTGGCGCGGCATAGGGGTTCGCATCGAAGATGATGTATTGATTACCGAGTCTGGATGTGAAGTTTTAACCGCAGACGTTCCTAAGGAAGTGGCTGAAATCGAACAGTTGATGGCGGCAGGATGAAACAACACTACGATATCATCATAATTGGTGGCGGCATGGTAGGAGCCAGTCTTGCCAGCGCCCTTATCCCCTCCAGTGAAAATCTGGATCTGAACATAGCTGTCATTGAAGCTTATCCTCTGCCAGACCAGGATAGCCTGACCTATCAACCCAGTTATGACTCCAGAGCGACTGCATTAGCCTACGGTAGTCGGACCATCTATGAAATTATGGGTGTTTGGGAGACTCTCAACCAGCATTTGGCGCCGATTGAACATATTCATGTCTCAGATAGAGGCCATTTTGGCGTTACTCGTCTGAATGCCGAACAGGAAAATGTGTCTGCGTTGGGTTATGTGGTTGAAAACCACTGGTTGGGCCGGGTGCTTCTCAACCGGTTGCAACAGGAGGATGCCTCCCGAATCGATTTTATCTGTCCTGCTGAAGTCACTGAGATTAACAGTGGTGCGGAACAGATGTCCGTTGCTTTGCGGCAACAGGATCAGGATCAACAGTTAACCTGTGAGTTAGTCATCATGGCGGATGGCGGACGTTCAGAATTACGTGAACGTATGGGAATCAGTTACAGTCAAAGTCAGTATGACCAGCACGCAATTATCGCCAATGTCAGCCCGGATAAGCCCCACAATTCCATAGCATACGAACGGTTTACTGATACCGGGCCTATGGCTTTACTGCCTCTCGAAGATGAGGGTGGTATGCATCGTTGTGGTCTGGTCTGGACGGTTCCGGATGATCAGGTCGATGAAGTTTTGGCTCTGGACGATGAGGCATTTATTGCCCGATTGCATGACCGGTTTGGTTACCGGGCGGGTAACTTTATCAAAGTGGGTGAGCGCCATTCCTATCCGCTGAAACTAGTTTTGGCAGAAGAACAGGTGCGTCAGGGTTTAGTTGTATTAGGGAATGCCGCTCATGCTCTGCACCCGATCGCCGGGCAGGGCTATAACCTGGCTCTCCGGGGCGTGGTTGCTCTGGCGGATAAGTTAATTCAGGCGCGCAGGCAGGATAAGAACCTGGGTGATCTGGAAATGCTGCAGAGCTTTTATGATCAGCAACGACTGGATCAGCAGCGCACCATCGGGTTTAGTGATCAGACAATGAAACTTTTCTCAAACCGAAACCCTCTGTTAGCGGTGGGTCGCAACCTGGGTTTACAGGCGTTGGATATCTGCCCTCCGGCCAGAACATTATTTGCCCGCAGTGCCATGGGGTTGGACATGCCCGCCCCGGATTTAAAGTAGGATGCATATGAGCAATCAAGCAGAACATTTAAATGCAGATGTAGTGGTTGTTGGCGCTGGGATGGTGGGTGTTGCATTCGCTACCGCGCTCGCGCCTACCGGCCTAAATATCATCCTGCTGGAACAACGGGATGGTGATATTTCCGGGTTTGATGCTTTTGTTAGAGAGCAGGAAGAGCAGGGTTATGATCCCCGTGTAAGTGCTTTGACCTGCGCTTCACAACAGATTCTGGATTCTGTCGGCGCATGGCAGCATATGCAGGCTCATCGTCTCAGCCCCTATACCGATATGGATGTCTGGGATGGTGAAGGTACCGGACATATTCATTTTTCAGCAAGAGATCTGCATGAGCCGCATCTGGGTCATATTGTAGAGAATCGGGTAACACTGGCGGGGCTTTATACAGCTCTGCAGCAGCATAAAAACATCCAGATGATCACAGGAGCTGATGTGGTCTCTCTCAGCTGGGCGGATCAGGATGGCCGCAGCCTAAAACTATCAGATGGCAGAGTGATCACTGCTCCGCTCGTTGTAGCATCGGATGGTGCAATGTCTAAAACCCGCCAGATGGCAGGCATCCCAATGTGGGAGTGGGATTATGGGCATCATGCTATTGTGACCACGGTTAAAACAGAACAGCCTCACCAGGCCACGGCATGGCAGCGCTTTACCGAGGATGGGCCTCTGGCCTTATTGCCCCTAACCAGTGATGAAGGGGAGTATTACTGCTCAATTGTTTGGTCAACATCTCCCGCTCACGCAAAGGCCTTGATGGAATTAAGTACAGAGGAATTCTGTTCTGAGTTGGGTCGTGCTTTCGAACACCGCTTAGGGAAAATAATCTGGAGTGATGAGCGGTCCGTTTTCCCGCTGCGCCAGCGTCATGCGAAACACTACATTCAGAAGGGTTTTGTTGCTATTGGCGATGCAGCTCACACCATCCATCCTCTTGCAGGTCAGGGTGTGAATCTGGGGTTGCTGGATGCAGCGCAGCTTGCTGAGACCCTGACGGACGCTTTTCAGCGTAATGAACCAATAGCTTCTGAGCGGGTATTAAGGCGATATCAGCGCCAAAGGCAGAGCGGAAATATCCAGATGTCTGCGGCGATGGAGGGCTTTAAGCAGTTGTTTAATAGTGAACAACCGATACTGCGGTTGGCGCGTAATTTTGGCATGAGCCTGCTGAATAAGGTTGGCCCCCTTAAGAACCATATTGTTATGGAAGCAATGGGCTTACGCGGAGGTGATCTTCCAGCGATTGCTCGTCGCCCTATAAAGGAATAGGCACCTTTTCTGGATGCTGATTTCTATTCGATACTAACGTAGCAAGCAACTTTGATCGGTCAAAGATTGAACTAAGGCGAGAATCCCTATAAATTGTCTTCCCTTTTTTCACTTTTCGGGAATTATTTGGTTAATACCGGAGTGTTAGTTAAGTCTTGAGGTGAGATGGCGTTTTTAGAAGCTCGAATGTATAACGTCACCAACCTACGAATTAAGAGTTTTATATAGATGGGCAGTAAAACAGCACTGTACGACAAGCATCAGGAAATGGGTGCAAAACTGGTGGATTTTGGTGGTTGGGATATGCCAATCAACTATGGCTCTCAGGTTGAAGAGCATCATCAGGTTCGCAATGCTGCCGGAATGTTCGACGTCTCCCATATGACGGTTGTAGACGTGACCGGTACCGATGCAAAAGAATATCTGCGTTACCTATTGGCGAATGATGTCGATAAGCTCAAAGATAAAGGTAAGGCGCTTTACAGCGGCATGCTGAATGATGACGCAGGCGTTATTGACGATCTCATCGTCTACCTGATGACGACGCCTGGTGTATCCGGTGAATGGTTCCGGGTTGTAGTGAACTGCGCAACCCGTGAAAAAGACCTGCGCTGGATGGCTGACCATACCGCAAGTTTTGATGATGTCGCGCTTACCGAACAGCCAGAACTTTCCATGATTGCCGTTCAGGGCCCGCAGGCTATCGAATTGGCGAAACAAGCCGTTAGTGAATCACGCGCGAATCTGATTGATCAGCTCAGCGTTTTCCAGGGGCTGGAATCCGAAGGCTGGTTTATTGCCAGAACTGGCTATACTGGTGAAGATGGTCTTGAGATCATGTTGCCAGAAGATGAAGCAGCTGATTTCTGGCAGGCACTGTCCGATGCAGGTGTGAAGCCTTGTGGTCTGGGTGCTCGTGATACTCTGCGACTTGAAGCGGGTATGAACCTTTACGGTTCCGATATGGATGAAACGGTATCGCCACTGGCTGCCAATATGGGTTGGACGATTGCTTGGGAACCTGAAGGCCGTGTTTTCATTGGCCGCGAAGCTTTGGAACAACAAAAAGCAGCGGGTGTGACAGAGAAACTTGTTGGTCTGGTGATGGAATCCCGCGGTGTCTTGCGTGCTCACCAGAAAGTTATTGTTGATGGTGCAGGCGAAGGTGAAATTACCAGTGGTAGCTTCTCACCAACTCTGGGATACTCCATCGCAATGGCTCGAGTGCCAGCGGCGACTCAGGACAGTGCAGATGTAGAAATTCGCGGTAAGCGAGTGCCTGTAAGAGTTATCCGACCTTCGTTTGTCAGAAATGGCAAAAAGGTTTTTGATTAAGATTTAGTAAAAGGACCCAAAGGGTAGGAAAGACAGATGAGTAACATTCCTTCTGAACTGAAATACGTAGCCAGCCATGAGTGGATTCGTGATGAGGGCGACGGTACAGTTGTGATCGGTATCACTGACCATGCACAGGATCTTCTGGGCGATGTAGTGTTTGTTGAACTACCTGAAGTAGGTGCTGAAGTTGCAACGGGTGATGAATCAGGTGTGGTTGAGTCTGTAAAAGCCGCTTCTGATATTTATGCGCCTGTGGCTGGTGAAGTTGTAGCGGTTAATGAAGAGCTGGAAGATTCTCCTGAGCTGGTTAACTCTGACCCATATGGCGATGGTTGGTTCTTCAAAGTTAAACTGTCTGATGCAGAAGAACTGAGCAGTCTGCTGGATGGTGAAGCATACGCAGAAGTGTGCGAATCTGAGGCGTAAGCCTTACCAAGTCATCTGACTTCTGCAAAGAAATTCTTTTGTCCCGGCTATATGCCGGGACAGTTGTCTGTAAAAACTGGAAAAACATGTCACTGCAAACTCTCAAACTGAAAAGTGGGGCGGATCGACGCTTAAGAGGCGGTCACGTCTGGATCTACAGCAATGAAGTAGATACCAAACATTCGCCGCTGAAAAACTTTCAACCTGGTGAACAGGTGGTTGTGGAAACGGATAAAGGTAAGCCATTGGGCATTGCTTATATCAATCCTAATACCCTGATCTGTGCCCGTATGATCAGCCGCGACCTGAAATATACTCTGGATCGCTCCCTGATTACCCACCGTTTGAAAGTTGCATTGTCGTTACGGGAAAGTTGTTTCAACGATGACTGTTATCGACTGGTATTTGGTGATAGTGATGGTTTACCGGGTTTGGTCATTGACCGTTTTTTCAATGTCTTCGTAGTGCAGATCTCAACCGCCGGTATGGAACTGGTGTTGGATGAGATTATCGAAGCACTTAATAAGGTGTTCAGCCCAGAAGCTATTCTGCTCCGCAATGATGGCAAGATGCGTAATCAGGAGGGCTTGGAAACCTACACTGAAGTTGTTCAGGGAGATATTCCAGAACTATGCCCGTTGATGGAGAACGGCGTGCCTCTGGTTGCTCCGTTGGAGCGTGGTCAGAAAACCGGGTGGTTCTATGACCATCGTAACAACCGTGCACAATTGCAAAAACATGTTGAAGGCAAACGTGTATTGGATCTGTTTAGTTATGTCGGTGGCTGGGGCGCGCAGGCTCTTGCTGCGGGTGCTAATCAGGCAATTTGTGTTGATGCCTCGCACTTTGCTTTGGAAGTGGCGGCTGAAAATGCGCGCATAAATAATGCTGCTGAACGTTTTGAAGGTTTCCACGGCGATGCCTTTGACATCTGTAAGAACCTGATTGAAGAGAAAGAAAAGTTCGACATCGTTGTTCTGGATCCGCCAGCATTTATCCAGAAGAAAAAAGATGTGCGCAACGGTGAGAGAGCCTATTCGCGCATGAATAATTTCGCGATGCGTTTGTTGAAAAAAGACGGCATTCTGGTCTCAGCATCCTGTTCTATGCATCTGCAACGTGAACGACTTGTGGATATTATCCGTAGTAACAGTCGTGAACTGGATCGCAATGCTCAGATTTTTGATCAGGGTCATCAGGGTGCTGATCATCCGGTTCATCCGGCTATTCCGGAAACTGACTATTTGAAGTCGTTCTTTGTAAGAATTCTACCGGCAGCTTAATTACACTTTTGGGGCGGTTATGAAATACAGAAAGTTAGGCAATACCGATCTGGATGTTAGTCTGATCTGCTTGGGCACAATGACTTTCGGCCAGCAAAATACAGAAGCTGATGCTTTTGAACAGCTGGATTACGCCTGGTCACAAGGTGTGAACTTTCTGGATGCCGCAGAAATGTATCCGATTCCGGTCAGTAAGGAGCGTCAGGGTCTGACGGAAACCTATCTCGGGAACTGGATGAAGGAGCGAAATAACCGTGATCAGGTCATTGTCGCCACCAAAGTAGCCGGACCAGGTGAGTTCGTTAGTTTTATCCGCCCGGATATGCATTTTGATCGCCGCAATATCCGAGAAGCCGTAACGGGTAGTCTCAAACGCTTACAAACAGACTATATCGATCTGTACCAACTGCATTGGCCGGACAGAACAACTAACTTTTTTGGGAAGTTGGGCTACGGTCATGCTCCTGAAAATGACGGCACGCCAATACTGGAAACTCTGAATATCCTGAAAGAGCTGGTGGATGAAGGCTTGATTCGATATGTGGGACTATCGAATGAAACGGCCTGGGGTACGATGAAGTTTCTGAACTATGCGGATCAACTGGGGCTTCCACGAGTGGTTTCGGTACAGAACCCATACAGTTTGTTGAATCGTTCCAGTGAGGTCGGTCTGGCTGAAGTACTTATGCGCGAGCAGGTATCTTTATTGCCCTACTCACCGCTGGCATTTGGCACGCTCAGTGGCAAATATCTCCACGGCGCCCGACCAGAAAAAGGTCGACTGACCTTATTCCCTGACTACACTCGATATCTCGGTGAACAGGGCCAGAAAGCGACAGAAGCTTATGTCGAATTAGCAAAAAATGCAGGGCTGGATCCTGCTCAAATGGCGCTGGCGTTTGTGAATAGTCGCGAGTTCGTCGGTAGTAATATCATTGGCGCCACTACTATGCTGCAGTTGAAGGCAAATGTTGCGTCTGTGGAACTGGAATTAAGCGCAGAGGTCTTAACAGAGATTGAAGCAATCCATGCTCAATATTCAAATCCTTGTCCGTAGGCATTTGCTAGCCCATTCGGCTGCGATTGCTGATTGATTTCCTTCATTTACGGTAAAGGATAATTACCTTAGTATGAGCTTCAAATTGGCAGGTATCTGCCCTAAATCAGGAATGTAATCATGAGGCATTACCCTATGTTCCGAATCAACTTCCTTAAAAGTCTGGCTGCTTTTGCACTGGTTATCTTCAGTTTTAACAGCAGTGCAGGTGAAGTCGATGCTAAAACCTATATCACTAACCTGACAACGGAGCTGCAACAGGCGCTACAGACTGGTTTGGAACAAGGGCTTCTCGGAGATGATGCTTACCTGGATACGGTAATTGATGAACACATCCTGCCTCATGTTGATCAGGAATATTTGAGTCGTAGAGTATTTCATCCTCGTTGGGAAGATATCGCTGCAGCTAACAAAACTGATGAGGCACAGGAGGCGGTTATCTCGTCTTTGCGTCGTACATACCGTGTAGCGTTAAACGCCTACAATGGTCAGAAAATTGATATTGGAAATAGCCGCGATAAACCTAAATTCAGCGTAGTCAGAGTGAAAGTTCATACCACAAATAATGCTCACTTGATGGATTTTGCCCTGCGTCAGCAGGAAGGTGAGTGGCGGGTATTTGATCTTTCTGTGGATGGAGTTGTCTTTAGTAAGACTCTGAATGGCGCCATTCGCCGCAACCTTGAGAGTGATGACGTGGATAACGTGATCAATTCAATTCGACCAGATACCGAATCTTGATAAAGTAGCTAACCCCCCTGATGAACTCACCTAGTCACCGGATATTTTCGGCTCTGTTTCGATACCCATTGTTAATACTTGGTTTATTAACGGTAGTCGTTATTTTTCTGGTGCTGCAGATTCCTCGACTGACGCTGGATGCCTCCGCGGACTCTCTGGTATTGGAAGGTGACAAGGCGCTGGAAGTCTATCGTGAGATGAGTAAACGCTATGAATCTGAGAGTTCATTGGTTATCACCTACTCACCCCGCGAAAACCTGTTTTCAACGCCGGCTTTACAGAACCTGGCGGCATTAAGGAATGAGCTTCTGGAATTGCCGGGAGTATCTTCAGTTAATACGATTCTCGATGTGCCCCTGCTTTACAGTCCTCCGGTTACCCTGAATAACCTGGCAGAAGGGGTGCGTTTTCTAGAAGATCCGAATACCGATCGCGCTTTGGTTCGAAAGGAATTTCAAAACAGCCCTATTTACAGAAGTCTGCTGACGAGTACCGATGAGAGGACAACGGTTCTTCAGGTAAATTTGCAGCGCGATGAACAGTTTTTTACGTTGTTAGATGCTCGAGATCAGTTACGGACGAAACAAAGGAACAGCGGGTTAAATTCAGAAGAGCTGGTTAGCTTAAAGCAGGCGGAAGAGGCGTTCAGTAACTATTCAAAAGTCGCGAGTGCACGAGAACGAAAACTGGTAACGGATGTCCGGAGTGTATTAGATAATCACCGTGAACATGCCACCATTTTCCTTGGCGGCGTACCAATGATCGCTTCGGATATGATCTCTTTTATCGAAAGTGATTTGGTCACTTTTGGCAGTGCGATTTTACTGTTTATCATTGTGCTGATGGCGATTATCTTCCGCCGTTTGAGGTGGGTAGTTCTGCCATTGCTGACCTGTATGTTCACTACATTGGCGATGCTGGGGTATATCGCTGCGGTAGACTGGCAGTTAACCGTGATCTCCTCCAACTTTACAGCCTTGCTGTTGATTATTACGCTGGCGATCACGATTCACCTCGTAGTGAGATATCGCGAATACCATTATGAGTTTCCTGATGCCAGTCAGCGAGAACTCGTACTTAAGACCATAACTTTTATGGCGAAACCCTGCTTCTTCACTACCATCACCACAATTGTGGCTTTTGCTTCACTGGTTGTGAGTGGTATTCGTCCGGTCATCGATTTTGGCTGGATGATGACAATTGGCGTGGCAGTGGCTTTGCTAATGGCCTTTATTTTACTGCCCGCGGGTTTGTTGCTGATTCCTAAAGGAAAAAGTGAAATTAATGGTAAAGGTAAGCCTTTAACTCATGTCTTTGCGGCAGCAACAGATCATCATGGCGGCAAAATTCTGATTGTGAGTGCAGTTTTATTAATTGCGAGTGCTGTCGGCATTAGTCGCTTGCAGGTTGAAAACCGCTTTATCGATTACTTCCATGATACAACCGAGATCTATCAGGGCATGGTTGTGATAGATCGTGAACTCGGAGGCACTATCCCTCTCGATATCCTGCTCACGGCTCCGCACGCTATCACTACAGAGTCCGAGGTCAGTGATCCTTTCGTCGATGAAGATCCTTTTGCTGATGAGGACCCTTTTGCAAGCGAAGACCCTTTCGCGGATGAAGATGAAGATCCATTTGCCGACCCATTTGCAGATGATGAACCTATGCCGCAAACCAGCTATTGGTTCACTCGTGCAGGGTTGGAAGAGATCGGCAGGATAGAACAATTCCTTGAGTCGTTGGATGAGACCGGAAAAATACAGTCTCTCAACTCTTTGTATCAGGTCTTTAAAGACATCACAGGTGAAGAACTGGATGATTTCCAGCTGGCCTTATTACGCAAGAATATGCCTTCTGAAGTTAATCAACTACTGGTGGCTCCGTACCTTTCGCCGGCAGGTGATGAAGCCAGAATTACCCTGAGGGTGATGGAAACCAGTGAAGGGCTTAAACGTAATGAACTGCTGAATAAAATTGATCAGTTCCTGATTGACGAGATGGGCTTCAAGTCAGATCAGTTCCAGCAGAGTGGCATGTTGGTGCTGTATAACAATATGTTACAAAGCCTGTTCAGCTCCCAGATTGCGACTCTTGGGGCGGTATTTGTAGCCATTACCCTGATGTTTACGCTGTTATTCCGCTCACTATATCTGGCTATTATTGCAGTTGTGCCGAATTTGCTCGCAGCAGGTATTGTGCTGGGTGGTATGGGTTGGATTGGTATTCCACTGGACATGATGACCATTACGATTGCTGCGATCACGGTAGGCATAGGCGTGGATGATACTATTCACTATATCCACCGTTTCCAGAAAGAGTTTCCAAAAGACCGTAATTACCGCGATAGCATGTACCGATGCCATGACAGTATTGGTAAAGCTATGTTCTATACCTCGGTCATTATAATTGCGGGCTTTTCAATTCTGTCATTGTCGAATTTCACACCGACAATCTATTTCGGCTTGTTAACCGGTTTAGCAATGTTTTCTGCACTGATCGGTGCATTACTTCTGTTGCCTCAACTGATCATCACGTTTAAGCCCTTAGGACCCGAATCTAAGTAGCTTGTTCAAAGAGAACGTCGGGAATTTGTTATTTTCCGGTTCTTTGCCAAACTCTAAGTAAGGCAAAACAGGAGAGATCGTGATGTTACAAGTTCAGGATGCGATGTACCCAGTCAACACGCCTCTAACCAGTTCAATGTCACTGGTGCAGGCGGTGAGTTTAATACTGGAATCTGGTTACACTGGGCTTCCGGTGGTGGATCAGGATCAGCATGTTATAGGTTTTTTATCAGAGCATGATTGTCTGCCACATCTGATCACTGACAGTTATCACTGCGACAGTCATCTCAAGGTTGAAGATATCATGCGTGATGATCCTTTAACCGTTCGCTCAGGGCAAAGTGTGATAGATCTGGCACAACAGATTGGTGAGTTATGGTGATTTCTGGTGTATGGGGAGATAGAAGGATGGCGTATCCTGTTG
>JBMYLM010000012.1:0-60520 GCA_049596335.1 Neptuniibacter sp.
AATCAGAATTCTAATGGTCAGCTGACAATAGAGGTATATCCAGCTCAACAGCTGGGGAATGATCATCAGATGGTTGAAATGGCCAGGCAGGGGGAACTGGACATTATCCTCACCCCTACTGCAAAAATGAGCATACCCGTACCAGCGATGCAGTATGCTGACCTCCCTTTTTTCTTTCCAAGCCGAGAAGCCGTATATGAAATGCTCGACGGTGAACCAGGCGATATGTTGTTAAAAAAGCTTAACGATATCGAATTGTTCGGTGTTACGTTCTGGGAAAATGGGTTTAAGCATTTTACTGGGAATCAACCATTACTTAGCCCTTTACACTTCTCTGATAAAAAAATCCGGGTTATGAAAAGCCGAATGATTATGGAGCAGTTCCAATCATTCGGAGCAGAACCTATTACCATCGATTTTCATGCAACTCGCCAAGCGCTGGCTGATGGCGTGGTCGATGGTCAGGAAAACCCATTAATTGCCATTTACAGCATGGGATTTCATGAAGTTCAGAGTGATCTGGTTTTAAGCGAACATGCTTACCTTGGTTATGTGTTGTCTATTAGTCAAAAAACCATGAACTCCCTTCCTTTCCATCAGCAAGACTTGCTCATCAAAGCCGCAAAGGAAGTAACGCCAATAGAAAGGAAAGACACTCAGGGCAGAGAGCAGCAATTGCTTGCAGAGATCAAAAAAAGTGGCATTAACATTCATTCACTCACTGAAGAGCAACGGGAGCAATTCGCCAATTTAACTGCGTATATTCCCCGTCGTTTTGAAGAAGTTATTGGTGCCGACATTATCTCCAAGACCGAAGAATTACTGTATTCAAAATATCAATCGCATCTACTTCAAAATGATCACTTTGTGATAGGTCTTAATGCCGACCTTTCTGGAAAAGCCGGACTTGCGATTAAAAGAGGTGTTCATCTCGCTATTCAAGAGCTCAATAACAAAGGGGGCCTGCTTGGTCGCCCCGTTCATCTGATCGCCCGTGACCATAAAACAATTCCAAGTACGGGCATTAGTAATATGGAGTTTTTTATTGAGCATCCCAACGTCATAGCTGTGATTGGCGGGAAACACAGTGCAGTAGTGGCTGAAGAGATGAAATTGGTCAATAAATCGCAAATTCCGTATTTGATTCCCTGGGCTGCTAGTAAAAAAATCACTCAAACTGACGAGCAGCGAAGCAGCCTTTTCCGCATATCAGCTAATGACTTACTTGCCTCTCAATATATAGCTGAGAGCGCATTGAAAAAATGCAACCACCCAGCAATCGTGGTCGAAAACACTATATGGGGGCGAGGGAACCTCGAAAGCATGCAAAGCTATCTCGCCTCAAAAAGCGTTGCTGTGAGTTACGAAATAACCTTTAACAGAGGGCAAAATAGCTATCTACCTGAACTCACCTCGTTGATAGACTCTCAGGCTGATTGCGTGATTCTGGTTGCCAATGCTCATGAAGGCAATATCATCATTCCAGAGCTATTCAACCTCAAAAAAGAGCTCCCGATAATTTCCCATTGGGGCATTCTGGGCGGTGATTTTGCCCGCAGGAACAAGAATATTCTTGGGGAACTGGATCTGACTTTTTTCCAGACCTTCCTGTTTAAGGAATCAAACAGACCGCAAGCCAAAGACCTGGAAAATAAATATCGCGAAGAATACGGTCTAGCGGAAAATGCAGAAATTTATTCGCAGCATGCAGTTGCACAAGCTTATGACTCAGTACAACTCCTTGCCTCGGCAGCACAAAAGGCGAATTCCAGTAACAGAGCCGACATCATTGAAGCTTTGGAAGATGCCATTTCCTACGAAGGCGTGATTAAGGATTATAAGCCGGCCTTCACAAATGAACGCCACGACGGACTAGGACTGAGTGACTTCAGAATGGCTCGCTTCAACATTGACGGGCAAATTGTTCCGGTGCAGTAAGGATCTCTATGATAAAGCTCCAAACCCTGATGGGTCGCGGTAATATCAAACAAAAGGTGATTTTTTTAGTCACCAGCCAACTGCTGTTCGCTCTGCTCTGTGTCCTGGTTATTTCTCTTTTGCTCGTTGAGAAACAAGTGGACCAACAAACCGAGAAGCTCTTTATCAACACGGCAGGAGAGCTTAACCGATCCTTAGAAACCCGCGTTGAGTACCTAGTAGAAAACACTAACCTGCTCGCCACCAACCAGCTTATGGTTAACGCGCTCACTGATAGTGAAGGTAGAGAAGCATACCTGGAGCCCCTGGTAACGAACTTTATCAAAGGTAAAGATGTACTCTATCTCAACATTGTAGACTTTGATGGTCGCCCACTTTTCCAAACGGGAGAGAATATCCCGGAATACAATCGATCATCACAACTAAGAACCGCTCTGGCACTTCAACAAAGTTCTCTTTTCATTGATGCAAGCAATAATCTGATTCTGATCTCGCCCATTGAATATTACACAACGAGCCAGGGCGCGATCATCGTAAGCTTTGACTTGGCAAAAATAATCCAACGAAATATTGATCAAGAGACCGAAAATTACATCCGCTTGCTAAAAGAGGAAGCCGTTATATTTGCACATAATTATTCGCCGAATGAAGCTTATGTGTCATACACCCTTGGTGCTGGTAGAAGCTTACTTCTATTTGAAGCATTGAACTTAGACCTAGAAGTTGGGCTACCCGAAGGTATTTATTACGCCCCAACCCGTGAAGCGGTATTTATTCTGCTTTTTATTGGTTTTTTATTAACCGTAATAAGCCTGGTCATGTCCCGGTTCACCGCTATAAAAATAACCGAACCTATCCTTGAACTTTCTTCACGGGTAAAACAGGCCCATGAAGGCAAAGATGTATTATGTAGCCCACTAGGAAGTGGCGATGAGCTTGAGGGACTGGCTAAAGCCTTTGATGAACGTACTCTCATGCTTGAATATCAGGCCGAACATGACTCACTTACTGAACTTCCCAACCGCTTATTGTTTCTGGATCGGCTGGAGCAGGCCGTTAAGCTTTCCAAACGACATAACACAAGCTTTGCGGTGCTCTTTATCGATCTGGATCGTTTCAAAGAAGTGAACGATTCTTATGGTCACAGCGTTGGCGACAAACTGATTCAGGTGGTGGCGGAGCTGATAGAGGGAGCAGTCCGAGATTCAGACTCAGTGGCCCGTATGGGTGGCGATGAATTTACTGTGTTGATTAATATGATTGAAAACGAAGAACAACTTCTAAGCATCATTCAGAAGATTCTTGCGCTCTTTAAATCTCCCATCTCCTTTGAGCAATACCAATTATTCCTGACCTGTAGTATTGGCGCAGCCATATACCCTAGCGATGGTGATAATGCTGAAGCCCTATTAAAAAATGCAGATGCCGCTATGTATCAGGCTAAAACCGACGGTAGGAACACCTATCACTTCTACCAAGCGGAAATGACCGAAACAATTGTTGAAAGGGTTCATCTGATACAACAGATGAGGCAGGCGATTGAAGATAATCAGTTTGTGGTTTATTACCAGCCTCAATATAACCTGATTACGAATGCCATCTCCGGTATGGAAGCACTGATACGGTGGCAACACCCAGAGGAAGGTTTGGTGCCTCCCATACGTTTTATTCCATTGGCAGAAGAAACGGGTCTAATCATCGAAATTGACCGATTTATGATGCACACCGCCATGCAAGAGTTCTCAGGCTGGAAATCTGCAGGTTTATCCCCAGGGAAATTATCAATGAACCTCTCTATGCTTCAGCTACTGAAAAAAGATTTTATCGATTTTGTGAAAACAAGTGCCTTAAATGCGGGAATTGAAACCACTGACCTTATCTTTGAGGTGACAGAAACTCAGGCAATGTTGAAACCCGATCAGACTATTTCGGCACTCAACCAATTGAAGCAGTTGGGTGTAGGTATCGCGATTGATGACTTCGGGACAGGGTTTTCATCCCTATCATATTTGAAAAAATTCCCGGTCGATAAAATCAAAATTGACCGTTCCTTCATCTCCGATATCCCAGACGATAAAGACGATATGGCTCTGACGCTCGCCATCATAGCCCTTTCACATAACCTGAACCTTTCGGTTATCGCAGAAGGCCTCGAAACGGGTTCTCAGCTAAGCTTTCTTGTAAATAACGGCTGTCCTGAAGGGCAGGGTTACTTTTTCAGTAAGCCGATACCTGCCGAAGAGATAACAAGGTTGCTGACAACATCAGCGCCCAACAACCAGTCCGCTATGCTTCATGAACACTAACAGCTTTCGTTGAGAATGAGTCAATGGCTTAAATTTGCCTGAATCAACTATCAAAACAGCTCTATATCATCCGTATGAGTGGACTTAGAAACCACATCATCATAATTAACAATCTGATTTCGACCATTCCTCTTCGCTTCATATAAGGCGCGATCTGCATGCTCAAAATGCAGGCCCGGCGGGGTAATGGGGTCAATAATGGTATAACCGATGCTCACAGTTACCTGACCTGATGGAAAATTATAGCTTTCCACTTCTTTATGGAAACGCTGAATGGCTGCTAATGCTTCGTCAGGGTCTGCATTGTTCAGAATCACCACAAATTCCTCTCCTCCGTACCGGAACAAGAAGTCTGTATGTCGGAACATTTTTTTCATCAGGTCTGTGAAATGAATCAGAACTTCATCACCGAACAAGTGACCAAATGTATCGTTAATCTTTTTAAAGTGATCCAGATCCAAAGCAATCATCCACGATGGTTTGATCGCCGACTTTTTGTTTCCACGGTGATAAACAACAACATCATTCAGGCAAAACTCAAGTGTCTGGCGGTTGGGTAAACCAGTCAGAGAATCACGCTCTTTGGAATCCAATAAGGCGACCTGATTGGCATAAATACCAAATACACCTTCAACCATGATACGGTCTTTCTCACTGACTCTTCCTGTAATAAGTATGGCTCTTCTGGGTATGACATCTTTAACAACATCCATCAACAGATAATCCTGATCCTTGAACTTCAAAGAAGTCAGACCGCCTTTACTTTTGGAGATTGCCAACCGCAAAAGTTCGGTATTACGATCAGAAAAGTTCTCATCAAGGGTCAATGGAAAGCGACGAATTGAGATACCAGCATCACAACCTGAGTCTGCGAATATTTCATATGAGGCGACATCTTCCACACCTTCCATGGAAGAAAGGAAATGAATCACAGCATAAGTGAGAGAGTGATATGTCTTATGAGCAAGAAATTTCGCAGAAATTTCAAACGCTTTCTGTACATCCATTTCATTTCCCGGCATAGCCACACCTCAATAAAAACTACGGATATGTTCTGAAGAGCATTAATTGATGAAATTATACTCAATAATGACGCGATAGTAGAAATTACGCTGCCTTTAGTCGTAATTATTTGCCCGAAAGATGCAGAACAAGTGTAAAGCCCTGACAAAAATAACCACACTTTTTACGCCACATCTCATCGATTGGATCAATTGACATATTTCTGCACCATACTTATACAAATAAAACACAGGATATAACCGTTATCGAAGTTTCAGAGCTGACATTTAATGAACTGATCTGACAATGACGGGTCAGTCGTAATATCAAACATCATCTGTACTTTAACCAAAGTATTTAAGAGGCTTAAACATGAAACCTAACCCCCAGAATTCTCTGCCTCTATACAGTTTTGTGTTTCTAATAGCATCTTTGTTTGGCGCAGTTTCATATGCGAATGAGTCACCTCAACTGACTACTGAAACCATACTTGCGGGGTTCAGACATCCCTGGGGGATGACCTGGATTGATCAAAACACTCTGCTCATTACTGAAAAAGAAGGCAAAGGCTGGATAGCCGATGTTAATAGCCGTAAGAAACAGCAAATTTATGGTTGGCCTGATTCCATCAATTCAGATGGACAAGGGGGATTACTGGATGTAGTTACTGACCCCATGTTCACCGAAAACAAAAGGTTATATTTCAGCTTCAGTCATCAGGAAAGTCGGAATAAATTCACTACCCGGGTTGCTTCCGCAGAACTAAAGGGTAACCAACTAATCAACTGGAAAGTGCTGTTCACGGCTTTACCCTACACTAACAAGGTCCACCATTATGGTTCCCGTTTAGCCTTCAAAGAGGGGCATCTCTATATCACCGTCGGTGATCGTGGAGAACGTCACAGAGCTCAGGATCTGACTGATAATGCTGGTAAAGTACATCGTATTAACCCTGACGGTTCCATTCCCGAAGATAATCCGTTTCTGAATAAAAAAACCTCTTCCGGAGCAACCATACCGGCCTCAATCTACAGCTATGGCCATCGCAACCCTCAAGGCATGTATGTGGATAAAAACGGGCAATTATGGATTCATGAACACGGCCCAAGAGGTGGCGATGAGCTCAATCTGGTATTGAAGGGCCAGAACTACGGCTGGCCAATAATCACTTATGGACGTGAATATTGGGGGCCCTCAATAGGTGAAGGCACTCAGAAAGAAGGGATGCTACAGCCCAAATATTATTATGTTCCCTCCATAGCACCTTCCGGCCTGATCCGCTACGAGTCGGATCTATTCCAACAGTGGAAAGGGGACTTTCTTATTGGCTCATTAAAAAAACGTCACCTTAATCGCCTAAGCCTTAATTTTGGGGAGAGTGGATCTGATGAACCAGTTCAGGAACATCGCTACCTTCATCACCTGGATACTCGCATAAGAGATATCGACGTTGATAAACAGGGGGCCCTCTACCTACTGACCGATGAGTACAACGGTAAACTGATCAAAGTGACCCCGAAATGACCCAAAAACGTTTGTTCGCACGTTATCTGAAAGACCTGCCCGATGGGCGATTGCAATGGATTGGTCTCAGGCCAGGGCATAAACAGGAGATGCTCAGCGTAGAATCCACACAAGCGATTGCAAGACTGGGTTTGGAAGGTGATCACCGGTGTTTAAAAACGCCTGATTCAGGACGTCAGGTAACAATCATCTCATCAGAGTTTATCCACATCATAGAAACCTATATGGGGTTGCCAAACATCGATCCATCTCTACTCAGACGAAATCTGGTCGTCAGCGGAATTAACCTGAATGCACTGCGCCACCAGCACATTCGCATTGGAGGAGCACTCTTTGAAGCCACTGCCTTATGTCACCCATGTGTCCGAATGGATCAGACTCTTGGTCGTGGAGGGGCAGCAGCCATGCTTGGGTATGGGGGCTTATGTGCAAAGGTTCTCGAGTCAGGAGAGATACGTTTGGGGGATTTAATACAACCCGTGGCTAGCTAAACAGATTATTTGAGAAGTGCTGACTACATAATTGTACTAAATGATTTCACCCTATATTAAGCAGGTACCTTTTCTTCAATACAACTGTCAGTAGAGATGAATGTTTCTTGTTTTAACAAAGCCACTTTTTCAGCAAATAAATCTTTACTGATATGCAATGAAGTATCCTATATACCGGTTAGATGACCTTAATATCTACTAATTAAGATGCTTTTTTACTTTATCAATTAAAGCCTGTGGCTGGTAAGGCTTCACAATATAGTCATCAACCTTAGCCTGAAGGCTTTTAATCACAAAGTCTTTGGATGTATTCGCAGTCAGCATGATAAAAGGGATTTTAGATAGACGAGCATTTCCCTTCACCACTTGCAGCAACTCGTAGCCATTCATCTCGGGCATATCCCAATCACAAATCACCAGATCTATTTTGGATACCTTGAGTCGCCCCAACCCCTGTTTGCCGTTCTCGGCTTCAACGATATTTTTTACACCGTAAGTTTTCAAAACTTTTTTGGTGATGGCGCGCATGGAAGCCATATCATCAACAACCAGGACGGTAGAGTTAGCAGCTGCTTCACTTAACATCTGTAATTATCCCCAAAGACTGATTTAACCAGAGAATAAACAACTACATTCCATGTAAATTGCGTGAGTAAAATACTCGGGTATTTAATATGCCATTGAGCATAGATGATTGCCAGTGATTTCCTTAATTAGAGCTTTTGAAATTAGAAAGCAATAATTCTTGTTAAAGGAAACCACTGGTTTAGAAGGGAATTAGTTAGTAATCACTATTTTGCCAAAGTGTTTTGCTGAGGCCATGTGGTTGTAGGCATCCATACTTTCGGAGAAATCGAATGCCTTATCGATCACAGGGTTGATCTTATGTTCAGCCATAAAATTACAAAGGTCCTGCAACATTGCGTTACTTCCCACATAAATACCCTGAATCCGCAGCAGGTTGAATATAGTCATCAAACTAATGGTTGGATTTTCCAGACCTGTCAGAATACCAATCACAGAAACTGTTCCATTGACCTTAGCGCTAGCAACCGATTTTTCGAAAGTACCTGCACCACCCACTTCCAGTACGTTATCCACGCCTTTGCCATCGGTTAAAGCGAGGACTTGTTCTTCCCAATCCGGATTGTCTTTGTAATTGATGGTGTGGTCAGCGCCCATTTGAACGGCTCGTTGCAGCTTTTCATCACTGGAGGATGTGATGATCACTTTAGCGCCTTTTGCTTTGGCTATCTGTAAACCAAAAATGGATACGCCACCTGTACCCAGTAATAAAATAGTATCGCCAGCTTGGATGTTGCCCACTTCAACCAGAGCGTGCCAGGCGGTAGTCGCGGCACATGGAAGAGTGGAAGCTTCATCAAAGGAGAGGTGCTCGGGGATCTTAACTGTGCAATCTTCACGAAGAATATAATACTCGGATAACACGCCGTTGATGCTGCCGCCTAATGCTGAGTTAAGGCCTGCATCGTCAATGTTTCCATTTTCCCAATGCTGGAAAAAGTTTCCGATTACACGATCACCTGGCTGAAACTTAGTAACGTTTTTACCCACCTGAACAACTTCACCGGCACCATCGGATAAGGGGACGATCGGTCTCACATCGTTTCTGACATAGCCACCCATTGTAATAAGAAGGTCACGGTAGTTGAGCGAACAGGCCTTCATTTTCACCAGTACTTCATTATCACTCGGGGTTGGAGTATCTATCTCTACCTTTTTAACTGCACCAATTCCGTCTGCGGAATCGACCTGATATGCATGCATATTCCTAGCTCCTTATTTTTTTATCCAAAGTAGAGTGGCACTCACTTTTTCATAGGTCAATTTTTGCACCCGGATTCGGTTCCAAAGTACATGTAAAAGGATTTATTTTGGAGAGAAAGAAAATAACTAAGGAAAAGACTTGAATCATAAAGCGGAGCTGATATTATGCGCTCCGCTTCGACGTGTGCCGGTATAGCTCAGTTGGTAGAGCAACTGACTTGTAATCAGTAGGTCCCGAGTTCGACTCTTGGTGCCGGCACCACTTCTTTCTTAAATCACACCTTTTGTCAGAAGCAGCAGGCGGATTCTCTCTGCCAGTTCAATTTCCAGATGTCTTAACTCTTCAGCATTGTCTGCATGATGAAAGTCCCAGCGGATCTGTTGATGATCGCTTTTGAGATTCGGCAATGCCTGGTGAGATTTATCACATAGGGTGACTACCATGTCGAATGGTTGGCCTGATACCTGCTCCAGAGACTGCGTAGACAGTTCTCCAGAATGACCCAGTTGCACCGCCCAGTCCTGAACGTGCTGAGGTACAGAAGAAGGCTCAGGCCCCGCACTGTGAGCTTGTACTTTAGAGTTGCTGATTTTTTCTGTCAGCAAAGCAGCTAGTTGAGATCGCACACTGTTATGTCGGCAAATAAATAAAATCGACTTAAGAGGGTTTGCGGTCATATGAATCCTCGATAAAAGGTCATTGTTATTGTTTGCGTGCATTATAGACGAATGCTGATGGGTGTTGAGTAAGCCAGATCAATCAAATATCGCTAAATTTCAAAGTGGCTGGAAATTATATTGTTATCGCTGGTATTGAATAGGAACTCTTCGAAATCTGAAGCCTGCATAGGCTTGCCGATGTAGAAGCCTTGCAGAATATCGCAATCTAAAATGTTCATATAGTTGAACTGTTCAATCGTTTCTATACCTTCTGCGGTAACACTCAAACCCAGTTTGTGGGCCATCGCAATGATCGCTGCTACAAGAATTTTTGAGTCTTTATGGTTGGGCAGATTGTTAATGAAGGCACGATCAATCTTCAGATTATTAAACGGGAACGTCTGCAGATAACGCAGAGAAGAATAGCCGGTACCAAAATCATCCATACTGATTCTTACACCCATTTGGGAAAGGTATTCGAGGGTATGATTGAGTTCTGCTGACGCCTGAATCAGGAGGCCTTCAGTTACCTCCAGATTAAGGTTTTGTGGAGGTAATCCGCTTTTGCCAATAGCGTAGTTAAGGTCATGGATAAAGTGGTTGCCGCTAAACTGCCTTGGCGATACGTTCACGGAGATACTGAAATCTTCATAGCCTTTATCAATCCAGGCCTTTGCATGTTTACAGGCTTCTACCAGCACCCAGCGCCCAATAGGAATAATGAGGCCTGTATTTTCTGTTAGTGGAATAAATTCATCCGGGGAAATGAGCCCAAGCTCTTTCGATTCCCAGCGTAATAGAGCTTCAGCGCCCACAACTTTACCAGCGTTCAAGCCGCCTGAAACCAGAGGCTGAAAGACCAGATGGAACTCCTCTCGTTCCAGCGCAAAGCGTAAATTGTTGTCCAGTTGTAGCTGACGAACCGCAATATCATTCATCTCTTGCGTATAGTAATGGAAGGTATTGCGGCCATCTTTTTTGGCTTTATACATGCCAATATCTGCTGCTCTGAGCAGAGCAGGGTAATCCTGGGCGTCATTCGGATAAACGGCTACACCGATACTGGCTGTAACGATCAGTTCCTTGTTGTCGATGATAAACGGGTTGGAGAACTGTTGTAGGATTTTCTCCAGTAACAGTTCCGTATCTTCCGGTTCGTCGACATCCTCGACAATAATGATGAACTCATCACCGCCGTGTCGTGCAAGAGTATCGTTAGGTTGCAGGCAGCTTTTGAAACGGCGGCTGGCGAGCTGAAGCAAGATATCCCCAACATCGTGTCCGAGGCTGTCATTCACTTTTTTAAAGCCATCCAAATCGATGAACATCAGCACCATTTTCTTGGAGAGACGATCAGCATTTGCCATGGCGTGTTCAGCGCGATCCCTGGCCAGAAAACGATTTGGTATATCGGTTAGCAGGTCGTACTGGGCCTGGTAGAGGATATGCTCTTCTTGTTCTTTTTGACTGGTGATGTCTCGAACTGAAAGGACTGTGTATAGCCCGTCTTCAAATTCCATGCTGGCTGTGGACAGCTCCGCAGGGAAGAAGGTACCGTCCTGACGAGGTAAGTCGAACTCCTTTTCAGCAAAAACATTTTGCGAAGAGGGGAATGAATGTATGAGCTCATCCGGGAAAACCTGATTCATAGGTTTTCCTATAAGGTCTTCTTTACGCAATCCAATGATTGAACAGAAAGCGTCGTTTGCATCAACAACCGTATCATCGGAGAAGATCAGAATGCCTTCAGAAACCAGATCAGAAAGCTGGCGGAATCGACTCTCGCTGGCCATCAGCTTTTGTTTAACAGCTCTGTGACGGCGTTCATCTTTAAGTGAGGTCACCTGAACCTTCTGACCATTCCATGTGGTTGGGCGGTCAGTAATAATGACCGGTAACTCTTCACCAAAGTGGGTCATGATTTCTGCTTGATAGGGCTTCTCAGAGTTGCTGAGCATGAGGTCCATAACCCGCTTTACTGAGTCACTAGCAAATAATTCTGGTAACTCAGAGCTTAATAGTTCCGTGCGAGACAACTGAAACAATTCCTCGGCACGTTTGTTGAAGTCCAGAATTTTTAACTGATCACGTATAATGATGGCTTCTGTTGTGATCTCTTCAAATTGTTGTAAGCGGTCCTTACTTTCTTCCAGTTTGAAACGGTAGTCATCACTTTCCCTGAGGGTTTGTTTTAGGCTGAGGAAAAGTTTGGAGACTACAACCAGCACAATCATGAAAAACAGCACAAGCGCTGTGAGAAATAGGGTCTGTTGTTGATGAGACGTTTGCGCAAAATGCTCTGGCGGTAACAGGTAAACAATATTCCAGCCTGGGATGCTGGATACTTCTACCTGCTCGAGAAGAAATTCATTGCCCACAGAGTCCATGACCAGATCGTGTTCAACAGTTTTTTTCAGTATATGGTCTGGAATCTCGTCACCAAACTGCCTGGAGTCGATGATTCTCTTCAGCTTTTGTTGCTCAATTGGGAAAAGGCTTTTAAACAGATAGTCAGGCTCACTTGCGGCAAAAATAATACCGTTACTATCAACCAATAATGCATTACCACTCAGGCCCTGATAACTCCGCTCAATCTCATCAGGAAGGAACTTAATTACTGCAACACCAATGATCTGATTTGAGGCATAGATCGGGTGGCTGAAATGCAATCCTCGTTTTTTAGTTGTGGCCCCCAGAGCCAGGAAAAGGCTAGGTTCACCTGCAATTGCATTGAGAAAATAATCACGAAAGCCATAGTTATTTCCCGCCAGTGTTGTTTCTGGTGGGCGGTTATCAGTAATTAAGAAGCCCTGTTGGTCCATCACGTAGCAGATCGATGCAGAGAGGGTTTCGCAGTATCGACGAAGAGTGATCTTGGCTTTATCTTTGTTTGTAGCATTGGGCTGAAGAATTAATTGCTCTACGATTTCTTCCCCAGCCATCAGTTCTACAGAATGGGTGCGGTTGGAGACATAAGCATTGGTTCTGCTGGAGAGTAACTTAGCGCTGTTTTTGGTGTGTGCGATGGCTTCATCTTTCGCCTGAGAAATCAGGTCAACGTAGATGAATGCTCCGCTAAGGGCTACCAGCAACAAAGGAAGAAATGCCAGAGCTAAAAACACTCTGGCAGTCGATAATGATCTGCTGGATAGTAAATTATTGTTCTGTATCAATTCCGGACCCTGCTACTTCTTCGGGCAATTCGTATGATTTTAATCTTAGTTTAGTTTTTGCTAAATGGTGGGGTTATTTATTCTCTGTTCTATAGGCATCTGTACGAAAGTTATGGATTCATTGATTTGAGTTTGAATTTTAGAGAATTAACTCGAGCTGATCCCATACGATTTCCGGAGTCAGAGGGGCAAAAACTGCGGGCTCAATTTTGGTATCCACTTGTGGGTAATCTGCAGCTAACAGGCAGTATTGGTCCTGACCATATCCTCCTACCAGCCCAGGGTCTGTAGGACCAAACAGAATAACATTTGGCCTGTCCAGTGCTGCAGCAAGGTGTGAAAGACCGGTATCTACAGAAACGCAGGCAGTGGCACCCGCCAGGATATTAGCCACTTCGCTTAAACTGAGTTTCGGCAGTACTTCTGCACAAGGGTGGGTCGCTGCTAAACGTTCAGCTCGCTCTTTTTCCGTTGGATTGCCCCACGGCAGTTTTACCTGCCAGCCCTCAGTACATGCTTTATAAATGAGTTGCTCCCAATAGGTTTCTGGCCAGTGTTTATCAAAGCGCGTGGTACTGTGCTGAAACACCAGATAGGGAGAAGCGATTTGCTCAGGTTTGAAATGCTGGTGAATGGCGAAATCTCCACGACCATTCAATTCATACCCCAGGGCAGCAGCAAATAGCTGACGAACGCGTTCCACAGCGTGTTGATTCTTGGCAACAGAAACGGGTGTGTCATAAAACTTTGCGGCAAAGGGTTCTCTCGCAGAGTCTTTATCGAGGCCAAATTTAGGGCCCCTGGCTAAGCGAGTGGCCAAAAAGGCGCTCTTTAAAAGCCCTTGGGCGTCAATAACAGCATCGTACTGTTTGGCCTGAATCTCAGCTTTGTAATTTGACCATTCGCCGCTTTTGAGCGTCTTGAATATATTTTTACGCCATCTGCGAATCGCGACAGGGATAACTCGGTCAACTTTTTTGTGCCAGCGAGGAATCTCCTGAAAGGCTTCTTCGACAACCCAGTCGAAACTGATTCCAGGAATCGCGTGAGCTGCATCGGTAATTGCTGGAAGGGTATGGATGATATCTCCCATTGAGGAGGTTTTGACTACCAGTACTTTCATTTAGCTAACCACTCCTGAACCGCGCTGTGGGCCATGTCCGGGCTGATATCGATCATGCTTTGATGATACCCCTGATCCGCATCACCTTTGCGGACTTTAATGAAACCGTCGATCAGACGAATGATGGAAGCCTGCTCAGATAGCGGTGGTGTAAATCCAGGGCTGGTTGGGCCATAGAGCGCTACCAGAGGCGTGTTTACTGCTGCGGCAATGTGCATCAAACCAGAATCGTTACTGACGGCTGTTCGGCATGTCGCGATAAGATCAATGGCCTGGGGTAAAGAGGTCCGCCCGGCCAGGTTGTTGCAGTGGGCCTGCTCGGCGTCTGATAACTGCGCAATGATCTGGTCGCAGACGGGCTGATCCTTTTGTGAACCGAACATCCAGATCTGATTACCATCTGCAATTAACTTTTTCGCCAGTTCTGCGTAATGATAGTCGGGCCAGCGTTTGGCGGGGCCAAATTCAGCACCCGGGCAGAAGGCAATTGCATTTTCAGACTGAAGATTGAAAGCCGAAATCGCTTCTTGTTGCGCTTGTAGGTCAACGGTCAATTGAGGAGGAAGAATTGCTTCGCGTTCGAGAGCAGCGCTGGTTTTAGGTTGGCTGAGCGCTACGTATCTTTGTACCATCAGAGGGAAAGCTTGTTTATCCAACACTCTCAAGTCATTGAGTAGGCCGTAACGC
The DNA here is from genome assembly GCA_049596335.1 of Neptuniibacter sp. Lineage (GTDB taxonomy): Bacteria > Pseudomonadota > Gammaproteobacteria > Pseudomonadales > Balneatricaceae > Neptuniibacter. The sequence goes on from JBMYLM010000012.1 coordinate 14,693, forward strand.
ATTTCCCCTCTCCAGCCCGTGCGGACCGGTATGCCTGCAAACCAGGGAATTAATGCGGATTTAAGGGAATTTGGTAAAACAAAAGCCTGTTCGTAATTTTTTGTACTGAGTTCCTTACCAATTTGCTTACGGGTATTCCATTGCAAACTGCCATGACCCACAGGCATTGCAATAGCGGAACTGATTTCTGGCATGCGGGCCAGAACCGGACGGCACCAATCAGGAGCGAGTACATCGATCTCTCTTTTTGGGTTCTGCTCTTTCAGATGTCTGTACAGAGATTGGCTCATCAGCATATCGCCAACCCAGGAAGGGCCAATCACCAGTGTTTTCATCTGTTCTGCCTTGTCTTTCTGAACGGTATTTACGAATGAAGCGCAGTTGGAAAACAGCGAATACCAACTGATTTTCCGGCTTAGCACAGCGAAATCTGCGCATCTTCAAGGCCGAAATGATACCTGATCTGCCATACCAACTCTAATATTCATGCCTATCTGAGAGAATTGAGCGATTGGTGTTTCCAATTTAGTGTTACCGGGATTAAAATAACGCTCTTGATTTTTTACCCACTTGTTTAGATCGGTCCAGAACCTGGTGGTTCTGCGGCGGGTTATTGCTTTAAAGGAAGGTCTCATGGCTACAGCTTTCGGCTCAGTTTTTATGCCTGAAATGTCAATTTCATGGTTTGACGGTTCTAGCTGGAGTGCTGCTGAAATGGTCCCTAGCGATAGCATTCAGCTCCACCCTGGAGCGCATGTGCTGCACTACTCCAGTACCTGTTTTGAAGGCCTTAAAGCATTCAGACATGAAGATGGTTCAATCAAACTGTTCCGTCTTGATCGCAACGTATCCCGTATGATTCAAAGTGCTCGTCTGCTGGCATTGCCGGAGCTGGATGAAGAATTTGTAACGCAGATGATTCTGGATATTGTTAAGCGCTTTGAGACCGATGTACCTGCACCTCCGGGTTCTATGTATATCCGCCCGACCCTGTTTGGTACTGAACCCGCGATAGGTAAAGCTGCGGCTCCTTCGGAGACAGCATGTTTCTATGTGCTACTTTCTCCTGTAGGCGATTACTTTGCGGGGGGCGATCGCGCCCTGAAAATCCTCGTTGAAGATGAAGGTCTGCGCTGCGCACCGCATAATGGCATGATCAAAAGTGGTGGTAACTATGCAAGTGCACTCCTGCCTACTTTGAAAGCAAAAGCGGAATACGAAGTTGATCAGGTTCTGTTCTGTCCTAATGGTGATGTTCAGGAAACTGGCGCTGCAAACTTCTTGCTGATCGATGGCAATGAAGTGATCACGCGTGATCTGGATGAAAGCTTCCTGCACGGTGTAACACGTGACTCTATTCTGCGCATTGCTGAAAGCATGGGTATGACCGTATCTGAGCGCACTCTGCCGGTTGAAGAGATGCTGGAGCGTATCGCTAAACCGGGTTGTGAAGCGGCACTTTCCGGAACAGCAGCGGTACTGGCGCCTGTAGGTACTATGATCTACAAAGGCAAAGAGTACCAGGTTGGCAACGGTGGTATCGGTGAAACTACTCTGAAACTGCGTAAAGCCCTGAACGATATTCAGTGGGGCAAAGCTGAAGATAAGTTCGGTTGGTTGACCAGCATCTAAGTACATTTAAAAGACAAAAAAGGCAGCGTTTAGCTGCCTTTTTTATTGCTTCAGGAATGATTAAATTCCTGATTAGCTGCCCATTATCTTATTCCATATCTGGGCTACGGCTTCACGACATTCGACCATTTCAGAATCAGAGATGGTATTAGAACGGTTTTGCAATGTCTGGCGGTGACCTATAGACCGGAACGCCTTATAGGCTTCTCTGAGGGTTTCAGCCTCTTCACCTGACAATAACTGATGTCGCTCTGCGGCATCCAAAATGCGAATGTTATCAGTAAATTCGTAGAGATCCGGGTATTGATGCCCGTGGTTGAGTACCAGGTACTGAACCAGGAACTCCACATCTACAATGCCGCCACGGTCATGTTTCAGGTGGAAAACCGGGTTCTCTTCATTTCCAGATTGTTTGCTGCCCAGATGTGAACGCATTTTCTCGCGCATCTCCCGCACTTCTTCCAGTAGTGTGTTTTGATCGCGCTGCCTGCTGAGAATCTCTGCCCGCTCATCCAGAAACAGCTGGCTTAAGGCAACGTCACCGGCGACAAAGCGAGCACGAACCAGAGCCTGATGCTCCCAGGTCCAGGCTTCTTTCTCCTGATACGCTTTGAACGCACTCAGAGAGGTTACCAGTAATCCAGAATTTCCTGATGGGCGCAGACGCATATCCACTTCGTACAGCTGACCTGACGTGGTGAACGTATTCAGGATATGAATGATTTTCTGCCCCAGTCGGGTGAAGAATACTGAGTTGGCAATCTGCTTTTCACCATCGGTATAGAGATTAGGATCTGAGTTGTGCACAAATACCAGATCCAGATCTGAGCCATAGGACAGCTCAATACCGCCCAGCTTGCCGTAGCCAATAACTATGAAGTCTGGATTACAGGGTTCCCCTGCTGATTTCTGAGGTGAACCGTGCTTGTCGGTCATGATCTTCCAAGCCATATCGACTACCGACTCCAGAATTACCTCTGCAGTCCAGGTCAGGTAATCACTGACTTTCATAAGCGGCAGCACACCGGTGATTTCTGAAGCGGCGACCCTAAGCAGATGAGCATTTTTGAAGTAACGCAGCGTATCCATCTGCTGTTCAATATCTTCTTCCGGAATACGTAACAGCTGTTGCCTCAGTTCGTTTTCCAGTTGCTCTTTGTTCGGCGGTGAATAAAGGCTGCGGGCATCGATCAACTCATCCAGCAGCAGTGGTTGTAGGGCCAGTTTTTCTGAGAACCAACTGGATGCCGAGCATAGTTTTACCAGTTGTTTAAGCGCTTCAGGATTTTCCGCCAACAGCACAAGATACGCAGAACGACGCAGAATTGCCTGGATCAGTTGCAGAACTCGTCCGAGTGTTTCCGTCGGATTGTCTGTCTCTGTAACGGCCTGGAGCAACTTAGGCAAGACGGCCAGTAAACGTTCCTGGGCGATCTGTTGCAGGGTTTTTACCGTGCGGGAATCACGCAGGTCTTTCAGTAGTTTCCAGGCACCTTCCGTATCATCGAAGCCATTCTGTTTGAGGCAGTTTAGAGATTCTTCATCATCCAGATCTTCATTCCACAATGAAAGCCAGATCGCTTCGGCAGAGCAGTCTTCTGCTTCCGATGTTTCTTCTGAGGGGGCAATCAGATCAGCGAAGTGTTTACGGACATCTTCACGGTAATTCTCTAATTGATCGGCAAAAGCCTGCCAGTTATCAAAACCCATGCTGAACGCTAAACGCAGCTGATCCTGCTCGCTGATAGGCAGTTCCTGGGTTTGTTTATCGTTGACCGCCTGAATAGCATGCTCTGCGTTACGCAGAAATTCGTATGCCTGCATCAGTTCATCTGAAGCTTGTTGTGGCATGCCTACAGCTTCAGGAAGCAGGGGTAAAATTTTGCAGAGCTCTCTCTGTTGCAGTCGGTTATCCCGACCACCACGCAGAAGCTGGAATACCTGTGCGATAAATTCAACTTCGCGAATGCCGCCAGAACCCAGTTTGACGTTGTTGTTCAATCCTTTGCGACGGACTTCACGGCTGATCATATCCTTCATCTCACGCAGTGAGTCAAAGGCACTGAAATCGATGTATTTGCGGTAAACGAACGGGCGCAGGATATCCATCAGCTCCTGACCGGATTCTGGATCGCCAGCCATGACTCTGGCCTTAATCATCGCGTAGCGTTCCCACTCACGGCCGTGTTCCTGATAGTAATCTTCCATCGCGCCAAAACTGATTGCCAATGGTCCTGCCGAGCCGAAAGGTCTCAGGCGCATATCTACACGGAAAACAAATCCATCTACAGTGGTGTTATCCAGCGCTTGAATCAGTTTTTTGCCGAGGCGGATAAAGTAGTCCTGATTATCGAGGCTACGGCTGCCGCCTTCTGTTTCGCCGTTTTCCGGGAAAACAAAAATCAGGTCGATATCGGAAGATAAATTCAGTTCGTTAGCACCGAGTTTACCCATGCCGAGTACAATCAGGGATTGTGGCTTCTTGCTGCTACGACCTATGGGGGTACCCCATTTGCTTTCGACGCTGTTCGCCAGCCAGGCCATGGTTTCCGCAACACAGGCATCAGCCAGCCAGGAAAGTTCCCGCGTGGTTGTTTGCATGTTGCTTGCGCGAGTCAGATCACGCCAGATAAGCCGTACCTGTTCGCGCTGACGGAATTTACGCAGTTCTCTGTGCAGGTCGTTTTCAGATTCAACTTTGGAAAGTCTGGTTTGTAGTTTTTCGGTATAAGAGTTTTCCGAATACTTTGAATACAGGTCACCAGACTCAAGCAGGTCCGAGAGCAGTTCGGATGAACGTTGCAGTTGTTCGGTAACAAATTGGCTGCCTGTAATTACTCGGGTCAGATCTTCTGAAAACGATGCGGGCGTATCACCAATCTCGCTAATGGCATCACTGAGCATATCAAAATTGTGCTGCAGAACCGGGTGTAAGGCAGCAGGAAGTAAGTCCATTTGGGGTGTTAACATATAACGACACTCTCCGGATGAATTATCGTTCAAGCATAACAGCTGCAAAGCTTTTGATGTGTGATTCGGGTCAGCTATTAGAGCGGTTCCTGAGCCAGTTTTTCCTGCTGCTCGTTCCAGCGGGAACGCCAGGATCTATTCACCAATTGCATGGATAGCAACAGAGCAAGCAGCCCAGGCTCAGCTGTTTGCAATAACACATCAATTCGGGATGCGGCACGCTCTGCTTGTTCTTTATGCCAGATGCTGTCTTTCCGGCCTGTTAACTCAGCGGTTCTACGCCAGGAATCAATATCCCTTAACTGCCGAATAAGCTTTATCAGCAATTGGCTGATTGTGCCGTCGGGTTCTACAGGAATGATGTCGCTGAAGCTTTCAAAAAGGGCATCAGTATTTCGTAACGACTCCAGCGCCTCAGTAATGTTTTCCCAGTTTCTATTGAAGCGCCATGCCTCAAAATAGCGAGGCCATAGGCTGAGTTCATTCATCAGAAGGTGGCAAAATATTTCTTCTTTGGCTGCATCTTCAGGGAACGACAGCGCTGTTCGTTGCACCTGATACTGATCAGGATTGTGCAGACGATAACCTCGCTCGGCTTTACTGATATCGCTGATATACAGAGGAACACGTTTTGCCAGATCTGACGCAAACTTAATCAGTTCGGTTGCTTCACCTTCCAATAACTCCAGTTCCAGTTCACAGATCTGATCTTCCCGGCCTGCATAACGAACTGAACCCTGATCCAGTGCAATCTCGGCTTTAAGAGGGTTCCCGAAATAGTCCTTTGTATCCAGAATCCATAGAGTACGGGTGAAGTCCGTGGTAAATGCGGTGGTAATTTGCGATTGGGCTTCCGGGCTTTTAAGGGCTTCAGGCCATTCTGCGGTTTCTAATAACTGATAGTCCAGTTCTGGTTTAGGGAGTATCCATTCCCACTCTTTACGACTGTGTAATCCTGCTTCAGAAATGCCGCTGTTTTTCAGAGTCTGGATAAACTGGTCACCTTTTTCACGGATACGTAACGCAACCTTGTGCTCGGTAAGCAGTTGGTCAGGTGTATCAAAATAGGTGTTTTTTAGCTCCTGAGTCCCCAGTGCTTTGATCGCGTCTGAGCGAAACAGAGGCTGTGAGGTGAGTGAGCCTACGTGATGAGGGCTCAACGTCAGTTTAAGTTCGATTTCCATCGCCATCGAAATGATTCTCTACTACAGCGTTATAATTTTCGTTTTCTACAGTCTAACTCAGAGTTTTATCGGAATAGAAACTTTTCGCCAGTAGACCCCATCAGGTAAACACGCGACAATGCGCGGCACGTCGTTATATACCCTAGGAGCCAAAGATGCCTGCTAGTCAATGCCCAGACCTTGTCACTATGCTTTCTGAATTGATTGCCAGCCCCTCTGTAAGCTGTACTCAACCGGATTGGGATCAGAGCAATTTGCAGGTGATTGAGAAACTGGAAAGCTGGTTATCTTCTCTGGGGTTTGAAACTGAAGTAATGACTGTTGATGCTCAGGCTGGAAAGGCTAACCTGATAGCCACTCTGGGTTCTGGTCCCGGCGGATTAGTAATGTCTGGGCATACGGATACAGTGCCTTTTAACGCCGAACTCTGGCAAACCGATCCTTTTAAACTCACGGAAAAAGACAATCGTTTCTACGGGCTGGGGACCTGCGATATGAAAGGTTTCTTTCCTATCGCAATTGAGGCAGCCAGAAAGTTTGTTGATCAGCCCCTGAAGCAACCGCTGATTATTCTCGCTACATCCGATGAAGAAAGCTCTATGAACGGGGCACGGGCACTGGCTGAGGCGGGCAGACCTAAAGCACGTTACGCTGTTATAGGTGAGCCGACCGGGCTTAAGCCTATTTATATGCATAAAGGCATGATGATGGAATCGGTCCGGGTAGAGGGTAAAGCGGGACATTCTTCCGATCCTTCCCTGGGCAACAATGCTCTGGATGCGATGCACTCAGTTTTAACAGAACTGATCGGGTTCAGAGCGGATATGCAGAAAAAATATCAAAACAAGGCATTTAAGATTGCAGAACCTACCTTGAACCTGGGCTGTATTCACGGTGGCGATAACCCTAATCGTATCTGCAGCCGTTGTGAGGTTGAGTATGATTTAAGGCCTTTGCCGGGTATGAATCTTGATAACTTGCGTGAAGATGTGAGCAAAAGGCTGGCCCCTCTGGCCGATAAGTTTGGGGTCCAGATAAGTACAAAGGCGTTGTTTCCGGGTATTCCAGCATTTGCTAACGAGGCAGATTCTGATCTGGTTAAAAAAGCCGAGCAGCTCACGGGTTATCAGGCAGAAAGTGTCGCGTTTGGGACAGAGGCGCCTTTCTTGCAAAGAATGGGCATGGATACCATTGTGATGGGGCCTGGCTTTATTGATCAGGCACATCAACCGGATGAGTATTTGGCTTTTGATCAGATTAAGCCTACAGTAGCCATATTAGAAAAACTGATTGAACAATACTGTCTGTAAACGCTGTGAACGACGATACAAAACAATACGTTAACTGGTTCCGCCACTCTTCACCTTATATCAATGCACATAGGGGCAATACCTTTGTGCTGATGTTGAGTGGGGAGAGCGTGGCTGACGAAAACTTCTCCAATATTGTTCACGATATAGCCCTGCTCCACAGTTTGGGAGTAAGGCTGGTGCTGGTTCAGGGATCACGCCCTCAGATCAGCGCTAGGCTATTACAGCAAAAAGTAGAATCTAAACTGCATCATCATCTGCGAATTACGGATGAAGCAACCCTGAAATGTGTCATTGAAGCCTCGGCAACCGTCCGGGCGGAAATTGAAGCGCGTCTGTCTTTGGGGCTCCCAAATACACCCATGGCGGGTGCGCGTATCAGGGTTGTATCGGGTAACTTTGTTACGGCAAAACCTGTAGGTGTGCTGGATGGTGTGGATATGGCTCATACCGGTCAGGTGCGGCGCCTTGATAGCACGGCGATTCAACAGCAGTTGGATGACGGCAATATCGTTTTGCTATCCCATTTGGGTTATTCACCAACGGGTGAGTTATTTAATCTTGCGGTAGAAGATGTAGCGACCTGTGCCTCTATTCTGTTGCAGGCGGATAAGATGATTCTGTTTGGTGCGGATAATGGTGTTATGGACAGCTCAGGCGAGCTTCGTAGCGAGTTATTGGCACGGAAAGCGGAACGACTGGTAGCTCAGTACCTCTCTTCCATTGATGATTCTACGAAACCTCATACCGAGCTTTCCCGTCATCTGGATGCTGCAGTAGCCGCTTGCCGAGGTGGAGTTAAACGCTGCCATCTGATCAGCTATCAGCAGGATGGTGCTCTATTAGCAGAGCTGTTCACCCGTGATGGCGCTGGGACCATGGTGTTGCAGGAGTCTTATGAACAACTTCGTGCTGCAACCATAGAAGATGTGGGTGCGGTAATGGAGCTGATTCAGCCGCTAGAACAGGATGGCACCCTTGTCCGCCGCTCCCGCGAGATGCTGGAAAATGAGATTGAGCGTTTTACTCTGATCGAACGTGATGGTGTTGTGATTGGTTGCGCTGCACTCTATCCGTTTGTTGAGGATAAAACTGCAGAGCTTGCTTGTGTCGTTGTAGATTCAGAATATAAAGGTGGGTCTCGCGGGGATCAGTTGTTGCTTGCAATCGAAAAGCAGGCGAAACAGCTGGGTCTGGAACAGTTGTTTGTTTTGACGACTAAAACCGCACACTGGTTTATTGAACGTGGGTTTATCGAGACGTCGGTTGAGCAATTACCCAATGAAAAGCAGGCGCTGTTTAACCTGCAGCGAAACTCCAAAGTGTTCTCTAAGGTACTTTAAACCGGTATCAACACAACAAAGCAACCGCCACCATAGGGTGAATCTGTGATCTCCAGTTCGCCCTGGTAACTGCTGACTATATCCGCTACCACTGACAGGCCAATACCTTGCCCCTGAATGGATGTGTCCAGCCTTTCTCCACGCTTTAAAATGACTTGTCTGAGCTCTTCTGGTACGCCGGGACCATCGTCATAGATTTTGAGGCAAAGAAGCTTTTGTTGGATCTCACCACTCACACCGACTTTTCTGTCTCCATATTTGAAAGCGTTTTCCATCAGGTTGCCGAGTAGCTCCATAAGATCCCTTTCATCGCCGGGGAACTGCAACTCCGAGGGGATATTCAGCTCTGTTGAAACGGCTTTATCCCGGTAAACTTTGCTAAGAGCAGAGAGCATGCGCGTAACAATTGGCTCGATGCTCACAGATTTTCCTAACGGGATATTCTGACTTTTTACCGCGCGGGATAGTTGATACTGCACGATCTGGTCCATTCGCTCGACCTGTTCATCAACCAGGTCCTGATAGCTTTCAATGCTTTGTTTTTCTTCACCTGCACCACGCATCACGGCCAAAGGCGTTTTAAGGCTGTGCGCCAGATCCCCAAGCGTGTTCCGGTAACGCTCTCGTTGTTTACGTTCACTTTCAATAAGGCCATTGAGGTTTTGGGTGACGGGTTCGACTTCGTTTGGATAATCACCGGTTAAGAGTTCTGACGATCCGGATTCAATGGCTTTCAGATCTTTGGCGAGCTTTCTGAGAGGAATCAGACCCCAGCGTAAAATTAAGGTCTGAGCCAATAGTGCGACCAGGAATATGATGCTCATCCACAGGGTAAGGTGCTGGTTATATTCATGCAGGTTACTGACGAATGCCTGGTTAGACTCCATCACGGTGAAGGTTAGAGATTTATCCTCTTCTGGAAATTCCCAGATGATACGAAGTTGATACCTGAACAGGCCCTTCTCCGGTATATGCAGAAACTGAGGATCACCCGCTTCTAACTGGTTTTCACCAGCCAGTTCAATCTCTTTGTTAACCAGAGTGATGGATGAGAGTGAGCGCCATAGAATTTGTCCGTCCTGATCATGAATCGCCGCATACAAACCAGAATGAGGGCGGTCATAACGGGGTTCGGTAAGACGATCCGGGAACTGGATATGCTCCTCTTTCAGGTCAATAGAGCCCAGCAGTAGGTAAACCTGAAGCTGTAACCGATCTTCCAGAGCGCTCTCCTGGCTGTATTCATAAGCCCGACTCAGTGCTAAGCCGGCGATCAGTAATACCAGAGGAAGAACAAATACTGAGGCGATCAGTAATCGCCCCTGCAAGGACTGCAGGGGGGAGTTGATCTTCACTCGCTTTCCTTACTTTCCAGTGCGAACCTGTAGCCCAGACCTCGAACAGTGGTAATGGGTTGCAGAGTCTGGTCTGGATCAAGCTTCTGACGTAAGCGGCGTACAAACACTTCCAGTACATTGCTATCGCGATCAAAATCCTGGTGATACAAGTGCTCTGTAAGTTCAGCTTTAGAGATGGTTTTACCCGCATTCAGTACCAGATATTCGAAGGTGCGGTATTCATAGCTGGTCAGATTGACGGGTGAATCGTTCAGATAAACCACATTGCCCGTGGTATCGATCTTCAGAGGTCCATATTCAAATACAGGTTTGGCGTGTCCGGCTGCTCTACGCAGAAGAGCGTTGAGGCGAGCAAACAGCTCTTCCATGTGGAATGGCTTAACCAGATAGTCATCTGCCCCGGCTTCCAGACCTTCTACTTTATCCTGCCAGTCACCGCGTGCGGTCAGGATAATAATCGGAAACTCTTTACCTTCTTCACGCAGGGTTTTAATCAGATCAATCCCGGACATCTTTGGCAGACCAAGATCAATAATCGCCAGGTCGTATGGATATTCCTGACCAAGGTAGAGACCTTCTTCACCGTCAGGGGCTTCTTCAACCGTGTAGTTTTTACCTTCTAGGGCTGAAACCAATTGGCGACGCAGATCTTTGTCGTCTTCCACTACCAGTATTTTCATACTGAGTTACTCCTTGTCCGGTGAAATGACTTTACCGTTCTGGCTGTTGATAAGTACTTCTTTGACCCTGCCTTTTGTCAGCAAACGGATGACATAAACAGGGGTTCCGTTTTGTTTGTTTACTTCGCTTTTAACGACCTCGCCGCCATACTGCTGAACAGCTTTTTCAGCAGCTTGTTGCAGAGTGATACCTGTAGGGGCTGCATGGCTTGAGTGCAGTGGCAGCATGCCAGTGCTGAGCGTCAGAATGATAAGACCGCACTGCAGGAAACGGGAATTTAAACGTTTATATCGGTTCATCGCGAAGGTTAAGAATTAGTGATTATTGAAAAATATAAAACACTAAAACTGTATCAGGGGTGAATAGGGGAAGGAAGTATCGGGATAAAGAAATATCTTCATCCCGATTTTAAGAAGGGGTTACTCAGCTGTTTTGCATTTACTGCATGTACTCACACCAAGTACATTGTATAAAGGGCACCAGCCAAACAGAGCAATAAGGATTACAGGTACACCAATCCAACCCCATGCTGTTTGTGGGCCTATGAATACAAGCGAGATAAGCACTAATCCCACAACAATTCTCAGAGCTTTATCAACAGTGCCAATATTCTTTTCCATTGCCTTGTCCTCTCTAACTAAGCTGTTGAAACCAGTTTAAGAGTTAGAGAGATAACATTCTGTGACTATGTCACAGAACATAGTTGATCTAAGTCACAAATCAGAATCTTGCCGCGTTCCAGTTGAATAATTCCCTGTTGTTCGAGGCGTTTTAGGTGTCTGGAAATGACTTCTCGTGCGGTGCCAAGTTCATTGGCGATCTGTTGATGAGAACATGTGATTGTCATACTTGAGTCGTTATTTTTAATCAGATATTCGACTAAGCGAGTTTCAATACTTTCAAAAGCGATGCTTTGTACCAGTTCGATCACTTCTGAAAGAGGGGTTGCGTAGGATGAGAATATAAATTTGCGCAGATCTGAAGACTGATTCAATGCTTGCTCAAAGGCGCTCTCGGGAAGAAGGTAAGCAGTTATATCTGTTTCAGCAATACCTTCAGCAGGGTAACTTTGCTTTCCTAGCAGACAGGAGGTGGTCAGGACACAGGTGCCTTTGTTTTCTATCCGATACAGTAAAACTTCTCTTCCGGTGTGGCTGTTTGCAACGACCTTAACCCGTCCGGATGTGACCATAATGAAGTTGTTGCAGCTGTCGCCCTGGCGGAACAATACGCTGCCAGCAGGTGCCTGAATTTTATGAGCTAATTTCAGGATGGTTTCCCCTGCTGCATCTATGGGAGTTAACTCGGGATATTGTTGCAGCAGGTGTGAAGACAATTACTGGTCCTTTTTTTGTTTTTCTTTTAGCTGTCGTACGGAAAGAATCACAAAACGAACGTTATAAACCATGCCGAGGCACAGCGCGATGGCGGCCGTTACGATAAACACCTGGCCCAGAGCGGGGATTTTGAAATACCAGCCCACCCAAAGGCAGAGGATGCTGACAATGGCTACCGGAATACCGGTTTTGATTAACATCTGCATCCATTTATCTGAGCGGATGGCTTTTTTATCTAATGAGGACATATTAATCTCACTGAACTATGTGCACGCCAAGATTAGAGCCCTGCTTTTGCTATAGCAAGTTTTTCAAACTGACTAGAGTTGATCAATTAGTCTCAAAGAACGGTGAAATGCTTCAGCTACCCCCGGGCAATACACCTCCCCTTGATGGATGTTTAAACCAGCGGCAAAGCATGAATCTTTCTTCATTAGCTCAATGGGATCTGCTCCGGCCAGTCTTTCTATATAGGGGAGGGTGGCGTTCGTTAATGCCAGAGTCGATGTTCTGGCCACTGCACCCGGCATATTAGCAACACAGTAATGCACAATGTCATCAATAAGGTAAGTGGGGTTCTGGTGAGTCGTTGCCTGGCTGGTTTCAAAGCAGCCGCCCTGATCTATAGCCACATCAACAATCACAGCGCCTTTATTCATCAGCTTAAGGTCTTCTTTTCGAACCAGCTTTGGCGCTGCTGCCCCTGGAACTAATACCGCGCCAATCACTAGATCTGCTGTCTGGATGGCCTCCAGAATGTTCTCACGTGTGGAGTAACAGGTTTTGAGTTTGCCATGATAAAGGGTATCGAGTTCCCTCAGGCGATCTGGGGATTTATCAAATATTGTTGTGTCGGCACCCAGACCGATCGCCATTTGAGCAGCATTGGTGCCCACAACACCGCCTCCTAGTATCACCACCTTTCCGGGGGTGACACCGGGAACTCCGGCAAGTAAAACTCCTCTGCCCTGTTGCGATATTTCCAGACTGTGTGCTCCCGCCTGCACAGACATCCGTCCTGCGACTTCACTCATTGGGGCAAGCAGAGGTAGGCGATCATTTGAATCTGTAATGGTTTCATAGGCAATGGCCGTGCATCCGGAGGAGAGCAGATCGGCGGTTAGCGCCTCACTGGCGGCAAGGTGAAGATAGGTGAATAGAATCTGCCCTTTATTCAAAAGCTTGGTTTCGTCGGGTTGTGGTTCTTTCACCTTGATGATGAGGTCGGACGTCTTCCAGATCTCTTCCCGGTTGTCACAGATTCTGGCGCCTGCAGAAAGATAATCCTGATCGCTGAAACCAATCTTGTCCCCAGCAAGTGTTTCAACGAAGAGTTCGTGACCCTGTGAAACCAGTTCTTTAACCCCATTAGGAGTCATGCCCACCCTGTATTCATGAACCTTAATTTCTTTTGGAACACCGATTCTCATAATCGCCTCCGAAGCCATTGGCTAATCACACGTCCTTAAAACATAGTTTAGACAAACATTCTTAGCTCTATTTCCCGGCATAATTCGTTGCGAACAAAGCAATACAGAGGAGGGTTGGTTTTGAATCTGTTCTGCTATACTGTTTTGCTCCCAGACGAGCAGCTAGCTTCTTATAGGCTCGTTGACGATTACTAAGAGAAATTCAGACAAGGGTTATTCATATGCCGCAATATCGCTCAAAAACATCGACTGCTGGCCGCAACATGGCTGGTGCTCGTGCGCTTTGGCGTGCAACAGGTATGAAAGATGAAGACTTTCACAAACCTATCATCGCTGTTGCTAACTCCTTTACACAGTTTGTTCCGGGTCACGTGCACCTGAAAGATATGGGACAGCTGGTCGCACGTGAGATTGAAAAAGCGGGCGGTGTCGCAAAAGAGTTCAATACAATTGCGGTGGATGACGGTATCGCAATGGGCCACGATGGCATGCTTTACTCCCTGCCTTCCCGTGACATTATCGCTGACTCTGTTGAGTATATGGTTAATGCTCACTGCGCCGATGCGATTGTTTGTATTTCTAACTGTGACAAGATCACACCGGGCATGCTGATGGCGTCTATGCGCCTGAACATCCCTGTTATCTTTGTTACTGGCGGCCCTATGGAAGCGGGCAAAACCAAACTGGCTGAGCACAAGCTGGATCTGGTTGATGCAATGGTTCTGGCAGCAGATCCAAACGCTTCTGATGAAGAAGTGGATGCGGTTGAGCGTTCAGCTTGTCCTACCTGCGGTTCATGTTCAGGTATGTTCACAGCCAACTCTATGAACTGCCTGGCAGAAGCGTTAGGTCTGGCACTTCCAGGTAACGGTACGGTTGTTGCGACACACTCTGACCGTAAAGAGCTGTTCTTGCAGGCGGGTCGTTCTATCGTTGAGATGGCGAAGCGTTACTACGAGCAGGAAGATGAAACGGTTCTGCCACGCTCTGTAGGTTTCAAAGCGTTTGAAAATGCGATCACACTGGATATCGCAATGGGTGGCTCTACTAATACCATCCTGCACCTGCTGGCGATTGCTCAGGAAGCTGAGATCGACTTCACAATGGACGACATCAACCGTCTGTCCCTTGAAGTGCCGCAGCTGTGTAAAGTAGCTCCAAATACGCAGAAATATCATATTGAAGATGTGCACCGTGCGGGTGGCATCATGGGTATTCTGGGTGAGTTGGATCGTGCCGGTAAATTGCATACTGACGTGCCAACAGTACATGCGCCAACCATGAAGGAAGCACTGGATCAGTGGGATATTATGCGTAACCCATCTGAGAAAGTTCTGGAGTTTTATAAAGCCGGCCCTGCGGGTATTCCAACTCAGACTGCATTCAGTCAGTCTACCCGTTGGCCAACACTGGATGGCGACCGTGAGAATGGTTGTATCCGTTCTCTGGAGCATGCGTTCTCACTGGAAGGTGGTCTTGCGGTACTGAAAGGTAACATCGCTCTGGACGGTTGTGTGGTTAAGTCTGCCGGAGTGGATGAATCCATTCTTGTATTCGAAGGCCCAGCACATATCACTGAATCTCAGGATGAAGCCGTTCAGAATATTCTGGATGACAAAGTAGTCGCGGGCGAAGTGGTTATCGTGCGTTATGAAGGTCCGCAGGGTGGTCCGGGTATGCAGGAAATGCTGTACCCAACGTCTTACATTAAGTCGAAAGGCCTGGGCAAGGCTTGTGCCCTGCTGACAGATGGCCGATTCTCTGGTGGTACTTCAGGCCTGTCTATTGGCCACGTTTCGCCTGAAGCGGCAGCCGGTGGTGCAATTGGTTTGGTACGTAACGGCGATATTATCCGTATCGACATCCCTAACCGTACCATCGATGTTCTGTTGTCTGATGAAGAACTGGCTGCACGTCGTGCAGAACAGGATAAGCTGGGTTGGAAACCTGTGAAAGAGCGTCCACGTAAAGTTTCAGCAGCGCTGAAAGCTTACGCTAAACTGGCGACTTCTGCGGATAAAGGTGCCGTGAGAGATTTGTCCAAGTTAGATTAAGTCTCATAGCTAAAAGGGCGGCTTTAGTCGCCTTTTTTATGTCTCTTAAATCAGACTATAGGTTGCTTGCCAGAGCAGGCGTAAAGCCAGAAGCGTAATGACAGTTTTGAAAATCACTTTAAAGTGACCGGCCGGTATTTTATTCAGCATTTTAAGGCCTAACCAGGTTCCGAGCATACCTCCCAGAATCATCATGATGATCAGCGGCAACCACTGCCAGAAAGTAAACCCCACCAGAGAGAAAACCACCATTTTCAGCAGGTGCTGAAAGCTCATGCAGGTTGCGAAAGTTGCTGTAATGGAGTGCTTGTCATAGTTCTGACGGTGAACGACCCCGGCAACCAGCGGGCCTGTTGCCCCCACAAACATAGAGAGAAAGGTTGTGGCCGCACCATAAGCCACCTGGCCTTTCTCACTCACTTGATGTCGCCTTGGTTTAGGTCCCCACACCAGAAATAGGATAAACAGCGCGACACAAAGCTGAATCAGGTACAGGGGCAGCTGAATGACTACAAAGGATGCAGCAAATGCACCGACAACCGCACCGGCAGTAAAGCTTTTTACCATGCTCCAGTCGATATGATTACGGGTCATAATTGCCCGGTTACCGTTTGAACCGAGTTGGACCAAACCATGAACAGGTATCAACGCTGCGGGTGGGAGAGTCGTGGCAAGAATTGCAAGTAACAGGACACCACCACCAATGCCCATAGAGGCAGTGATGAATGATGTTCCTGTAGCTGCGAAAGTAAGTAGCAGGGCTAACTCGAAGTTTTCAAATATGCCCACTGCTACGATTTAGAATCAGAACTCAGAGTCTGCATGACCTGTTGAGCCCAGCTAAGGCTGTGGCGATACGCAGCTTCGTAATAGGGCTGCTCCAGAAGAAGGTCGATATTATCAAACTCGCCGTTTTCGTAATTGCATACTTGATCAAGAATCTGGCCCAGCTGCCCTTCATGATTAAGAAGTGCGGCTTTTACATCAGCTTGTAAAGGTACCTGATCCAATAGCTCGTCCATCTCCATATCCAAAAGCACATCAAGCTTTGAGAACAAACCGGCAATGAAGTTATTGATAGGCTGATCACGGCCAAGCATTTCTGCCAGCAATTCGCACATACGCCCGCGAACCAGCATACTCATAGTGAGTTCCTCAGGCTTATCCTGGGTATCGGTAACTAAGAACAGGCTGACCCATTTACGGATTTGATCAAAACCAAGAAGGCTGATTGCATGTGAGAGTGATTCAATTTCCCGGCGTAGGCTGAAGGCCGCAGAATTTACCACGCGCAAAATACGGTAGGTTAATAGAGGGTCATTGATAACTAATTGTTCAACAGACTGAGCTGTGGCCTGGGGATTCTGCAGTTCTACCATCATCTGCATAAGCAGAACTTTACTGCTGCCCAGTTTTTTACCTTTAATGGGTTCTGGTTTACTCAGGAAATAGCCCTGAAAAAGGGTAAAACCAAATTCATGGCATTTACGAAATTCTTCTTGAGTCTCAACCTTGTCTGCTAACAGTTCAAGATGATAAGGGCGTAGATCTTTAACGACATGCGGAAGATGATCCAAACCATTCTTTTGGACATCAATTTTTACAATCTGGATGTAATTCAACAGAGGTTCGAATTTGGGTTCAGAATTATAGTCTGAAAGTGCAATTCGATAACCCAACTGAGATAGCTCTTTCACCCGTTCAACGAATTCGGGAGTAATCTCTGAATGTGCCAGAATTTCCAGTACGAAGTGCTCTTTGGGTAATTCTGGAAAGTTCTCGGCCATCAAGGTTTTATCAGTGAGCTTTATATAGCATGGCAGTGAACGTACTTCACCGTCCTCACAGATACTCGCATAAGTATTCAGAATAACTGATGATGTTGCCAGATGGTCGTTAATCGTTTTTGGAGCGTTTTCATCGCCGTTACGATAAAGTAAAAGATACGCTACTACATCCTGACTTTTGTTAAATACGGGCTGACGGGCCAGTAAAAGGTCAAGAGAATCGCCGGTATCAATGGCATTGGTCATTCTGGAATCCTCAAAATTACGCGATCGCAAAATTATAGCGCGATTAATGAGCTACTTGTGTAAAAAACCTCTGCTTTTTAGAAATGAAAGCATGTGCGGTCTGGCTTCTTTCTGAAGCATACCAGAGATCTGTTCACTCCAGGTCATATCCTTTTGTCCACCGGTACGGCTTTGATAGTAGGCTCTGACCGATTTGTCGTATTCAGCAATCCTGGCGGCGTCCTGATCATCCGAATATTTATCTTGTTTCAGTACTACTTCGAGTGGCAGTCTTGGTTTAACTTCCGGGTCCTGATCCGGGAATCCGATGCACATACCAAATACAGGGTAGGAAAGTTCAGGGAGGTTAAGTGCATCGCTTACCTGATCTATTTTGTTCCGAATACCCCCAATGTAAACCACACCCAGACCTTCAGATTCAGCTGCGATGGCAACATTTTGAGCGAACAGCGCGCAGTCGACCGTGGCAGTAATAAATTGTTCGGTGAAGCCTGAGAGCATCTCCGCTTCATGCATATCACTGCTGAGCTTATGGCGGTTCATATCCGCGCAGAACACCAGAAAAACCGGAGCATCACCAACATACTTCTGATTGCCAGCCCATTCAGCTAAAGAGCTTCGGGTCTCAGAATTATTGACCTGAATAACAGTACAGGCCTGGATAAAACTGGAAGTAGCCGCTGCCTGACCTGCTTCAACACAGGAATTGATTAGATCCTGCGATACAGATTGGTCTGTAAATTTACGAATTGAACGGTGAGATTTCAGCAGGTCTATGATTTTGTTCATATTGTTCTTCTGTCAGGATGAATTAAGATCTGTTGTACCATAGGGCTCGTAGCAGCAGAAGCGCTTTTACCGGTTTAAAACCGTTCAGCATGAATTGAACTCCACCGGTAACTGTTGGTCTATTGCTCCAATCTGGTGAAGGATAAATTTGTGCAGAGTAGAATCGCAACCCTATTGATCTTCTGTAAGCAGCCCCGGCTAAATCATGGTAAGCAGCGGTTAGCTACCAATATTGGTGCTGAACCGGCTTTTAACATTGCTAAAGCACTTCTGGAATGTGCCACTGAAGATGCAAAAGCCTGGCCCGGCCCAGTAGTGATATCTCCGTCTCATTCGGACCAGTTAGTTTGGGCACAATCACTCTTGCCAACAGCATCTGTTATCCCGCAACCAGAGGGTAACCTGGGAGATCGGATTAAAGCTGTGGATGCTGCTCTTCGGGAGCAAGGTCATGAGCAGATAATCACCATAGGTACTGATGCCCCTGTATTGAATCAGCATTATCTGATGGCGACTGCCAAGCAACTATGTGAGTCTGATGTGGTGATGAGTGCCGCGAGTGATGGTGGTGTCACCATTATGGCTTCGTCACACCCCTGGCCTGAGATTGCTGATCTGCCCTGGAGTACTGAAAGGTTGAATGAGGGACTTTACTCCAAATGCACCTCCGTTGGGCTAAGCGTCAGTTATGTTGATCCATCGTACGATATTGATCACGAGCAGGATCTGCATAAACTAATCATTGATCTTGCAGAGGACCTCCGCCCGGCAAGGCAGCGTTTACTTTCACTGACAAGAAAAATACTGAATAAGGATGAGAGCTATGCATGAACAGGTACAGGAATATTATGGCAAGGTTCTGGAAGGTTCTGATGACCTTCAAACCAATGCGTGCTGTACCGATACCCAGATGCCGGGTTATCTGAAAAAAGCATTAATCAATGTTCATGATGAAGTGCTTGCTCGTTATTACGGTTGTGGCTTAGTCAGTCCTCAGGAATTGAAAGGGTGTCGGATTCTTGACTTGGGCAGTGGTTCAGGTCGAGATTGTTATGTGCTCTCACAGTTTGTTGGCCCTGAAGGTTCAGTGGTTGGGGTTGATATGACCGATGAGCAACTGGATGTGGCCAACCGCCATCTAGATTATCATGCAGAGCGTTTTGGATATGGGAATGTTGAATTCCGTAAAGGCTATATCGAAAAGCTGGATGAGCTGAATCTTGAAGAAAACAGCTTTGACGTAATCATCTCCAACTGTGTTATTAACCTTTCTCCAGACAAAGAAGCCGTTCTTCGCGAAGCGTATCGCCTACTTAAGCCAGGTGGGGAGATGTATTTCTCAGATGTCTATTCAGATCGCCGTATTCCCCAGGAGCTTGTTGACGACCCGGTTCTATATGGAGAGTGTCTCAGTGGCGCGCTGTATTGGAATGATTTCCAGAATCTCGCTCGCAAGGCAGGCTTCAGTGACCCGCGTTTAGTCGAAGATCGTCCAATTACAATTGATAATCCCTGTATCGAAACCAAAGTAGGGCACATAGGCTTTTTCTCGGCGACTTACCGCCTCTTCAAAATTGAAGATCTTGAGTTGTTTTGTGAAGACTATGGGCAAGCGGTTATCTACAAAGGCTCCGTGGAGCATAACCCTAGAGATTTCCTGTTAGATAAACATCACCTGATGCCTGCAGGTAAGGTCTTTCCTGTGTGTGGGAACACCTATCGAATGCTCAATGAAAGCCGCTTTAAAGTGCATTTTGAGTTTGTAGGCAGCTGGGATCAGCATTACGGCATTTTTGAAGGGTGTGGCACCTCTTTACCTTTTGACCGTGATATTTCTGAACAGGCCGATTCCAGTGGCGGTTGTTGTTAACGGGAATAGGATAAGCAATGCAACGGATTCATACTGAAAACTGGTTCTCAACACCAGATGGTGAAGCCAGAGGTTACATTGATCCATTTCGGTTGAAAGAGCTTTGGTTCCACACCGGAACCGCTTGTAATCTCCAATGTCCTTTCTGCCTGGAAGGTTCTGGCCCCGGGGATAAACGGCTGGAACTGGTCAAATTTGAGGATGTGAAACCCTATATTGATGAAGCCATGGAATTGGGGGTTGAGCAGTTCTCTTTTACCGGCGGTGAGCCTTTTCTTGCGAAACAGCTAGTAAAAATTCTGGCTTATGCAGCAGAGCGCAAGCCTTGCCTGGTGCTTACCAATGGTACAGAGGCGATCCAACAACGAATGGATGAGGTGGTTACTTTAAGGTCAGCTGCTAACCCGGTTAGCTTCAGGGTAAGTATTGATAAACCTACTGCGGCTGAGCATGATGCCGGCCGTGGCGAAGGTAACTTTGTCAAAGCGTTTGAGGGCTTACAAAAACTTTATGATGCTGGTTTTCAGGTTTCTGTTGCCCGGCATATGGACAAAGATGAAAACCGTGCCGAGGTCGAGTCTCAGTATCATGCATTGTTTAAAGAATATGGCCTGCCGGTTGATCTGAATATGGTGGCGTTTCCGGATTTCGCCACGCCTGGGAGCTTGCCTCAGGTGCCTCAGGTGACTACTGCATGTATGACGACCTACCAGACGGAAGAAAGCCGCAAGGAGTTTATGTGTGCTTTTAGCAAAATGGTGGTGAAGAAAAACGGCCGCATGCGCGTTTATGCCTGCACGCTGGTGGATGATGACGAGGAATATGATCTTGGGTCAACCCTCAAAGAGAGCCTTCAGGAACGGATTAGTATGAAACATCATCGTTGTTACAGCTGCTTTGCCTACGGGGCGTCTTGTAGTGAAGGTTAAACCCGGTTTAATGGATTTGGAGTAAACATGTTAGGAATCATTGGTGGTACCGGTATTTATAATCTGGAAGGTTTAGAAGTGATTGGGGAGCATGATCTGGAATCTCCTTTCGGTAAACCTTCGGCACCGATTATTCAGGGGAAAATGGGAGAGCGTGAACTGTTTTTCCTTCCAAGGCATGGCCGTCATCACGAGTTGCTGCCTTCTGAGGTCAATTATCGCGCCAATATTTGGGCTTTAAAAAAGGTGGGTGTAACGCAAGTAATCGGCCTGTCTGCTGTAGGTAGTTTGCAGGAGGAGATCAAGCCCGGAGATCTTTCATTACCGGATCAGTATTTCGATTTCATCAAAGGTAATCGGGAAAAAACGTTCTTCGGGAATGGTCTTGCAGCACATGTTTCTACCGCTGAACCCACCAGTAAAGGCTTGGCTGATGGAATTGAAAAAGCGGCAGCCTCTGTTGATATAGCGATTCACCGGAATAAAACCTATGCCTGCGTTGATGGCCCGCGTCTGGGTACCCGCGCGGAAAGTTTTTTTCTGCGCGGACCTGCCGGTTGTGACTTGGTTGGAATGACAAATGTTCCGGAAGTGTTCCTCGCCCGTGAAGCCCAGATCAGCTATTGCACTATTGCTATTGCCACCGACTATGACTGCTGGTTGGATGATCCATCGCAACATGTCAGTGTGGAACAGGTGATTGCGCGATACGGTGCAAGCCTGAAAAAAGCCAAGAAAGTGCTCACCGCTTATATCAATATGCCTGAAGAGACATTCCATTGCCCTGCAAGAACCAGCCTCGCTTCGGCTGTGCTCACACCGAAAGAAGTGTTGAGTGAGAGCAACAAGGCATTGTTGGAACTGTTAAGTGCCTGAAATCCGGCTTTCGGTCATCATCCCGGTTGGACCGGATGAAACTGCGGTTCCTGAAGGTCTTCTTCAGGACCTAAATGCGCTTCCTGATGCTTCCGAAGTAATCTTTGTCGGTTGCAATCCAGATACACAGATCACCTTTTTAACTACGCTGCCCGCAAAATATAAGTACATTTTTGCTTCTTCGGGACGTGCCGTGCAGATGAATACAGGGGCGGATGAAGCATCTGGTTACTTCTTATGGTTCCTGCATCTGGATAGTCGTTTTGAGCCCGAATTGTCAGGGCAGCTTTTGCAGAATCTCCGGAGTTACCCTGATCGATTGCATTACAACCTGCTGGAATTTATTTCAGACGGTAAAGTGCCGATGGGGGTTAATGCCGTTGGTGCGAATCTACGCTCCAAGCTTCTTGGTGTGCCTTTTGGTGACCAGGGTTTTGCGATCAGCAAAGAGTTATTTGCTCATATCGGTGCATACCCAGAATCCGCGCCATATGGCGAGGATCATTTGTTTGTATGGTATGCCCGTCAGCAAGGGGTAAAACTCCTGTGCAATCCCTATAAGTTGCAAACCAGTGCCCGTAAGTATGAACAAAAGGGTTGGTTATACCTGACCCTGAAATATCAAAAACTCTGGTTGCTGCAAGCGCTACCAGAGTTTTGGAAGTTAATTAAGTTACGCTACCTACCTTCCCGCTGCCAACGGTGAAATTTCTCTACCCATTTCAAGACAGAAGCAGGAGCGTGGGCGCGTTTCCATTCACCTGCCGCATATTTGTTCGCTTCACTCAGAGTCGGGTAAATATGGATTGTGCCCAGGATCTTGTTCAATCCCAGATTGTTTTTCATCGCGGTGACAAATTCTGTGATCAGCTCTCCGGAGTGCGGGCCGACAATTGTAGCGCCCAGTATTTTATCTTTGCCGGGTACCGTCAGTACTTTTACCAGACCATGGTTATCGCTATCAGCGATAGCTCTATCCAGTTCAGCAAGATCAAAACGTGTGACTTCGTAAGCGATATTCTGTTCCTTTGCTGCCGTTTCATTCAGACCAACGCTGGCAACTTCAGGGTCTGTGAACGTAGCTGCTGGAATCACGGAATAATCCACTTTGAATTTTTTGAATTTACCAAACAGAGCGTTTACTGCCGCATACCAGGCCTGATGGGCTGCAGCGTGAGTGAACTGATAAGGTCCGGCAACATCGCCACAGGCATAGATATTTGGGTATTTGGTTTGTAAGTACTCATTTACTTCTACAGTTCCGTTTCCGCTCAGGTTGATATTCAGATTTTCCAAGCCAAACCCCGTTACATTAGCTTGCCTTCCGGTAGCAACCAGTAACTGATCAAACCCGATTCTGATTTGATTCCCCTGATGTTCACAGACAAGAAATTTCTCTCCATTCTCTTCAATGAACTCAAGCATCTGATGATGCGAAAGAATATTTACGCCTTCCTGAAGAAAACGTTTGGTCACCAGTTCTGAGACCTCGGGGTCTTCTTTGGGCAGAATGCGCTCTCCACGAAGAACAATGGTGACCTCTGATCCTAACCGGGCAAAGCTCTGGCTAAGTTCGCAACCTATTGGACCACCACCCAACACCAGCAGATGTTTCGGCTGTTCTCGAATCTCCCATAAGTTATCTGAAGTCAAAGGCTGCATAGATTCGATATTTTTGATGTCGGGAATGCGTGGTCTTGCACCCGTAGCGATCACAATATTGCGTGTGCGGATGACTTCCCCGTTTACTTCAACTTCATAAGGGCTGCGAATGGTTGCTGCGCCTTCAACGCAATCAACCCCGAGACCTGTATAGCGTTCGATCGAGTCATGAGGTTCTACTTCTTTGACTACGTTGGATACGCGTTCCATTACATCTGCAAAATTAAACTCTACGTTACTCTTGGTAATGCCATAGTCAGAACTGCGTTTGTTCTCGGCTACAAACCGAGCGGTTCGAATCAGAGCCTTGGAGGGTACACAGCCTGTATTCAGACAGTCGCCGCCCATTTTATGTTTCTCTATCAAGCTGACCTTAGCGTTAACGGCTGCTGCGATATAGGAGGTCACAAGGCCAGCTGATCCTGCGCCAATTACCACAAGGTTGGTATCAAACTTGTCGGGTTTTGCTATCCCAGCATAGACCTTGCGGGCCTGAATCAGATCGACAATTTTTTTTCCGATCAATGGGAATAGCCCAAGTAGGGTAAATGACAGCAGCAATGCGGGAGACAGAATGCCAGAGAGGTCTGCCAACTTACCCAGCTGTGTACCCGCATTCACATAAACGATGGTACCTGCAAACATCCCCAGCTGACTTACCCAGTAAAAGGTCCAGGTTTTAATAGGTGTAAGTCCCATGCCTAAATTAATCACAAAGAATGGGAATATAGGGACCAAGCGCAGGGTGAAGAGATAAAAAGCACCCTCTTTTTCGATACCGCCATTGATCGATTCTAACTGGCGGTTGAAACGCTGTTGAATCAGATCACGTAATAAAAAACGCGAGAATAAAAATGCCAGCGTTGCGCCGATGGTGCTGGCGAATGAAATGATCAATACACCTGTAGTGAGTCCAAACAGGGCGCCGCCAGCCAGTGTCATGATTGCGGCGCCTGGTAATGACAATGCGGTTACTAACACATAGATAGCAAAGTAAATCGCAACGGTTTTAGAAGGATTGTCAGAATAGTATTGATCAAAGCTGGCCTGGTTCTGTTTTATAAAATCAAGGCTGAAGTATTGGCCAAGATCAAAAGCAAAAAATGCCGTAATGGCTAAAACAAGGAAAACGATTAATGGGAGCTTTTTCATATTGGCCGCTCAAATCAGAAACTTTGGGTTATTGCGCTCTTAGTCCTGAAAGATAGCGGAAAAGTTCAAATAAGGGAGCACCAAGCTCCCTTATAAGAAGTGTATAGCAGTGCTTAAACCTTAAAGAATGACAGCGAAGATTTAACTGCTCCGGCCTGACTGGCAAGGTCAGTAGCCGTAGCGGCAAGTTCTTCTACCAGTGCGGTGTTCTGCTGCGTCGCGCTGTCGAGCTCAGACACAGTCCCATTAATGGACAGTATGCCAGCGGTTTGTTCTTTAGTGGCGACGGTCACAGTATCCACAATCTCTTTTACAGATTTCATGCTGCTGATGAGGTTTTCAATAACTTCACCAGAATGCTGTACACGCTCAACACCGACGTTGACTCTTTGTACACTGTCCCCGATCAGGCTCTTAATATCGCCTGCTGCAGTTGCAGAGCGTTGCGCAAGGTTGCGAACTTCGCTTGCTACTACCGCAAATCCTTTACCACTTTCTCCGGCTCTTGCTGCTTCCACGGCAGCATTCAATGCCAGTAGATTGGTCTGGAAAGCAATTTCGTCGATAACCACAATGATCTGATCGATCTTATTACTGGACTCCTGAATCGAGTCCATTGCTTCAACCACCTTGGAAACAGATTCTTCCCCGGCTTCAGCTGTTCTTGAGGCATCCTCGATCAGATTGGCAACATCCTGGGCATTTTCAGCAGTTTTCTGTACGGTAGAAGTGATCTCTTCCATGCTTGCCGCGGTTGTTTCCAGGCTGACGGCCTGGCTTTCAGTTCGGCTTTGCAGAGAATTGTTGGCACTTGCCAGTTCTGCAGAACTGAGAGATACATTTTCTGATGAGCTGGTCAGGTTATGAACCACTGATGTCAGTTTATCTGCCATGTTGTTGGCATCATCACAAAGCTGACCAAAGATCCCCTCATAGTCAGCGGTTATCCGCTCTCTCATATCGCCCTGAGACATGCGACTCATCATATTTACGACATCTCCCAGAGCTGTTTCGGTTACTTCCATCAATGCGTTGAGCTCTGAGGTTAAACGAGCGAAGAAACCTGAGTCATCGGAGAGGTTGATACGGTTAGTCAGATCACCTTTGGCGGCAGCAGAAACCAGATGCTGGATTTGGTCTTCTATATTGCGTTCCTGAGTAACATCGTTCCACTCAACCACATAACCGATACGGGAGCCATTTTCCAATACAGGAGTGATCATCAATTTTAGAATTCGGCCACCGATAGATATTTGAGCTTTATGCGGTGCATTGAGGTTCTTCAGAAGTTTACGCTGATGTTTTGGTGACTCATGGAAGATATCGATATTACTACCGATTAGCGTGCTCGGATCGAAGTTAGGTAGTTCTTTCTGGATGTCCGCTTTGGCTTGTTCCATCATTTGGCGAAGGGCATCATTGTGGTAGATGATATCCAGATCAGCATCTGCCACCATCACATTGGCATTACATTCATCCAAGGCTTTTTTGATGCGCCCATTCTCTTCAGCAAGCTTGCTTTCCTCTTCAGCTTTTTTCTGAAGTTTTGTGATCAGTTGGTTTAAAGCATCGTAGATCTCATAGATCTCATCTTTTTGGGAGTCATTAATACTAACTGGCTGGATATTGTTTTCATTGTTGGTCGCAAGACCTTTAACGGTATCTCGCAGGCTGTTCAAAGGTGTAATCAGTGACCTGTGTGAAGCTCGTAGTGCGAAGAGCATGCAAATGATGAAAATGATGAAGGTGATAACCACAGTAATCTGACTGAGATAAGCGCCTTCCACTTCTTTGAGCAGGTCTTCCTCAGTCTGATTAACGATACGCTCCAACATGTGATCAACTTTCTCGTTGATAGCATTAGCAGCGGCATCAAAATCTTCCATCATAGAGTTGCCGCCGGCAGGGCCATCATCAACATAGGCTCGGGCCATGAAACTACCGACCTGATAGTAGCTGTCAAAGGTAGGGATCAGGCTTTTGTATTCCTCAGCATGCTTAGGGTCCAGCTCTACCATTGTCGCAATCTGTTGCTTGAAGATATCCGCATATTCTTTGGCAACATCGAAGCCATCATCCAGCCCATCTAAACCCCGGGTAGCACTTATATCGGTGAGCCACTGCTGAACCTGAACGACAGACATTTTCAGGTCTTTTGCAGTCAGGAGAAGAGGAACTTCCATATCGTGGATCTTTTCAGATTGCTTGGCCACGCTGGAGGTTTCGTAAAAAAGAATAGCTGATTGCAGTAAGAGTAAGCCTGCGAAGAGGGCCAGAACTTTTTTAATTCTGGCTGCGATACTTTGATCCATTTTATATCTCAGTGAATGAGTTGGGAAATTTGTCTATAGGCTAATCTAACCTCATCATTGTTACACTTCAATCATTGAGGCAAATGTATGGATGTAGGGTGGTACCGATATGAGAGTTTTCCAACTCACTGAATCTAATGCTTTTTGTCAGAAGAGAGATTTAGTTTTGTTTTGAGGGCCAGCTTTGCGTACTTATTGTAAGTTGCTTCTGCGTTTACAACGGCCAACAACAAACCGTGTTTTCCATCCCGAAACCCCTGCCTGAAAAGAAAAGTTCTTAGAAATGCCCAAAAGCCTTTTAAAAAGGCTTTGGAAACAGAGCTTTGTTTGCCCTCTTCATAGAGCTTTTCAGCCCCCAGCGTGGAATAGAGGTTGGCTTTTTCAACGGCTTGATCAAGGGAGTCGTAGGTATAATGCAGAATAGGGTGCTTCAAGTTGGCTGTTGTACCAGTGCAGAGTACGCGTTCATGTACAACATCATCGGTGAATCGAGCGTTTTCTCTGCGAAATAAACGCAAAACATAGTCCGGATACCAGCCACTATGACGCATGAAACGACCGCAGAAATTGGAAGATCTGGGCAGGTGGTAACCATCAACTGCATCGGCTCTGTTAACGGTTTCTAGGATCTCATTTTTTGATTCTTGAGTGATTCTTTCGTCAGCATCGATAGAAAGAATCCAGGGTTGGGTCGCCAGTTCTAAAGCTCTTTGCTTCTGCTTACCAAACCCTGGCCAGTCTGTAATGTGAACCTTATCGGTAAACTCTTGGCAGATAGCAACAGTATTATCGTTACTGCCTGAGTCGAGCACGATGATTTCATCTGCCCAGCTAACCGACTCAAGGCATTCGCGAATATTAATCTCTTCGTTTTTACAGATGATGATCACGGAGAGCATGAGGTTTCCTTATGCTTGAGTTCCTCATTTCTTATTGCATGGTAGAGCAGTACAAGCATCATCCCATAGGTTACAGATACACTTGTGTGCATTAAGGGGGCTTCTGTTAAACCGGATATAAACATAACCGATATTGTGCTGATACCGGCTAATGCATAATTTTTTACTGACGTCTGAGTACTTTTTAATTTGTTGAGAAAGTGTTTTAGGGGGATTAAATAGACCAATAATATAGCCAACAGGCCTATGACACCTTTTTGTACCATGGCGTTGAGGATTTCGTTATGACTTGAACTTCGACCATCTTGAGTGCCTGTCATATGGACGTTGTAGCGTTTAGCGAACTCTTTTCTAAGTGATGCATTTTCCTGGTAACTCAAACCAGTAATAGGATTTAACTTGAACCCTTCCCAGGCATGTTCCCAGTAAATTAATCTTAAGTTAGAGGAAGTTTTACGATTAAAATCTCCGAGTTTTTGAAACTCTTTGACTGTGTTGCTGACGCGGATGTTTACAGAATCGGAGAAGTTATAGGTTATGAAGCTGGCTACGCTAAAAATTAAGACGCCAAAGGCAAACTTCTTACAGAGTAATTTTCCAGTTTTCAACTCTAGGAATAACACTCCTCCGACAACACATGCGAGCCATGCACCTCTGGTACCTGTCTGAAGTAAAGTTATACTTCCAGCCACAATGGCTGAGACTGCTAGTGCTTTCCAGAATAAATTTTTTTCATTGAATAGAGCTGCCACACACATAAAAATTAGTATTGATAGAGTGTAAGCCGACTCCAGAATGCCGATGCCTAGATTGACTCTGTTGGTATTGGTCGTTGTTATTTCGTGGATAGATACTGTTGAAGCTAATAGACAAGCCGCTATTGCAGATCTTAGTATCCATGTCCCATTTATTGGCATCCTATACAAGGCTATAAATACAATAGACACTATCAAAAATCTTGAAGGGGCATCTAATGCTTCTCCTTCCCCGCTTTTAATTGCTAGCGGAATTGCTGCAATAAACACAAAAACAAGAGCAAAAAGAAACTTAATATCAATATCTTGATAACATTTCTTAGAAAAAATAAGAGGCACGCTTAATAGAAACAAGAAGAACAGGGGGACTTGCCCACCATGTTCTATACCCGGTGAAAAGTAAATCGTTGCGTATGCAAGATTAACAAATAATAACGAGAATAAGGTTTTCAACTTTTCCTGAGAAGCGATGTTTAAATTAACCATCTGGCTGAACAATCCGTTGATATAAATTTATATGCTGTGAAGCAAGTGCATCCCAGGAAAGGTCCAGTTTTTTTTCATCAACCAAATTAACTAACTGCAACAAGTTGGCAGGCCATTCTTGCAGGTTATCTATTGATAGAACTTTTCCCATGCCTTCTTTGATAAGTGGCGATATACCACAGTTGGTTGATATCAGTACAGGAACGCCCGCTGCATTCGCCTCAGCTATAACCATTCCAAAAGGTTCTTTTCTTGCTGGGTGGATGAGGAGATCTATTCTAGATAGAACATCTTCAGTTTTAGCCCAGCCCAGTAACTCATAGCTCTCTTCAGGCCAATTAGAAAAGAGGTGAGCTACTTCATCTGGAGCAGGGCCTGCTACTAGTAACTTCAGGTCAGAGTTTTCTTTTCGAGCCAATTCAACGGCTTTAACGGCGATATCTAGCCCTTTGCGTTTCCACTCTCTTCCAATAAATCCAATAGTCTTTCCGTTCCTATTGGATTGCAGATTGTAAAAAGCTTCATCAACGCCGGGATAAGCAGGTTCACAGAGTTTGCTTTTTGCTTCAGGATATAGATCAGCCAACTGTTCTGATATTAGCAGCGAATTAGGCAGAACATATTTGACCTTATGAGCACAGATTTCTCTCCGTTCCAGATAAGACCAGGTTTGTAATCTAGGGGATAAGCAATCAAGCACAGATTTTTTACGATCCCCAATCGGAGGGCCGTGGAAGGTCGTAACATGATGGCATGCAGTACGTTCATGGCTATGAATTACCCAGCCAGAACAATCAGTAGCCTCAAAATAGGCGCTCACTCGTTTAGAGAAGCGCAACATTGCCAGCCAACGGGGTTTTTGTCTTACACTACCCAGTTCAATTACCTCAATTGAGGGGTGGGTTTGATCGAACTGCTTTTCACAAACCACTTTTACGTTTTGGCCTTGCTTAGCTAAAGCATTGGTAAGTTCCCAAACATATCTCTCCATGCCACCAACATGGCCATAGCGACGGACGATATGAATTGAGGAAGTTTGTTCAGACATTGGCTTAAGACTTGTGCTTATTATCGGACTTTTTAAGATCTGTGTAGTGCTTTTTACTGATTTCCAGGTCGAACATATCTTCCAGTTTCAGTTTTAGTCTGACCTTTTTATCTCGTTTGTTGAGCTGGTAGTCGGGGTTAGGCTGAAAGTCCCATTCAGCTTCATTTTCAAGCCAGTCCTTCATGATTGCAGGGTGACTGCCTTTAAATGGGCGGATTACCGCGGGATCAATATCACCATAGCCTGGGAATGGAGCAGGTTTGTGATCCCAGTATTTAGAAACCTGATTGATCTTTTCCTGCATCTTGGCAACGTTTCTAACATGACCGTAGTGGTAAACGTTACCTCCAGCATGAACTGCTTTCGGATATCTGCCCTGCTTGTTTTTGTCCAGAACCACGAAGAACAAACCGTCTGGAGCGATGCTGCGAATTGAGTTCCTGATAATTCTGGGGGCTCTTCGGTAACCCGAGATACCCACCTGATCCGGTCGACCATAGAAATGATAAAAATCGAAATAGAATGCTTCCACTTCCGGGTCATCAAGGAACTTTTCCATATTTCCCCTGATGGTGTCTAACTCATCTTCGTGCAGTACTTCATCACCTTCAATATAGAGCGCCCAGTCGCCGGTACAGTTAAAGTGGGCGATCATCTTTTGTTGACCATAGACATAGCCTCTATCCTGCATTTTATCGTTCCAGGTGGTATGAATAATGCGGATCTTTGGGTCATTGATCTCTTTAATTAACTCTTCGGTATTATCGTCACAATTACCTAAAGCAATGATGAATTCATCACAGATCGGCAAGGCAGAGTGGATGCTTTCCACAAAGGGGTATCCAAGGGTGGCACCGTTTTTTAAGAAGGTAAATCCACTGACTTTCACGCTATGCTCCTGTGCCTAGCAGTTATTGGCTTTATACAGAGCCTGATCGCCATCGGGCTGTGTTTTAAATCTTTTATGAACCCACATATATTGAGTGGGCGCCTTCCGTACACCACGTTCAATTGCCAGATTCATAATTTTTGCATCTTCTATTTCGTTGCCACTAGGGAAGCCTTCAACTTCGGCAATTTCCACAATGTAGCCAGAATCATCTTCTTTTCGGCGCTGGTAAAGGGCCAGAATTGGAGAGTTATTAAACCGCACCATTTTCGTTGTAGCGGTGATAGTAGCAGCAGTTTTACCGAAGAACGGTACAAAAATTGAGTTCTTTCTACCAAAGTCCTGATCAGGACCATACCAGACCACTTCATTTTGTTTCAGTGACCTTACTATTTCTCGTAACTCTTTACGTTCAACCGGCTTGCTGTAACTGATCCGCCCTGTGCGAATGGTTTCTTCCATCAGGGGGTTGTTATGTCGCCTGTACATAGTCACCAGAGTTGGAACTTTTGATGCTGCTAACATGGCACCAAGGTCGGTATGGGAGTAGTGGGCGCCCAGCAAAATGATACCGCGCTTCTCTTCTAAGGCTTTTTCAAGCAGTTCAAATCCAATAAATTCAGTACGTTTTTGTAATGCCTTATGGTTGCCCCAAAATGTCCAGGACGACTCAATAACACCGATACCATTATCGTAAAAAACATCTTTTACAAACCGTGTTTGTTCTTCTGCTGACAGTTCAGGGAAGCAGTGTTTTACATTGGTTTCAGTAACTCGTCTGCGTTTTGGAATCAGATGGTAAAGAATATATCCAATGGCTCGACCAACTCTGAGGCCTGCCTTAAAAGGCAAGGCAGCCAGCAGCTTAAGGAAAGCAATACCTATCCAGGTAGGCCAATACTTAGGGGCGTAAAAATTTGTATCTTGGTTCACTTGGTATCGCTGTTGATGATAAAACTGGGGCAGATTATACCTGTCGGCAGCTATATCAGCCAGTTAAGCGGTTGGGGCATGGCTAAGAGCAGGTTACAATATGTGCTTCATACATTTTTGAAGATCTATAGATGAAAGATCAGGCCTCTAATTCTGGCACTGGAATTAATATTTACCTGCGATTGCTGACTTATGTGCGCCCTTATTGGGTAGCTTTTCTGATTGGTATAATCGGTTTTATTATCTACGCAGCCACTCAGACAGGTTTTGCGGCGCTGATGGAGTATCTTGTAGATGCAATTGGTGAGAAAAAAGAAGACGCATATATCTATGGCCCGTTGGCCTTGATGGGAATTGCGTTTTTCAGAGGTCTTGGCACGTTCACAGGCAACTATTTCACGGCATATGTGGCCCGAAATGTCGTTCATCAATTACGAATTGTCATGTTTGAGCGCCTTTTACTGGTACCTTATCAGTATTTTCATGACATGGCTTCAGGTCATATCCTTTCGAAAATTTCCTATAACGTTGAGCAAGTCACAACCGCAGCTACGGACTCTTTAAAGATAGCCGTCCGTGAAGGAGCCACGGTTATTGGCCTGTTAATTTACCTGCTCTACCTTAACTGGCAGCTGACTTTGATCTTCGCTGCAGTCTCGCCTGTTATTGCTTTGGTTGTGGTTGTTGCATCAAAACGATTCCGTAGACTGGGTCATCGTATTCAGGATTCTATGGGTGAAGTAACCCATGTGGCTTCAGAAAATGTACAAGCGGTGCAGGTTGTTAGGGTGTTTGGAGGTAGTAAAACCGAGCAACAACGCTTTTTTGAGGCGAGCCTGTCGAATAAAAAGCAAAGCCTGAAGATGGCCGCTACAGAAGCATTGAGTACCCCAATTGTTCAAATGATTGTTTCAGGAGCTTTAGCATTACTGATCTTTTTTGCCCTGCATCCTGTTATGAATACCGGAATGAGTGCCGGTGAGTTTATTGCATTCATAACGGCTGCTGGACTGATTGCTAAACCATTAAGATCATTAACTGAGGTTAATGGTGCAATTCAAAGAGGCATAGCGGCTGCGCAAAGTATCTTCGAGCTTATTGATGAGCCGATAGAAGATAACAAAGGCAGGCTTGAGGCTTCAGGGGTGAGTGGGAAGATTGAGATCAATAACCTTAATTTCTCCTATATTGCGGATAAGCCAGTAATTCAGGCTATGAACTTAGCTATTCAACCTGGGCAAACAGTTGCACTTGTGGGTAAGTCGGGTAGTGGTAAATCTACCCTGGCAAATTTGTTACCTCGCTTTTACGAGCCGCAATCGGGTGAGATTCTTCTGGATGGTCATTCCATCCGAGAATATGAACTGATCAGTCTCAGAGATCAGATTGCTTTGGTCACCCAAAACGTTGTCCTGTTTGCTGGGACTATACGAGACAACATTGCCTATGGCGCGATGCAAGACCATACAGAGGAAGAGATTCTGGCTGCAGCAGAAGCGGCCCATGTAATGGAGTTTGTTTCTCGTTTACCTGACGGTCTTGATACCGAAATTGGTGAAAAAGGCACCAAGCTTTCTGGTGGCCAAAGACAGCGTATCGCGATTGCCCGTGCAATTTTAAAGAACGCGCCAGTATTGATTCTGGATGAGGCAACTTCAGCATTGGATACTGAATCTGAGCGTCATATCCAATCGGCAATGGAAAATGTAATGCAAGGTAGAACTACGCTGGTCATTGCGCATCGTTTGTCCACCATCGAATCGGCTGATCAAATTGTAGTGATGGATCAGGGAAGTATCGTTGAACAAGGCCGCCATACTGAACTGTTACAGAAAAATGGGGCTTATTCAGCACTTTATAATATGCAATTCACTGAAGTTGAAAACGAAGCCGGTCAAACAAAAGAGCCATCTGAACAGACAACAGGGGAGTCATCTTAATGAAGATCAATATGCCACGCTTTGATAAAGCACAGGTGTTAGTGGTGGGTGATCTGATGCTGGATCGCTACTGGCATGGTCCGACTTCCAGAATTTCTCCTGAAGCTCCGGTTCCTGTTGTTAAAGTTGATCAGCAGGAAGATCGTCCTGGTGGTGCAGCAAACGTAGCCCTCAACGTTACGGCCTTAGGGGCTGGTATTTCCCTCGTTGGTTTGGTCGGTGAGGACGACGCAGGTAAAGCGCTGGAAAAACAGCTGAGTTCTGCCCGGGTGAACTGTGCTTTTTCTTTGACAGATCAGGAGCCGACTATTACCAAGTTGCGTGTTATCAGTCGGCAGCAACAGTTAATTCGTTTGGATTTCGAAGAGTCTTTTTCACATGACTACAGCTCTCGCGTATTGGAGGCCACCAAACCTCTGCTTGAGAATGTAGGTGTCTTGGTTCTTTCTGACTATGGAAAGGGAACATTGAGTGACTGCCAGGCTTTGATCCAAAGCGCGAAAGAGCAGAATGTTCCTGTGTTAGTTGATCCTAAAGGCAGTGACTTTAGTCGTTACCGCGGAGCAACCCTACTCACGCCAAACCTTTCTGAGTTTGAAGCCATCGTTGGCAAAAGTGATTCAGAAGAAGAACTGGTTTCCAAAGGACAAAAGCTGGCAGAAGAGCTTGAGTTAGATGCTCTTCTGGTAACCCGAAGTGAACAAGGCATGACGCTTATTCAACCTGGTGCTGAAGAATTACACTTTCCTGCCAGAGCGCGAGAGGTGTTTGATGTCACTGGCGCTGGAGATACGGTTATTTCTACCCTAGCATCAGCACTTGCTGCTGGGGAAGATCTGGCCAATGCGGTGGCATTATCGAATATCGCTGCAAGTATCGTTGTAGGTAAGTTGGGTACTGCTGCGATCAGTGCGCCTGAGCTTCGTCGAGAAGTCAGCAAAGAGCAGGGTGCCGAACGTGGAGTTGTGACTGAAGAACAATTGTTAGTCGCGTTGGCTGATGCGCGTGCAGCGGGTGAGTCTATCGTATTTACCAACGGCTGTTTTGATATCCTGCATGCGGGTCATGTGGGTTATCTTGAGCAAGCTCGTGCACAGGGGGATCGACTTGTATTGGCAATTAATAGTGATGAGTCGGTCAGTCGCCTGAAAGGCCCTGGACGACCAATCAACCCAGTTGAGCGCCGAATGGCTGTGCTATCAGGTCTTGAAGCCGTGGATTGGGTTCTTTACTTCACTGAGGATACCCCAGAGCGGTTGCTCGAGCAGGTCCGTCCAGATGTGCTGGTGAAGGGTGGCGATTATGGAATTGAGGGCGTTGTCGGCGGAGAATTTGTTCGCAGCTATGGTGGCGAGGTAAAAGTACTTTCTTTTCTGGATAACTGCTCAACCACTGCGATTGTAGAGAAAATTCAGAGCAAAGAAGAGTAAGCTTTTTTCTTTGCTCCTCCTTCGCTCCTACGTATGTTTAAAAACTAAGGTTTACTGAGATGTAAGCCTTTTTCCCTTCTCTTAAAGTCGGCTGATAGTAACGGTCTTTCCAGCGGTAATAGCGATTGCCGTTATAAATTAAGACGCTGCTACCCTCAGGTATCACATATATCACATCGGGTTTGAAACGGCGCTTATGTTTCTTTGGGGCCCAATAGATATGGGAACTCCTGATATTGGGTGAATAGTCAGGAAAACGGTTAAATACAGGGTTCTGTTTATAACGTTTGTAGGAATGGAAAATATAATCACTATTGCTGGGTTTATGGCCTACGTGGAATTTCATCGGGTCGGCATAAGTTACAGCAGGGCAGATTAAGCCCAGGCACATCAAAGTGGCTAAGAGGCTTCTTGTGAACCGATTCATGTCAGGTCTCCTCTGGTTGATTTACCCGGCTATCCGAAAAATATTTTTAGTAGGGTATGGCTACCAGTATAGAGTTGAGACCTGAATCGAGCCTGAAAGCTCCATTGTTGTATCCGCAAGTTTTGCCCAGACTAGAGTTGGGCAATAGTAGCTTCAGCCAGTTTTATATTGCTTGTTAAATGGGCTGGGTTAATGGTGCCAACAATGGCTGAGGTAACGCCAGGGTGGGCGAAAATAAACTCGAAGCTGGCTTGGACCGGGTCGACATCAGCATCTTTACAGATATGCCCTGAGGCCAAAGCCTTTTTGAGCAATATCGCTTTGTTATTCTCAGCGGCGTAATCCAGAACGGCCTGTTCGTCCCTATGTTCGAGGTTGTATGTCACCATGGCACAGTCTGATTTTTCCAGTGCCAGCAAACCACCCGCAACAGTTTTAGTGGACATGCCAGTTGCTCGGATCTTGCCCTGCTTTTTCAACTCTTCCAGCAGCTCGAGAATGCCGTATCGTTTAATGATATCAACGTCATTACCATCCGAATGTACCAGCAGCATATCGATGTAGTCTGTATTCAGGCGTTTAAGGCTGCGCTCTACACTGAACCGGACATGCTCCGGGGTAAAGTTGAAACTGGATTCTCCGGTTTCATTGTCAAACTCTTCACCGACTTTTGAGCAGATGATCCAATCATGTCTCTGGCCTTGTAACAAAACACCCAGGCGTTCCTCGCTACGGCCGTAAGCGGGAGCAGTATCAATCAGGTTGATGCCCAGGTTTTTAGCCAGAGCGATCAGCTTTCCGGCCTCCCGATCATCTGGAATTGTGAACCCTGTGGGATATTTAACACCCTTATCCCGGCCCAGTTTTACCGTTCCCAAACCAATAGGGGAGATCTCTATTCCAGTCTCTGCAACCTGACGTAAGATCAAAACATGGTCTCCCATAGAGGTTTTGCTGTTTCTGGTTTGGGGAATGCATTCAAAACAGATAGATCTGTTGTGCTTTCAGTTCTTTGGCATAAAGGCAGTACCTGATCCGATAGATCAGGAGACAATGCAAGTTTGGTTGGCCAGGCAACAATACAATTGCCAACCTGTTGCGCGAAGGCTGAGTCGGGCCTGACTAGAGAAGACTGCATTGGCTCGGCACGGTCGACTCGAAATGTTTGCCACTGGGTATCTTCTAAGTCCACCCAGGGCAACAGCTTAGATATTGCCTGTCTGGCAAACTTAATCTGTTCTTCCCGTGAGCGATCTACACCCGTTTCTGCAACATCACCACCCAGATACCAGACCTGTTTTCCATCTTCACAGGGATGAGTCGTGATTGTGGCAACGGGTTTACTGCCCGTGCCTATGCAATGGGCAAAGGTCGGCAGATTTAAGTCATGTTTAACCATGACCATGTGTAGGGGCCTTCGTTGCATTTCCGGTTGTGAAATTTCCAGCTTCTCGGCCAGCGTTTCAAACCCTTCACCAGAAGTGATGACCACCTGTGAGGGTTCAATACTTAAGTTTTGTTCTGGGAAAGCGAGTGTTCTTATGCGGCCGCCTGAGATTTCTGTTTCAGCTTCTAAGAGATCAGCCTTAAAAATATTATTTTCCACAGGCTTTCTTAAGGCATCGATTAGTGTTGGAACGTTAAGTACCAACTCACTTAAACGATAAAGAGAACCCTTAAAGGCTTTATCTTTGAAAACAGCTGGACGATCCTCTTTGGCGACTTCTTCAACACGGCCGCGAAACGCTTTTGTGGCAAAGAAGGTTGTCATCTTTGAGCCAAGAGAGCCTTTTGACCACATAAAATGAGCATCTGAAAGTATCTCTACATCAGATAGATCCAGCTCACCCTGGCCTTGCAGGCAATCGCGCCAGCGCTGGGGCATCTCTTTGATGGTATTTGACGCCTGAGTGAGCACCCCATTCAGAGCGTATTTCGTTCCGCCGTGGATAATGCCTTGAGAGCGAATAGTCTGGCCGCCACCTAGCGTGTCTTTTTCAAAAAGAACCGCATTTAAACCGTCCTTGATTGCACGGTTTAGCAACCAAAGGCCGGCAATACCGCCACCTACAATAAGCAGATCAATCTTTACTGTCTTCATGGGGCCATATTATAAGCCTGGGGGCATACATGAACCAGTGATATACTGCGCACATCAAAGTTTTACTGATTTCAGATCTATGAACCGTCCTTTATATACCGCGCTATTTTATCTTGCTTTACCCGTTATCCTGTTGCGACTGTGGTGGCGAGGCATTAAAGCACCAGCATACAGGCGGCGCTGGCAAGAGCGTTTGGGCTTTTTCAAAGCGTCTGAACTGGATCGCCCCCTATGGATTCATGCGGTATCAGTGGGTGAGACCTTGGCGATAGTACCACTGGTTAAACTGATTCAGGCTCGCCATCCGGAAATCCCCATTGTGATGACCACTATGACGCCAACGGGTGCCGAGCGTGTTGAGGCGACTTTTGGTGATTCGGTGACACATTTATACTGCCCGTACGACCTGCCTTGTGCACTGAAGCGTTTCCTGAATAAAGTTAACCCGCGAGCCTGCGTGATTGTAGAAACTGAGCTATGGCCAAATCTGGTGAACAGCTGTTCTCAGGAAAACATTCCCGTTCTAGTAGCTAATGCGCGATTGTCTGAACGATCCGCTAAGGGGTATGCCCGTTTCGGAAAAATGGCAGAGCTGATGCTCAAACAGATCAGTAAGGTGGCTGTTCAGAACGATACCGATGGTCAACGTTTTCTCGATCTTGGGTTGCCAGCACCGGCAATGGAGGTCACTGGATCAATTAAATTTGATGTTTCAGCCCCCGAAGGTAGCGAAAGATTAGCAGTGGCCTTAAGGCAGCTCTGGGGTGAGAACCGGCCCGTACTCATTGGTGCCAGTACCCATGATGGTGAAGAGTCAGCATTATTAGAGCTGTATCAAAACCTGCAAGCGAGCTATCCCGAACTTATGTTAGTTCTGGTCCCTCGTCATCCTGAGCGTTTCGATCCTGTAGCTGAGCTTGTAAAGAAAAACGGTTTAAAACTGGCGCGGCGTAGTTTAGGGCAGCAGCCCGATGAGAAAACCCAAGTTTACTTAGGCGATACCATGGGAGAGTTGATGAAACTCTTAGCTGCCGCAGATATCGCGTTTGTAGGCGGAAGCCTGATCGAGCGGGGAGGTCACAACCCTCTGGAACCTGCAGTATTGGGTAAGCCCGTTGTGATGGGGAAGCACTTTTTTAATTTCCAGTTGATTTGTGAATCACTGCAAAGTGCCGGAGGTTTGTCTGTGGTGACTTCTCAGCAAGAGTTAGTAGCTGAAATTACAAATTTTCTGGAATCACCGGAAAAAGCCAGACGTCAGGGTGAGAAAGGGCGCGAATTTGTGAAGCAGAATCAGGGTGCATTAGAAAAGTTATACACCCTGACAGAAGAGATCTGTATTAGTGTTAACAGGCCCTAAGCAGTAGTTCTGTGGTCCATCTCTTCACACAGCCAGTGTCCCACAAAGATATGGGCTTCCTGAATGCGTGCGGTTTCGTCAGATGGCACACGAATCAAATGATCTGCAATCTGGTTGAGTTTGCCTCCGTGAGAACCGGTCCAGGCCCAGGTCGTGCAACCCATCTCTTTTGCAG
Organism: Neptuniibacter sp.; assembly: GCA_049596335.1. Lineage (GTDB taxonomy): Bacteria > Pseudomonadota > Gammaproteobacteria > Pseudomonadales > Balneatricaceae > Neptuniibacter. The sequence continues at coordinate 54,058 of JBMYLM010000012.1, forward strand.
CTTCAATAGCATCAATCACATTGCCACTGTTACCTGATGTGGAAATGCCGATGATCAGGTCTTCTGGCTTAGCTAAAGCCTGAATTTGCCGAGTAAAGACAGAATCAAAGCTATAGTCATTGCTGTGAGCGGTCAGGATGGAAGTATCTACGGTCAGCGCAATAGCTGCCAGAGGGTTACGTTCGGCTTTGTAGCGGACAACAAATTCTGCGGCCAGGTGTTGGCTGTCAGCTGCGCTGCCACCATTACCCATGAATATAAGTTTTCCACCTTTAGCGAAACACTGTTCAATTTGATCGACGAGTTTAATAACATCACCTTCCAATGCAGGAAGCTGATTAAACGTATCAAAGTGACGCTGAAGTGCATTTGTGAAAGACATATCAGATACCTGTCAGGTCGAATTCCAGAGCTTCGCCAGCCTGTTCAGAAAACGCTTTGGCAAAGAACTGGTCTAAAGGTTGGCCATCGCTATCCAGAACCCAACTTTCAGCTTCGCTATCAAAATTGAAGTGGAATCCACCGCTTTTAGTGGCCAGCCACAGTTGTTTAACCGGAGCCTGCCGGGTGAATATCAGCTGAGTACGGTTTTCACAGATGATGGTCAGAATACCGCCGCCTAATTGCACATCGATATCTGTTTCCGCGTCATCCAGAATTTCTTCAATACGATCCAGTGTTGCATCGACCTGATCGTTAAATTCGCTCTCAGTCATCAAATTCTCCGGCTTTTTCGCCACTATCTTCATGTTTCAGGCGCAAGAGTATATCAAGCTCTGTGCTTAAAGGTATAACCCGGATTTATCACGAAGGCGTTGGACCGTGCATCTAGAAGCTGTGTAATACTTTTTCACTGATTGGTTTTCTAATCTTTCTGGCTTTGCATATCGCTTGTTCTTTATTGGGCCTTGGAATAACCAAAGCCCGGCTAAAGAAAAAACAATCTGCTTATCCAGAAAGCCTAGAAATTCCAATCCCTTCGCAAAAAATCAGGGTATAATCGACCGATTATTGACCTTAAAGAGAACATTGCTGTGCAAACAGAAAAAAAATATTTTGGTTTAGCTCTGTTGTTCAGTCTGCTGCTGTTAGGTGGTTGTGGCCAAAAAGGACCGCTTTATCTGCCAGACGGTGAAAATCAAAAACAGACACAGCAGAAGTAAGTTTTAGAGACAGTTAATGGATACATTTGAATACCGCAACGGCCAGCTGTGCTGTGAAGAAGTTGCCCTGGCCCGAATTGCTGAAGAGTTCGGCACGCCTACCTATGTTTATTCCCGGGATGCTCTGGAGAGAGCCTATCTCGCCTATGCGGATGCGCTGGAGGGTCATGACTCTCTTGTGTGTTATGCCGTAAAAGCGAATTCCAACCTGGCGGTGTTGAACGTACTGGCCCGCTTGGGTGCCGGCTTTGATATCGTTTCTGTGGGTGAGCTGGAACGCGTTCTGCGAGCAGGTGGTGATGCATCTAAGGTGGTTTTCTCTGGTGTAGGCAAGCAGCCTCATGAGATCAGCAAAGCTCTGGAAGTTGGTATTCGCTGCTTTAATATTGAATCTGAAGCAGAGTTGGAACGAGTCAATGCAGTAGCTGCAGATGAAGGTAAAGTGGCTGCGATCTCTTTCCGTGTGAACCCGGACGTAGATGCGGGTACTCACCCTTATATCTCGACAGGTTTGAAAGAGAACAAGTTTGGCATTGATATCGATGATGCGGTTCGTATCTATCAACGCGCGGCTGAGATGCAGTCTGTGGAGATTGTTGGTATGGATTGTCATATCGGTAGCCAGCTTACGGAAGTGGCTCCATTCCTTGATGCATTAGACCGTGTATTGATGCTTGTGGATAAGCTTGCTGAAAATGGCATCACGATCAAACATCTTGATCTGGGTGGTGGTCTGGGTGTGTGTTACACCGATGAAGTACCTCCAACACCGCAGGAATATATCTCTGAAGTTCTGAAGAAAATCGAAGGACGAGATCTGGAGTTGATCTTTGAGCCAGGTCGCTCCATTGCCGCGAATGCGGGTGTCATGTTGACACGTGTTGAGTTTCTGAAACCAACGGGTGAGAAAAACTTTGCCATTATTGATGGTGCTATGAACGATTTGATTCGCCCATCGCTTTACAGTGCATATCAGGAAATTGTACCGGTGATGCTGCGTGAAACGGGCGAAGAGAAAAGCTGGGATCTGGTTGGTCCTGTTTGTGAAACCGGTGACTTCCTTGGTAAAGATCGTAATTTGAATCTGGAAGCAGGAGACCTTCTGGCAGTCTGCTCTGCGGGTGCCTATGGCTTTGTAATGGCTTCCAACTACAACAGTCGTGGTCGCCCTGCTGAAGTCATGGTGGACGATAATCAGCATTATCTGATTCGTAAGCGCGAAACCCTGAGTGATCTGGTGAAAGGCGAGCAATTGCTGCCTAAGGACCGCTAAAATGCTAGTCCGTTTTACCAAAATGCACGGTTTGGGCAATGACTTTATGGTGCTGGATCTGGTGACCCAGAAAGTCAAAATCACGCCTAAATTGGTCAAAAAACTGGGCGATCGAAATTTTGGGGTGGGCTTTGATCAGTTGCTGCTGGTTGAACCTCCGACTGAACCCGATGTGGATTTTCGTTACCGTATTTTTAATCAGGATGGTTCTGAGGTCGAAAACTGCGGCAATGGTGCCCGTTGTTTCGCTAAGTTTGTACGTGATAAGCGCTTAACCGGTAAAGATGAGGTTACAGTGCAAACTGCCTGTGGGCGCGCTGTGCTGAAAATCCATGAAGATAAGCGTGTTCGGGTGGATATGGGCGAACCGATCCTCACGCCTGAAAACATCCCTTTTAAAGCAGAGACGCAGGCTGCAACTTATTCAGTTCAGACTGAACTGCAAGGTGAAGAACTACAGCTGGAGATCAGTGCGGTTTCTATGGGTAACCCGCATGGGGTACTTTTGGTTGATAGCACTGAGGATGCACCAGTGGACTCACTGGGTGCAGTGTTGGAATCGCATTCTATCTTCCCGGCTAAGGCCAATATTGGTTTTATGCAGGTGCTATCGAGACATGAAGTGAACCTGCGGGTTTTTGAGCGGGGTGTTGGCGAAACGCTGGCCTGCGGTACGGGTGCTTGCGCAGCAGTGGTAGCAGGGAAACTTCGCGGTGAACTTGATATGCCTGTAACTGTTCACCTTCCGGGCGGTGATCTGGAAATCGAGTGGCAGGGGGATGGCCATCCAGTGATTATGACCGGGCCGGCAACAACCGTTTATGAAGGGCAGATTTTTGTATGACCGAGTTAAACCTGACTGACGCTGATGTATCTGAGTTCTTGCTTCAGAACCCTGATTTCTTTTCTCGTAACAGCAAGCTGCTTGAGAAACTCAATGTGCCTCACGAAACAGGAAAAGCTGTTTCACTGATTGAGCGCCAGACATTGGTTTTGAGAGAGAAAAATCAGAACCTGACGACTCACCTGTCCGATCTTATTGATATTGCTCGTCATAACGATGTTCAGTTCGAAAAAACCAAACGTATGGTTTTGACTCTGCTTGAAGCTGAAACACTTGATGATATCGCAGTGGCGATCGATGAGAGCCTGTGTGAAGATTTTCAGAGTGATAAAACAGCACTGATTCTGTTTACAGAAAAAGAGCTGGATGTAAATAATTTGAGCCTGATGAGTAAAGATGATGCTGCGGCAGTGACGAATCTTGTGGCTTCCAATCTGCCAAGTTGCGGTCAGCTGACAGCTACAGAAAATGAATTTATCTTTAAAGAAGATGCGATCAAGGTTCAGTCCTGTGCAGTTGTGCCACTGGTTCAGGGGGAAACTCTTGGGCTGTTGGCAATTGGCAGTTTTGATCCTAACTATTTCAGTAGCAGCCAGGGCACGGTATTACTGAGCTATGTTGGTGAGGTATTAAGTCGGGTCGCAAGCCGGATTCTTCACCAGCAGGAATATTAATCAAATAATTGGAGGGAGGAGTGAAAGAGTCTCTGCTTGAGCAGTTTCTTCACTATCTGGCGACAGAACGCCAGCTCTCTCCCCATACTCTTGATAACTACAGCCGCGATCTGGAAAAAGCTTATCTTTTTACTGAAGAGCATGGCCTTGCATCCTGGCAGGCAGTAGAAGCAAAGCATATTCGGCAATTTGTCGCGCAACTTCATCGTAAAGGGCTTTCTGGCTCCAGCATTCAACGCACCCTTTCCGCGGTTAGAAGTTTTTTCCGTTATCTGTGCCGAGAACAGATTCTGGATAATAATCCTGCAGATGCGATTCAGGCACCTAAGGCTCCAAGAAAGCTCCCTGATACACTCGATACGGATCAAATGGGGCAGTTGCTGGAAGTTCCTGTAACGGATGTCATTTCAGCGAGAGATGCCGCCATGATGGAGTTGGTCTATTCCTCTGGTTTGCGAGTATCGGAGCTTACTGGTTTAAACCTATATGATCTGGATCTCGCCGACCATAGTCTCAGGGTCACGGGTAAGGGCAACAAAACCCGCATACTGCCTATCGGAAGAAAAGCCTTAGCTGCTATAGATGTCTGGTTGGAGTGTCGCTACGAAATAGCATCCTATGATGAGCAGGCGTTATTTGTAAGTAAGCGTGGAACCCGTATTACTGTCCGAAGTGCCCAGCAACGGATGGATCATTGGGGCAAAGCACTGGGGGTGCAGGGTAAAGTTCATCCGCATCGGTTACGTCATAGCTTTGCCAGCCACATGCTTGAGTCCAGTGGTGACCTGAGAGCAGTTCAGGAGCTGCTGGGGCATGAAGATATTTCTACAACCCAGATATACACACATCTCGACTTTCAGCATCTGATGCAAGTATATGAAGGCGCTCACCCCCGAGCACACAGGAAATCCAAAAAATGATTCGCTGCATTACCTTTGACCTTGATGACACCCTCTGGGCAGTTGACCCAGTTATCAACCTGGCTAATACAAGCATGTTTGATTGGCTCGAACAGTTTGCCCCCGAATTTACTCGCTGTTATCAACTGCAGGATCTTGCGCATTTACGTAAAAAGGTTCTGGATGAGCAACCAGAAATTGCTTACAGCGTTACCCGAATCAGAATGGCTCAACTGAAGTACGGCATGACGCAGGCGGGCTATTCTGATGCTATAGCTGATGATTTAAGTGAACAGGCCTTTGAAGTTTTTCTGCATGCGAGACAACAAGTCGAGTTTTTTGAACATGCCAGAGAGATGTTGAGTGAACTTAAACAACAAGGTTATAAGCTTGGGGCTTTAACCAATGGGAATGCTGATATTCACCGGGTAGGGCTGGCAGATCTTATCGATTTTCAGTTTAAGGCTGATGATGTCGGGGAGATGAAACCGCATCCAAAAATGTTTCAGGATATGCTGGAGTATTGTTCCCTTGGTCCGGAGCAAGTTATCCACATAGGCGACAATCCTCAGCACGATATTGAAGGGGCTGCAGAAGCCGGGCTGTGGACCATCTGGGTTAACCTTAAGAATGAACCTTCTATTCCGGCGGCGGACAAAGAAGTGAATTGTCTTAGTGATATTGTTGCGAAGGTAGAGCAGCTTAAAGAGCAGGCTTCTAAGAAAGTGGTTCTTTAGCTAATTTGAACTTTGTGTTTTTTGTTGCTGTTTTTTGAAGATTTTATTAAATCTTTCGCCTTGAGCTAAGTTTCCTATAAAATTAGCACCACTGCGGTGCGTAAGTATCAACAGGGTGCTGGAAAACCGGAGTTATAGAGGACGGTATACGGAGAAGGATTCTTCAGATCTAAACGTATAAACCCAGCCACTATTTTGTATGGGAGAAGGTAGTGTTCTCTCAGTTTAATTTTTAAATCTGCTTTGGATATTTAAGATGCAATCATTTGCGATGCTTATGGTGCGCTCTCTACTGTATTTGTTATTTGTTGTAGGGGTCGTGCAAGTGTTTTCAATGGAAGGATACTCGCAACTCACACAGAGTGATTACAGTGAACATTCAGCCACTGAGAAAATGCACGATGCTTTTGCTTTTCTGAGCAGCATGATTTTCGTAATTGCGGCGAGTTTGTCCAAGTCGCTCAGGCCCGCAGCGGTAATGGTTGCAACGCTTGTTGGAATGATGTTAATCCGCGAGCTTGATGCTTTGCTGGATGAAAACCTGTTTGATGGTGGCTGGCAGACCTTAGTGTGTATCTTAATGGCAGGTACTACGGTATATCTGATTAAGCAACCATACCCGGTTAAGCCTTCATTGATCGAATTTTCGCATTTAGCCAGTGCCGGTATTTTTCTCAGTGGTTTCCTTGTCATTATGGCGTTCTCCCGTTTGATTGGTCGTGGTTCTTTCTGGGAAGCGGTGATGGGAGAAGGTTATATGCGAGTCGTGAAAAATATTGCTGAGGAAGGCACTGAATTGATGGGTTACACCTTGCTACTCATCTCTGCAGTTGAATTCCTTTGGTATGTGATCAGCCAAAGAAAAGCTGAAAA
>JBMYLM010000013.1:0-58640 GCA_049596335.1 Neptuniibacter sp.
GCTTCTTAAAAGCGGCTTTTTCATGGATTCAGGGTATTTAAACTAAAGCGTCGAGCTTTTTCTTCAATACGCCCTGTACCTGACCAGGGTTGGCTTTACCCTGAGAGGCTTTCATAACCTGGCCCATAAAGAAGCCGATCATTTTGCCGCGTTTATCGGGTTCAGCATTAATGTATTGTTCAACCTGCGGGCCACTGTTAGCTATAACTTCATCCACAATCTTCTCAATTGCGCCACTATCTGTAACCTGCTTCAGGCCTTTAGCTTCGATGATTTCATCAGCTGTACCGCCTTCATTCCACATGACTTCAAACACCTGCTTGGCGATTTTGCCAGAGATGGTGTTGTCTTTAATGCGTTCCAGAAGGCCACCAAGCTGTTCTGCAGATACTGGACTGTCTTTGATATCCGTATCGTTCTGATTTAGAAGCTTGGAAAGCTCGCCCATAACCCAGTTGGCGGCCAGTTTGGCGTCGTTCGCTGCTTTGGCTACTGTTTCGAAGTAATCCGCAAGATTACGATCACCGGACAGAACCATCGCATCGTAGTCGCTCAGTTTGTACTCTTCGATAAAGCGGGCTTTACGCGCGTCAGGCAGTTCAGGCAATGAGTCGCGAACTGCTTCGATGTAGCTGTCATCAATTACGATAGGCAGCAGATCCGGGCAAGGGAAGTAACGGTAGTCGTTGGCTTCCTCTTTAGAGCGCATAGAACGGGTTTCATCTTTATCTGCATCATACAGGCGGGTTTCCTGCACTACGCGACCGCCATCTTCGAGAAGATCGATCTGACGCTCTATTTCGCCAATGATCGCTTTTTCGATAAAGCGGAAGGAGTTGATGTTCTTCGTTTCAGTACGTGTGCCGAACTCTTCTTCACCTTTCAGGCGAACAGACACGTTACAGTCACAACGGAAAGAGCCTTCAGCCATGTTGCCATCACAGATGCCCAGGCTGGTTACGATAGAGTGAATCTTTCTAACGTAAGCCACGGCTTCTTCAGCACTGCGCATGTCTGGTTCAGATACGATTTCCAGAAGGGGTGTGCCGGCACGGTTCAGGTCGATACCTGACATGCCTGGGAATTCATCATGAATCGACTTGCCTGCATCTTCTTCCAGGTGAGCACGTGTTACACCAATGCGCTTTTCAGTGCCGTCTTCCAAAGTGATATCAATATGACCCACCCCAACAATAGGATGGAACAGCTGGCTGGTCTGGTAACCTTTTGGAAGGTCAGGATAGAAGTAGTTTTTACGGTCAAAAACAGATTTGCGCCCAATCTCAGCATCGACTGCAAGACCGAACTTAACCGCCATTCTCAGCGCTTCTTCATTAAATACAGGTAGTGTACCCGGCAGTGCCAAATCGACTGCGCATGCTTGGGTATTTGGTTCCGCGCCAAATGCTGTGCTGGCACCGGAAAAGATTTTGGATTTTGTCGCTAGCTGGGCGTGGATTTCCAGCCCGATTACCGCTTCCCATTCCATAATTTTAAACCTCTCAGATGCCTTGTGGGGACTGTGTATGCCAATCAGTTGCCAGTTGGAACTGATGTGCAACATTCAGCAGTTTTTGTTCAGCAAAATAGTCGCCAATAATTTGCAGACCAGTTGGAAGACCATTCACTGTTCCGCAAGGCACGGACATGCCAGGTAGACCCGCCAGGTTTAGGGAAATCGTGAAAATATCTTCCATATACATGGCTACAGGGTCTGAGGTTTTTTCGCCAATTTTAAAAGCAGGGTGCGGGGTAGTTGGGCCCATGATGACATCAACTTCAGAAAGCACCTTAGCAAAATCATCGCGGATCAGACGGCGAATCTGTTGCGCTTTGTTGTAGTAAGCGTCGTAGAAACCTTCGGAAAGGGCATATGCACCGATCATAATACGGCGTTTAACTTCTGCGCCGAAACCTTCACCGCGACTGCGTTTGTAAAGATCTTCCAGATCGACTGGGTTTTCACAGCGGTAGCCATAACGTACGCCATCAAAACGGGACAGGTTGGAAGAGGCTTCAGCTGGCGCGATGATGTAATACGCAGGAATCGACAGCGCAGTATTTGGCAAGCTGACTTCTTTTACCGTAGCGCCTAGCTTTTCAAACTCTTTGATTGCAGCCTGAGTACGTTCAGCGATCTCTGCGTCCAGATCATCCATGAAGAACTCTTTAGGCAGGCCTATTTTTAAACCGTCGAGAGGTTTATTCAGGTCTGCGGTGTAATCAGGGACTTCACGATCAACAGAAGTTGAGTCGTGTTTATCAAAGCCTGCCATAACATTCAGCATCATCGCTGCGTCTTCGGCTGTCTTCGTCATTGGTCCGCCCTGATCAAGAGAGGAGGCGAACGCGATCATGCCAAAACGAGAAACACGGCCATATGTGGGTTTCAGGCCTGTGATGCCACACAAAGCAGCCGGCTGACGAATGGAACCACCGGTATCTGTACCGGTTGCTGCAGGTGCTAGTTGTGCTGCTACGGCTGCTGCAGAGCCACCAGAAGAACCGCCAGGAACACATTCGGTATTCCAAGGGTTTTTCGCTGCACCATAGAAACTGCTTTCATTGGAAGAGCCCATGGCGAACTCATCCATATTGGTTTTACCCAACATGACGCCGCCAGCAGCATTAAATTTTTCTACCACTGTTGCGTTGTATGGCGAGATAAAGTTATCCAGCATTTTTGACGCACAACTGGTACGAACGCCCTGAGTACAGAAAATGTCCTTGTGAGCAAAAGGCAGCCCCGTAAATGCACCGGCTGTACCTGCTGCGATGGCTTCATCCGCTGCTTTAGCCTGTGCAAGGGCTTGCTCTTCTGTAACGGTGATATAGCTGTTGTATTTTTCGTCTTCGGCCTTGATGCGGTTCAGGTAGGCTTGGGTCAGCTCAACACTGCTGAAATCTCCAGACTTAAGCCCCTGAGCCAGTTCGGCTAATGTTTTGTCAAACATGGAATACATATCCTTCTAATTACTTCCGGCGGCTAGAGCGATTACTCAATAACCTTAGGTACCTGGAACAAGCCTTTTTCGACCTGTGGGGCGATGGCTTGTAGGGCGTCACGCTTATTCGCTTCAGTCACTTCATCACTGCGTAAGCGCTGAACAGCATCAAGCGGGTGGGCCATGGGTAATACATCAGATGTATCTACAGCTTGCATCTGATCAACAAGATCAAGAATGTTTGACAGATTTTGCGCGTATTCAGGAGCGTCCTGTTCTTCAATTTGAAGGCGCGCCAGATGGGCAATTTTGTCCACATCAGAGCGGTCCAGAGACATAATTTACTCTCGCTTTTTGAGATGGCTTTCAATGAAAGCGGATAGGGAAAAAACCAAGAGCAGTAAGGTATCACATTGGTGGGCCATTCAGAAGGCTAATTGTCATTGTAATTTGTACTGATTTACGGATTTTCACCTTGCTCTAAACGCCTGCCATTGTTAGAGTTACGTGTTTTCAGGATATAGCGGCTATACCTGCAGATTTCTTAGGACTCCCTGTACATGCTCAAGAAAATTCGTGGCCTTTTTTCCAGCGATCTATCCATCGACCTGGGCACAGCAAACACACTGATTTATGTACGCGATAAGGATATTGTTCTTGATGAACCTTCCGTTGTCGCAATTCGCCAAACTGGCAACCAGAAATCCGTTGCAGCGGTAGGCGCTGACGCAAAACGAATGCTGGGTCGTACCCCTGGCTCCATCACGGCGATTCGCCCAATGAAAGATGGTGTGATTGCAGACTTCCATGTGACTGAGAAAATGCTTCAGTATTTCATCAGCAAAGTACATGGCAATAACTTCCTGACTCCAAGCCCACGTGTTTTGGTTTGTGTGCCTTGTAAATCCACGCAGGTTGAACGCCGCGCGATTAAAGAATCTGCAATGGGCGCTGGCGCTCGCGAGGTTTATCTGATTGATGAGCCAATGGCTGCAGCAATCGGTGCAGGTCTCCCGGTCGATGAAGCCAGCGGTTCCATGGTTGTGGATATCGGTGGTGGTACCACTGAGATTGCGGTTATCTCCCTGAACGGTATTGTTTACGCTGATTCTGTTCGTCTCGGCGGTGACCGTTTCGATGAGTACATCACTACATACGTACGCCGCAACTACGGCAGTTTGATTGGCGATTCAACTGCCGAGCGTATCAAACAGGAAATTGGTACGGCTTACCCATCAACAGAGATGCGTGAAATAGACGTACGAGGTCGTAACCTGGCTGAAGGTATTCCACGTAGTTTCACTCTGAACAGTAATGAAATCCTTGAAGCACTGCAGGAACCGCTGTCTGCAATTGTTCAGGCGGTGAAGAGTGCCCTGGAACAGTGTCCTCCGGAATTGGCTTCTGATATCGCTGAGCGTGGCATCGTCTTGACCGGTGGTGGTGCATTGCTGCGTAACATTGATCGTCTGATCAGTGAAGAAACAGGTTTGCCAGTAATTGTTGCTGAAGACCCTCTGACATGTGTTGCCCGTGGTGGTGGTCGTGCACTGGAGCTTCTGGATAAGCATGGTTTTGAGCTGGTTAGCTATGACTAAGCCATGTTTGAGCTTACTTGTGAATTTCTAAACGCCTTTAAACACCTCCTGCATGTGATTTCACATTGGGAGGTGAATCATTAAGACTATCTTTCTTGGCCGTTCATCGAGCCGCTTTTTTGTTTTTCTTCTGATCCTGGCCTGCATATTGATGGCTGCGGATTTGTATACGTCAAAAGTCCGGGATAGCCGTTCCTATCTTTCTCTGGTTTTAACACCTCTGCAGTGGTTTGTTGATCTGCCCAGCCGTTTTGCCGGAGAGGTTTCCGATGTTGTGGTTGACCGGGGACTTCTGGTTAAAGAGAACGCTAAGCTAAAAGCGGACGCGCTTATTCTGGAAAGGAAGGTTCAACAGAATGCTGCCTTGCGTCGTGAGAATGACCGCTTACGTGAGTTGGTGGGTGGAAGCCTGCGAATTGACGAAGAAGTAGAGCTGGTAGAACTGATTGGTGTAAATCCGGATCCATTTCAACATCAGGTCGTTATCGATCAGGGCAGTGAGAATCAGGTTGTCATTGGTCAGCCTGTATTGGATGCGGGTGGAGTGATGGGGCAGGTTACCGAGCTTTCTCATTACACGAGCAGGGTGATGTTGATTACTGATGCCCGTCACGCATTGCCGGTCGAGGTTAACAGAAACGGATTCCGCTCCATTGCTTTAGGAAAAGGGCAACTGGATGAGCTTGAGCTAGAGCATGTTCCTGACACTGCAGATATCGTTGAAGGTGATCTCATTGTTACCTCTGGTCTCGGTGGCCGTTTCCCGAGAGGTTATCCGGTAGCCACTGTTGCTGAAGTAGTTCGAGATCCAGGCCAGCAATTTGCCAAAGTGGTGATTAAACCGGCAGCATTGCTTGATAAATCCCGGCATCTTCTTCTGGTGAAAATGCCGGCCAAACCTCAGGAACCGGTTTCTCTGGGAGAGGAACCATGAATGAGGGGAGCCCAAATCCATCAAGTGGTGGTGGCCTGATCATATTTGCTACTTTCCTTGTGGGTTTGATGCTCAGTCAGATCCCACTGCCGCACATGGTGGAATGGGCGAGGCCTGAGTGGGTTGCTATGATTCTGATCTATTGGGTGATGGCTTTGCCGCATCGTGTAGGTATGGGTGTGGCATTCTTGCTGGGGTTGTTTCTGGATGTGATAAAGGGAAGTGTGCTTGGCTTAAACGCAATGTCACTCACGGTGATCGCTTTTGTCACTCTGATCCTGCATCAGCGCCTGCGTATGTTTCCTTTGATCCAACAGTCCATGATGGTCATGGTTTTGGTGGGTATCAACCAGTTACTGTTTCATTGGATGCAGGCATTTACCGGTTATACCGGAGACAGTTTGATCTTTCTTTTGCCTTGTCTGGCAAGTGCTGTTCTTTGGCCCTGGCTGTTTATTACTCTACGTGGCCTCCGGCGTATTTTCCGTATTCGATAGGAACACTTATGACTGCGAAACATGATCTGATTCTTGCTTCAGCATCGCCCAGGCGTAAGGAGCTGTTAAGCCAGATCGGTGTAAGGTTTTCAGTGATGCCTGTTGATATTTGTGAGGATGTACAAAAAAACGAAAATCCCACGGATTATGTGCTGCGTTTGGCTATAGAAAAAGCTCAGACCTGTTATGAGAACTCTGATGGCCATTTACCTGTGCTTGGCTCAGATACTACAGTGGTACTTGATGGTGAAATTCTTGGGAAACCATCAGGCGTAACGGAAGCTATTGAAACCTTGATGAAACTTTCAGGTGGGCATCATGAAGTTCTTACGGCTATTGCGGTCGTAAACGCAGAACAAACGCTATATTCTGTGGTCAAAACAGCAGTTAAATTTAAAACTCTCACTCAGGAAATGTGCAAAAAATATTGGATGACGGGTGAGCCCGCAGATAAAGCGGGTTCATATGGTATTCAAGGCCTTGGCGCCGTGTTTGTTGAGGAGATTCAGGGTAGTTATTCCTCCGTGGTTGGATTGCCCTTATGTGAAACCGCTGCTTTATTAGAACAGGCAGGTGTAGAAATCTGGCATAAGGATTTGGTTTAAGGAAACGTAATGGGCGAAGAGATACTGATTAACTTTACTCCGATGGAAACCCGTGTGGCGGTAATCGAAAATGGTATGCCGCAGGAAGTTTATGTAGAACGGGTAAATCGCAGAGGTATCGTTGGTAATATCTATCAGGGCAAAGTCGTCAGAGTCTTGCCAGGCATGCAGGCTGCCTTTGTTGATATAGGTCTGGAGCGTGCTGCGTTCATTCATGTTGAGGAGGTCCTAGCCCAAAACGCGACTCAGGAAGAGAAATCTAATGCTTCAATCGCACATTTGGTTCGTGAAGGGCAGTCACTGTTGGTGCAGGTCACCAAAGATCCGATTGGTACAAAAGGGGCAAGATTAACCACGCATCTCTCCCTGCCTTCACGTTACCTGGTCTTTATGCCGGGAAATCAACATGTAGGTGTTTCTCAACGTATAGAAGATTCCGAAGAGCGGGACCGCTTACGTCAAACGATCCAGAAAGTTTTAGCTGAGGAAGATGGCGAGCCTTCAGGGTTTATTCTACGTACCGTATCTGAAGGTGCGGCCGAAGCAGAATTGAAAGCTGATATTCAGTTCCTGCGTAGGTTATGGGATTCTATTCAAAAGAATATAAAAACTGCCAAAGCGCCGAGTGTCATCTATGAAGACCTGCCTTTGAATATGAGAGCGCTCAGAGATATGGCTCATTCGGGGTTAGAGAAAATCCGAATAGACTCCAGAGAAACCTTCCACCGTGCACAGGATTTCGTAAAAGCATTGGTGCCAGAAGTGGCGGATGCAATTGAATATTACCCCGGTGAACGGCCCATTTTCGATCTGTTCAACGTTGAAGAAGAGATTCAGAGAGCTCTGGGTAGAAAAGTGGAGCTTAAATCCGGTGGCCATTTGATTTTTGACCAGACTGAAGCCATGACAACAGTGGATGTGAACACGGGCGCTTTTGTTGGTCACAGGAATCTTGAAGAAACCATTTTTAAAACCAACCTGGAAGCTGCAACAGCCATCGGTCGTCAGCTACGTCTGCGTAACCTGGGCGGGATCATCATTATTGATTTTATCGATATGGAAGATTCAGACCATCAGAGGCAGGTATTGAGAACTCTGGAACGGGTTCTTGAAAGGGATCATGCGAAGTGTAAAGTCACCGGGGTGTCTGAACTGGGTCTGGTGGAGATGACCCGTAAGAGAACCCGTGAGAGCCTGGAACAGGTGCTATGTGGCGTGTGTTCTGAATGTCAGGGCAGGGGTTCTATAAAAACTCCGGAAACTGTCTGTTACGAAATTTTCCGTGAAATTCTAAGGCAGCACAGAGCTTACGATACCGATAGTTATCTGGTTCTGGCTGCGCAAACGGTTGTGAATTATCTCTTAGAAGATGCCTCCGATCATGTTGCAGAGCTTGAGGCATTTATTGGTAAAACCATTCGTTTCCAGATTGAGCCTATGTATAACGCAGAAAGCTTTGATGTTGTGCTTAGGTAACAGGATTCATCAGTGAAACGTTTAGCTCACTCTCTTGCCTGGTATCTGTATTGGTGTCTGGCGATTTTCTTAGGCATCTTTGCTGTACTGCTGATCAGTTTTAAGCTGATTTTTGAGAACATCCACGATTATCGGGCGGAACTGCAGGACTATCTATCCGAGCAGTTACAAGCCAGGGTTATGCTGGGCGAAGTCAAAGGCAGTTGGAATAACTGGCGACCTAATCTTGAAATCGGCAGTCTTGTGGTTAATCAGCTTGAGTCTCAGCCGGGGGTGGAACTCGGTTTGCTCAAAGCAAAAATTGAGATCGATCCTGCGCAATCCTTCATGGTGTTTAAACCAGTTTTTTCTGTCTTGGATTTTGCTGGCCTAAAGATTCGCTATGACCTTTCGAAACAGCCAGCCTCTCCTTCAGCTGAGGAGAAATTAGCCACACATTCACATCCTGTGAGTGATGCCGGAGCGGATCTGTTAACACTTCTTCTGCATCAGTCCGATATTAATCTCTCTGAGACTGAGGTTGAGTTTGTTTCCAAAAATGGAGAAGTGATCTCCATTGCACCTATAAAGGTGACCATGCAGCACGATGGAATATTACATCAGCTGCAAATTAACGCCGACCTTAAAGCCGGCAATGGCAATACATCACTTCACTTTGTAGCCGAAGTTGAGGGCAACCCGTCCCGCAATGATGTGGATTTTTATCTCAATGTTGAGCATTTGGATCATGGGCTGATTAACCCTTGGTTGAAACTTGCGGATCTCAATATTGAAAACTTTGTGGGTTCTCAACAGGTTTGGGGCAAGGTTAAAAATGGAAAGCTGAATTATTTAACCGGTGAAACCAAAGTGAATAACTTCAAATTCCAGGAATATGAAGTTGAAGAGTTTGCTCTCCATACCGCTTTGCTGAGAAGAGATCGTTCCTTCCAGCTTCAGCTCACAGACCTGCACGTGTCTGGTTCAGAAAAGCAGTTTAACTTACCCCGTATAAGTCTGGATCTGGTTCGTAAAGGCAATAGCATCGAGCCGAACGTTTTGATGGTTGATAAGGTTGATCTTGCGGCACTTCAAAGCTGGGTAGTTGAACAGCCTTTTGTGTCGGAAAAGGTTGTCAGTGTCATCAATACCCTGGCCCCAGAAGGGGTTGTCGAAAAAATCAGAGTTAAGTGGGAAGATTCTGCGGACTTAAATAGCTTCAATCTAGCTGCTGATCTGAAGCGTGTGGGAATTGATGCCTGGGGTGACGTCCCTGAACTGAAAGGGATTAATGGTCTTCTTACGGCCGATATGAAGGGTGGTCAGATTCATCTGGTCAGCAGCGACTTTACTATGTATTACCCTACGTTATTCGCAGATAGGTGGCAGTATTCGGCGGCGCAGGGAGTGATTGGCTGGCGGCTTGAAGAAGAGGGAGTCGTAGTGGCTTCGCAGCTGCTTCACCTTTCTGATCAGCATGTATCAGCATCAGGTCGCTTTAGTATTTATCTGCCGTTTAGTCGTGATGAGCAGC
This sequence comes from Neptuniibacter sp., assembly GCA_049596335.1. Taxonomy (GTDB): domain Bacteria; phylum Pseudomonadota; class Gammaproteobacteria; order Pseudomonadales; family Balneatricaceae; genus Neptuniibacter. Next base: position 9,569 of record JBMYLM010000013.1, read on the forward strand.
CACTTCTTAATCTGCAAATAGGTATGCAATCCAGTGATGGTACTCAAGCTCGGTACTACATCCCCCCGCGTGAAGTGGGGGAGAAAACCTATGAGTGGTTGGTTGAGGCGATAAAGTCAGGTCATATCAAACAGGCAGGATTTGTGCTCAATGGGGTGACCCGATCCCGACTGCCGGATTATCAATTGCCAGTGGTGCAAATGTTCTTTGATCTGTCAGAGGCAACTTTTGCGTATCAACCGGGCTGGCCTGAGATCAAGAAATCGGATGCCTTTGTATTCTTCCGCAACGGCGAGCTCATTGCGAAAGCTCAGGGTGGAACCCTCTATGACTCCAAGATCGATTTTGCCTGGGTTCATCTGCCCAAAACGACCGATAAGTTGTTTGTAAATGGTGTGGTTGATGGCTCTGCATCAGATATTCATAAGCTCTTAACTCAGAGTGCACTCAGAGAAGAAGTGGGCAGCGATCTGGATACCTGGGCTATGAATGGTAAGGCAGAAACTCAAGTTGATCTTGAAATTCCGCTCTACACAAAAAAAGCGCCCCGGGTTTTAGTGAAATCTCAGGTATCTTCTGGCCAGTTTGAGTCCAAACAAGACAGAATTAATTTCACTGCAATTAATGGCTTGGTTGAGTACAGATCTTCCACTGGTATCCGTGCGGAAAACCTCAAAGCCAGTCTGTTTGATCAGCCAGTCGCTGCAAAAATCACATCATCCAAACAGAAAACACAAGTCTATCTGGATAGCTCAATTGAGACTGAAAGGCTGCGCAAGTGGCTGGATCTGGATCTGTTGAATATCACATCAGGAAAAATGAGTTATCAGGCACGACTGGATATGTGTCCGGGTAAGAGCTGCAATCAGTTGGTGATTGGCAGTGATTTGACGGGTGTTGAGATCGATGCGCCAGCTCCTTTGGGGAAACTGGCGAGTCAGAAATCTGATTTATCCTTGGTCAGTGATTTAGGACGGGGCTTTAAGGATGATCGTAGTGCCGTACGTTTAAATTTCGCCAATCAGCTTCGTGGCGTCATGATTACGGATGGTCAGAAAGTAGAAAGAGCACGGTTTACTCTTGGAGGCGGCAGGCCTGCTGCGCCTGAAAAGCCAGGCATCTGGTTGGATGGAACACTTGCATACCTGGATTTTGACCAGTTACAGAAATTTATGACTGATGCTGGATTTGCTGGTGAAAAGGTTGAATCTGAGGCGGGAGCTGAAGAATCCAGCCTCTTACAAACGATCAGCTTAGACATTGGCCGGTTTGTTTTTGATGATATTGAATTAGAAAACCTATCTGCGCAGTTAACCCCGGTATCAAAAGGCTGGGATCTTAAGGCTGCAGGCCCGCAATTGGCAGGCAGCTTATTTATCCCGGAATCAAACAATGGAATATACAAAGCGGATCTGGATTACCTGATTATTAATACCCCGGATAGCGATGATCAGCTTGAAGAGGCTATGCCAGAGCCACCTGTTGATTCGAAAGATCTGCCTTTTCTTAACTTCAAGGTTAAAGAGCTGACTTTGAATGAGAAGCCGATGGGGCAATGGAGCTTTGAGCTGGTTCCGATAGTCAATGGTGTCATCGTTGAAAATATCACGGCCCGTTTTCACGATGCTGAAGCCAGAGGCGAAGTACGTTGGAAAGATGATAGTGATCAGCGCTCACATCTGACTCTGCGTTTAGATAGTGATGATTTTGGAAAAGTATTGGATGCCTGGGGAGTCTCAAAATCTCTTGAGACCAAAAGCCTTAAGTCTTATCTGCAGTTAAGCTGGGATGGTGCCCCATGGGAGTTCGATATTGCTAAGGCAGATGGTGAGATTCAGTTTACGGCTAAAAATGGCCGTCTTCTGGATGTTGGGAATGCCGGTAATTTCCTTCGGGTTTTCGGTATCCTGAATTTACAGTCTCTTGGCCGCCGTTTACGTCTGGATTTCTCTGACCTGTTTAAATCGGGTGTGGCTTTCGATGAGATGAAAGCAAATTATGCAATCGAAAAAGGTATCGCCAAAACTACTGAGCCATTTGTAATGGTTGGGCCTTCTGTAAATATGGCCATGCAAGGCTCTTTAGATCTGGATAAGGAGACGGTTGAAAAGGATATTGAAGTCGCAATTCCGGTGACAGGCAATATCCCGTTGGTGAGTGTTTTACTGGGTGCTCCTCAGGTTGCTGGCGCAGTATTTCTTTTTGATAAGTTGATCGGCGATCCATTAGCGAAGTTCTCAACTGTGAAATATCACATGTCGGGTGATTGGAGTGATCCGCAAATCGACGTCTACAATGCTAAGGACGATCAACAGGATTCCAAAGATGATTTGGAGTTAGGCAATGGCTAAGGTAGCTGTGGCACAGATGCTTTCTGGGGAAAACCTGGAGTTCAATCTTGCAGAAGTTGAAAGGCTGGCTGAGGAAGCCGCAGCGAACAATGCTGAGCTTGTCCTGTTTCCAGAAAATCTCGCTCTACTGGATTCCAAAGCTTTGATAGAGCTGGCCAAAGAAGATCAAAAATCTCAAGTAATCACAGGGTTTCTGGAGGGGTTAGCTCGCCGCCTGAAATTGTGGATTATTGCCGGTAGTGTCCCTGTCTTGAACGATACTGGTGATAAAGTCTATGCCAGTTGCCTGGTCTTCAATAATGAAGGGGAGTTGGTTGATCGTTACGATAAAATTCACCTATTTGATGTGGATGTTGAAGACACACACGCAAGCTATCGTGAATCTGACTTTATTCAACATGGTGAAAGTTTGGTTGTTTCAATCACTCCTGTTGGAAAAGTAGGGTTGTCCATCTGTTACGACCTGCGCTTTCCTGAGCACTATCAGAAGCTCAGAATAGCTGGGGCAGACGTTTTAATAGTCCCTTCGGCATTTACCCATGTGACGGGAGAAGCCCATTGGGAAGTTTTACTCAGGGCCAGAGCCATTGAAACTCAGTGTTATGTGCTGGCTGCAAATCAGGGCGGTGAACACAGTGCAACCCGAAAGAGTTGGGGGCATTCAATGATTGTGAATCCCTGGGGGGAGATTGTTGCTGAACGCAATGAGTCAGGTCCTGGCTTGATCTATGCAGATCTTAATCTGGATGAGGTAGAAAACCGGCGCCAAGCGATGCCGGTTATGCAGCATAGAGACAAAGCCGGTTTTTAAACACCTGCTAATTCCCGCAGGTACTTAAATAACTTTCTGGAAGCGGCGGGTGGTTTATTCAGCTTCAATTCCTTTTGGGCGTTTCTGATCAGTTGTCTGATGTGTTGTATGTCGGCATCAGGGTATTCCTCGACATATTCCTGTAGAGCCTGATTACCATCATTGATCAACTTGTCGCGCCAGCGTTCCAGTTTGTGGAATGCTTGAGTGTGGGCCTGATGTCCGGCTTCAAATAAGCCAATAGCATGCTCGATTTCATCGGCATCTTCGGTTCGCATGATTTTGCCAATGTATTGCAGGTGACGCTTCTGAGCACCATTGGATTTTATCCGGTGAAATTCATCTATAGCGTTACGTAAGCTATCGCCCAGATCCAGTTTATCCAGTTGCTCTTTGTTCAGTTTTGTTAGCCGCGCACCTAACTCCTGTAGGGCATGCATCTGACGTTTTACTTCAGTTTTACTGACCCACTCTTCTTCGTATTCATTAGATTGCAGGCTTTCAAATTCGTCGTTTGGATTCATGGTGTTTCTCAGGAGTAGAAGACTGTTGCAAGGCCTAGAAAAGCAAAAAAGCCCACTACATCAGTAATTGTGGTTAATAAAACGCTGCCGGCCAGAGCAGGGTCAATGCCCATAGCTTTTAGTCCAACAGGTAATAAGGTTCCTGCAATTGCGCCAGCGACAAGATTAATAACGATGGCCAGAGCGATAATGATGCCGATATTGATATCCTGGAACCAGGCGGTTGCAATTACCGCTATTACTGCTGCCCAAAGAATACCGTTTAATGTGCCTACGATCATCTCACGATTGAGCAGCCAGCCCGCATTGGAACGTTCCACATGCCCCAGTGCCTGACCACGTATGACCAGTGTCAGAGTCTGAGAACCAGCGATACCGCCCATAGATGCGACAATTGGCATTAGGACAGCGAGAGCAACCACTTTCTCAATCGTATCTTCAAATAAACCAATAACTGCGGATGCGATAAAGGCCGTTAATAAATTGATACCCAGCCAGACTGCTCTTCGGCGCGTAGTTTTCATTACCGGTGCAAAGGTATCCTCATCCTCGTCAAGACCGGCCATGCTCATCAGGGAGTGATCAGCATCTTCACGGATAACATCGACCACATCATCGATTGTGATACGGCCGACGAGTTTGCCATCGTCATCTACAACAGGTGATGAAACCAGGTCATGCTCTTCGAAGAGATGTGCGACCTGATCATCAGGCATGTTGGCGTTGATCGGTTCGATATCCGTATTCATTATTTCACGGATGGTAATGCTCGGATCAGATACCAGTAGTTTCGTCAGTGGCAGTAAACCGATATAGGAGTCTTTCCTGCTGACTACGATCAGGCTATCGGTCATTTCCGGGATTTCATCATGACGCCGAATATAACGCAGAGTCGTCTCCACCGTGATGTCTGGTCGGATAGTTGTGGTATCCGTATTCATCAGACCGCCAGCGGTATCTTCAGGATAAGAAAGCAGCTTTTCTACACGGCGGCGGTTTTGCTTATCCATGATTTTCAGGGTTTCTTTCATCACCCTGTTTGGTAGCTGCTGGAGAATATCTACCATATCATCGGATTCAAGCGACTCAGTAAGTGCCAGTACTTCCTCCGAATCCATGCGGCTCAGGATATCTGCCTGAATATCATCGCCTAAGTGCTGCAGTACATCAGCTTCCAAATCAGCAGCAATAAGGCTCCATAAAATCTGACGCTCTTTAGGCGGGGATTTTTCTATAAGACGGGCAACTTCCGTGGGCCGCAGGGTGTGGTTCAGAGTGAATCGAACCTGACGTAGTTCACCACTATCAAGGGCTTCGTTTAGCTTATCTAGCTGTGACATGCTCTCATTCTGAGCCATAAGCTACCCCGTTGTGATCTCTGGAAGATGTACTTTAAATACCGAGGCTGAAGTATAACGGATAGGCGGGGGCGCTATAAAGCGTATGCTGCTTTATTCTTCTTCGTCAAAGCGGTTATTGATTAGCTCTTCAATGGCTGTAAGGGCACTTTCTTCATCGGCACCGGAGGTGGTGAAAGTGAGGTGAGTGCCTTTGCAGGCAGCCAGCATCATCACTGACATGATGCTTTTACCATCGACTTCGCGACCATCTTTACTGATCTTTATATCGCAGGAGAAACGGGATGTGACAGAGATAAGCTTAGCTGCCGCTCGTGCATGCAAACCTAATTTATTGATTATAAGAAGTTCTTTTTCTTGCATGCTTGGTTAACCCAGTTCTCTGTGCCTGACATGGACATTATCCATAAGCTGGCCAAAATGAGAAGCCAGTTGCTCACACATGTAAACGGACCGATGCTGACCGCCTGTGCAACCAATGCCAATGGTTATGTAGCTGCGGTTGTTATCGGCAAAACGTGGCAACCAGCGTTCCAGAAACTGTTGTATATCGCTTTGCATTTCAGTAACTGCTTGTGACGCACCAAGAAATTCTGCAACAGGTTTTTCTCTACCCGTAAATTGTCTCAGTTCAGGAATCCAATGCGGATTGGGCAGTGCCCTGACGTCAAATACAAAATCCACATCCAAAGGAACTCCGTGTTTGAATCCGAAGGATTCAAACTGGACAGAGAGAGTCTGTTCTTTGCGGTTTGCGACTCTGAGCTTCACTGTATCTCTGAGCTCATACAGAGATAGGTGTGTGGTATCGAGGCGGATATCCGCCATCAATGCTATTGGTTCGAGCAGTTTTGATTCTGCTTGAATCGATTGTTGCAGGTTTTGATGCTCATCCGAGAGGGGGTGTTTTCTTCGGGTAGAACTGTAGCGTTTGATCAGCACATCTTCTGAGGAATCGAGGAACATGACCTCATAATCAGCCCAGTGTTCTTCACGCAGTTTTTCGATGATCTCGGGGAATTGTGAGAGATTGCTGGAAAGGTTTCTGGCATCAATGCTTACTGCTATCTTGCTGGGGTGGTCAGGGTCCTGACACATCTGTTCCACTAAGTCAGGAAGCAGTAGAGCGGGTAGGTTGTCTATGCAGTAAAAGTCAATATCTTCAAGGGCTTGAAGTGCGGTACTTTTGCCCGATCCTGAACGTCCGCTAATGACAACCAGTTTCATATTTACCGCCTCAGCCGCTGAGTTCACATATGGTTTTATACAGTTGTTCGTTGCTTTCTGCTGCTCTCAATTTTTCTCTGACTTGCTCATTTGAGAACAGTTCCGCTATGGCCGCTAAAGTTTGCAAGTGCTCAGATGTTGCATCTTCAGGAACGACCAAGGCAAAGATAAGGTCCACTGGCTTTCGATCGATAGCATCAAAATCGATAGGTGATTCCAGTTTGATCAGAAAGCCTGTTGCGGTTTTGCACTCTGCAAGACGGCAGTGGGGGATGGCAATACCATCACCAATACCTGTACTGCCTAACTTCTCGCGACCATGCAATCCGTTAAACACGCATGTGATGTCCATGTCAGGGGTGTTTTCGGAGATCAGTTTTGAAACAGTCTCAAGGGTACGTTTTTTACTACCCCCTTCCAGATTACAGATAGCACTGGAAGGGGTTAAAAGTTCATGGACCAACATAATGCGTTATTTGATGATTATTTGTGTTTTTTAAGTTTTTCTTTGTGTTTGATGACCTGACGATCAAGTTTGTCAGTGACACCGTCGATAGCTGCGTACATATCTTCTTGTACGTCAGTTGCATGAATTTGCGCGCCGGATACATGCATTTCTACTTCCGCTTTTTGTCTTTGCTTTTCGACGCTTAGAGTAACCTGTACGTTGGTAATGTTGTCAAAATGGCGTTCGATTTTCTCCATTTTGGACAGTACATAGTCGTGCATAGATTCAGTAAGTTCTACATGGTGACCAGTAATATTAATCTGCATAGGTTTCTCCTACTTTTGGTGGCGATTATTTTCTGAACCGCTTGTTATTGTTATTCATTTCATTAAACCAGACGTTTTCGCTCATTAGAAGGCGGAATGCCCAGTGCTTCCCTGTATTTAGCTATTGTCCTGCGGGCAACTTTAAAGCCTTGCTCATCAAGGAATTGAGCAATTTTATTATCACTCAATGGTTTTGCTGTGTTTTCAGCTGCAATCAGTTTCTTGATCAGTGCTCGTATTGCAGTGGATGAAGCCGCTCCACCGGTTGCTGTACTAACGTGGCTTGAGAAGAAATATTTCAATTCAAAAATACCACGAGGTGTATGCATAAATTTCTGTGTGGTTACACGGGAAATTGTAGATTCATGCATCTCTACCGCTTCAGCAATATCGTGAAGCACCATGGGCTTCATGCCTTCTTCACCGTGATCCAGAAATCCTGCCTGACGCTTGATGATCTCATTGGATACTTTTAGCAAAGTTTCATTACGGCTTTGTAGACTTTTTATAAACCAGCGGGCTTCCTGCAGGTGATTTTTCAGGTACGTGTTTTCAGAACTGTTATCTGCACGTTTAACAAGTCCTGCATAATCAGAATTAATACGCAGCTTAGGCGATACTTCAGGGTTCAGTCGAACGGTCCATACCCCTCGTTCTTTACTGACCAATACATCCGGAATGACATACTCTGCTGCTGTATTACTGATGTGAGCGCCAGGTTTTGGATTCAGCGTCTGAATGAGCTGAATCACCTGCTGCAGCTGGGGCTCTTTCAGTCGGGTTTTGCGCATCAGTTGGCGGTAATCATGGGTGCCCAGAAGCTTAATATGTTGGGTGACTACCTTAACCGCTTGCTCGCGCCAATCTGTTTCAGGCGGGAGCTGCATCAACTGAATTTTCAGACATTCGCCCAGGTCTCTGCAGGCCACTCCAGGAGGGTCAAACTGCTGAATTCTGTGCAACACGGCTTCGACTTCTTCCAGTTCGATATCCTCTTCAGCTTCAGTCCGGTGAGAATTGAAGTGATCCCGAATATCTTCAATGGTCACGGTGAGGTAGCCATCAGGGTCAACGCCATCAATAATAGATGTAGCAATCAGGCGATCAAGATCGCTCATCGGTGTCAGGTTGAGCTGCCAGTCGAGATGATCTTGCAGGGTTTCCTCTGCCGTATCATTCATCTCGAATGAATCGAGATCTTCCTTACTTACAGAAGAGGTTGTTGAAGACTGGAATGTGTCTTCCCAGTTACTGTCAGTGGAGAGCTCTTCAGGAATGCTTTCGTTCCAGTTGTCTTCCGCAACAGCGTTATCATCAGTGCCGAGCTCGGTATCTGTGGAATTAGCTTCAGCATTTGAATCGCTGGCGCTTTCCTCATTGAACTTTTCAGTATTGTCCTTAGTTTGAGCAGCTTCAGAAGAGTGTTCCTCCTCTGATGTATCCAGCATGGGATTACTTTCCAGGGCTTCCTGAATCTCCTGTTGGAGGTCAAGAGTGGACAATTGCAGTAAGCGTATCGCCTGCTGCAATTGAGGTGTCATTGTGAGCTGCTGCCCAATTTTTAGGTGAAGAGCCTGTTTCATGATTTAAAAGACAAAGCTCCGGAAAATACTACTGTCATAAACAATTTTTTCATGTCTCAAAGCGTAAATTGGTCACCTAGATAAGCGCTGCGAACGGACTCATTACTCATGATTTTTTCTGGCGTTCCTTTAGCCAGTATAGTCCCCTCACTAACAATATAGGCGTTTTCACAAATATCCAACGTTTCACGAACATTGTGATCAGTGATCAAAATGCCAATTCCCTTTGATTGTAGGTGGCGTACCGTCTGTTTTATATCATTGACAGAAATTGGGTCAACGCCTGCGAACGGTTCGTCCAGTAAAACAAAATCAGGTTCTGTGGCAAGTGCCCGTGCAATTTCAACACGTCTGCGCTCACCACCCGATAAGCTCATGCCTAAGCTGTCCCGAATATGAGTTATGTGAAACTCCTCAAGCAGTTCTTCCATCTTCTGGTCAGCTTCGTGCTTGTTGAGATCCTTCCGGGTTTCAAGAATCGCAGATATATTATCTTTAACCGAAAGTTTTCTGAAAATAGAAGCTTCCTGTGGTAGATAACCAATCCCTTTACGCGCTCTACCATGCATAGGCTGTGAAGTAATATCTTCGCCTTTAACAAAGACCTGCCCTTTATCAGCCTGAACCAAGCCAACAATCATGTAAAAACAGGTTGTTTTACCTGCGCCATTCGGTCCAAGCAGGCCCACAATTTCGCCGCTGTTTATCTGTAGGGAGACATCTTTAACAACCTGTCTGCCTTTGTACTGTTTTGCGAGGTGCTGGGCTTCGAGCAAACTCATTAAATATCAGGCCTTATTTTTTATTCTTGCTCTTGGGTTGAATGACCATATTAACTCGGCCTTTATCTTCAGCATCAGGTTTGCCATCAACAGTGCCAAAGGCATCAACAATTGACTTTTCCAGGTCATAAATGATCTTTTCACCGGTAAAGGTATCTTGTTCCTGAACAACCTTAGCTTGTTGGGTGATGGTGAGCTTGTCATCATCGATCATATAGAGAATATGTAATCCCCAGGCATCGCTGAAGGCAGAATCAACTTCGGGTTGTTGCCTGAAGTGAGCTGGAGCGCCCTTGGCAATCATTTTTTCTACACCATCATCGCCCCGGAACATATCAACGTGATCGGCTTCTATCAGAATTGAACCCTGAGTGATAATTACATTGCCTTTATATGTCGTAATTCCGGTTTTATCGTTAATGCTTGCTGTGTCAGCAGTGATATGAATAGGTTGGTCACGATCATCGGGGAGGGCGACAGTGTTGATTGACCAAAGGCCCGCAACTATGACTGCAAGTGTCAGTAGGTTAGTCCGCTTCATGGTAGATGCCTTTTACATTTGAGTGGAGGTTAAGTACCTGTTTTTCAAAATGCAAATCCATTCCTGTCCCTTTTAAATTGCCGCTGGTTGAGGAAATTGTTACTGGTTGATCGGTTTCTGCATAATCGTCCTGAGGGTAGATCGAAAGCTGCTCAGTCAACAGTTTTGTACCTGATTCAGAGGTAGGATTATCATGGACAATGACATTCCCTGCAAGATCTGTGCGAGAATTATCATCCAGAGTTACGCCTTCATTAGCGGTTATTTGGATCTGACTGTTATCAGAACGAAAGCTAACGTTCTTTGGTGATGTGATAATGTTTAATTGAGCGTTAGGGTCATGCTCTATTCTTGGGGATGTTAGTGTACGTTTAAGTTTTCCTGAGTCATCCCATTCACGCGAATTGGCGTTTTCGACATAGTAATCAATTTTACCCGTTAGCTGGGTGATATCAGAGCTCGTTTCTTGCGGCGAACTGGTAAACCCCCAGTACAATAAAAAGGGCACAAGAATCAGAGCTGCAATGACGAGTCGTAGTCGATTACTTAGCTCAAACATCTATAAATACTTTGCCAGTAGGTTGTCCAGCTTTCCCTGAGCGGAAAGAATTTCCTCGCAAAATTCCCGTGCGGCACCTTCACCCCCTTTTCTGGTACTGCACCAGTCAGCGTGTTCTTTTACAGTCGAATGACCATTCGGGACCGTTGCGCCAAAAGCACAAGCTCGAATTGCAGACAGATCAGGCCAGTCATCACCAATGTAGGCGGTGGTCTCTGCACTGTGAGGGGTTTTACTCCATAACTCTTCCAGCGCTGTGAGTTTATCCTCTCGGCCTTGTTGTAGGTAATTAATCCCAAGGGAACGACTGCGTTGAATGACTTGGGGAGAGCTGCGTCCGGTAATAATGGCGGTTTCAATGCCGGCTTCCATTAATAATTTAATACCAAGACCGTCAAGCGTATTAAATTGTTTTACTTCCTGGCCATTGGGTAAAAAAAGCAGCTGCCCTGAGGTCAGAATGCCATCAACATCAAACACTGCCAGAGTAATGTCTTTCATCTTGTTGTTTAGTGCATCGCTGAGCATTAGATAACTCCGGCTTTTAAAAGGTCATGCATGTTGAGAGCGCCGACAGGTTGGTTTTTATCATCGGTAACAATCAAGGCGTTGATTTTCTTATCTTCCATAATTTGCAGGCATTCAGCAGCCAGAATATCTTTGGACACTGTGGTGCAATCAGGGGTCATCACCTGATCGATTGTGATCTCATTAGGGGATGCATCCTGGTCCAGAGCTCGACGCAAGTCACCATCAGTAAATATCCCCAACAGCTGATTCTGGTCGTTGGTCACCGCGGTCATCCCTAAGCGCTTCTGAGTGACTTCAAGCAGAGCTTCCCGCAGAGAGCTTCCAGATAAAACAGATGGGATGTCTTCACCTGTATGCATGATGTCATTTACTTTTAGAAGTAAACGTCGTCCAAGACTGCCGCCTGGATGAGAAAAAGCAAAATCATCGCTGCTGAATCCTCGCTCTTCAAGCAAGGCAATTGCAAGTGCATCACCCAGAACAAGCTGTGCTGTTGTACTTGAAGTAGGAGCCAGGCCTAGTGGGCAGGCTTCCTTTTCAACACCAATATGTAAGTTGGCATCACCCGATTCAGAGAGTGTCGAATTGCGGTTGGCTGTAATGCTGATCAGCGGAGTATTCATTCTCTTCAACAAAGGAATGAGAGTAACAACTTCCGCGGTTTCTCCAGAATTGGAAAGGGCAATGACAACATCTTTACCGGTAATCATACCCAGATCGCCATGACTGGCTTCGCCCGGGTGCACAAAAAAAGAAGGTGTACCCGTACTTGCAAGGGTTGCAGCAATTTTGCAGCCTATGTGACCTGACTTGCCCATACCGGTAACAATTACCCGGCCCTGGCAATTAAGAATCAACTCGCATGCGGTATTAAAGTTGTCATCCAGATGCGGAATAAGATCAGATACGGCTTCCGCTTCCAGACTGATAGTGCGTTTGGCAGAAAGGGTAAAATCAGACTGAGTCATGGTTTTATTCATTTTTAAGCAATGGTCATAGTGTATAGCAGGAATAGATAGCCTGCATAGGCAGCTGCTAACAGCCCGCCTTCGAAGCGACTGATGGACGGCGGTTTCTGCCAAAGTGCAAAGGCCATCAGTGCCAGTGTTAGTCCCATCATAGAGGCGTAGTCACGATATAGCACCTCCGGGTCCATTGTGATGGGAGCAATGAATCCTGGTACAGCCATTACTGCTGCAAGGTTGAAAATATTCGAGCCTACAACGTTACCGATCGCGATATCGTGATGATTTTTTAAAGCGCTGGCCACTGAAGCAGCCAGCTCAGGCAGGCTGGTACCGATGGCAACAATGGTTAAGCCGACAACCAGCTCACTGACGCCCATGCTGTAAGCTATCTCACTTGCACCCCACACCAACATTTTTGAGCTACCTGCTAGAATCAGTAAGCCGATAATGAGCCAGAAGATTGCATGAGAGGTTTTTAGTTCAGGGAGTTCTTCCTCTTCATCACTGATGTGATCATCGTGGCTGGCACCTTTCTGAAAGCGACTGAACAGGTAAAGGCATCCCAATAAGCTGACAATAAGTATGCAGCTATCCATCAGGCCCAGCTTAAGATCGATCAATAGCGCTCCTGCCAGAAGAGTAATAGCCAATAGCAGAGGAAGCTCTTTTTTCAGAACGCCGGATTTAACAGGCAGAGGGGCGATTAGGGCCGTAATGCCCAAGACCAGAGCAATGTTCGCTATGTTGGAACCCAAAGCATTACCAATCGCCAATTCTCCAGCATCAGAGGTTGCTGCCATGATTGATACCAGTATCTCTGGAGCTGATGTGCCGAAGGAAACAATAGTCAAACCAATCAGCATGGGAGACATGCCAAAATTCTTCGCGGTAGCTGCAGCGCCTATGACAAAACGGTCTGCACTCCATACCAATAGAATGAGGCCAGCGAGCAAAGCTAAAATCGGATAAAGCATAGAATATTGAGTTCCAGAAAAGAGAGGGGCTATTAAACCAGAATGCGAAAACTGTTTGAATCCGTTATGTGCGTCTTGTTATAGAATATTCACGTTTTTTATGCTGAAATGGTATAGTTTGCTGCCCCAATTGAGCGCTGGGGTGACTGGTGAGGTGTGCAGTCAGAATAGCTGTACGTGTTTTCTGGGTGTTTCATTGGAATCGAAACTCCTGAGTATTATATAAAACGGAATCTTATGAGCCATTTTGAAGATGTCATTATTGACATCCAACAACTCAGTTTTTCTCGTAGTGATCGACCCATCTACAAAGATGTTGATATTAAGATTCCTCGGGGCAAGATAACTGCAATCATGGGGCCTTCCGGCACCGGAAAGACCACTTTGTTAAAGCTTATTGGTGGTCAGCTTCACCCTGATTCCGGAAAGATCTACTTAGATGGGCAGGATGTCCCCACGCTTAATCGCCGGGAGTTGTTCGTAATACGTGAGCGCATGGGCATGCTCTTTCAGAGTGGTGCATTGTTCACGGATATGTCTGTATTTGAAAATGTCGCTTTCCCGCTTCGGGTTCATACCAAACTACCCGAAGATATGATTCGTGACATCGTCTTGATGAAATTACAAGCGGTGGGTTTGCGTGGAGCCAGTGAGTTAATGCCGAGCGAGCTTTCCGGCGGTATGGCGCGTCGTGTCGCATTGGCGCGAGCTATCGCCCTTGATCCTGACATCGTTATGTACGATGAGCCTTTTACAGGGCAGGATCCGATTGCAATGGGTGTATTGGTTAATCTTATTCGCCGTTTGAACGAATCTTTAGGGCATACCAGCATCATCGTTTCTCATGATATTCAGGAAACGCTGGGTATTGCGGATTATATATACCTTGTTGCTGACTCTTCCGTAATAGCGCATGGAACACCGGAAGAACTGAAAGAGGTTGATTCACCACAGGTTCGACAGTTTATGGAAGGTTTGCCAGATGGCCCTGTGCCTTTCCATTTTCCTGCGGGGGATTACCATGATGATTTGTTACAGAGGGGCGTGTAAGTGGAATCATTAGCACGTTTAGGCCGGTTTGGTCTGAATAATCTGGCGTCATTGGGACGTTCAGGCATGATCTTGTTTCAGGCTTTGGTTGCGCGCCCGCAACCTTTAACCATGTTCCCTTTATTGGTACAGCAGATCTACTTTGTTGGGGTTTTGTCCTTAATCATTATTGTGGTGTCAGGACTGTTTATCGGCATGGTTTTGGGCCTGCAGGGCTATACCATTTTGGTTGATTATGGCTCGGAACAAGCCGTGGGGCAGATGGTGGCTCTGAGTTTGGTCAGGGAGTTGGCACCTGTTGTAACAGCTTTGCTCTTTGCCGGTCGAGCAGGTTCAGCGCTGACCGCTGAAATTGGGCTTATGAAAGCCACTGAACAGCTCTCCAGTCTGGAAATGATTGGCGTAGATCCTCTTCGAAGAATTATTGCACCGCGTTTCTGGGCCGGGTTTATCTGTTTGCCGATTCTGGCTGCGATTTTTTCCATTGTAGGTATCTACGGTGGCGCATTAGTAAGTATTGATTGGCTGGGGATCTATGACGGTTCCTTCTGGGCCAATATGCAAAACTCAGTAGATTTTGCCGATGACATATTGAATGGTTTGATCAAATCCGTTGTCTTCGGCTTTGTTGTAACCTGGATTGCCGTTTTTCAGGGGTATGATTGTATTCCTACTTCCGAAGGCATTAGTCAGGCAACAACTAAAACAGTAGTTTACGCATCTTTGGCGGTGCTTGGACTGGATTTTATTCTCACAGCTGTGATGTTTGGAGAAATTTAATATGCGTATGCGGATCATGGAGATCAGCGTAGGTGCTTTTATTCTTGCTGGAATAATGGCGCTTGTGGGCCTGGCGTTGAACGTTAGTGGCCTTTCAATGTCTAGTAGTGATGATACATATACTGTTTATGCACGATTTGAAAATATCGGTGGTCTGACATCCCGTTCCAAGGTGACTATGTCTGGCGTACTGATCGGACATGTAACAAATATCGACCTGGATACAGACCAGCTGGTTGCCCGGGTTGAGATGGAAATTTACGACGAAGTGAACTTTCTGTCCATCGATAGCTCTGCTTCTATTCTGACTGCCGGCCTTCTGGGTGAGAAATATATCGGTGTTTCTGTAGGTTTCGAAGAGGAGTATATGCAGGAAGGTGATTATTTCGAGGATACCCAATCTGCGTTGGTTCTAGAAGATCTGGTGGGTAAGTTTCTCATGAATGAGGTGAGCGAGTAAGAATATGTTGAAAACCTGGTTGTCACAAATTCGTTATGCCTTTGCACTGGTTTTGATGTTCACTTTTAGCCTGAATGTTCAGGCAAAGTGGGAAGAGGCGAGTGCTGTTATTGAAACATCTACTCAGGATATGCTTAAAATTCTTGAACAGGAAGAGCTTCTGCTTGAAGAACAGCAGGACACCCTTCTGGCTGAGTTGGATACGGCTTTATCACCTGTTGTGGATTTTGATTATATCTCCAAAGTAGTTATGGGTAAGTACTACCGTCGAGCTTCTGCTGAAGAGCGCGCGGCATTCTCAGATGTTTTCAAAACAACTTTGCTGAAAACCTATGCGAAGGCTTTGGTGGGTTTCAAAATTGAGAAGTTTGAAATTGTTCCACCTAAAAAGAACAGCCCTAGCCCTAAAAAGCAAATTGTGTCAGTGAACGTGTATGCTGGTGACGGAACCAAATACGCGTTGGTGTATTACATGCGTAAGGGAGATGAAGGCTGGCGTCTGGTAAATGCTTTATTGGATGGTATTAACCTGCGTCTGACTTTCAAAAACCAGTTTGCTGATATGGTTCAGAAAAACCGCGGTGATGTAGGTGCAGTCATTGCGAACTGGAAAGAAAAAGTTGATCCAGGTAAGAGTGAAGCCTAATGACTGCCAAGGCTCTGTTGAATTCAGAAGGTTTGATTCAGTTAAGCGGTGAGCTTAAATTTCCGGTGATAGTGCAGCTAAGAAAACAGCTGGAAGAGATTCTGAAAACTGTGTCCGGTTCAGTTCAGATTGATTTTTCTGGAGTGACTTCGAGTGATAGTTCAGCGTTATCACTTTGGATGTGCTGTTTGCGTTACGCCGATTCGGTGGGGGCAAATATAGAACCCATCAACGTACCTGAAGAGATGGCAGCGTTCGCGCATCTGGTGGGTTTGGATAAGCATCTGGCCTCATAACCAATCCAACCACAGTACTTAACTTTAAGGCGGTGCTTGGCATCGCCTTTTTTGTTCCAATCCGGTATCATTCCGGCCTTGTTTTTATATCGATCAGGAGTTTCTGATGCAGGCTGAGCAGGTAAAGCAGATTCTGGAATCCCAACTGGAAAATTGTACTGTGACAACAGCGGGTGAAGGCTGTGACTTTCAGGTTACGGTTGTAGGTGAATTATTTGAA
The DNA here is from genome assembly GCA_049596335.1 of Neptuniibacter sp. Classification (GTDB taxonomy): domain Bacteria; phylum Pseudomonadota; class Gammaproteobacteria; order Pseudomonadales; family Balneatricaceae; genus Neptuniibacter. Next base: position 26,004 of record JBMYLM010000013.1, read on the forward strand.
GGACTGCGCCCGGTTAAATGTCAGCAGCTAGTCTACGCTTGTCTGAACGAATACATTGCCAATGGAACTATCCACGCTCTGACAATTAAAACTTTCACTCCTGCTCAGTGGGAAGCACAGCAGAGTTAACCTTTCTGGTCTGAATTCTATGGATAAATTAATTATTACAGGCGGCGAACAGCTGAATGGCGAAGTTCGTATCTCTGGTGCTAAGAACTCGGCGTTGCCTATTCTGGCGGCTACTCTTTTAGCGTCTGAACCTGTTACTGTCTGTAACTTGCCTCATCTACATGATATTACGACCATGCTGGAGTTACTGCGCCGCATGGGAGTTGATCTTGTCATTGATGAAAAGCTCAATGTAGAGATTGATGCGAGTACCATTGATAAGCTTGTAGCGCCTTATGAATTGGTTAAAACCATGCGAGCTTCCATTCTGGTATTAGGTCCAATGGTTGCTCACTTTGGTGAGGCCGAAGTCTCACTGCCAGGTGGTTGCGCCATTGGTTCTCGCCCAGTAGATCTGCATATTCAGGGCCTTCGGGCAATGGGTGCAGAAGTGGTGGTTGAGAATGGTTATATTCATGCGAAAACGAATGGTCGCTTAAAAGGTGCACGGGTATTCTTTGATACGGTAACTGTAACAGGTACTGAGAATATTCTTATGGCAGCGACTCTGGCAGAAGGTCAGAGTGTTATTGAGAATGCTGCAAGAGAGCCTGAAGTAGTTGATTTGGCTGAATGCCTGATTGCAATGGGTGCGGATATTTCCGGTCACGGTACAGACACCATTGTCGTGAATGGCGTTGAGAAACTGCACGGTTGTAAGTTCCCGGTTGTTGCAGACCGAATCGAAACCGGTACCTATCTTGCGGCAGTAGCTGCAACAGGCGGTAAGGTTAAAGCTAAGAACACCAATCCTAAAATCCTGGATGCCGTACTTCAGAAACTGGAAGAGGCGGGTGCCAAAATTACCTGCGGTGAAGACTGGATCGAATTGGACATGGAAGGGCGCAGACCGAAAGCTGTCAATGTAACTACGGCGCCTTATCCGGCATTTCCAACAGATATGCAGGCACAGTTTTCTGCAATGAATGCCGTTTCCGACGGTGTAAGTATTCTCAAAGAAACCATTTTTGAGAATCGCTTTATGCACATGCAGGAAATGATCAGAATGGGCGCGAAGATCAATATCGATGGCAACACCGCAGTAGTTGAAGGTGTTGAAAAACTTCAGGCTGCACCGGTAATGGCAACTGATCTGCGTGCATCTGCGAGTCTGGTTATCGCTGCGCTTGTTGCCGAGGGTGATACCGTAATTGATCGTATTTACCACATTGACCGTGGTTACGAATGTATTGAAGAAAAACTGCAGTTATTGGGTGCACGCATTAAGCGTGTTCCAAGTTGATAAACAGGTATAGATAAAGCTATGAAGCAGCAACTTACGATTGCACTGTCTAAAGGTCGTATCCTTAAAGAAACTCTGCCTTTGCTGGCGGACGCTGGCATTGTTCCGGCTGAGGATATCCATAGCAGTCGTAAACTGATCTTTGATACGAATCATGACAACATCAAGCTGGTTGTGATTCGCGCAACAGATGTGCCGACCTATGTTGAATATGGTGGTGCAGATATGGGTATTGCGGGTAAAGACGTGCTGCTGGAACATGGAGCGGAAGGTCTCTATGAGCCTCTGGATCTGAATATCTCACGCTGCCAGCTCATGGTTGCGGGCCCTAAAAATGCTGAGCCAGTAAAAGGGCGTATGAAGGTTGCGAGTAAATTTGTAAATGTTACTCGTGACTATTTTGCCAAGCAGGGCTGCCAGGTGGACATCATCAAACTATATGGTGCGATGGAACTTGCGCCACTGATGGGGCTTGCTGATCGTATTGTTGATATTGTTGATACAGGCAACACCCTCAGAGCAAACGGTCTTGAGCCAATGGAGCATATCGCGGATATCAGCTCACGTTTGGTCGTAGGTCAGCCGTCTATGAAAATGAAACATCGTCAGATTCAGCCAATTCTGGATAAATTGGCTGAAGCAGTTGCTCGTCGTGACGAGGAGGCTAAAGCATGAGTGAATTGAAGATTAAACGTCTGGATTCTAAACAGGCTGATTTTGACTCACAGATGGATCAGCTTTTGGCCTGGGAAGCTGTATCTGACGAAAAGGTTAACAACATCGTTAATGAGATCCTTGAGCGGGTACGCTCAGAGGGTGATGCCGCGGTCGTTGAATATACCAATCGATTTGATAATACCTCTGCGCAACAGATGTCGGACCTCGAAATGAGCAAGGAACGGCTTCAGAGCGCTTTGGATAACCTTCCGGCTGAGCAGCGTAAGGCACTTGAGATTGCCGCTGAACGTGTGCGTAGCTACCACGAACGCCAGAAAGTAGATTCATGGGAATATACCGAAGCTGACGGCACGATGCTGGGCCAGAAAGTGACTCCTATGGATAAAGTAGGTCTTTATGTGCCTGGCGGTAAAGCTGCATATCCATCATCAGTTTTGATGAATGCAATGCCAGCTAAAGTGGCAGGTGTTGAAGAGATCATCATGGTTGTGCCAACGCCAGGCGGTGAAGTGAATGAGCTGGTTCTGGCTGCTGCTTGCCTGTCTGGTGTTGATCGGGTCTTTTGTATCGGTGGTGCGCAAGCTGTTGCAGCACTGGCCTACGGAACTGAAACGGTTCCTCAGGTAGACAAAATTGTAGGCCCTGGCAATATCTTTGTAGCAACAGCGAAGAGAGCGGTGTTTGGCGCTGTGGGCATTGATATGATAGCCGGCCCATCCGAGATTCTGGTTGTATGCGATGGCAAGACTGACCCTGATTGGGTTGCGATGGACCTGTTCTCCCAGGCTGAGCATGACGAAGATGCGCAACCGATTCTGGTAACTCCGGATGCTGACTTTATTGACGCCGTTGAGCAGAGCATTGCTAAGTTGCTACCCACGATGGAGCGTAAGGAGATCATTGAAGTATCTCTACGCTTGCGTGCCGCTTTAATCAAAGTTGAAGATATGGATGAGGCGGTTGCTGTTTCTAACCGTATTGCCCCAGAACATCTTGAGCTCTCAGTTGAAGATCCTGAAGCGCTGCTGCCATCGATCCGCCATGCGGGTGCGATCTTTATGGGACGTTATACAGCAGAAGCGCTGGGCGACTACTGCGCGGGTCCTAACCACGTACTTCCTACATCAGGTACTGCGAGATTCTCTTCACCATTGGGTGTTTATGATTTCCAGAAACGCTCTTCTTTAATTATGTTTTCTGAAGAGGGTGCTTCCGAGATGGGTAAAGTGGCTTCAGTACTGGCACGTGGTGAAAGCCTCACTGCACACGCGCGCTCTGCCGAATATCGTATTAAAGATTAATCGTTGGTATGACGAAATCTAAAAAAGCCACCGTAAGGTGGCTTTTTTATTGCGGTTTAATTTCGGCTCTTAGGGCGTTCACCAACTATTGCGGTGAGCGTCATTTTTTCACCTTCCCTTAAGATGATTACCTCGGCTTTTTCATCGGGGCGTAATCTGGCGATGTCTGACATGGACTGGCGACCATTGGTGATTGGGGAGCCATTAATTGAAAGCATAATATCACCAGGTTGTAGACCTGCCATGTGAGCGGGGCCATTACGGAAAACCCCTGCAATGATTAATCCCTGCATCTTCTCCAGGCCGAACGATTCTGCAAGTTGTGGTGTCAGTTCCTGTATTTCAATACCCAGCCAACCCCGAATCACGCGACCATACTGAATAAGGTCCTGCATGATTTGTTTGGTCAGTGTGGAAGGAATTGCAAAGCCAATACCTTGCGAACCGCCTGATTTAGAGAAAATGGCGGTATTTATTCCAATGAGGTTGCCATAAGCGTCCACTAAAGCACCGCCAGAGTTTCCGGGGTTGATCGCAGCGTCTGTCTGAATAAAGTCTTCATAAGTGTTAATACCCAGGCTGTCTCTGCCAGTGGCACTGATGATGCCCATCGTCACAGTCTGACCCACTCCAAATGGATTACCGATGGCGAGTACAACGTCACCGACATTGATTTTCTCAGAAGGGTAGAGGGTGATGCTTGGCAGATCAGTCAGTTCGATTTTCAATACGGCGAGATCTGTTTCAGGGTCAGTGCCGATCACCTCGGCAGTTGCTTCACGGCCATCGCGTAGGGCAACAACGATGCTGTCCGCACCCTGAATAACATGGTTATTAGTTACTAAATAGCCTTGATCACTGAGGATCACGCCTGACCCCAGGCTGGACTGGACCCGTTCCCGTTGAGGGATGCTTTCAGCATCAAAGAAATTCCGGAAAAATGGATCATTAAACAGAGGGTGAATATTCTGACGCACAACGGTTCTGGTATAGATATTTACTACGGCTGGCGCTGCAACGCCTACTGCGTCGGAGTATGAAACGGGACCAGTACCCAAATTAGGTGTTTGTCGGGTGCTGGTTTCTTTTATCTCAACGGCAGGTTGATTTGTGTTCAATAGGTCAGGAAACAGCTGCAATAACAGCACTGCCAAGAGAACACCTGATAATACCGGCCAAAAAAGAAAATTAAGTTTACGCATTGTTGATTCAGTAGTAGAAAAAACCATAGAGAATCATAGAATTATACGACCTCCAGCAACTTTGTGAATGGGAAAATAACATGTCAGCCAATCTGAGTGATCTTGTTTCATTTCTAGACAATACTTTATCTCCTGAAATGTTTCGGGATTACTGCCCAAATGGCTTGCAGATAGAGGGCAGGCAACAGGTAAAAAAGATCGTTACGGGGGTGACCGCTTCACAGGCTTTAATTGATAAAGCCATTGAGTTAAACGCGGATCTTATACTCGTACATCATGGTTTCTTTTGGAAAGGTGAAGATAGCCGCATACAGGGTATGAAAAAGAAACGGATCAAGGCGCTGCTGGAAAACGATATTAGTTTGTTGGCTTATCACTTACCTTTGGATGCTCATCCGGAATTTGGCAACAATGCTCGTTTGGCTAAATTGCTAGGGATCGAAGTGACGGGAGGCTTGGAACCTGATAATCCCAGAAGCGTGGGTAACATTGGTGTTCTCGAAAATGCAATGAATGCAGAAGAGTTTGCTAAGCTGCTGGAAGCAAAACTGGCTAGAAAACCATTAGCTGTTGCTGGTGGTCAGCATAAAATCAAAACAGTAGCCTGGTGTACCGGTGGAGCTCAGGGCTATATTGATAAGGCGTTCGCATTGGGCGCAGATGCATACCTTTCAGGTGAGATATCAGAACCGACATTCCACAGTGCTGTTGAAAACGGTATTCACTATTTCGCTGCGGGTCACCATGCAACAGAGCGTTACGGCGTTCAGGCTTTAGGAGAAGAGCTGGCGCTGCAGTTTGATCTGCAGCACCAGTATGTGGAGATAGATAATCCGGTCTGATTAAGCCGGCTGTTTTTCTTTTGCAGGTTTCTCAACTGCGTCAGCCACCAGAGGTTCCAGTGCCTCTTCGGTTTCATCTTTCTCGTTTTCTTTCAAACCGAAAGTTTCTGAAAGTGTACCTTCTTCGTCAGGACTTTTTGGAGCGTAGTCTCTAGGAGGTTCTGGTGTTTCTGGTTTGTCGGCGGCTTCGGCCTGTTCAGTTTCTTCAGGCTGTTCCTCTGTAGATTCAGTAAGCTTTGGCTGCACAGGTGACTCCAGAGCCATATCAATAGCACCTGGCTGACATAAGCCTTGTGCACCACTTGCTAAATGCTCATGCACATCTTTGTAGCTGGAGGTCAGGTTGTTTACGAGTTCAGCTGTTTTTTCAAAGTGAGTTGTGACTTCAGATTTATATTCTTCAAGTTCCTTTTTAGTGTCTTCAAGTTGCGCAGCAATTTCAGCCTGGTTATTACCGCCACCTGCGCGCCCCATCAGATAACCTATTAGAGCTCCCACAAAAAGAGCAGCGACACTGATAAGCCATATATTTTCCACGAAGACTCCTTAAATAATTAGCGTAATCACTGGTAGACAGCATAAATCAAAAGTGAATTTATGCCTATCGCTTGTAGAGATTTTGCGATTTCCAAATAAAAAAATGTATTGGATCAAAGTTGAGCGTGAGGCCTGGTCTGCAATTAACCTTTCTTTTGATGATTATTCTGAGCCTCTTTATGCAATTGCGACAAATAATCGATTTGTTCATGCAGAACACTTATTGCCGTATTGGTATCACGCTCTTTGATGTTTTCTAAGATTCGTTGATGCTGATTGATAATTACTTCTCGTGCCCTGTAGTGGTAAGCAATCATATTCGCGACGGGTTGCAGGCCTTCAATCAAAGAGTACATAACAAAACTCAACATTCTGTTCCCAGTTGCATCCGCAATCGCCCTGTGGAACTGAACATCGGCTGCGCAGAAGGCTTCAGGGCTGATCGAGGGATCTTCCTGCGTATTCAGAGCCGCCTCCATGTTTTTAATATCATCGCCAGAGGCATTATCACAGGCGAGTTGAAAACACAGGGTTTCTAAGTCTTTGCGGCATGAGCTGACCTCTTCCAGAGAAATATCATTCATGCTCACAAATAGTGTTGAGGCGGTAGATAAGCCGTCGCTGAGTTCATTGGCGTCAAGCCTGTTTACAAATGTTCCCCCGGTAGGGCCCCGGCGGGAGCGGATCAGGTTTTTTGCCGCCAGTCTTTTCAAGGCTTCTCTGATGGTTGGACGTGATACTTGAAAGCGTTGCCCCAGCTCTTCTTCAGTCGGGAGACGATCATCTGCTTTCAGGGTGCCATCCAGAATGGCTTCCTGCAGCTGATCGGCCACTTGCTTAGACAAACTTACTTTTTTAAGGGGGGCTACATCCAAGTTCACATTATTCTCCGCCTGATGATTGTTTTTATTCTACATTGAGATGAGAAAAGAGACAGGTTGTATTTCTAATTATACAAAGTTATATTTGTAAGACAAATTAACAATAAGTGGGTGGAGTGGTAAATGTTTAAAGCGTTAGTCTTAAATCAAGAAGATGGTAAAACAATCTCCGCAGTACAGGATCTTCAGCTAAGTGACCTGCCTGAAGGAGAAGTTCTGATTAAGGTAGATTACTCCTCATTGAATTATAAAGATGGTTTGGCCATCACCGGGAAAGGCAAGATTATTCGTGATTTCCCTATGGTCCCAGGCATTGATTACGTAGGTAAAGTTGAGGAAAGCTCTGATCAAAGATACCAGGCGGGTGACAAAGTTGTATTAACCGGCTGGGGCGTAGGTGAAAACCATTGGGGTGGTTATTCTGAATATGCCAAAGCCAAAGCTGATTGGTTAGTACCTCTACCAGAGAAGATGGACCCTGTTAGAACAATGCAGATTGGTACAGCAGGGCTTACAGCCATGCTATGTGTAATGGCGTTGCAGGAAGGTGGCGTTACTCCTGAGAGTGGTCCAGTGATTGTTAGTGGTGCTGCGGGTGGTGTTGGTAGTGTTGCTGTGTCTATTCTGGCTGGTTTAGGTTATGAAGTAACCGCAATTACGGGTCGTCCTGAAACTGAGGATTACCTGCGTGCTCTGGGTGCAACCAATATCGTTACACGTGAAGAGATGGCAGCACCTGCAAGACCGCTTGAAAGGCAGCGTTGGGCAGGGGCTGTAGATACGGTTGGCGATACTATTCTGGCACGCATTATTGCTGAAACGAACTACGGAGGCGTCGTGACGGCTTGTGGTCTTGCGGCAAGCTTTAAACTGCCGTCCACAGTGATGCCGTTCATTTTACGTAACGTACGTTTGCAGGGTGTCGACTCAGTAAGTTGCCCATTTGAAAGACGTCAGGAAGCCTGGCAGCGCCTGCAGAAGCAGCTACCTGAATCTGCGTTGGGTGAAATTGCTCAGGTGATATCTCTTGCTGATCTGCCTGAATATGCAGACAAAATTACCGAAGGTCAGGTGAAGGGGCGTGTAGTAGTCGATTTGAATGCGTGAAATTGATTATAGGTTCTGAGATAGGGGCTTTGCCCCCTATCTTTACTCAGCTTTATACTCAACCAAATAAACCATCCTTACGGGGTTTGATTAAGATGGAGGTATACCTGTAGAGGAAAAGCAACCAGGCGAGTACCCATAATCCACCCGAGAGATAGATTGTCATCATGTAATCCAAAGGCAGCAGGTTAACGCCACTGCGAATAACAGCAGCACTTAGGATCAGGCAGAACGCTGTGAAGACAATCTTATTAATCACTAATGTTCTGCCAGTATGTCCCAGAGAAACACGGGCCATCATCCCCAGTGTCATACCTCCAATAGCGCCAACGGTGAATGCATGAAATGCGACCGATCGGCTCACGTATCCAAAACCCGCTAAGCCATATAAAGTAAGACCCAGAGGAATAAACAGGTAGCTGAACTGCAAAATCCAGACAAGTGGTACAGATAAAATAGAGCTGCTAAACCAGCCATAATTTCGGCACAAATGCATCACAGCCAGGGCTAAACTTGAAAGAGCAATAAGCTGCGTTTCATCGGTTAGATTGATAAATAACCATGCAATGGTCACGGGGATAATTGCTTTCTCTATCCCGGCAAATTTAGTGCATTGTGCTCCTTCAACCCCACGCTCTGTGAAAAAGGGAATCACCCGACCGCCAATGACAGTTATGAGTAATATGACCAAAAACAGAGAAAGGTTTATTCCCTTAAGCTGTGTGTTTTCAGTTATCTGATTTAACTCTGCATGTACCATCAGATTGGCAACAAAAAATGCCATAAGGATTGGAATGAATATCAGATTGCGGAAATTCCGGGATTGAATAATAGGTATCGCTAGACAAGTCGCCAGTGCGGGGAGAAAGCTAAGGTCAACAGTGGCAAGCAACCAAGCGGGAATACCCGGTAGAAAAATGATCAGACGCCCAGCTAACCAGAGGCCAAATAATAGGGCGAGTTTCCATCCAAAGGGTGTTTGTACATTGGTCCAGTTACGAACTGCGGTAAGTAAAAAGCCTGCAATAATTGCAGTTGTGAATCCGAAAATCATCTCATGGCTGTGCCATAAAGAAGAGCTTAGATAATAATTAATCGGGTTGCCGGTTTTGAGTAGGTGCAGCCAGAATAAAATCAGAATTACGGCTGAAACCGCACCACCCAGAAAGAAGGGTCTGAATCCCAGATTGAATAACGAGAACGCATGTGGAGATCTCTTTTCCTGTATCTGGATCATAAATTCTATGTCCTCTCTAGGTGTGGATTGAGTGATCTTGAAAGGTGTATAAAAAATACATCTTAATTATGGCTTTGCCAAGTCTTAAGAGAATGATCTACTTGAGTTAGGTCAGTAATTGATACATTGCTTAAAGGTAAGTACTGTTAAGTCACTCAAAGTATTCCTTACAGTTAAACCGGGCCATCGCCTACACTGATAAATAGCCTTCAACAGCAATAAGAAGTGAGCATGAAGTACACAGATACATTGCAGAAAATACATCAGGGACTGGATCAGCTCGGGGATCTACCGGTTTTCAGTGCCACGGTAAACCGTATTCAGCAGATCAGCACTTCTGATGAAGGCGATGCAATGGCCCTGGCTGTGGCAATTATGAAAGATACCAGCCTGGCCGCTAAAGTTTTGAAAGTGGCTAATTCCGGCGCCTATAACCGTAATAACAAAAACATCTCGGTTGTTTCCAGGGCCGTGGTCATTATTGGTTTCAACAGCATCAAGAATATTTGCATCACTCTGAAACTGATTGAAACTTTTCATGACGAGCATCCGGATCTGGATGTTCCGGGCATGATGATGCGGCAACTGCTCAGTGCAAACCTGGCCAAGGAGTTTGCGCTCAAAAGTAATAAGAAGATTGATCCAGAAGAAGCTTATATCGCGGCTCTGTTATTTGGCTTAGGTGAAATCATGGTTGCCTGCACAATGCCGGACCAGTACCGACGCATGTTAAGGCTGAGATCTCACGGTGAAAAGAAATGGAGCCTGGTTCAAACAGAGGTGTTGGGTACAACATTCAGTGAACTTGGTAAGGAGATGGCGTTAGGCTGGGGTTACCCGCAAGAGGTTTTGCAGGCGATAGAGCATCATGATCTGGCTCATATCGATGGTAAATCTGATTTTATGGGCTCATTACCTTCTCTTGCTAATGGGCTTATTCAGCATCTACTGGTGCAGGATGCTACGCATGAACAGTCCTTTTCTCACCTTATGGAGTCCTTATCTGATGTCAGTGCGATTCCATTGGATGAAGTAGGTACAACAACGCTTCAGTGTTTCAATAACGTGGCCAAAGTGAGCCGTGATTATGGCTTAAAAGGAAAATCCCTGGTGCCTAAGTTTGTAGAGACAGGCGATGAAACCAAGGATGAAATGATACGCCAACTGGCTTTTCTTGGGCAGAGTGAAGCTGAAATGGATGAGCAGGAGCTGGTAACAGTTGATCAGCTTGAGTCATCCATCCGTCAGGTTGAGCGTGGCCAGAAACAGATTGAATACTTACAAAAGTTATCTGAGTTAATGGCATCGGGAAACAAGATACATGAAGTGTTCAAATTGGTGATATCTGCACTTCAGGATTGCGGAAGCTTTGATCGAAGTATGTTATGCCTCCTGAGCTCGGGAGGGGACAAACTCTCCGTAAAAATCATTGAAGGCGAAAAGCTCGACGATCTGCAAAGCTACTTCGAAAGAAAGAAAAACGGTAAAGCCGATGATCTGTTTTTCAGGGTGTTGAACAAGCGCGTAACCCTGTTAGTCAATGACCTTGATGAAGATGGTTGGTCTAAACGCCTACCAAAAACATTTGTTGATCAGGTTGGTTGTCAGGGGTTTGTTCTGATTCCATTAACCATGGGCGTGCGAGTCATCGGAATGCTTTATGCGGATAAGGTTATAGGCTCTGAGGGTCTGACTGATGAAGATTTTAATCTCTTCAATCAGTTTGCAACCCAGACCCGTGTGGCCCTGTCATACGCTGACTCCAAAGCTAAGCATTAACTAAGTAAGTTAGGCTTACTCAGTTACACCTTTGACAAAGGATTTAGTATTTTCCCAGGCCTCTTTACTCACTTCCACGCCTTTATCGATCACTTCGCCACCGGTTTCAACTGCTGTTTGAGCTCCGGATTCTGTAGAACATACTGCTCGCTGTGCAACACACTTAGACTTACAGCCCAGTTCTGCTGCTTCATCAGAGAAATATCTAACTGCACATTCTGTTTCGCAAAGAGCTTGCTGGGTGGAACAGTCTGCTGCTGCATAAGGGCTAATGAGTAACGGTGCAATAGCCAGTAATAAAGTCGAAAGTTTTTTCATGTTAATGCTCAGGATTGGTTCGTTGTGCTTTGGGCTTCCAGAGGACTTCCTCTTCGCCATTCTCGTTTGCTAAAAATCTAGCTGCCACAAACAGCAGATCGGATAACCGATTCAAGTAGGCTACCGCATGTGGATTAACTGTTTCTGAATCGATTGCTTGCAGCGCAATTATAACCCGTTCTGCTCTTCTGCATACGGTTCTGGCCACATGCACGTTACAAACCGATTGGGAGCCTCCTGGAAGTATAAACTCCTTGAGGGCTGGCAGGTCAGCATTTAAGTGATCCAGGGTGTTTTCGAGAGCCGTGATATCGTCTGCATCGATTACCTTATAGTCACTGGTTGCAACTGCGATTTCACCGCCCAAATCAAAAAGTTGATGCTGAACATTTTTTAAAACGGGTTTTAGTTCAGATTCCTTAAGCCCTGAAAGGGTGAGGCCTATCCAGCTGTTGAGTTCATCAACAACGCCGAGTACTTCTATTCGCAGAGAGGATTTATGGACTCTGGAACCATTGGCCAGGCTGGTTTCTCCCTGATCTCCAGAGCGTGTGTAAATTTTAGTAAGTCGGTTAGGCATATCTTATTCTGCTGCAAGTTTACGTATGAATAAGATCTAAGTTTGAACGAAAGGTTCAATGAAGAGAAGCGAGCAGAAGCAAAGCTTCTGCTCGGGTGTTTCAAAGGCTAGAAATTAACGATCAAAATATTCTGCGAAATTCCGAACGTCATGCGCTAGTTGATCAATTTTATCAGCGGTTTTTTCCATTTCCTGAAGTACTGCGGCACTGATAGCCGATTCAATCAGAAGTGCCAGTTCAGAGAAATGTTCGTCACCAATATCATTGGCCATAGCTTCAGGTAACATTGTTTTAAACGAGTCAACAACGTGTTGCGCGTGTTGCGCGTGTTGCGTTTGCTTCATTGTCATTATTTATACTCCAGGCCTTACTTATGAATCGGGTGATTATTTGTGTGCACTGCGTTACTTACAATCAATGGGTCTGGCTGTAGCTCAATATCAGTGTTCTTGTCTGGATACGGCAGGCTTGTTAAGAAGTGACGCATTGCATTTAAACGGGCACGTTTCTTATCGTCTGACTTGATTACAGTCCATGGTGCATCTGCAGTATCGGTGTAAAAGAACATGGATTCTTTCGCTTCGGTGTAGTCATCCCATTTATCCAGAGATGCCAAATCAATAGGTGAAAGTTTCCACTGCTTCAGAGGATCAACGCGTCGAGCCTGAAAGCGGCGGAACTGTTCTTCACGGCTTACTGAGAACCAGAATTTAAAGAAACGAATGCCGCTGCGGGTAAGCATCCTTTCCAGTTCAGGCGTCTGACGCATAAATTCCAGATACTCGGAAGGAGAGCAGAAGTTCATTACTTTCTCGACACCAGCGCGGTTATACCAGGAACGGTCAAACAGCACGATCTCACCAGCAGTTGGCAGATGGTTAATATAGCGTTGAAAATACCACTGGCCTTTTTCCTGCTCGTTAGGCTTCTCCAAAGCCACGACACGCGCACCACGAGGGTTGAGGTGTTCCATCATGCGTTTAATGGTGCCACCTTTACCGGCTGCATCACGACCTTCGAATAAAATAACAACTCTTTGACCGGTCTCTCTGACCCAGTTCTGAACTTTTAAAAGTTCGATCTGCAGCTCTTTTTTGCGCTTTTCGTACTCGCGTCGAGAGATCTTAGTATCGTATGGGTAATCGCTGGCTTCGAAACTATCGGTTAGCTCCTGATCCAGTACTACAGAAGGGCATGCTTCAGAGTTTTCGGTACTCGGTGCAGCCTCATTTTTATCGGCTTTCGGTGTCTGTAATTCCTGGTTCATAGGCATTCCTCTAGTTAGTTATAAGTCATGCTTAGGATTATCCTCCTATGTGCTTTTTGAGGGGTGATTTGGATCAAAGGATGGTGTGAAAAATTAGAATATGCTTTATTAGCGTAACAAGAGTCAGATAGACTCATGCATTTTTTTGATTTTAGCCAGATAGCGGGAGTTGGTGGGTGTCTGCACGGCATATAGTTCCGCCAATTTGCATAAATAACCTGTGATGGCTTCGATTTCTGTTGGTCGACCGTGACGAACATCCTGCATCATTGATGAATAGTTTTCAGACGTTAATTCCGCGACATCACAAGCGTGTTCTATTAAGGGACCTTTAAACAGTTTGATACCGGCCGCAGTAGCAACGGCTTCAACTTCGCGGCAAATTTGAGCCATTTCCGACAGGTAATCGGGGTTTTTGATTAATTCGCCATTTTGGCATTGAAAGCAGGCGGTCAGAGGGTTTATAGCGCAGTTAATCGCAAGCTTGCACCATAAGGTTCTCTCAATCTCATCATCCATTTCGATTTTGAGAAAGCCCCGACCCAGTTCTTCGAGCCAATAGCTGTCTTTATCCGGATTACCCAGCCGGGTGTAACCTTCTCCGGCATGCACCAGATGAAAAGGTTCACGTAACCAGGCACCATCTGTGGTGGATGCCCACACAACATCAGCCTCAGGAAGCTGTTCTTTTATCCATTGTTGACTGCCCATACCGTTCTGAAGAACGATGACTCTGGCCGTAGTTGCGATCCGGTGACGAATACTATTAAAGGCTTCCTGAGTGCTTTGTGCCTTAGTGGTGACCAGTAACTGCGAGACAGTACCTTCAGCGCCTGCAAGTTCGGCATCAGTCGTATACAGTTTATCTTTGAGTAAAATCCCTTTCTGCTTATTAAACAGATCGAGTTTGGCCTGGTTGCGCAGAACTAAAGTAACTGGAAATCCAGCAGTCACCAGGTGGCATGCCCATAGGTTGCCTATCGATCCCGCGCCTAAAATATGCCACGCTGTGTTCATCTGTTTTTGTGACCTCTACAGAAGAGAAATACTCATTCTTCTATTGTGGCGTGAAATACCCCTTCAGGTCAGCTAGAATCGCGAAAAAATTCAGGAGTAAAGCTTATGCCTTCGTTTGATATTGTATCTGAACTGGATATGCATGAAGTGACTAACGCAGTGGATCAGTCCAATCGTGAACTGCAGATGCGGTATGACTTCAAAGGTGTTGATGCCCGTTTTGAACTGAGTGATTGCTCTGTAACAATCTCTGCAGAAGTGGATTTCCAGCTACAGCAGATGTTAGAAGTGCTCCGCACTAAAATGACAGGCCGTAAAATCGATATTCGTTGCCTTGAAGTGAAAGACCCTGAAACCGCTAATATGCGTGCCCGTCAGGAGGTTGTGCTGAAGCAAGGTCTGGATCAGCCTTTTGCTAAGAAAATTGTGAAAATGATTAAAGATGCAAAACTCAAAGTTCAGTCACAGGTTCAGGGAGAGCAGGTCCGGGTGACGGGCAAAAAACGGGATGACCTTCAAAGTGTGATCGCAATGCTCCGTGAAGCGGAACTGGAACTACCGCTGCAGTTTAATAATTTCAGGGACTAGGCTGAACCTTCTTGGCCTTTTCGAGTTCTTGGAATTGAGATGGTAATCGAATTTTCAAAACGATAATTTCGGCCTTGCATCTGCACACTTAAGATCTCGCTGAGTTGCTATAGACTTATTCGCACCTTCCCTAAACTCCTGGCATTTTTTTAAGTTTTTCCTAAGGGAAAAATAAAGGGTTTCAGGAGTCTTGAATAAAGCTAAGTGATGGTGTTTACTGGCCTGTATACGAAATGGCCGTATAAATCGGAAGGCATTGGTCATTTTCCATCATAGAGCTTATGAAAACAGGGAAATAACGGATTTTAACCGTTAAAGTAGGTGCTTCCTTAAGCTTTTAAAATAAAAACAACCGGGAGATATTCATGTTTTTTCGAAGCATCAACGATATGAATATGACAATCCTACGAAACTTATCGATGGTGCCTCAAGATATCGATTTGGTGGTAGGTATTCCTCGTAGCGGGTTATTAGCAGCCAATATGTTAGCGCTGTATCTCAATAAACCGATTACAGATCTGGATGGGCTGCTTGAAGGGCGAATGCTCAGCAAGGGCAAGCGTGTCGTTACAAATTTTGACGATGATATTATTGGCTCAGCGAAAAAAATTCTGATCTTCGATGACTGTATTTCTCGTGGTACGGAAATCAACAAAGCCAAGAAACGTATTGACGAAGCCGGTTTATCAGATCGGGTGATTTATGGCTGTGTATTCAGCTTTCCTGAGAATCCCCATCTGGCGGATATCGTCATGGAGATCATTCCAAGACCGATGTGCTTTCAATGGTCCTGTATGTACACTCCTGAGCTCTCTTTGATGTGTGTCGATATCGATGGAATTCTCTGTCAGGATTGTCCAAAGGAACTGGATGACGATGGTGAGAAATATATAGAATTTCTTGAAAATGCGACGCCGTTGTTCCTGCCAACCTATGAAATTCGCTGGCTTGTGACGAGTAGGCTTGAGAAATACCGGGAACACACAGAACGTTGGTTGGCTAAGCATAATATTCCTTATAAAGAGCTGATCATGCTGGATGCTGATAGTAATGAGGAACGTCAAAAAGATGGTGCTCACTGGAAATTCAAAGCCGATTTTTATAAATCTCAAAACGATGCTTGGCTCTTCATAGAAAGTGATCCCTATTCGGCATCAGAAATCAGTAAGGCTGCGGGTAAGCCTGCTATGTGTCCGGTTTCTGCGGCAATGTACGGCATTGAAGGTAGTGAGGAAGTTGAATTAGTTAAGCAACTTTCTGGTTTCAGTAGCTTGGTACGCAGGATTAAGAAAGCTCCGTTTAAAATCCTCCGTAAGGCGAAGTCTCTAAGTCGAGCTTGAGCAATTAACCTATAATTTGTTTACAGTTTATTGCAGTTCTCAAAGTGGAGGTGTGTAACTACACCTCCGGCTCCAACTGAAGGCAGTCCAGTAAAAACAGCTCCTTTATCAGTTCTTGAGAAGGGGGATTTTCAAAATCTTCTATACATATTTCACCTGCCTGTAAGCGCTTCTTAAGCGTTTCTCCCTGCCAGGAAATGATTTGATTTCCAGTGTTTTTATGGATGACTTTCAGATAAGGGTTTTCGCGTTCAAACCATGCATCAATAAGATACGTCACTATTTATCTCCCGGTTGATAACTGAAGATAAATATATAGTGAAAATACCTACATGTAAATGATATTGATTATCATTTGTGTTTTTTATGGGCGAGTAAGATTAACCCAAGTACCGGAATGCCAAGTAAGGATACGCTTATAAAGAACATCTCATAGCCGAAGTTATCAACAAAACCGCCTGAAAAGCCGCCCAGAAATTTTGGAAATAGCAGCATTACAGAGCTGAACAAAGCATATTGTGTGGCTGAATACTGAATGTTAGTGAGACTTGAAAGGTAGGCAATGAATGCAGCTGTTGCGATGCCGCCACTGAGGTTATCCAGAGAAATTACCAAGGTCAGCGCCGCAGTATTGTGGCCCAGAGTTGCAAGCCAGGCGAATAGCAGGTTGGTCAGGGAAACCATCAACGCCCCTATAAACAAGATTCGCATGACGCCAAAGCGGTTAACTAATATGCCACCAAGGCCTGCGCCAACGATTGTCATCACTACGCCATACACCTTAATGATCTGCGCTATCTCTTCTTTACTGAAGCCCATGTCGACGTAAAAAACATTCGCAATGATGCCAAGAATGACGTCGGAAATCCGATAGGTGCCGATCAGGGCCAGAATAATAAGCGCATGAGAACCATAGCGTTTTATAAAGTCGGTAAACGGACAAACAACAGCTATATATGCCCATGCAAGAAAACGAGCAAAGAAATCAGGTAAGTGAGCGTAGTTTTCACTAAAGGAGATGATTTTTTGTTTTTGTTGAAGCGTTTCTTCATCCATCTCAACTGCAGCAGGCTCCGCGATAATCAATGTGGTGACAAGCCCAATAAGCATACACATGGACATTATCAGATAGGCGACCTTCCAAGCGGCCGGGTCATAAATCGAACTATCTGATGAGGCCCTGGCCGCGACTGCCAAGGCTCCAGCGCCTGCAACGATCATCGCGATTCGATACCCTGCCATATAAGTTGCAGCCATCGCGGCTTGTAAACGCTCTCCAGCCGACTCAATGCGATAAGCATCTATGACGATGTCCTGGGTTGCTGAGCTGAATGCAACCAGAATAGCGAGCAGTGCCATCTGTTCAAGGTTATTGAGAGGGTTAGCAAAAGCGAGTCCGGACAGACCGAGCATCAACAGGCATTGTGAAAGGAACAACCATGAGCGTCGGCGCCCTAGAGTTCTTGATAATACAGGTATTTCGAGACGGTCAACCAGCGGTGCCCAGAGCCATTTGAACCCATAAGCAAGACCCACCCATGAGAAATAAGTGATCAGGCTGCGTTCAACCCCGGCCTCACGTAACCAGAAAGAGAGAGTGCCAAAAACCAATAGGATCGGTAGACCTGAGGAAAAACCTAAAAAGAAAAGCGTGACTGCTCTGGGGTGAAGATAAACTCTGGCATTTTTAAGCCAGCTCTCGTTGGCGGTATCAACCGTGTTCATTCATTTTCGTGCCTGAAAAATTGAAGTTCTATTGTTACCCCGGTACGAATATAAGGCAACAAAAAAGCTTGAAGGGGGGAGGCAGGTTTAGCTTAAACTTTATTAGAACTTGATGCGCATACCAGCAAGAACGTCAGTGTCATCAGTATCGTCTGTGTCACTTACTTCAGCGAACAGAGAAACGTTTTTCTGAGCTGGGAACTTGTAAGTTACGTTAGCGTACCAAGTATCCAGGTCATCACCGCCGTCTTCTTCGTAGTTAACGAAGCCAACTTTGATCTTAGTAGTTTTAGACGCTTTGAATGCAGCAACCAGGTTAGTTACTTCAGTGTCCATGTTAGTGCTTTCGTCATCAGAAGAAGAGAAGTCAGCACCGATAGTTGCGAAACCAGCATCAAACTCAACGCTTACGCCCCAAGTGTCGATGTCAGTAGATGCGTTAGCAGCTGTGTAAGTCTGGTAAGCAGCAGCAACAGTAACAGCATCGAAGTCAGCTGTTACGAAGAAGTCAGTGGCTTCACCGTTTTCAGAATCTTCGCCGTCAGCTTCCAGTTCGTGAGAAACGATTACAGTAGCAACGTCCAGATCAGCTTCAACCTTGATTACGTCGTCGCCGTCTGTAGAAATAGCGTCAAACATGTCTTCTTCAAGAGCAGTTTCGTAAGCGCCTTCAACACCGAACTCATAGCCAGCCAGGTTCTGTTTACCAACAGAAACTTTAACGCCGTGAGCAGCAAGACCAACGTAAGCTTCTTCCAAGTCATCGCCAGACTGTTTGTCTTCAGCTGCATCTTTGAAACCGAAGTCCAGCTGACCGAAAGCTTTCAGACCGTTACCCAGGTCATAAATTACAGAGTTTTTGATTTCCAGATCGTCGAATTCAACTTCAGTGTCTTTAGATGCAGAAGCGTTGTCACGCAGCTGAACCTGCCAGTCACCTTTAATCTTGAAAGTCAGACCTTTGTCATCGTAAACAGTCGCAGCAGTTGCAGTGTTTGCAGTTACAGCAGCGATTGCAGCAGCCAGAATCAGCTTTTTCATTTTTTCTCTCCAGAGAGTTTTAATAAAATAAATAATTGGTTAATTAATTAACTTGCGTGCTTATAAGATCTTTAAAAGAACGTCTGGTTTTCTCGTCAGCCTGGTTGTACCAGTAAATAAGCATTTCCATCGCCATATTTTTATTTTCTTTCACCTGGTTTTGCTGGGCTTTCCGGGTGTGCTTTACTTCCGCAGGACTGATGATTCTGGTTTTTGGCAATGCAGCATCTGCATTGCTCATATTAAATTCTTCAAGCTCGTCTTCATAATCACGGCTTAGCTGAAAGCCTTTTTTAATCAGTAGAGCAGCTTTATATGCGATCTTATTTCCATTCTGATCAACAAGATTCCAGTTCAGGTTTTTATTGAAATCTTCTACATCGCGTACAGACTTCATTTTAGGCGCGCTTAGATAAACTCCGGTTGCATCTGTTTTGAACAAAATTACAGACGCTTGTGTTGATTCCAGTTCGGAGTCATCTCCAGGTTTAATCTCAGCTGTATAGTTAACCAGAATCTGATTCGTTCCTTCTGGTAAGCGGGCAGATGCCTTGCCAGCAAAAAAACTGTCAGACCCAACTTCTTCACCGTTTACAGCCAAAAGGTTAATGCCTTCACCCAGCTCCAACCGTACTTCAGCAAAAGCGTTAAAGCTGAAGAATGTTGCTGCAATAACCAGTGTTTTAAACAGTTTTGTTTTTAGAAGAGCCAATTTAATTACCTGAAAAATCAATAAATAACCTTTGTTGCGGCGCAATATTAGAAGCCTTGTGTGACTTTAGTGTTACAGTTTGTTTAAAGTTTATTAATAATTTATTACACGGAAAATAACCTGCTTCTTGTGCGGTTATGTAGTTCGTAATAACTAATTAGTCCGTTATAAATATGTAGATATGATTAAAAAATAACCTGCTTTTGTTTCTGATTTATTAAACCGGATTGGGTGTTTGTTATAGTTATATTCTTTATGGATATAAATAATTCCTGATAAATAAAAAGGGGCATTAGCCCCTTTTTATTTACATGTATTAATCAGAATTTTCCCGCTTCAAAAAAGAATGTTTCTCCTGAACTATCATCAACACCGTCGTTATCTGTCACAGCATAGGCCTGGCCTGATTTATCGATGGTGAAACCTTCAATTTTATCGGTGATATAACCGTTAAGAGATGCCAGGTCCGGAATGAAATCACGTACCAGCTCTTTGCTCACGATGGGCAGCTCGGAGCCCAGTGGAGCCGGTTTTAGTTGATCGACATGTACCTGATAAAGACGCTTAATCTGAGCGTTATCATCCAGTTGGTTATCTCTCTCGATTATGTAAACAGAGTTGTTATGGTGAGTAATCTCAGAGAGGCCTATCCAACCTTTCTTTGGCGTTTCCAGTGGATAGTGAACAGCGCCCCATTCCATAGTCTTCATGTTGTAGGAGAGTAGTTTGACCATGCCTTTTGGATCATCCACCCACTCACGTTGGATCGCAATCCACAATGAATCACCGATGATGGTAATCCCCTCAGCACCAAATCTTTTTTGATGCTTAAGCAGTTCTGCAGGGAAGTTAATTGTCTGATCGATCTCACCTTTTGCATTTACGTGGTAAATCGCGTGAGGCACTTTCTTTTTCACCTTGCCTTCTGAAGCAATCCAGAAACCGCCTTTGCCATCAGCCGCTATGCCTTCCATATCCATCTTCTCAGCAGGTTTACCGTTACGGGTAACTGGCATGGCAGAGATGATTTTTGCAGGCTTTTGCGTAGCATCAATCTTGAAAATAGAGGGCTGATTAGCATAGAAACTGTCATTTACGGCGTAAAGAATGCCAGCGTTATCCGGGTCAGCTGTTAAGCCGGAAAGGG
The DNA here is from genome assembly GCA_049596335.1 of Neptuniibacter sp. Classification (GTDB taxonomy): domain Bacteria; phylum Pseudomonadota; class Gammaproteobacteria; order Pseudomonadales; family Balneatricaceae; genus Neptuniibacter. The sequence goes on from JBMYLM010000013.1 coordinate 46,715, forward strand.
CGCCCCAACCAATAGGGTTTCCAGATTCAGACTTTCCAGAAAGCAGTTGTGGATAATCAGGACCGGCAGTGCTGAGTTCATACACCATGACATGCGCACGTGGACCTTTGTCTTCAATCAGGTCTTTTTCATTGGCACTGACTAGCAGGTTGCGAGCTGGAATGGCCACAGTGGATTCTGGGCCAATACCTGATGGCAGCATCTGAACAAACTCAGGCTCAGATCCGGTATCGCGATAAACACCAATTACGGAAGCGCGTTCGGATAGAACGAATATAAATGTGTCTTCACCGTACTTTGCAACTTCAAGGCCTTCAGGTTCGTTACCTTTTTTGCCGGAGCGCTTATCAGGATAATGGCCTGTTGCAATCACTTTATGTTCAAAGCTATTACCTGATTCAAATAAGACTTTGCCGTTCTTGTGGAAAATGGTGAAACCACGGGAGCCGCCTTCGTAATCACCTTCGTTAGCGGTTACAAAACGGTCATTATCGATCCACTTAACTGCATCGGGTTCACGGTTTACTTCGATGGAACCATCGAAATGGAAAGCTTTGTCTTTTTCTACGTCGATCTGATCCAGCTTTACGCTGCCCGCTGGAAAGTGGTTTATGAGTTGACCGGAAGCCGCATCAATAATTACCAGATGGTTATTCCCCTGCAGGGAAACAACGATCTCGTTTTTATCATTAAAATCGACAAATTCTGGTTCCGGATCTGTGGCTCCGATTTTAGCCAGACCGGTTAGATCAATTTTTTTGATTTGTTCACAAACAGGCAAGCCTTTTTTCAAAGGAATGATGGATACAAAACCGGCAGGTAGTTGCGGGATAACACCGCCGTTCAGGTCTTCATCGCGTTCATTCTCAATCGCTACCGCTGCGTATTTTCCATCTTTAGAAACGGCAATTGAGTCAGGTTGTCCGCCCAGGTCACAACTCTTTTCAACTTGACGATTGTTGATGTCCATAGCGACAAGCTTACCCCCAGGGTTCGTAAAACTTTCAGAAGTGTTGACTCCTGCAAGTACCTTGGAGCTGCTCACTGCAACTGAGGTCGGCTCTCCATCCAGGGCTACGAAACCATCCGGTTTGGGTTTCTTGGCATCTTTTAGGTCGATAAATCCAACACCTCCCAGTGGGCTGTCGGAGTAAACCAGAGTCTTACCATCTTCGCTGACTACGATAATCTCAGCAGAAGTTTCAGTAGTGATCTCTTTACCTTGTGGCAGGTTTTTAATATTTGCAAAGGTGGCGATACGATTAAAACTATCAGCATGTGCTGTTACCGCAACTGCAGATAGAGCAATAGCCACTGCAGTTTTGTTACCTGGGAATTTCAACATTGCCTGCGTCCTGTTAAAAAATGAAGAAAGCAGGGATGCTAATAAGGATGTGTGACGCTTTGATGAAGGGTAATTGCCAGAATTCTTATTAACTCTATGATTTATAAGCTCTATTGAAAAAGATTAATGTTAAGATTTTGAGAATTTTTTGTGTATCGGGATGAATTGTTAGTGTTTGTCACGGAACTTTAACTATCACCCTCTAGCTTTCCGAAAATTCAGATATCGAACTGAGAACCTGGGTATTAACCGCTTGGGTTCTCTATTTATATGATTTGCTTTCTTGGGGTGAAAGATAAGGTTATGAGCTATAAAAATACGCATGATGCATGCAGCAACCTGACAGCAGAGCAGGATTCAGATTTTACTCAGATTATCGAACGTGGTGTTAGCCGTCGTGGCTTTATGGCAGGCATGGGTGCGCTTGGTATTGGGGCTTTCATCGGTTTGTCACCAATCTCGCAATCGGTTCAGGCTGCAATTAAAACGGTTAACAGCAAACTGATGGGCTTTAAACCAATCCCTGCCAGCACTGCAGATACAGTTGTTGTTCCTGAAGGTTACAAAGTATCTAACCTTATCTCCTGGGGTGACCCAATCTTTGAAGGTGCGCCTGAATTTGATCAGTCTGGTAAAGCACCGGCTTCAGCTCAGGCGCTACAGTTTGGTGATAACACTGACGGTATGTCCCTGTTCCCGATCTCTGAAGATCGTGCAGTGCTGGCTATCAACAACGAGTACACAAACAACGACCTGCTGTTTGATCACAAAGGAGAAAGCATGACTGCGGATGATGTGCTGAAAGCGCAGAACGCTCATGGTGTTTCCATCTTTGAGATTCAGAAAACTTCTAAAGGCTGGTCTGTAGATCGTGGTGGCAAAGTAAACCGTCGTATCACAGCAAATACGCCAATGCAGCTAACAGGCCCTGCAGCGGGTCACGATCTTTTGAAAACTGCGGCGGATGCAAGCGGTAAAGAAGTTCTGGGTACATTCAATAACTGTGCGAATGGTGAAACGCCTTGGGGTACTTACCTCACTTGTGAAGAAAACTTCCACAACTACTTCGGTACTGCGGATGAGACATACGCAGTGCCTGCTGCACAGAAACGTTACGGTATTAAGCCTGAAGATAAACGTTACCAGTGGAGCAAGTTTGACGAGCGTTTTGATCTGGCTAAAAACCCGAACGAACCAAACCGTCATGGGTGGGTTGTTGAAATCGATCCAATGGAGCCAGAATCAAAACCACTTAAGCGTACAGCTCTGGGTCGCTTCAAACATGAAAATGCTGCACTGATGATCGATAACAGCGGTCATGCTGTCGTTTATCTAGGTGACGATGAGCGCGGAGAGCACCTGTACAAGTTCGTATCTAAAGGAAAATACGATGCCTCTAACAAAGCGGCTAATCGTAACCTGCTGGAAGAAGGCACATTGTACGTTGCTAAATTTGAAGCAGCTGACGGTGAGCTAAAAGGTAAAGGTCAGTGGCTGGAGCTGACGTTTGGTAAAAATGGCCTGACAGCAGAAAACGGTTTTAACAACCAGGCAGAAGTTCTTATCCATACTCGTCTTGCAGCGACTCAGGTGGGTGCGACGACTATGGATCGTCCAGAGTGGGTAGCGGTTCACCCGAACAAGATGAGCGCTTGCTGTACTCTGACCAACAACAAACACCGTGGTAAGAAAGATAACCAGCCTGTTGGTGGCCCGAACCCACGTACAGGTAACAAATACGGCCAGATTGTACGCTGGACTCCGGCAAATGGTGATCATACTGCGTCTGAATTCGAGTGGGATCTGTATGTTGTTGCAGGAAACCCATCAGTTCATAAAGATGGCCTGAACGCAGGTAGCAGCAACATCACTACTGAAAACATGTTCAACAGCCCAGACGGTCTTGGCTTTGATAAAGGCGGCCGCCTGTGGATCATGACAGACGGTAAATACTCCAACAAAGATGACTTTGCTGGCATGGGTAACAACCAGATGTTGTGTGGTGATCCAGAAACGGGTGAAATTCACCGCTTTCTGACTGGCCCGATTGCTGCTGAAGTTACAGGTCTGGCTTTCTCACCTGACTACAAAACTATGTTTGTAGGTATTCAGCACCCTGGTGAAAAAGGTAAGCCTTCGCACTTCCCGGGTGGCGGTGACAGCAAGCCTCGTTCAACAGTGGTAATGGTAACGCGTGAAGACGGTGGTGTTATTGGTGCATAAGCACTTTTAAACAAAAGAAAGGGGCTTTAAGCCCCTTTTTTATTGTTCAGCGTTATGGATTTTGAGGCATAAAAAAACCGGCAGAAGCCGGTTTTTTATCGAAAAGTTTTCGATTAGATGCGCAGACCGCCATCAACCTCGAAGCAACGACCAGTGATGTAGTCGTTTTCAAGGATGAAGTTAACAGTCGAAGCGATCTCATCTGGTTTACCCAGACGCTTAGCCGGAATACCTGCAGCGATTTTTTCCAGTGCTTCAGGCTTCATGCTCATAACCATCTCAGTACCGATGTAACCCGGAGCGATAGACGCTGCACGGATACCGTAACGAGCCAGTTCTTTAGCCCATGTAACAGCCATAGCTTCAACGCCTGCTTTAGTAGCAGTGTAGTTAGTCTGGCCCATGTTACCGGAACGAGAGATAGAAGAGATGTTGATGATGCAACCAGGAACACCCAGGTCGATCATCTGTGCAGCTGCTTCACGAGCACACAGGAATGTGCCAGTCAGGTTAACGTCCATTACCAGATTCCACTGGTCCATAGACATTTTCTTAGCTACTTTGCCAGTTTCGCGGTCAACTTTCAGGAACAGACCATCGCGAGTGATACCAGCGTTGTTTACCAGACCGTGCAGGGTGCCGAAATCAGCAACGATATCAGCAAACATCTTTTCTACTTCATCTTCTTTCGCAACGTTGCAGATGTATGCACGTGCTTCAACGCCTTTTTCCATGCAAAGGCCAACAGTAGTGTCCAGATCTTCCTGGCTCAGATCAGCCAGCGCCAATTTTGCGCCTTTAGCAGCCAGTTCAAGAGCCATAGCACGGCCAAGACCGCGACCACCACCAGTTACAACAATTACTTTATCTTTGAGTTCCATTGAGGATTACCCTTAACTTCGGTTTTCTCTTTTTGTGCGTTGCGTCATTGTTCAGAAAATAAACTTATCCCGCTTTTGCAAAAAAGTCTACAGCTCAATCAAGATCCGCTATTTATCAATAAGTTCTATAGCCAAATGGATAGACACTTAAGTTTAGCTTATGCAGATGCTAACTATCTGAACAGATGAGGTTTTTTTGCGCTGCGTTAAATGGAGGGTACTTTGGTATTAAGTCCCAATATACAGTGTGGTTAAAGTTATAAAGTCTTGCTTCATTTGGGGGCAAAGCTTGAAAAACACGAATAAAACCCTACCTTACTAGGCATTAAGCAACTTAATTTGAGCCCAAAAGCGACCCAACCTATGAAGTTTTTGTTTCTGCTATTTATTGTTATTCCTATTGTTGAAATTACGATATTAATTAATGTAGGTGAGGCGATAGGTGCCTGGAATACTGTCGGCCTGGTGATTTTGTCGGCTTTTATTGGTGTAAATATGTTGCGTTATCAGAGCCTTTCGACTCTGGCGAGAGCGCAGCAGAGAGCTAATCAGGGTGAAATCCCGGGTCAGGAGATGGTTGAAGGCATCGTACTGGCTGTCGGTGGGGCATTATTGGTCACCCCTGGTTTTGTTACTGATGTTATTGGCTTTAGCTGCCTGATTCCTTTCACCCGCCAGTCTTTTGCTAAGGCTTTGTTAAGTCGATTTACGGTGATTGCTTCACAACAACGCCATTCAGAGTCCGCTCATTTTTACTCACAAGATCCTTTCTCTCAGGACCCATTCTCTGAGAATCCAAACTCTGAGCACGCCAGAAGAACACGCAACCACTCACAAAACGTCTCACAAGGAGATGTGATTGAAGGTGAATACGAGCGTAAGGATTAATCTGCAATTTATTTATAAAAAAAATGGGTATTACTGTTGAATTCGTTTTATTTGCCCCAACTTAGCAGTGCAAAGGGTAAATGAGCTTTTCAGCTAACCCGGTAACTAACAAAAATAGTGATTTTGGTCAGAGAAAGATCAGGAGAAAAAATCATATGAAAATTCGTCCACTTCACGATCGTGTAGTTGTTCGCCGTAACGAAGAAGAAGCTACTACTGCCAGTGGTATCGTCCTGCCAGGTTCTGCTCAGGAAAAACCAAACCAGGGTGAGGTTATTGCTGTTGGTGAAGGTCGTCTTCTGAATAACGGTGAGCGTCAGGCACTGACTGTTCAGGTTGGGGATACAGTTCTGTTCGGTGGTTATGCGAACACAGTTAAAGTTGGCGGCGAAGAGTTGCTGATTCTGAGTGAAAACGAAATTTACGGTGTGCTGGAAGACTAATTTCAGTTGAACTTTTCGTTTAACGAACTTTTGTAAAAGAATTTTTGAAGCAGGATTTTAAAGATGGCTAAAGAAGTACTATTTGGTAACGATGCTCGTCAGCGCATGCTGAACGGTGTAAACATTCTGGCAGACGCTGTTAAAACAACTCTGGGTCCTAAAGGCCGTAACGTTGTTCTGGACAAGTCTTTCGGTGCGCCAACTGTAACTAAAGACGGTGTGTCTGTTGCGAAAGAGATCGAATTGGAAGACAAGTTCGAAAACATGGGCGCTCAGATGGTTAAAGAAGTAGCGTCTCAGGCAAATGATGTTGCTGGTGACGGTACGACTACTGCTACAGTTCTGGCTCAGGCAATCGTTAACGAAGGTCTGAAATCTGTTGCTGCTGGCATGAACCCAATGGACCTGAAACGTGGTATCGACAAAGCGGCTGCTGCTGTTGTTGCTCAGATTCAGGACATGGCTGTTCCATGTGCGGATAACAAAGCGATTGCTCAGGTTGGTACGATCTCTGCGAACGCTGATACTCAGGTTGGTGAGATCATTGCTGAAGCGATGGCTAAAGTAGGTAAAGAAGGCGTTATCACTGTAGAAGAAGGTTCTGCACTGGAAAACGAACTGGACGTTGTAGAAGGCATGCAGTTCGACCGCGGTTACCTGTCTCCTTACTTCATCAACAACCAGGACAACATGTCTGCAGAAGTTGAACAGCCATTCATCCTATTGGTTGATAAGAAAATCTCTAACATCCGTGATCTGCTGCCAATCCTGGAGCAGGTTGCTAAAGCTTCCCGCCCACTGCTGATCATCGCAGAAGATGTTGAAGGCGAAGCGCTGGCAACTCTGGTAGTCAACAACATGCGCGGCATCGTTAAAGTTGCGGCTGTTAAAGCACCAGGTTTCGGTGACCGTCGTAAAGCAATGCTGGAAGATATCGCTATCCTGACTGGCGGTACTGTGATCTCTGAAGAAGTCGGTCTGACTTTGGAAGAAGCGACTCTGGAACAGCTGGGTCAGGCGAAGCGTGTTTCTATTACTAAAGAGAACACAACGATCGTTGACGGTGTTGGCGTTGCTGAGAACATCGAAGCACGTGTTAACCAGATCCGTGCACAGATGGAAGAGACCTCTTCTGACTACGACCGTGAAAAACTGCAGGAGCGTGTAGCTAAGCTGGCAGGCGGTGTTGCTGTCATCAAAGTGGGTGCAGCGACTGAAGTTGAGATGAAAGAGAAGAAAGCTCGTGTTGAAGATGCACTGCACGCAACACGCGCAGCTGTAGAAGAAGGTGTTGTACCTGGCGGTGGTGTTGCGCTGATCCGTGCTCTGTCTTCTGTTGGTGAACTGAAAGGTGAAAACCACGATCAGTCTGTAGGTGTTGAACTGGCATTCCGCGCAATGGAAGCTCCTCTGCGTCAGATCGTCGGTAACGCCGGTGAAGAAGGTTCCGTTATCGTATCTAAAGTTCGTGAAGGTGAAGGTAACTTCGGTTTCAACGCTGCAAACGGCGAATACGGAGACATGATCGAAATGGGTATCCTGGACCCAGCTAAAGTAACTCGTTCTGCGCTGCAGGCGGCTGCTTCTGTTGCAGGTCTGATGATCACTACTGAAGCAATGGTTGCTGACAAGCCATCTGAAGGTGGTGCTCCTGCTATGCCTGATATGGGCGGCATGGGCGGCATGGGTGGCATGGGCGGCATGATGTAATCATCATCACCCAGTTTCACCGAAGCACATAGTGTTTCAGAAGGCTCGTAAGGCTTTGCTTTACGAGCCTTTTTCGTTTCTGGGTGTTTCTTGTTGTTTCATGGTGTTGCATAAAATCGAAGGTATATAGAGGGGTATCGTTGAATTTCTTTTTCTAGTTTTTCTACTATTCTTTTATAAGCACCCCACTTTAATACCCCTGGTTGGTGCTTGTAGGAGAAAGGAAATGGCTCTTGTTGCATCTGAAGTGAAAAGCTTTTCTTGCCCTGAGGGGCGGAACCTAGCGAAGAAATCTGACGGTAATGGGTTGTTTTTGCTAGCAAAAAATAATGGATCTAAGCTTTGGCGTTTCCGTTTTAAGTTTTCAGGGAAACATCAGGAAATGGCCCTAGGAAAGTACCCCTTGGTGAGCCTTGCAGATGCTAGAGATTTAGCAAATGAAGCAAGACTATTGTTGGTGCAGGGGATTAACCCAATGGAGCAGCGAAGGGAGAGGAAAAGAAAAACCAATGATCCAGACCGCCGCTTTAAAGCAGTTGCATTGCGTTGGTGGGAACGACAAAAAGAAGGATGGTCGAATGACCATGCTAAGAGGGTAAAGCGTTGGCTGAAGAACGATATGAAGTCGATTCAGAAGCTTGATATAGATCGTATAGACGCTGCTCATATCACAGAATTGATGCTTTCAATCGAAGCTGCTGGAACTCCGAAGAAAGCCCCAACCATCCTAAGTATCATTAATCGAGTATTTGCCTATGCCCTCGCTCATAGGCTCACTCGTTCCAATCCTGCTCAAGGCTTGCCACTTCGAGATATCCTGAAACCACTTCCTAAAGTGCAAGGGATGGCTGCTATAGTCGATCCTACTCAGCTTGCGACATTGATGCAGGATATAACTTATAGCGAGGGAGGGAGCTACTGCACAGTAGAGGCCTTGAAGCTCCTTCCAAGAATATTTGTACGTCCTACAGAAATTCGGAATTTGAAATGGGAGTATATTGATTTTGATGATCGACTGATTCGCTTTCCAGTGGAAGAAATGAAAAGAAGCCGTGAGTATCTTGTTCCTATGTCGAAACAGGTCATTGAGCATTTGAAAGAAATACAACAAGTGACAGGGTATTCACAATATGTTTTCCCAAACTCGAGAAATGCAGATATCTCTATTAGCAAAAATGTTATGACAAACCGTCTTCGTAAATTGGGGTATTCAGCAGATGTAATGTGCGCTCATGGGTTTCGTAGCACGGCTTCTACAATTCTTCATGAACAGGGGTGGGAGCCTGAAATCATTGAGGTGCAACTTGCACACCTCATTGGAACTAGTACATCAAGAGCCTATAACCGTGCTTTGTATCTTCCTAAGCGTAGGAAAATGATGCAATCCTGGTCAGATTATCTTGATGGGCTTCTTACGGAGCAGTAATAAGCTTTTGGCTTCTCTGAAAGCTTGTTGTGACATATCCAAGAGAACCGTTGAGAACCTTTCTCCTCTTGATTTTGAGGTGATCCCCAATGAATTGAGGAAGGTTGTTCATTCTGTTAACAATCTGCTCAAGTCATTAGATATCTCACTTGAAAGACAAAAAAGGTTTACGAGTAATGCTGCCCATGAATTAAGGACCCCTCTGGCCGGAATAAAGGTCCATGCTCAAAATATTCCTCCTGAAAATGAGCGGCTTAGACGGGTCCAAAGAAATATAATTTTGGGTGTTGATAAGCTTACACATCTTTTTAATCAACTGATAACGTTGAGCCGAGCAGAAACTCGTAATTACAAAGATAAGCTAGATCCAATCGATCTGAGCTCTCTGTTTTTGGCAGTTCTTGATGAAGAGTATTCAGAGGCCATTGCAGCAAAAAAACTACAAGTTGAGACATGCTTTTCAAATAATCTTGAGGTCTTATCTAATAAGGATGCGTTGTCTATCATCATTCGAAACTTATTAGATAACGCTGTTAAGTATACTCCCGAAAATGGGGTGCTATGTTTGGTTGTGGGTTGTGATGAAACAGGTGCATTTTTTGTGGTAGAAGATAATGGGCCGGGTCTGAATGAAAATGATCAAACTCATGCTTGTGAGCGTTTCTATCGCGCCTCAACTCCAGAAACAGATGGATGCGGTTTAGGGCTTTCCATAGTTCACCAGCTCTGTGAACAGTTCACGTACTCTTTTGATCTTTCTCATTCAACTAAATATGAGCATGGCCTCAAGGCAACAATATCGGGTTTTCAGACTGTTGTATAACGGACAAGAATTTTTGAAAAGATATTGTGTTGGATGATATTTAAGTAATGAGTTGATATCTCATAGATATCAATCTCAGCTACAAATAATCCTATAATGATCACTAATAGTGCTGCAGCGAGATATGGTGTTTTGTCTAGGCTTTTCATGATGCTCCTCCAGATAATTATGAGTAAGTTATCTGGAGATTCTTAATGAATTCTTAACTTTGATATTTCTTGTTTTGAGGCACTAGCTAAAATCTAGCCCTCTCTGACAGAGGTCGGAGTAAAGTACTACCGAAATGCCTCTGAACTCATTTAAGCCACCTTGACCTTACATCAACAGGAAGGTCTATCCTGATCACAGAAATGCTCTTTTTAAATTTCTATTGAGAGATTTACAGTGCCTTATAGGTGATCAGGATGAGTTCCAACAGCCCAAATATAGAGAAAACCCTGCTAATAGATGGTGCCGGTTGCGCCAGCTGTGTAGGAAAGATAGAAGGTGCGTTGTTAGAAGTAACTGGCGTACAGAAAGCATCGATGAACTTTGCTCAACGAACAGTGCTTGTGACGGGTGATGTGGTTGATCATGATTTGATCCGCGCTGTTGAAAGTGTGGGTTATCGAGCCAGTTTCGTTGATGAAAACGATCAAGACTTACTGGATGAGAAAGAAAAGTCTGAAGCAGTTTACTATCACCGTTTGATGAGAGAGATGACGATTGCCCTCTCTTTAGGCGTTCCCTTAATGATCTACGGGTTGTTGATCGGTGAGATGACTGTATCTACCAATATGGAACGTATTGCTTGGGCCATAGTTGGTCTTCTTACATTAGGAATCATGTATTTTTCAGGACGCCATTTTTATATAGGTGCCTGGAAGTCTTTTCAAAATCACAGTGCCAACATGGATACCCTAATTGCATTAGGTACTGGTACCGCTTGGATTTATTCCATGGTGGTTGTATTTGCCCCGGATGCCGTCCCTCTGATGGCAAGGCATGTCTACTTTGAAGCCACAGCAATGATTATTGGTTTAATCGATCTTGGTTTAGCTCTTGAGATAAAGGCGCGTGGTAGGACTTCAGAAGCGATCAAGCGCTTGATAGGTCTGCAGCCAAAGAATGCGCGTGTCATTAGAGATGGTGAAGAGATTGATATTCCCATTGAGGATGTTGCCCTGGATGACGAATTAAGAATCCGCCCTGGAGAAAAAATCCCTGTAGACGGTATTGTTATTGAGGGTAGTACCTCTGTTGATGAATCCATGTTGACGGGTGAACCCATGCCTGTTGAGAAAGCAGCTGGAGATGAAGTTGTTGCAGGTACCATCAATAAATCTGGAACGGTGATATTCAAAGCAACACGTGTTGGTAAAGATACTGCACTGGCACAAATTATTGAGATGGTTAAGCGGGCGCAAAACTCTAAACCATCTATAGGACGTTTAGCGGATGTGATATCGGGCTATTTCGTTCCAGTTGTAATGATTATTGCCATTCTCAGTGCATTGGCCTGGTTAAATTTTGGCCCTGCTCCTGCCGTGGCCTTTGCTATTGTGTCAGCAACAACTGTTTTGATTATTGCATGCCCCTGTGCCTTGGGATTGGCAACACCCATGTCGGTGATGGTGGGTGTGGGCAAAGCGGCAGAAGCGGGTGTATTGATCCGCAATGGTGAAGCTTTACAGACGGCCTCTCAAATCAGCGCCATGATTCTGGATAAAACCGGCACCATAACTGAAGGTAGCCCGCAGGTTACTGAGATCCAGTTGACCGGTGATCATAAAGAGGAAGACATTCTTCGCTTAGCGGCAAGTTTGGAATCCGGTTCGGAACATCCCTTAGCGCTTTCTATAGTGGAGTCAGCCAAAGCCCAAGGATTTACCCTTTCTAAAGTGACGAACTTTAACGCGATTGCTGGACATGGCGTGGAAGGTGAAGTGGATGGAAGCACCCTGTTATTTGGTAATGAAAAGTTGATGGAAGAACGGTCCATTTCTATCAACCATCACATTGCTGATGCGCAACGTATGGCATCAGAAGCACAGACCCCTATGTACTTGGCTATCAATGGGCAGCTAGCTGCAATTATCGCAGTATCTGATCCGATCAAAAAGGACTCAGTAGAGGCAGTGAAACGGCTACAAGCAAATGGCATACGTGTCGTAATGCTAACCGGTGATAACCGAGCAACAGCTAAGG
>JBMYLM010000014.1:0-54188 GCA_049596335.1 Neptuniibacter sp.
CCAATTAAAATCTGGTTTTAATGTATTATTAGTTTTTAAATTTGAAGTTTTTAAACGCTGATTTTTTCAGCTAAAAGTGGGATCAGGTCGTCAATCTTGATGTCCTGCTTATCTTCGTCTCTTCGACCTTTATATTCCAGAGTGCCTGCTTCAATACCGCGAGGAGAGATGACAACTCGATGTGGAATGCCCATCAATTCCATATCAGCGAATTTCACACCCGGGCTGGTTTTCTTATCACGGTCATCAAGAATGACATCGTATCCGGAGTTGCTTAACTCCTCATAGAGACGATCCGTCAGGTTTTTAACCTCTTCGGACTTGTCGTACTGCATAGGAACAATTGCAATATGGAATGGAGCAATTGAGTCTGGCCAGATAATGCCGTTGTCGTCGTTGTTCTGCTCGATGGCTGCCGCGATCACACGGGTAACACCAATACCGTAACAGCCCATGTTCATAGTGACTGTTTTACCATTTTGGTCCAGTACTTCTGCTTTGAGTGCTTCTGAGTACTTGGTGCCAAGCTGGAAAATATGGCCAACTTCAATACCGCGTTTAATCACCAGAGTACCTTCACCGCAAGGGCTTGGGTCACCTTCTACAACATTGCGGATATCGGCAACTTCAGGCAGTTCTACATCACGATTCCAATTGATACCAAACAGGTGCTTACCATCGATGTTTGCACCCGCACTGAAATCAGACGTTTTAGCAACGGTACGATCAACAACGCAAGGAATGGTCAGGCCAACAGGGCCAAGAGAGCCTGGGCCCGCACCAATCAATCCGCGTATCTCTTCTTCAGTTGCAAACTCAAGAGGGGAGGCAACATTCTCAAGTTTTTCTGCTTTAATCTCATTGAGTTCGTGGTCGCCACGAACAAGTAGAGCAACGAAATCAGCAGCACACTCTTCAGAGGCTTTAACAATCAGCGTCTTAACTGTTTTTTCGATGGGTTGCTCAAACTGCTCTACCAGTTCGTCAATAGTTTTAGCGTTGGGTGTATCTACAGTGGTCATTTCCACTGAAGGAGCCGCAAGCTCACCTTCTGGTGAAAGCGCTTCAGCCAACTCTACATTGGCTGCGTAATCACTGCTGTTAGAGAAAGCGATATCATCTTCACCGGATTCAGCCAGTACATGGAACTCATGAGAAGATGCTCCGCCAATTGAACCTGTATCTGCCAGAACTGGGCGGAAATCCAATCCCAGACGATTGAAGATATTAGTGTAGGTCTGGTGCATTACATCATAGGTTTGTTGCAATGATTCCTGGCCAACATGGAAGGAATAAGCGTCTTTCATGATGAATTCACGAGAACGCATTACGCCAAAACGAGGGCGGATTTCGTCACGGAATTTAGTCTGTATCTGATAGAAGTTTGCAGGCAATTGCTTATAACTTTTGATCTCTCTGCGGATAAGATCAGTGATTACTTCTTCGTGAGTTGGACCTACACAGAATTCGCGATTGTGACGATCATTAACACGCAGGAGTTCTGGGCCATAAAGCTCCCAACGGCCAGACTCTTCCCACAACTCAGCAGGCTGAATTGCTGGCATTAATACTTCCATAGCGCCGGACTTATCCATCTCTTCTCGAACAATACGCTCTACTTTGCGCAAGGTTCTGAGACCCAGAGGTAACCAGTTATAAAGGCCTGAAGCAACTTTACGGATTAAACCAGCGCGGAGCATAAGTTTATGGCTGATTACTTCCGCATCAGACGGTGTTTCTTTAACTGTGGAGATGAGAAATTGGCTTGTGCGCATTATAGGTAACTCAATCGATTCAAATTCTGTTTTAAAGTCGCAACATTGTAGGGGGAGGCTGATTAACTGCCAAGTAAAAATCAGGCCTGTTTCAACAATACTTCCCTCTGCGGGAACGGGATTTCAATGCTTGCTTCGTTTAGGGCATTAAACACCGCAAGATTGACCTGATACTGAACTTCAAAATAACGCTCAGTAGGTACCCAATATCGGTAGGCAATATTCACTGACGAATCAGCGAAAGTTTCAATACCAATCTGTGGTGCTGGAGATGAGGTTACCTCATCAAATTGCTCGAGAACGGCAGCAATCACTTTGATCGCTTGTTCTGGCTGGCTTGAATAACTTATTCCGACGGATGCTTCGACAACTTTATGTTCAAAGGAATTAACGATCACCTCACCAACTATATGTTTGTTCGGAATGGTGATCATCTCGCCATCTTCATTGGAGAGAACGGTATAAGCGAGCTTAATTTCTTTAACGATGCCGGAAACGCCATTCACATCAATTGTATTACCGACTACGAAAGGGCGTGTAAGGATGATGGTGAAACCCGCACCATAGTTTGAGAAGACACCCTGTAACGCCAGGCCGGCGCTCAAAGAGATGGCACCAATTGCGGCGACAAAAGGGGCCACGCTTATGCCAAACTTGCCAAGGCAGATTACCAGCACCATGGCGATGATCAGGAATTTAGTCGTGCTGGCAATAAACAGAGCTAAGGTGACATCGACATTGTGTTTTTCGCAGATCTTCAGAACCAGCTGGGAAATCCAGCGTGCCACGATCAGGCCAATAATGAAGATTATGATGGCGCCAATTACGTGGAAACTGTAATTGACGAAAAAATCGATAACCAGATTGGTGAGCCGGGTAATGGTTTCCAGCTCTTTTTGAATTTCCTGCTCCACGAGAGAATACCTACTCAGAAGTTAAGCAGATATCCTTTCAGAATCTTCAACAAAAGCAAAGAGGTCATTGAGCTGTTTTTCATTGAAGACCGGGATGCCATTTCGCATAAGTTCAGCAGCTGCGACCCCTGCGCCATCAATCAGTTTGCCGGAGAAGTTACCATCGTAAATTCTTTGGTTCCCACAAGAAGGGCTTTTAGCTTTCATAAGCGCACAGCAAACACGTTCCTGTTTTGCTTTCTCGAGGGTTTTTTCGGCTCCGGTGAGGAATTGCGGGGTAACGTCATCACCTTCTTTCGTGGTGATGAGGATGGGGAATTTGCATTGAGTTTCGGCCGCAGGGCGGGGGATTTCCAAACCGCCTGCAATTTCAGGGCAGATAGGAACCAATCTACCTTCTTGCTTCCAGCGTTTTAGAATTGGATGGTCAATCAAGTGATGGCCACCGTCATAGCGGACATTATCGCCCAACATGCATGCGCTAATTAATATTTTTTTCATGTGCAGAAATAATTGTTTTTATTTTGCCGCACATTCTACTTTTCTAATAATTGTTAGCAATCAACTAAAGTATGAACTTTTGAGAAAAAATGACTTTGATCATAAAAGTGCCTAAAACTTATTGCGCGATAAGTGCTGATTTTTTGACCAGAAGTGCCAGATTGTCTGAGTTCATTTTGTGCATCACTCTCGAGCGATGAACTTCCACCGTTTTAGGACTGATTTCTAGGTTTTCAGCAATTTCCCTATTCGAAAGCCCGGAAACCACAAGGTTCATCACTTCTTTTTCTCGCCTGCTCAGGCTTTCAAATTCATTTTGAACCACTGCGAGTGAGGATTCTTTCTCAGAAATTTCTGAAGCTTGTTGGAGGCATTGATTGATGACACGAAGTAGATGTTCGTCATCAAAAGGCTTTTCAATAAATTCCTGCGCGCCCTGTTTTATCGCTCTTACAGCAATCGGGATATCGCCATGGCCCGAGATCATGATGATAGGCATGTTAATGTTTTTATCACGAATCATTTTTAACGCGGTAAGACCATTAATATCCGGCATTCTCACATCAAGCAAAATACACCCAGTTTCCCCCTGATAGGACTCCATAAACTTTAGAGGTGATGCAAAACCGCATGTTTCAATATTTTCAGCCTGCAACAGCCAGCGAACAGATTCTCTGAATCCATCATCATCATCAATAATAAAAACAGTACATTGATCGGGCTGTGTCATGATCTTTCCTCAACAGGTAAACGGATCTTGAATTCTGTACCTGTTACACCGTCACTTTCAACCCAAATTTGACCGCTGTGATTTTCAATAATGGTTCGAGAAATGGGTAAGCCCATACCAAGACCATAAGACTTAGAGGTCTGAAATGGCTCAAAAACAGATTGAATCTCAGCTTCAGGAATACCACCCGCTGTGTCAGTAACCGTAATTTGAATATATTCGTTACAGAACTCGGTGGTGACTGCAACAGGTCTCAGTGCCCTATGAGTATGGCTGTAGGCTTCGATGGCGTTACGGATGAGATTCAATAGAACCTGTTCGATCTGGATTTTATCAGCATAAAGGTTTGGCGTATTTTTGCTTAGGTTGTACTCAAAGCTGATGCCATTGTTTTTTGCTTCTTGTGCCAGGAAGTCACAGACATTCTGACAGGATTTGTTAATTGAAAAAGATGTTTGTTTATATTCATTTTTTCTTACGAAACTGCGTAAGCGCTTAATAATTTCAGAAGCGCGTTTGGCTTGCTTAGTAATGAGTTCCATTGCTTCAGAAACAATTTCACTGTTGTCCGTGGCGCTGTCTCTTAGCCTTCGTTTGGTACCTCTGCAGTAATTGATAATCGCTGCGAGAGGTTGGTTTAATTCATGAGCAAGCCCTGTAGCCATCTCCCCGACGGATAGATAGCGTGACATGTGGGTTATCTCTTGCTGCTGGATATTGGCTTTTTCCTGAGCAAGTTTCTCCTCAGTGATATCCCGGGCAATCAGGGTGTAGTACTCAACCAGGGGAGCATCAGATTTGTTGCGACTATGATGGCCAATTATCTCACGTATTTCGGCATGCTTAGTTTCATTCAGTTGATCGGGCAACTGCATCTGAACTTTGCCCAGCCACTTACCGGTTTGCGCAGCAGTTTCCAGAGCAGGTTGAATCGTATCTTTGTAATCTTTGGGACTGAAGAGCTTTTTTAACGCGATTGTTTTATCAGGGAATTCTTCAAGCTCGAAAGTGCTAAGGCATGATTCATTCATGTAGGTTATTTTCTGGTCAGCGTGGTTACAGAACATAATCATGTCTGAGGATGCTTCAACAACACGGGCTAAACGTCTTGTAGCTTGCTCTGCGATCTCTCGCTCAGAAACGTCTCTGGATACACAGATGATCTCAGTGGGTGCTCCATCATCATTGCGAATGGTTCTACTGGTGGTTTCAAACCACACATAGTAACCATCTTTATGTTTCATCCGATGAATGTTGGTATAGATCCCCTGGCGGTATATAACCGATTGAGTTCTTGCTTTAAGGTTATCGGCATCTTCCGGATGGATTTGCTGGTAACCGGATGTGCCTACCAGCTCCTCAGGCTTATAGCCAAGTAGCTTTTCACAGGCTGGGTTTACGTCGATATAGATCCATTCAGGTGTAGCGGTATGGCGGGAGAGCATATCTGTTGAATGCTCGAACATCTGCCGGTAGCGAGCTGCTTCTGTTGTGCACCTTAACAGTTCGGATTCATCTGACATCATTAAATCATCCAGTATGGGTAATGACTAAATGATGGACTGAAGAGAGGTGAAAAGGAAATTTATTATAAGCCCCATACTTAAATATGGGGCTTATCTGTGTTTCTGGCGGGATTATGCTTCGCGCTTATCCACCATAAAAGTCGCTTCTCCGGTAGCTACCAGTTTTTCGCCAACGTGAACATCGGTAGAGCACTTAACGCGTTTTCTGCGTGCATCAATTTCCAGCACAGTCAGAGTGGCTTTGGCTGTATCACCAATAAAAACAGGAGCGCGGAATTTAAGAGACTGATCAACATAGATCGCACCCGGTCCAGGCAGCTTTGTGCCGGCAACTGTTGAGATAAGTGCCGCGCTGAACATGCCGTGCACGATACGCTTTTCGAACATGGTTGTTTTTGCGTAGTCGTCGTTGATATGGACCGGGTTTGTGTCGCCGGAGATACCCGCAAAGAGACATACATCTGCATCAGTAATTGTTTTGGCAAAGCTATCGCTCATGCCAACTTCCAGATCTTCAAGATAGTAGCCGTGAAGTTCCTGCATGGAGTGGTTCCTTATAAAAAATCATCAATGCTTGGATGATAACGAAAACTTCAACTGTATAGCTACGTCTTTACGCTTCTGTTAACAATTCGTAAGAATTTATAACGGCTGATATCTGCAACTGTGGTGTACCGTTAACTGTCAACTTGATGCTAAATCCTGTATCTTACAGGGCTAATTTTTACATCACTAATGGATTTGAGACCCGTTTTACCATGATTATCAAACCAAAAATTCGCGGCTTTATTTGTACTACTACTCATCCAACAGGCTGTGCAGCCAATGTTCGTGAACAGATTGAATACACACAGAAACAAGGAACCATCGAAGGTGGTCCAAAACGTGTACTGGTAATTGGTGCTTCCAGTGGCTACGGGCTTTCTTCTCGAATTGCAGCGGCATTTGGTAGTGGCGCTGCAACGATTGGTGTGTTCTTTGAAAAACCAGGTACTGAGCGTAAAGCCGGTACTGCAGGTTGGTACAATTCTGCGGCATTTGATGCAGAAGCTAAGGCAGAGGGTCTGTACTCAAAGAGTCTTAATGGCGACGCCTTCTCTCATGAAGCCAAAGCTAAAACGATTGAATTAATCAAAGAGGATATGGGACAGGTCGATCTTGTTGTTTATTCTCTGGCGTCACCCGTGCGTAAGTTGCCTGATACCGGTGAGCTGGTACGTTCTTGCCTGAAACCTATTGGGCAGCCATATAAATCGACTGCCATCGATACCAACAAAGATGTGATCATCGATGCTGAAGTTGAGCCGGCGACTGAAGAAGAGATCGCAGCTACTGTAACCGTAATGGGCGGTGAAGACTGGGAACTATGGATGAATGCTCTTGGCGATGCGGGTGTTCTGGCTGAGGGCTGTAAATCCGTAGCCTATTCTTATATTGGTTCTGACATTACCTGGCCAATCTACTGGGATGGTGCTCTGGGTAAAGCTAAACAAGATCTGGACCGAGCAGCAGCAGCGATCGATTCTAACCTGAAGCAGCAGGGTGGTCAGGCAAATATTGGTGTTCTTAAATCAGTAGTCACTCAGGCGAGTTCTGCAATCCCTGTAATGCCTTTGTATCTGGCTATGTGCTTTAAAGTGATGCGCGAGAAAGGCCTGCATGAAGGCTGTATGGAACAGGTTCATCGTCTGTTTGCGACAGGCCTGTATGGCGACAACGCAGAAATTGACGACAGTAACCGTTTCCGTATGGATGACTGGGAACTGAAAGAAGAAGTTCAGAATGCTTGTCGTGAAATCTGGCCTCAGGTCACCAGTGAAAACCTGTTTGATCTGACTGACTATCAACTGTACAAAGACGAGTTCCTGAAACTGTTCGGTTTCGGAATAGAATCAATTGATTATGAGGCGGATGTTAATCCAGTAGCTGAATTTGATGTTGCTGATATTTAAAATCTGATTTATCTTAAAAAGGCCAGTTGCTTTGTAAAAGAGTTATCAAAAGCTTCTGGCCTTTTTATTTTGGTTTCTTTGCACATAAACGTCATTGATGACGGGCTTTTAACAAATATTCAGCTTGCTTTAAGCTGCTGCTGATAAGGTCTAAAGCTAAACCTCTACGTATAAAAGGATTTAACGTTGCGCATCAAGCTCCTATTCAGTGTAATCACAACATCTCTTATCTTTGCTTCTCTGATTGGTTGCCAGAGTTCTAACCTGAAGCACACCAATACTTCACAGATTGAAATTGAAGGTCAGGGACTGTCGAGAATTTCAGATAAAGCGAAAGTTGCTCTGGTTATCAGATCGGGCGATCAGATTCTGGAAACTGTTGAGTTTTCTGGTCTTTCCCAACTGCCATTTAGATTTACTCCGACAACCAGTATCAATGATGCCACGGCTGAAGTGACGGTGAGTTTTTCTGGCGCAACGGTTTTAACGGGTAAACAGCATTTAGTCGCTAATCAGTTAAACACTGTTGTTTTGACTTCATCAGAAACAAAAGGAACTGAAGAAACCTACTGGAAAGCTGTAGACATAGCTGGAAGGGGGATTCCGCCGGATGTCTCCACAACCATTGCCCTGAGAAATCAGGGGCGTATCACCGGCTTTGCTGGTTGTAACCAATATCGTGGTAACTACCGTACCCTGTCTTCGTTTATGGTGGTTGAAGCGATTGAAACCACCAGTAATATCTGTGCAAATCCAGTGATGTACCACGAAAACCGTTACTTTAAATTCCTGAAATCGGTTGAGATTTTCAAAGAAGAAAATGGGCAGTTAATGCTCTACACAGCTGAAAGTGATCAGCCCATTGTCTATAAAAGTATTGATAAGCAGGAGATACTGCTTTCCCTCAAAAAACTGTCTGCTTCCAAATAGTGCTGTGACATTGCCATAGTTTCTGGGAAAATATCATTTTTCCAGAAACTTGTGGTTCCATGATTCGTAACGCTCCTGACCTGTTCTCATACCCCAGATACTGGGCTGAATGTTTTGGCCCGGCTCCATTCCTGCCGACTTGTCGCGAGGAGATGGAAACACTCGGCTGGGATAGCTGTGATGTTGTACTGATTACGGGTGATGCTTATGTGGATCATCCAAGTTTTGGTATGGCCGTAGTTGGTCGTGTTCTCGAAGCGCAGGGCTACCGAGTGGGTATCATCAGTCAGCCAGACTGGACCAGCCCTGAACCTTTCAAAGAGTTTGGTAAGCCTAACCTTTACTTTGGTGTAACAGCAGGGAATATGGACTCTCTGATTAACCGTTACACCGCAGATAAACGCATTCGGCATGATGATGCCTATACTCCGGGAGGTGTCGGAGGCAAAAGACCTGATAGGGCGGTCATCGTTTACAGCCAGCGCTGTAAAGAAGCCTACAAAGATGTGCCTGTGGTGTTAGGAGGAATTGAAGCCAGCTTAAGGCGTATCGCACAATACGATTACTGGAGCGATAAAGTAAGACGCTCAGTGTTGCTTGATGCAACGGCGGATATTCTTCTCTATGGCAATGCTGAAAGGGCTGTGGTGGAATTAACACACCGCCTAGCCGCTGGAGAACCCATAGAGCAGATTGATGATTTACGGGGTACAGCGGTGCTTAAAAGTACAGTGCCCGATGGTTTCATAGAGATTGATTCAACACGAATCGACTGGCCGGGAGCTATTGATAAGATACCCAACCCTTATGATTATGATCATAACCCCAAATGTGATCAAAAAGAGGCCGCTGTTTCCGATGAAGTACAGCCGTTAAGGATTATTCCTGCGCCACTAAAGGGTAAAGAAAAGCTTCCTGATAACACATACATACGTCTACCCTCATTTGAGAAGGTTTCTAAAGATTCGGCTCTCTATGCCCACGCTTCCAGAGTCTTGCATCAGGAATCGAATCCCCATAACGCCAGAGTATTGCTGCAAAAGCACGGTAATCGGGAACTGTGGGTAAACCCACCGGCTATCCCTCTTGAAACCGCAGAGATGGATAAGGTTTTTGATTTGCCTTATCAGAGAATTCCGCACCCTCGTTACGGGCAGGCTAAGATACCAGCCTACGATATGATCAAGTTCTCGATAAATATCATGCGTGGTTGTTTTGGTGGCTGTACCTTCTGCTCCATTACTGAACATGAAGGTCGTATTATTCAAAGCAGATCTCATGAATCAGTACTAAATGAGATTGAAGAGATCAGAGATAAGGTGCCGGGTTTTACCGGAGCAATTTCCGATCTGGGTGGTCCAACTTCAAATATGTACCATCTGAACTGTAAAGATCCTGAGATACAGGCTTCGTGCCGTAAACTTTCATGTGTCTACCCCACGATATGTTCCAATCTTGAGACGGATCATAGTCCCACTACAGAGCTGTATCGTAAGGCGCGGAAAGTTGAAGGAGTGCATACAGTATCGATCTCTTCAGGCTTGAGGTATGACCTGGCGGTTGAAGACCCGGAATATGTTAAAGAGCTGGTGACATATCATGTGGGGGGCTATTTAAAAATAGCACCGGAGCACAGCGAAGAAGGCACGCTGTCTAAGATGATGAAACCAGGCATGGGAACTTACGATGCCTTCAAGAAAATGTTTGATCGTTTTTCTGCTGAAGCCGGTAAAAAACAATATTTGATCCCTTATTTCATCGCTGCACACCCAGGTTGTGAAGATGAGGACATGGTTAAACTGGCGCAATGGCTCAAAAGTAATGAGTTTAAGGTTGATCAGGTTCAGACCTTTTATCCATCGCCTATGTCTCTGGCGACGGCTATGTATCACTCTGATAAGAATCCTTTAAAGAAGGTGACTTATAAAAGTGAAAAGCTCTATACACCCAAGAATGCTAAACAGAGAAAAGTTCAGAAAGCGTTGCTCCGCTATCATGATCCTGAAAACTGGGATGTACTGAGAGATAGCCTCAAAGAGATGGGGCATCAGGAATTGATTGGTGATGGTAAGAACTGTCTTGTTCCTGATAAAAAGGTGGATGATGCTTCCGTTAATGCTAACCCTAATCGCCGGGGTAGAGGTCGTGGGCAGTCAAAACAGAAGTTGTCTGCTGGCGGACGGCCTCACTCAAAACAAGCTAAGCCAAAAACGCAATCGAAGCGTAAATCGGCGTTTAAAAGTAAAAAAACGCAGCAGAAAAGTGTAAAAAAGGGGCAGCGAGTCTGAGGGAATAGGAGCGCTGAACTATAATCGTATTCTTAGCCTGATTAGAAGAGCCTGAAAATGCTGTATTTTGCTTATGGTTCTAATATGAGCCTTCAACGTATACAAAGGCGAGTTCCCAGCACTCAGTTTGTAGGTGTTGCTGCTTTGTCGAATTTCCAATTGAGGTTTCATAAAAAAGGTCAGGATGGTTCGGCAAAAGCTGATGCCTTGTTCACAGGTAATCCGGATGATTGTATCTATGGTGCTCTTTTTCAGGTATCAGAAAATGAGTTGTTATTACTTGATCAGATTGAAGATTGTGGAATTGGCTATGAGAGAAAAGAAGTTATGGTCAATGAAGGCGATCAAATTCATTCCGCGTGGGTCTATTGTGCATTACATATCGACCGCAGTTTAAAACCCTACAGCTGGTATCACCGACATGTGATCGTTGGAGCTGAACAATTGTCTTTACCACCTGAATATATTCAACATATTAAAGGGGTTATTTGTTGCGAGGACTCTGATTCAGAAAGGGCTATCAGGGAAAGCTCTATCTACTGATGGGTTACCAATTGTCATATATATCTGTCAGTCTGCTGTACTATGAAGAAAATTTGCTGTTTCATAGTAAATGCACTGTTAGAATGATATCGAATTCTTCATTCACAAATGGGTATATGAATACCCAAAAGGGAGGGCTCCAGTATGACTGCAAGTGAAAAGGTTCATCCTAAGTTTATCGAAGCAATGGAAAAACTATCGGCCATGAGTGAAGAGGAGCGTCTTTCTGAAAAGAACAAAGAATTATTCGAGCAGGCCATGAACTATGCGCCGCTGGATATTCAACCAAAGCTGGTGGCAATTCGTAAAAAATATGACGACCTGCACTAGTTATACTCTAAAGTTTTAAACGCCGCATCTGCGGCGTTTATTCTTTGTGGGCTAATGAGATTGCAGTTCATGGCTCCAGAGGTAGTGTCTTGGAAGTTCTGATTCGCTGGTTTCAACATCATTTATGAATTCATTGCATGCAAATCCAAAGCTGTCTATGAACTCATTCCCCTTTTCGATAATAGAATCACTGATCTCATCCAGAGCAGAGGATGTTTCTTCATCCAGCTGATGCAGCCTATCCAGCATCTCCTTGAAGTCGGAGACCGTCATGTTAATGCTTGAATAGAGCATGTTCATATATTGATCCAGAGCCTCCTGTTCACTGAGCTCAGGATGCAGATCAAAATAGGTTTCGAACAGGTCCGTAGTCACTGTAACGATTCTGTCCGAAAATGAAGATACGGATGACTTAAGATCAGGTTCCATGCTGTTATCCAGTAGGATGCCACCTAAATCCTCTTCAAATACCTGATTGAAGTAGGCAATAAAAGAGGCAAACAGCAACTCTAAATTATCATCCAGATTACTGTGTTGATGGCTTTTTTTTCTGTAACTTACTTTTGTTATGTTTTTGCTGATGACTGCGGGTAAATCATTATGTACAGCGTTTTTTTGATTTTTCTTCCCTATCAGCGAGGAGTGATGGTCTTGTTTATATGACTCCATAAAAATCTCCACCGCTTTTTGAAGGTAGTCCCGTTAGTAAGTATTGTGCAATTTGTTGTAGAGAGGCTGAGATTAATTCACTAATGAACCAAGGTGGATTCAAAATTTTCAAAGAAAAAAATTAAATTGCTGCTTGTCGTATTTTTTTTGAATAATTCAACAGGAAAAAGAAAATTATTTTATTGCCTTCGCAAAGGTATTCATCAGTTTTGTAAGGTTTCAGGCATTTAAGAGGCTGCATGCTTAATAAAATTACTTTCACACTGGGATTGCTGGGCATCCTGTCAGGTTGTTCGTTTACAAAGGTTCAAGGGCCTACTGGTCAGGCTGAAATCTACGTAAACGGTGATATTCAGTTATTGTCTCAATTGCCCGATGCTGTCCTTGAAACTTCTGGAATTGCACAAAGAGATGGCCTGATTTGGACGTTGAATGATAGTGGTGATGGTCCGGTACTTTATGCTTTGAACTCTGAGTATAAGTTGCAAAGGAAGGTAAGCTTTAGCGAGGCTAAGAATGTGGATTGGGAGGAGTTGGCGCAGGATGAAGAATTCCTTTATATCGCTGATTGTGGGAATAATCGTGCGAACCGCGTCCAACTCCAGATCTATAAAGTACGTTGGAGTGAATTGTTAGCTGCAGAGGAAAAAGTGGCGGCAGACACCATAACATTTGAATACGCGGATAGAACCGACTTTTCATCCAGTAAAAACCACAACTACGATTGTGAAGCCCTGGCTTCTGTTGGAAATGAATTGTGGCTATTTACCAAAAATCGTAAAGATGAAAAAACCAATCTCTATCGTTTGGACAAAAATCGAGCGTTTCAACAAGTGTACCCCTCAGACAGTTTTGACGTCAGAGGCTTAATTACCGCAGCGGATTATGATCTGAATTCAAAATCATTGGTATTACTGGGTTACGAGAAAAATATTATCTTCGGTAGTTCGTTTGTCTGGGTGATACCTACAAAAAGGGATGGCGAAATAAAGCCCATATGGGAGGATGCCAGATATCAAAAGTTGAGCCCTTATGCTCAGTGGGAAGCTATTCTCTGGGACAGAGATTCAGCCAGCGGCAAGCTTATTCTGACTACTGAAAAAAGCCCGTTACTTGATGTCTCTATAGGTGAATTAGAGGTTTCAATCTCGAAACCTTAATTTGGCTTGGATAAATAACTGTCAGCCGGAGCGATTTTCCCTATAATATTGCCCCTTCCATCAGGTCTAAGAAGTTAAGTACGAAAACATGTTGCAGATCTACAACACTCTAAGCAAAGAAAAAGCACCTTTTAAACCTCTCGAAGAGGGCAAAATTAAAATGTATGTGTGTGGTGTGACTGTTTATGACTACTGTCATATTGGTCACGCACGTGTGATGGTGGCATTTGATGTTATCACTCGCTTTATGCGTTCACAGGGTTGGGATGTGGAGTATGTTCGTAACATTACCGATGTAGATGACAAAATTATCAAGCGTGCGGCAGAAAATGGGGAAGAGCCTCATGAGCTGACGGAGCGAATGATTGCTGCTATGCATGAAGATGAAACATTATTGTCTGTACTTCGCCCAGATCAGGAACCTCGTGCGACCGCTCATATTGATGACATTATCAATCTGGTTCAGACGCTGGTGGATAAAGGTTTTGCTTACCCAGCACCTAATGGTGATGTGTATTACCGAGTAGAGAAATTTGCTGAATACGGTAAATTGACCAACAAAAACGTTGATGAATTGCGCTCGGGTGCACGTGTAGAGGTTGAAGAAGCTAAAGAGAGCCCTCTGGATTTTGTGTTGTGGAAATCAGCAAAAGAGGGTGAGGTTAGCTGGGAATCCCCATGGGGTAATGGTCGTCCAGGTTGGCATATTGAATGTTCTGCAATGTCTAAATGCTGCCTGGGAGCTACATTTGATATTCATGGTGGTGGACCAGACCTGCCATTCCCTCATCACGAAAATGAGATTGCACAATCTGAAGCTGCGAATGGTTGCACCTATGTGAATACATGGATGCATGCTGGCCCAGTTCGTGTGAACTCTGAAAAGATGTCCAAGTCTTTAGGTAACTTTTTCACTATTCGTGATGTGTTGGAAAAATATAACGCTGAAGTGGTTCGCTTCTTCCTGGCGCGAGTTCATTACCGTACCTATATCGATTACAGCGAAGACAGCCTTAAAGAAGCTCGGGTCATGCTGGAACGTTTCTATCAGGCTCTACAGGATGTCGAACCCGTGGATGGGGAAGTTAACAACGACTTTGAAGTTCGCTTTGTCGAAGCAATGAATGATGACTTCAATACGCCTAAGGCAATTTCAGTGTTGTTTGAGTTAGTAAATGAGCTAAACAAAGCAACCCGGGAAAAGTCTGACGATGCTTCATTGCTCGCCGGCCAGTTGAAGAAGCTGGGTGGTATTCTTGGATTGTTGCAGCAAGATCCTGATTCATTCCTGAAAGGTGAAGCTAAAGAGGGTGAGTTAACAGCCGAAGCCATTGAAGAACTGATTCAACAGCGTGCGGCGGCTAAGAAAAATAAAGAATTCTCTGAGGCGGATCGTATTCGTGATGATTTGGCAGAGCAGGGGGTTATTCTGAAAGACAGTCGTGAAGGTACGAGTTGGTACCGGGAAGGTTAATCTCTCAAATTGGATTGATGCATCCAATAAAAAAGGCAGCTCAAAGGCTGCCTTTTTTATTGTTTGAAAAACGGGATTAAGAAGCGTCTTGTTTCTCAGCTGCTTCCAAAGTGTTTTCCATCAACGTTGCTACGGTCATCGGGCCAACACCACCGGGTACTGGAGTGATAAAACTTGCACGTTTAAATGCTTCGTCGTAACCCACGTCACCCACAAGACGGCCATCATCAAGGCGATTGATACCCACATCAATAACTGTGGCGCCATCTTTAATCCATTCACCTTTAACCAGACCGGGAATACCCACGCCGACCACGACCAGATCAGCTCTTTTAACGTGGCCTTCCAGATCTTTTGTGAAACGGTGAGTCGTTGTAACCGTACAGCCGGCAAGAAGTAGCTCCAGAGACATTGGGCGGCCAACGATATTAGACGCACCTACCACTACCGCTTCCATACCGTGAAGCTTTTGGCCTGTGGAATGAAGAAGTGTCATAACACCCTTCGGAGTACATGGCCGAAGTACAGGCATGCGCTGAGCCAGGCGTCCCAGATTGAAAGCATGGAAACCATCAACATCTTTATCAGGACGAATGCGTTCAAGAATCTCATTGCCATCCAGGTGGTCCGGCAGAGGTAGTTGAACGAGAATACCGTTAACGGCTGAATCCTGATTAAGTTCATCAACCAGATTAAGCAATTCTTCCTGAGTGGTTTCCGCTGGTAAGTCAAAAGAGCGGGATTCAAAACCTACTTCCTTACACGCGTTCTTTTTGTTTCGAACGTAAACCTGAGAAGCAGGGTCCATGCCTACTAATATTACAGCCAGACAGGGTGCTGACTTACCGTCTTTAATACGCTGCTCGACACCTTCGGCAACCTGACGGCGAACTTCTGCGGCAATTTGCTTGCCATCGATTATCTTCGCGCTCATTTAAGGGGATATTCCTAAATCAAATTTTCTGTGGTGAATTCTCTCATGGTTGAGAATAAGCGCCAAGGGGCATTTAAATAGAGAGGGGTACTTGAGGTCATATAGATAAAGATAAGCCCTTAAAACAGATAAGAAAGTTCCTGAATTGAATGCTTTTTATCCATTTTTTAAGTGGATTGGTGAGAAAGTAACCTGTTTATTTTAAAAGATAAAAAAACTGTTGACGGCCTAATTTCAGCTGTATATTATGCGCACCTCCTTAAGACGAGACGCTTGAATGACTTGCTAAGCAAGCCGAATTTAGTGCTTAATTAAGGGGCTGACATATGTCGGGCGCCTATAGCTCAACTGGATAGAGCAACGCCCTTCTAAGGCGTAGGTTGCAGGTTCGAATCCTGCTGGGCGTGCCAATGTCAGTCAAGAGAGTAATGGTGGGCATAGCTCAGTTGGTAGAGCTACGGATTGTGATTCCGTCGGTCGTGGGTTCGAGCCCCATTGTCCACCCCATTCTCTCTAATCAAAATGCGGACGTGGTGGAATTGGTAGACACGCCAGATTTAGGTTCTGGTGCAGCAATGTGTGAGAGTTCGAGTCTCTCCGTCCGCACCATCTTTCTTCGGAAAGCACAATGGTGGGCATAGCTCAGTTGGTAGAGCTACGGATTGTGATTCCGTCGGTCGTGGGTTCGAGCCCCATTGTCCACCCCATTATTTCTTACTTGTATTAACAGTTTTCTTCTCCCTCCTTTACTCATTTAGTTTCTTTCAACTTAATCATTTATTTTCATCTGTTTGCTTGACTAATATCCCCCTTTGCCGGAAAATTTCGCGCTTTAATTTTGCTCGCTTTGCGGGCGATGTGCAGACCAAAAGAACAAATATGTGTGGTCTGTTTAAGATTATCGTGTACAAAATTTTGTGAGGCATTACATGCAAGTTTCCGTTGAAACGACTTCTGGCCTAGAACGCTTGATGACGGTTTCTGTTCCTGCAGAACGTATTGATCAGGATGTAAATAAACGCATCCAGCAGACTGCACGTACAGTTCGTATTGATGGTTTCCGTCCAGGTAAGGTACCAGCTAAAGTAGTTAAACAGCGCTACGGTAAAGGTATCCGTGAAGAGGTTCTTGGTCAGGTTGTTCAGGAAACCTTCTATCAGGCATTGCAGCAGGAAGAGCTGACTCCAGCTGGTTCCCCTGCAATTGACTTCACAAAAGATGCTGAAGGTGAAAACCTGGAATACACCGCTAAATTTGAAGTGTACCCAGAGATTGCACTGGCTGATTTCTCTTCTGTAGAGATCGAAAGAAAGTCTGCTGAAGTTCAGGACGCTGACCTTGATCAGATGATTGAAACTCTGCGTAAGCAGCAGGCTAACTGGAACGAAGTTGAGCGTGAAGCTGCTGAAGGCGACCGTGTTCGCATCGACTTTGAAGGTTTCGTAGATGGCGAAGCATTCGATGGCGGTAAAGGTGAAGGTATGGATCTGGTTCTGGGTTCCAACACTATGATCCCAGGCTTTGAAGATCAGATTGCGGGTGCTAAAGCAGGTTCTGAGGTTGAGCTGAACGTAACTTTCCCAGAAAGCTACCAGGCTGAAAATCTGCAGGGTAAAGACGCAGTATTCAAAGTTAAGGTACACACTGTTTCTGAGCAGGTTCTTGCTGAACTGAATGAAGAGTTCTACGAGAAGTTTGGTCTGGAAGAGAAGACCGAAGAAGCTTTCCGTGCTGAAGTTAAGAAAAACATGGATCGCGAACTGGGTCAGGCTCTGAAAATGAAGCTGAAAGATCAGGTTTTCTCTAAACTGATCGATGTAAACCCAATTGAAGTTCCAGCTGCATTGATCGATAGCGAAATCGACAACCTGCGTCGTCAGGCTGTTATGCAGTTTGCGGGTGCAGATTCAGGTATGGATCACACAGCTCTGCCAAAAGAGATGTTCCAGGATCAGGCTGAGCGTCGCGTTAAGATCGGTCTGCTGATGCAGGAAGTGATCAAAGTAAATGAGCTGGAAGCTGATGACGAGCGCGTTAAGAGCACGCTTGAAGAGATGGCTGAAACTTACCAGGATCCACAGCAGGTTATCGATTGGTACATGGGTAACGAAGAGATGCTGGGTCAGATCAAAGGTCTGGTTCTGGAAGAACAGGTTGTAGATAAACTGTTAGGCGCTGCTCAAGTAACTGACTCTGAAGTTAGCTACGAAGACGCAATCAAGCCAGAACAGCCTGCAGCACCAGCTGAAGCTGAATAAGCTTTATAAGCTATTCTTTCGAAGCGGCAGTCAGTTAATCTGGCTGCCGCTTTTGTTTGTCTGAAACATATAAATAGATTTTTCAGACCTTGCCTGTTACGAGTATCGTAGTATGATCAGGTGTCTGGTTATATTTTCCGTTTTAAGGAGTTATCAATGACGGATTTTGGTGGAAAAGGTGGTGCTGATGTTCTGAGCAGTCTGGTACCAATGGTGGTTGAACAGTCTGCACGGGGCGAACGCGCTTATGATATCTATTCCCGTCTGTTAAAAGAGCGTGTCATTTTTCTTGTGGGTCCTGTAGAGGATCACATGGCTAATCTGGTTGTAGCGCAGTTGCTGTTTCTTGAAGCGGAAAACCCGGATAAAGACATTCACCTTTATATCAACTCTCCAGGTGGATCTGTAACTGCGGGCATGTCTATCTATGACACTATGCAGTTCATCAAACCTGACGTGAGCACAATGTGTTTAGGTCAGGCTGCGAGCATGGGCGCTTTTCTGTTAGCCGGTGGTGCTAAAGGTAAACGTTTCGCTCTGCCAAACTCACGTGTGATGATTCATCAGCCACTGGGCGGTTATCAGGGGCAGGCGACAGATATTGAGATCCATACAAAAGAGATTTTGAGTATCCGTAATAAGTTAAACACTTTGCTTGCTGAGCATACGGGGCAGGATCTTGAAACAATCGCGCGGGATACGGATCGTGATAACTTCATGGATCCTTATGCGGCGAAAGAATACGGTCTTATCGATGATGTATTAGATCGTCGTGCAGCTGAATAAAGTTTTTTATAATTGTTACTATACTCATATTCACAGGTATAGCTCGTAAAGAGCAGTGACAAGATTACAGGTAGAAACAGGGTTAGGCCCTGACGTGGAATACGAGGAAGTCGAATGACTGACGAAATCAAAGGTAAAGATGGAGATGATGGCGGTAAGCTGCTGTACTGTTCATTCTGTGGCAAAAGCCAGGATGAAGTACGAAAGCTGATTGCTGGGCCTTCAGTTTTTATCTGCGACGAATGTGTGGATCTTTGTAACGATATCATTCGCGAAGAAATTCAAGATGTAGAGCCTCAGGAGAACGGTGATCAGTTACCAACGCCTTCTGAGCTGAGTGCTGCATTGGATGAGTACGTTATTGGTCAGGAAAAAGCTAAAAAGGTACTCGCAGTTGCTGTTTACAACCATTACAAGCGCTTGCGTTTCCAGAAAAGCAGCAAAAGCGAAGTCGAGCTGGGTAAAAGTAATATCCTGCTTATTGGTCCTACCGGTAGCGGTAAAACCTTACTTGCTCAGACGCTTGCACGTCTCTTGAATGTGCCGTTCACCATCGCAGATGCAACGACTCTGACAGAAGCGGGTTACGTGGGTGAAGATGTTGAAAACATCATTCAGAAACTGCTTCAGAAATGTGATTACGATGTAGAAAAAGCCCAACTGGGTATTGTCTACATCGATGAGATCGATAAGATTTCACGCAAATCTGACAACCCTTCGATCACGCGTGATGTATCCGGTGAAGGTGTACAGCAAGCACTGCTGAAACTGATTGAAGGCACTGTGGCTTCGGTACCGCCTCAAGGTGGTCGTAAGCACCCACAACAAGAGTTCCTGCAGGTAGATACCTCTAACATCCTGTTTATCTGTGGCGGTGCCTTTGCCGGTCTTGAACAGATTATTCGTGATCGTTCCGAGAAAAGTTCTATCGGCTTCAACGCTGTCGTAAAAGGCAAGGATGAAGAGAAAACAGTTTCTGACAGCTTACGCGAACTGGAAGCGGAAGATTTGGTTAAATATGGTTTGATCCCAGAGTTTGTGGGGCGTTTGCCAATGATCGCAACCCTTGCGGAGCTGGATGAAGAAGCCTTGATTCAGATTCTGACTGAACCGAAAAACAGCCTGACTAAACAATATGAAGCATTGTTTGATATGGAAGGTTCTGAGGTTGATTTCCGTGAAGGTGCTCTGCGTGCAATTGCGCATAAGGCCCTTGAGCGTAAAACGGGTGCGCGTGGTCTTCGCTCAATAATGGAAGCGACTCTTCTGGATATCATGTATCAGCTGCCTTCAATGGAAAATGTCAGCAAAGTAGTGATTGATGAAGGGGTTATCAACGGTGATAACGATCCAATTCTCATCTATGAAAATTCAGAACAGGCTAAAGTTGTTCCGGAAGACTAATATTTAAACGAGTTGTACAGCTAAAAAGGATGGGTTTACCATCCTTTTTTTGTATTTGTCCCTGTATATCGTGTGTCCCGCATGGATGGTTGTAAACGAGGATGGCCTTGGATTTCAGAAATACATTTCACAGTTTAAGCCCTGAGTTAAAAACTGAGTTCTACACAAGTTTCAAAGAAGCAATGGATGAGTTGGAGAATTGCTTTTCGATTCTTGATACAGAATTTAATAATGATGTAGTGCATGAAATGTTTCGTGCCGTACACTCTATTAAAGGCAATTGTCATCTAGTTTTTCTAGATGAAATTGCGGATGTTTGCCACAAATTAGAAGATATCGTTTCTCACATTCGTAATCGTGAATACAGCTACAGTCCGGTTTGTGGTGAGTTTTTTACTGTAGTATTCCAACGGCTCGAGCAATTGGTACGTAAACTCATTAAGGGCGGAGATCTGACAGACCTGGAAGTGCAGGTCCTCGATGCAAGTGTTGCTAAAGTGTTTGAGGCAAAGATTGAAGCACGTGATCTGGTTATGCATCAAATGCTGGATAGCCTGTCTGGAATACTAAGCTCATCAGTTGATATCAGCGCAAAGATCCTCAAAAAAATCCAGGCTCAAAGGCCTCCTGATGAATTCAACGAAATGGCTTTTATGCATCAGATTTCTTCTGTGATGAGGAATAAGTCGTTACGTCATTCCTGTGATATGGATAAATTACTTTTCCTGGCGGAAGCGCTCTGCAGAGCTGGTGTACATAAAGTCCAGTTTGATCAGCTCAGAGCTGCAATTTATATGAGCTTGCTCGGCAGCAAATTTGTGACTTTTCCGCTTTTCGATATTCTCCCTGAAAGTGAAGCATGGGAGCGCCAACGGTTAACAGAACAGATTGAGATTACTTCTGGGTTTCTTAAGTTTGGTGGTAACTGGTTTGATGCTGCAGCCATGATTGAGCACAGTTTTGCGCGTTATGATGGCAAAGGTTTACCAGAGAACGTAGCTGGAGAGATGATCCATCCTGGAGGAATGATTTTATCTTTGTTGCGGTTTTATCAGCAGGAATATCGCAAAGCGTTGGTAGAAAATAAAAAGAAGTTAGCCGCCGGTAAGGCACTTAGAATCATGAACAGTGAAAAGGGCTACAGGTTTGATCCTGATTATGTGGATCAGTTTTCCAGGATAGCTAAAGAGCAGCCTCAGTTATTGTTTATCTAAAATAAAAAAGCGCGTATACCCATTGGATATACGCGCTTTTGTGATTCTTCATGAGAATTAACGATTCGGCAGTACACCTTTCAGTTTTTCGTTCATCTCAACCAGACATTTTTCTGTCGCATCCCAGTCAATGCAAGCATCAGTAACGGATACACCGTACTCAAGATCTTCAAGATTCTCAGGGATCGACTGGTTACCCCAGCCAAGGTTACTTTCGATCATCAGGCCAACAATGGACTTGTTGCCTTCAAGAATCTGGTTTGCAGCGTTTTCAGCAACTAGAGGCTGCAGAGCAGGATCTTTACTGGAGTTGGCATGGCTGCAGTCGATCATAATATTTTGTGCCAGACCTGCTTTTTCCAAAGCCTGTTCACTTAAAGCAACACTTACAGAATCGTAGTTTGGTTTGCCGCCACCACCGCGCAGAACAACGTGACCGTACTGGTTGCCTTTGGTGTGCAGGATGGATACCTGACCTTCTTCGTTTATCCCCAGGAAGCGGTGAGGGGCCTGTACAGATTTAAGTGCGTTTACAGCAACATCCAGGCTGCCATCAGTACCATTTTTGAAGCCAACCGCACAAGACAGACCGGAAGACATCTCACGGTGAGTCTGGGATTCAGTTGTACGAGCACCAATTGCAGACCATGAAATCAGATCCTGCATGTACTGTGGAGAAATTGGGTCCAGTGCTTCTGTTGCCAGAGGCAGGCCCAGTTCCGAAAGATCCAGAAGAAGTTTACGTGCGATATGCAGGCCTTCTTCAACTTCAAAGGTGTCGTTCAGATGAGGGTCGTTAATCAGACCTTTCCAGCCAACAGTCGTACGCGGCTTTTCAAAATACACACGCATAACCAGGTAGAGTGAGTCTTTCACTTTTTCCTGCAGTTCAACCAGTTTCTTGCCATATTCAATAGCTGCATCGGTGTCATGAATAGAGCAAGGGCCAACAACTACAAATAGGCGAGGGTCTTTTCTATCCAGTATGTCTCTGACTACTGAACGGCCTTCCATAACAGCCGCCGCTGCTTTATCGGAAATAGGCATTTCAGCTTTAATTGCATCTGGAGAAACCAGAACTGTGGTTGATTCAATATTTAAATCTTCGACGCGTGTATCAGTCATTATTTCTTAATCCTGCAAATGAGATCCATGACAGTAATACCAATTGAAAATAAAGGTTGGCGTGGGATCTCTAAGCTCTTTGTCAATGTGACGCCTTTTTTACCACAAAGCCATGTCGGTTATAAGTATACGGAGGGGCTAATGTGAGAATTAGTTGTCTTAAGTTAGGATTAAATCAGGTTTTATGGATTGTTGGGCAAACTAGGCAGGAAGATTTCAGGGCTTGTTGTTCATTTCTGGTATTATTCATTGATTCAAAATAGCTAAAGTACCAAGTTGACCGAACTCCAGAGGAAGAAACTGGTCAATAGATCGGTTGTAAAATCTATTTAAGGGTTATTTGTGTTTTCAGTTTTCAGATCAAGCAATTTTCTCCGACTTCTGCTGCCTTTGCTTTGGGTGATTAGTTTCCCTGTTCAATCAGGATTGTTCGATAACAACCCATTTGCTGATGATTCTGGTCCTCTTGATGTTGAAAAGGCATTTGTGTTTGATCATCAACAAGAGGGGAATCGCCTCAACCTTTATTGGGCTATTCCGGATGATTACTACTTGTACCGGGATCGTATTGAAATTAAGGGCTTTAAAAACACCCAACTGATAAATCGGGAGAATAGTCCAGCGAAGCAAAAGGATGATCCTCTTTTTGGTAAGGTTTGGGTCTATCACAATGCAGCTGAAATAAATCTTGAGTTATCGAGTGTCACAGGCGCCCCTGCCAATGATCGTCTCCAAATTACCTATCAGGGCTGTTGGGAAGGGGGGATTTGTTACCCTCCTGTCACTAAAGAGATTGATGTCACTGCGATTACCGTCGCAAACACCACTGCGGTTGCTGATACCTCACAAAATATTCCAGCAGCCAATCAACAATCTATACAACCTCCTTTAAGCGAGCAGGATAGGTTTGCCCAAATGCTAGGGCAGAGCAGTCTCTTTGTAACTCTGGGGGCGTTCTTTATTGCAGGTCTTGCGTTGTCTTTCACGCCCTGTGTTTTTCCAATGATACCTATCCTTTCAAGCATCATTGCGGGACAGGGGAGGCAGGTAACTGTTCGTAAAGGTTTATTGTTGTCTACGGTCTACGTACTGGCTGTTTCTGTTACTTATACCGCGGCGGGGGTCGTTGCAGGATTATTCGGTGAGAACTTGCAGGCGCTCTTCCAGAACCCATGGATAATTGGTTCATTCAGTCTGATATTCGTCTTGCTAGCTTTATCCATGTTTGGGTTTTATGAATTACAGCTTCCATCTTCGCTCCAGGCTCGGTTAAGTGATGCCAGTCATCGTCAGAAAGGCGGAACAATGGCTGGTGTTGCGATCATGGGATTCTTGTCTGCTTTGATCGTGGGCCCTTGTATGGCTGCACCTTTGGCGGGTGCGCTTCTGTACATAGGTCAAACAGGTGACCCGGTTCTAGGCGGCAGTGCGCTATTCGCTTTAAGCATAGGTATGGGGGTTCCGTTACTCCTCGTCGGAGCTTCAGCAGGGAAGTTCCTGCCGCATGCCGGTGCCTGGATGAATCGCATCAAAGAGTTCTTTGGTGTTCTGCTGCTGCTGTTAGCTATCTGGATGCTTGATCGCATTGTGCCGCTCACTGTCACCATGTGGTTAACAGCAATTGTTCTACTGCTGGCATCCGTATATATGGGAGCGCTGAATCGGCTTGATAGCCATGCAACAGCAAAAAATAAAATTACCAAAGGTATAGGCATTGTTGTCTTCTTATATTCAGTATCACTTATGGCCGGAGCATTAGGGGGTAACCAGAGCTTCCTTTATCCATTGAAGGGTTTTGGTGCGGAGGCAACTGAGCAGAGTAAATTGCCGTTTACTGTTGTTACAACACCAGAACAGCTGAAGAACGAGCTTAATGATGCCAACGCTATGAAAGT
This sequence comes from Neptuniibacter sp., assembly GCA_049596335.1. Taxonomy (GTDB): domain Bacteria; phylum Pseudomonadota; class Gammaproteobacteria; order Pseudomonadales; family Balneatricaceae; genus Neptuniibacter. The sequence goes on from JBMYLM010000014.1 coordinate 24,409, forward strand.
CCCAGTGATGCTGGATTTCTATGCAGATTGGTGCGTGTCATGTATTGAGCTGGAGCTCTATACATTCGCAGCCAAAAACTCACAACAGGCTTTAGAGCGGTTTAAATTAATTAAAGTTGATGTGACCAAGAATGATGAACCGGCCAAACAACTGAATAAACAATACTCGTTGATTGGCCCACCCGCGTTGATTTTTTACAATTCTGATGGAGAATTACTGAGTCATAAGACTTTAATAGGGGTTGTTGATCCCGATGACTTTGTGAATCATATAAGCGAAATCTAATTTAATCCTGTTAATTCGGTATCAGGGTTAAGAAAAACTAAAAATAACAACCTGAGATCGGAGATGAGCATGAACCTTTTATCTAAAGCGCGGTTATTAGCTCCTGCCTGCCTAGGTTCAATTATACTCGCAACTTTAATGGCTCCTGTTACGGCGGATGCTTCAGATATTGAAGCAGGCAAAGAGCTTTATCATGAAGTTGAAATAAATCAGACGATAAACGGTGTTAGTTACGAAAATGCCAATTGTGAGACCTGTCATAACAGCGATGTATTTACCCGTGAAAACAGGCTCGCAACCAACTTTAAAAAGCTAGAAGCTTATGTTGAACGTTGCAATACAAACCTTGATGTTGGTTGGTTTCCAGAAGATGTAACTGCTGTTGCGACATATCTTGATAACCAATTCTACAAATTTGAATAGTCAGAATCGTCGAACAATAAAGACCGCTCATTGTGAGCGGTTTTTTTTGGGGTGCTTTCAGCGATCAGTTCAAAAAATGCACAAATATATTGTCGAGTGGTGCAATTTATTGTATTAATATTGTGCAGGTGCGTAATAAATTAATTGTTTTGTCATTTAATTTCGCGAGAATTTAAGCAATTGAATACTTATTAAAAGGAGTTTCTTATGAGTGAGCTTAGATGTTACTTCGTTGGTCACATTCCTCAAGGAAGTGAAGAAATTCAGTTAGCTGAACCTATGCGCCCGAATAATCTGGCTGTTAGCTTTACTGAATCCTTAAGTGAATTTTTCTTTGATTTCGCAGAAAAGCATTTTTATTGCGAGCAGGGTGATGACATTGTTCTGATGTCTGCAAATGTCGATTGCAGTGAAATCGATGATTCAGACTTTATCGGTGATTTTAAAGAGAAAACTCAGCACTCTCTTCGTGATCGTTCTGGAGAAGTCTTAAAGCGTAGAAAGGCTGTTGCCTCGGATTCAGTTGAGCTTTCTAAGAAGGTTCGCGAGAATCTGTACGAAACCCATCGCTTGATAACTCAGAATCGTCAGAGCTAATCAAACTGCAGTATGAACTTAGCCTTCAGCTTATTGTGCGGGCTATGAGAGTTTTATCTTCCTGAATCAGACTTGAACGCATCTGGGGGTTGTTCAGTAGTTGCTCAAGGTTGTAGTCCTTTAATACAAGCATGAAGGCTTGTTGAGCTTGAGCAAGCACCCCCTGGAGCGTGCAAAAGCCGGTTAAACAGCATTTTTGCTGGGAGCAGTTTATGAGTGGTTCATTCCCTTCAGCCTGCCCGACTACTTTAGCCAAATTAATCTCACTGCTTGGTTTTGCAAGCTTAATGCCGCCGTTCTTACCGCGATAAGTGTCCAGATAGCCTGACTTGGATAATGCATGAACCACCTTTCTCAGGTGTTCTACAGAAATTTCATAGTATGATGCGATTTCAGAAAGGGTCACGAGTCTGTCTTCATTACTGGCTACGTAAAAAAGAACGCGGAGAGTGTAATCGGTAAATCGGCTTAGTTGCATTGCAGTAATTTCTTAAAGATGTAACTGAAATATACGTTAGCAATTGTATATTAGGCAAGGGAATTGTCTTACTTAATTTGTTATCTTGCCATAAACCGACTGGCTTCTAGTTTATAAGAAGTCTTCTATTGATCTATAGCAAGGGTAAAACGTGTATAAGTTACTGATCTTTGACTGGGATGGAACCATCATCAATTCGGAATCGAGAATTATCTCAAGCATGCAGTCAGCAGCGAAAGAGTGTGGTTTTGAAATTCCTGGTGATGAGCAGGTGAGAAACATCATTGGTTTGGGGCTTCCGGAAGCTTTACGATTACTCATTAAAGGTATTGATGAAGCAGGTATTGAGAGAATGCGTGCAAGTTATGGACACTACTTTATGAGTGCCGATTCTACACCTTCTCCGTTGTTTCCGGGAGTTCAGCATTCCCTTGAATCAATGCATCGAAAAGGTATGAGAATGGCCGTTGCTACCGGTAAAAGCAGGAAAGGCTTATCCCGGGCATTTGTTGATACAGGTTTGGCCTATCTTTTTGAAGCTTCAAGATGTGCTGATGAAACAACATCAAAACCAGATCCACATATGCTTGAGGAATTAGTTGAGGAAACTGGTGTCCAACCCTCTGAAGCCCTGATGATTGGTGATACTGAATATGATCTGGAGATGGGTAAACGTGCAGGGATGGATGTTCTGGCCGTCAGTTATGGTGCCCATCACATTGACCGTTTAAAAGGCTATGAACCTGTACTGGAAGTTGATCACTTCCCTGATATTGAAAAGTGGTTAGAAAAGAAAGGCGTATTTGCCTGAGTTAAGGAGTTTTTGTGTCTGAAAACAATTGGAATGAACCAGAAGGTTCTACTGATGATACTGGCAACCTTCAGAAGGATTCTGAGCAAGTTGTAGATTCTAAGCCTTCTAATAAGGTTGAGGCCGCAGTAAAAAATGCGCAGGAAGGCCAGGCTTCCAAAAAAGAGTGGAAACTCATTGAGAAGATGTTGAACGGTCTTTTCGTTGAGCAAAGACGGGCGCGTCGGTGGGGTATATTTTTTAAGCTGCTTACTTTTGGGTATCTGTTTGCCTTGCTCGGTTTTTTCCTTGTAGGGCAGGAGCTCAATACTGAGGTATCTCCGCAGCAGCATACTGCAATCATTGAAATTAAAGGCGCCATCAGTGCTGATGAAGAGGCCAATGCTGATTCAATCGTTTGGGCATTACGTGAGGCTTATAAAGAGGAAAAAGCTAAAGCGGTAATTCTCAGAATTAATAGCCCGGGTGGTAGTCCGGTTCAGGCGGGTTATATTTATGATGAGATCAAACGCTTAAGAGCTCAAACACCAGAAAAACCGGTTTATGCGGTTATTTCTGATATTGGTGCATCAGGTGCCTATTATATCGCAGCCGCTGCGGATGAAATTTATGCAGATAAGGCCAGCCTGGTGGGCTCAATTGGTGTTGTAGCCGGTGGTTTTGGCTTTGTCGATCTTATGGAAAAACTCGGGGTTGAGCGTCGACTCTACACCGCGGGTGAGCACAAAGCATTCCTTGATCCTTTCTCCCCAAGTGATGGTGCTGAGAAAGAATTCTGGCAAAGTGTCCTGAATACGACCCATCAGCAGTTTATTGATCAGGTGAGACAGGGGCGTGGTGATCGCTTAAAAGAAGACCCTAAATTATTCAGTGGCCTGGTATGGACGGGTGAACAGGCGGTGGAGCTAGGTTTAGTCGATGGGCTGGGAAGTTCCAGTTATGTGGCTCGTGAAATTATCCAGGTTGAGAAGTTGGTTGTTTATTCGCCGAAACAAGAGCCATGGCAGAAGATCGTTGATCAATTGGGGGTCAGCTTTGCTAAAGCGCTCAGTACACAGCTGGGTATTGATCATTCCGCTTCGCCATTTAGATAAGTGTGATAAAAAAGGCTCCATAGGAGCCTTTGTTATTCTTTGGTGTAGAGAGGAACTAGAGAACGTTAAAGCCTTCGTTTTCCAGCATTCTGACAAGCCTTATTAAAGGTAAACCAATAAGGGTGTTGGGATCTTCGCCTTCCAGCTTATCGAAGAGCACAATGCCAAGTGCTTCTGATTTGAAACTTCCTGCACAGTTATAGGGTGCCTCTGCGCGGAGGTAGTTCTCTATCATCTCATCGGTTAAGTCACGGAAAACAACCTTAAAGGGTACGACTTCAGACTGGGTGTTTCCGGTCTTGCTGTTATGTAAGGCTAAGCCGGTCAGGAAAGTGACTGTGTTTCCAGATAGTTTTTTTAGCTGAAGAACAGCATTTTCGTGGGTGTGAGGTTTGCCTAAAACTTCATCGCCCAGGACAGCAACCTGATCCGAACCTATAATCAGCCCTTGTGTTCCTTCTTCGGCTACTTTGATCGCCTTATTTGCAGCGAGGCGCTTCACAAGTTGTTCGGGTGTTTCTTTATCTAGTTTTGACTCGTCAATATCGGGAGAAATGCAGGTGTATTCAATCTGAAGCTTATCCAGAATTTGCCTGCGAAACGGAGAACTTGAAGCTAAAATCAGTTGTGTCATAAAGTTTTTGGTTGCTGAATTGAATGAGTCGCCAATATTAGCGTTTTTCTTGTGTTTTTAAAGCCTAAACCTTTGACACAAGAGGCATCGGAGCCTAGAATTGCGCGCTTATGTCAAACGGTCCATTACCTATTAGAGTTGACCCGCGCAAACTAGCTGAGCGGGCAGTGCGTTTATCAGGCGAAACAGCGCTTGGTAATATGCCTAATCTTTGTCAGGCTCTTGCCGATAAAGAGGGCGCAATCACGGTTGATCTGCAATTTGATGTTGATCAACAGGGGATTCGCACAATCTCAGGAGAGGCGCACGGCAGTGTCAATATGATATGTCAGCGTTGCCTGGAACCAGCTAGTGTTGCCGTAGAGGCAGAATTTAATCTTGGCATCGCTGCCAGTGAGGAGGCTGCAAAGAACCTCCCGCGTAGTTATGATCCTCTCATTGTAGAGGGTGAAGAGATTGAGCTGCTGCCTGTGATAGAAGAGGAATTGATTTTGAGCCTCCCATATGATGCATATCATGAGGATTGCTCGGTTCAGACCTCCTTCGGCGATGCAGAGGCAGTGGCAAAAGACAATGAAAAACCGAATCCATTTAGTGTGTTGGCACAGTTAAAGGCTGACAACAAATAGAAAGAACCAGGAGCTATTGAGTCATGGCAGTTCAGAAAAGTAAGAAGTCACGTTCCCGTCGCGATATGCGTCGTTCACACGATGCGCTGGGTAACCCGACACTGTCTGTAGAAGAAACTACCGGTGAAACTCACCGTCGTCACCACGTTTCTGCTGACGGTTTCTACCGCGGTAAGCAGGTAATCAGCAAGCAGGATGACGAATAACAGCTTGTCCGAATACTACACCATTGCTGTTGATGTGATGGGCGGGGACTTCGGTCCCCGCGTTACTGTTCCTGCTACACTTAGTGCCTTAAAACGCCATTCCCACCTTTCGGCCAAACTGGTCGGTCATAAAGATTCCATAACGCCTTTGTTAAATCGCTTAAATGCGGATGTCGCATGCCGTGTCGAAATTGTGCATGCCGAGGATGTTATCTCCATGTCGGATAAACCTGCCCAGGCATTAAGGCATGGCAAAGCCAGCTCAATGTATAAAGCGCTTGAACTGGTTTCAGAACATAAAGCTCAGGCCTGTATCAGTGCCGGAAATACCGGCGCTTTAATGGTTCTTGGCAGGCATATACTCAGAACCCTTCCTGGTATTGACCGCCCGGCAATTATCTCTGCTGTGCCTACGGTTGATAAGCATTGTTATATGCTGGATCTTGGTGCCAATGTTGATTGCAGTGCTGAGCATTTGCTGCAATTTGCAATTATGGGCTCGGTAATGGCTTCGGCTGTTGAGCATCTGCCTGAGCCGCGTGTTGGTCTTCTGAATATTGGGCAGGAAGAGGTCAAGGGTAATGAGCAGGTTAAGCTTGCCTCGAGGTTGATTGAGGAGCGAGGCGGTCTCAATTACATCGGTTATGTAGAAGGAGATGATCTCTACGCTGGCCGTGCGGACGTGGTTGTGTGTGATGGCTTTGTTGGAAATATTGCTCTGAAAAGTAGTGAAGGTCTGGCAAGGTTGATTAGCAGCAAATTCAGGGCAAGTTTCAAAAAAGGGATCTATCGCCGGTTTTTGGCTATGATTGCCAGCCCGGTGTTAAATGAGCTTAAACGCCAGTTGGACCCTTCACGTCGAAATGGTGCAAGTCTGCTTGGCTTGCAGGGAATAGTGATCAAAAGTCACGGTGCAGCCAATCGAAAATGTTTCGGGTATGCGCTTGATCAGGCGGTGGCTGAGATTGAGCAGGATGTTCCTCGCAAAATTTGCCATGAGATAGAAAGCCGCCTGGCTTGATCCCTTTGCGGTTTTAATTAATACCGAATGCTGTAAACTACAGCCCTTTCATCTGATTTATTCAGGCCTTGTACAAAATGACGATTTGAGGAAATCATGTCGCAATCTTTAGCTTTTGTCTTCCCGGGGCAGGGTTCCCAGCAAGTTGGAATGCTCTCTGAACTGGCAGAATCTCACCCAGTTATAAAAAACACTTTCGCAGAAGCCTCCGAAGTTTTGGGCTACGATCTTTGGGATCTGGTTCAGAATGGTCCGGAAGCGGATCTTAACCAAACAGATAAAACTCAGCCGGCTTTACTTACTTCTGGTGTGGCGCTTTGGCGTTTATGGCAGGAGCAAGGGGGCGCTACGCCGGCCCTGATGGCAGGTCATAGTCTGGGTGAATACACCGCTTTAGTATGCTCGGGTGCAATCAGTTTTGCTGATGGTGTTAATCTGGTTAAGTTGCGTGGTGAGTTCATGCAGCAGGCAGTTCCTGCTGGAGCGGGAGCTATGGCTGCAATACTGGGTCTTGATGATGAGTCTATCGAGAAGGCGTGTGAAGCGGCAGAGCAGGGTGATGTGGTATCTCCGGTTAACTATAACTGTCCAGGCCAAATCGTTATTGCTGGTCAGAAAGATGCTGTAGATCGGGCCATTGCTAATTGTAAAGAAGCCGGTGCTAAGCGAGCAATACCGCTGCCGGTGAGTGTTCCATCTCATTGTGCGTTAATGAAGCCTGCTGCTGAAAAGATGGCAGAAGAACTGGCGAAAATTGATATCTCCATGCCGGAAATTTCGGTGGTGCAGAATGTAACGGCTTCTGCGGCTGCTTCAGTTGAAGAGCTAAAAGAGAATTTATTACAACAGCTTTACAGCCCTGTACTGTGGACTAAAAGTGTACAGTCAATGGTTGAGAAAGGTGTTGAAAGTACTGTTGAGTGTGGGCCGGGTAAAGTTTTATCTGGACTGAATAAGAAGGTTCACAAACCTCTGAGCGTAGCAGCAATTAGTGATGCCGCGGGCCTTGAAAAGGCGCTGGCTCAGTAATTTCTCAAGCAAGGAAAACGGAATGAGTATTGAAGGTAAAGTCGCACTGGTTACTGGTGCAACACGAGGCATTGGTAAGGCCATAGCGCAGGAGCTGGGTAAGCAGGGTGCTGTTGTAGTGGGTACTGCTACCAGCGAAAACGGTGCTGCATCTATCAGTGCCTATCTTGAAGAATCTAATATCAAGGGTGCAGGTCTGGTGTTGAATGTAGCTGATGCTGATTCGGTAGCAGAGGTGTTAAAAACTGTTCAGGCGGATTTTGGAGCTGTTGAGATTCTGGTTAATAACGCCGGTATTACCCGTGATAACATCATGATGCGTATGAAAGAAGATGAGTGGGATTCGGTACTGAATACTAACCTCACGTCTGTTTACCGTCTTGTTAAAGGTTGTCTGCGGGGTATGACTAAAGCTCGCTGGGGCCGTATTATCAGTGTGAGCTCTGTTGTTGCCTCTATGGGTAACGCAGGTCAGGCCAACTATGCAGCGGCTAAGTCGGGTATGGAAGGATTTACTCGAGCTTTGGCTCGTGAAGTAGGTTCGCGAAATATCACAGTAAACTGTGTCGCTCCGGGCTTTATTGATACGGATATGACCAGCGGTTTAGCTGATGAACATAAAGAAGCTTTGAAATCACAGATCCCAATGAACCGTTTGGGGCAGCCTGAAGAAATTGCTTCTGTTGTAGGATTTTTGGCAAGTCAGGGTGGTGGTTACGTCACTGGAGAGTCGATTCAGGTCAATGGCGGCATGTATATGGGGTAAAACCCACACGAAGGAATTGTTTTTTTCTTCGAATTGTTGATAATGTGCCGTCAGGTAGAGAATGATTAGGCATCTTGCTTGATTTAGTATGGGTGCTTTTAATAAAATTTCTTTCCGTATACCAAACGGTGTACGGTGTTAATAAGAGATAGGAAGAGATATGAGCAACATTGAAGAGCGCGTAAAGAAGATCATCGCAGAGCAGCTGGGTGTTAAGGAAGAGGAAGTTACACAGGAAGCTTCTTTTGTTGAAGATCTGGGCGCAGATTCTCTGGACACAGTTGAGCTGGTTATGGCTCTGGAAGAAGAATTCGAAACTGAAATCCCAGATGAAGAAGCTGAAAAGATCACTACAGTTCAGCTGGCAATCGATTACATCAACGCTCATCAGTAATCGAATCTAAGCAAGATTTCTCTAAGCCGCCTATCTCAGGATAGAGCGGCTTTTCTTTTGCCTGAAAGCAGGAAAACATGTAGCCTCTAGCTCTGCGTAGAATTATGGAGATAGTAAATGTCACGTAGACGTGTTGTTGTCACTGGTATTGGAATGTTGAGCCCAATCGGTAATACGGTTGCAGAAACATGGACTAATCTTTTGGCTGGTAAGAGTGGTGCCGCACCAATCGAACATTTTGATGCTGAACCATTTGCAACCCGTTTCTCGGCCTCGGTTAAGAACTTTGATGTTACTGAGTATATGAGCAATAAAGATGCTCGGAAGATGGATCTTTTTATTCAGTACGGTATGGCCGCTTCAATTCAGGCATTTAATGATTCTGGCCTGGAGATTACTGATGAAAACGCCCCCCGAATTGGTTGCGCTATAGGTTCGGGTATTGGTGGTTTGCCAATGATCGAAAAGAATGTAGATGTTCTTAGTAACTCAGGCCCTAGACGTGTGAGCCCATTTTTCGTTCCCGGCAGTATTATTAATATGATTGCCGGTAACCTTGCGATCAAATACGGTTTAAAAGGCCCTAATATCGCCATCACAACTGCGTGTACCACTGGTACTCATAATATTGGCCAGGCTATGCGCATGATTCAGTATGGCGATGCCGATGTTATGTTTGCAGGCGGTGCAGAAATGGCTACGACGCCCTTAGGTATTGCCGGGTTCTCTGCAGCCAGAGCGTTATCAACGCGTAATGAAGACCCGCTTGCGGCAAGTCGCCCATGGGATAAAGATCGTGATGGCTTTGTTTTAGGTGACGGCGCAGGAATTCTAGTTCTTGAAGAATATGAACATGCTAAAGCCAGAGGCGCGGAAATATATTGCGAACTCAGTGGTTTTGGAATGAGTGATGACGCGTATCATATGACAGCCCCGCCAGAATCTGGTGAAGGTGCTGCTTTAGCGATGTCAAATGCGATAAAAGATTCAGGCCTGGCTCAGGAAGATATTCACTATATCAATGCTCATGGCACATCGACGCCTGCTGGCGATATCGCAGAATCTAATGCGGCTAAGCAAGTGCTCGGAGCTGCTGCTGAAAATGTACGGATGAGCTCAACAAAGTCTATGATTGGGCACCTGCTTGGTGCTGCAGGTGCGGTTGAAGCAATCTTTAGTGTGTTGGCAATAAAGAATCAGGTAGCGCCACCCACTATCAATCTGGATAACCCTTCTGATGGTTGCGATCTCAACTATGTTGCTCACAACCCACAGGAATGTGAAATTAAGGCGGCAATGTCTAATTCATTCGGTTTTGGTGGTACCAACGGCACCTTGGTATTTAAAAAAGTCTAAGTTTAGATAGTTTGGTATGAGTACGGTTTGGGTTAACGGCAAGTTACAGAATCATGTATCAGTAAATGACAGGGGGTTCACTTATGGTGATGGTCTGTTTGAAACTGTTCGGGTAACTTCGTCTGAACCAGAACTCTTAAGTGCTCATATAAGCCGTTTGGAAAAGGGCTTGCAGCGACTCAAATTTCCAGAAAAAACCCTTTCTGACTTATTACAGGACCTTGAGCGGGTTGCTTTCGATGGTGATCAGGTCCTCAAGATAATCGTCAGTCGTGGCGAGGGGCTAAGAGGATATGGTCTGCCTGAGCACTGCAACATTACTCGTGTTATTCAACTTTCTAATTTAGCTGACTTTTCCAGGCAGTCAGAGCAAGGTGTTGCTTTACGTACATGTCAGTATCAGCTTGCACTGAATCCCGCATTAGCTGGCATGAAGCATCTCAATCGTCTTGAGCAGGTGATGGCCAGAAGTGAATGGCAGGACAGTGAAATTGCAGATGGTGTTGTCACTGATCTGGACGGATACGTTGTTGAATGCACCATGAGTAATATCTTTTGGGTGGAGGGCAATGTCGTTTATACCCCTGTAGTTAACCGCTGTGGGGTAGAGGGGGTTATGCGTAACCACTTAATCGGCTGCCTTAAAGCGCAAGGTGTAGTCGTGGAAGAAGGTTTATACAGTCTGGACAGTTTGAATCGGGCCGATGAAATTTTTATCTCTAACAGCCTGATCCAAATCTGGCCAGTTAATAAACTTGATGCATCTTTTTTCGAGCTTGGTCCGGTCACAAAACGTTTACAAAAATTGCTACAGGAATCTCTGCATTGAAAAGATTGATGGTATTGGGTGTTTCGCTCATTTTATGCATTGCTGTGGTTGGTGCTTGGGTTTGGCGGGATTATCAGTCCTTTCTGAATGCGCCCCTGGATATATCCAAAAACACTGTCTTTGAAGTTAAAAAAGGCTGGAGTTTCAATAAAGTAGTATCGGAACTTAAACAAAAGTCCTTTCTTTCAAGTGAGCATTACCTGAAGCTTTATGGCCGGCATTCTAAACAGGCAGGCCAGGTTAAAGCGGGTGAGTACCTCTTATCAGCGGGCATCACTCCCATTGAATTAATGGCAGTTATTACTTCCGGGCGCTCAATTAACTACAGTTTCACCATTGTTGAGGGCAGTACCTTCAAGCAATTATTGGAGTCTATCTCCAAGGCTGAGCATCTGCATAATGATCTGGAAGGTCTGTCAGATAAAGAGCTTCTTGAAAAGTTACAGCTTAACTACAATCACCCCGAAGGTTTGTTTCTCGCGGAGACCTACAGTTACGATCGCAATACCAAGACATCAGAATTGTTAAAGCGCGCTCATGGCTTGTTACAGAAAACACTCCAGGCAGAGTGGGAGAGCAAACAGGAAGGGCTCCCTTATAAAACGCCCTATGAGAGCCTGATAATGGCTTCAATAGTTGAGAAAGAGACGGCCCGAGCCGATGAAAGGCCGGTTATCGCAGGCGTGTTTACCCGACGCCTTGAGAAAAAGATGAGGCTTCAGACGGATCCAACTGTGATCTATGGGATGGGTGATAACTATAACGGCAATATTCGGCGATCAGATTTGAGAAGGGCAACACCGTATAACACTTATGTCATTCCCGCTCTACCTCCGACACCTATTGCAATGGTCGGCAGAGAAGCGATTCAGGCCTCACTCAATCCTGAAGACGGAAAAGCCCTGTTCTTCGTGGCAAAAGGTGATGGTAGTCACTACTTCTCAGAGACCTTAAAAGAGCATAATAGAGCGGTCCAGCAGTATCAGCTTAATCGCAGGAAAGACTATCGCTCTTCACCATAGCGGAATAATATATTTTTATGAGTAACGTAACACAAGGCCGCTTTATCACGGTTGAAGGTACCGAGGGCGTCGGTAAATCCACAAATATTGATTACCTTTACAATTTGCTGAAGCAGGAAGGTATTGAGGTTGTTCTGACCCGTGAGCCCGGTGGAACGCCGCTTGCTGAAGAATTAAGATCCTTGTTGTTAACGCCGCGTGAGGAAAAAGTCAGTGAGGACACTGAACTGTTGCTGATGTTTGCGGCGCGAGCTCAACATATTGAAAACGTGATTCGACCTGCACTCGAACGAGGAGCCTGGGTTATCAGCGATCGATTCACGGATGCTACCTTTGCCTATCAGGGCGGTGGCAGAGGTGTCAGCATGGAGCATATTGAAACCCTGGAAAGGTTGGTTCAGCATGGCCTTCATCCAGATTTAACTTTTCTGCTGGATCTGCCGGTAGAAATAGGTCTGCAACGTGCCTCTGCCCGGAGTGCTCCAGACCGTTTCGAGCAAGAAAAACTGAATTTCTTTGAAAAAGTGCGAGCTGCGTACCTAATGCGCGCTGAAAATGAACCTGAGCGTTTTGCAGTAATTGACGCTTCCCGGGATCTTGAATCCGTTCAGGAACAGATATTAACTGCAGTGAAAGAGTATCTGGGTAGTTGAACATGTCGTTACTTAAGTCTCCGCATAACTGGTTCGATGAAAGCTTTGCACACCTGGCTAAACTTCATTCTGAGCGGAGATTGCCGCATGCTTTGTTGCTGCACGGTATGCCTGGCATTGGTAAGGCTGGTTTTGCTAAGTACTTTGCTCAATATCTTCTTTGTCAGTCGCCTCAGCCGCAAGGGTTATGTGGCAGTTGTAAGTCTTGTGAATTGAATGCCGCTGGAAGTCACCCCGATTTATATCTGCTGGAGCCTGAAGAACAAGGCAAGCAGCTAAAGGTTGATCAGGTCCGAGGACTGGGAGAGTTTATCTATAGTACGGCTCAACAGGGAGGTTATCGTGTTGTGATAATCAATCCTGCCGATGCTATGAATATCGCTTCTGCTAACGCGTTATTGAAAATGCTGGAGGAGCCTGGTTCCGAAACCGTACTCCTGCTCGTTACGTCTAAAATGGGACAAATTCTCCCAACCATCAAAAGTCGCTGCCAACATGTGGATTGCGCGTCACCGGATCAGAGCAACGCTGTGGCGTGGTTACGGTCTCAAATAGACATTGACGAAGATGAAGCAGTCAATATCCTGAATATCAATCGTGGAGCCCCAGAAGAGGCTTTGCGCTATATTGAAGAAGGGTTAAGCGAACACCGAGCTCAAGTTATCAGGGGGTTGGCAGATATATTGAAACAGAGAAGGACAGTGATTGAGGTATCTCAAAGCTGGCAAAAGCTTGACCTGGAGATGGTGCTGGGTTGGGTTTATAGTCTTCTCACGGACATAGCACGCTCTTCAGCATGCGCTGACAGCAGCATCCTAAGACAAAAGGATGCTCATAATATGCTGTCTGCGGTTGCTAAAAAAATAGACCCGGTTAGAATCTTTAAGTTAGCAGATAAAGTGCAAGAAGAGCGCAGAGGGATTATGCTCAGGCAGAACCCTAACAAACAGTTGCTGTTGGAATGCTTGCTTCTTGAATGGGCAGCATTGTTAAAGTAAGGAGAGTCTGGTCAATATGGTAGCAGTACCACGTTTAAGCCACGGTATATTGTCACTGACAATTAAAACTAAGGAAGAGTTATACCAGGCATATCTTCCCTACATCACCAACGGTGGATTGTTCATCCCAACCATGCGCTCTTATCACCTCGGAGAAGAGGTCTTCATGCTTCTTGAACTGATGGAAGAGGAAGACAAAATTCCTGTGACGGGTAAGGTCGTCTGGGTTACCCCTAAAGGGTCTCAGGGCGGTCGTATAGCTGGGATTGGTATCCAGTTGTCTACAGATGATTCCTCGCTGGTCAACAAGATTGAAACCTACCTTGCCGGTGCCCTTAACTCAGAGCGTAAAACCAACGCTCTGTAAGTAATTTTCTAATATGTTCATTGATTCACACTGTCATCTCGACAGGTTAGACCTGTCCCCGTACGAAAATAGTTTCTCCGAAATGCTGAATGCAGCTCACGAGCGCAAGGTAAACAAAATGCTGTGCGTTTCAATTTCCATGCAGCAGTTTCCATCCATGTATGAGTTTATTAAGAGCAGTCCATCTGTTTATGCTTCAGTGGGCGTTCATCCATTGAGCGCTGCTGAAGAACAGGTCACGGATCAACAGCTTCAGGAAATGATCAAGCTGGATAAGATCGTTGCGATTGGTGAGACGGGGCTGGATTACTATTACCAAACGGATACAAAAGCTCAGCAGGTCGATAGCTTCAGAACGCATTTGAAGGTGGCTGGTGAAAATCAGCTGCCTGTAATTGTTCACACTCGTGATGCCCGTAGCGATACTCTGGAGATGATTAAGGAGTATGGTAACCCTGAATCAGCAGGGGTGTTGCATTGCTTTACTGAGAGTTGGGACATGGCGAAAGCAGCTATGGATCTGAATTACAGTATTTCTTTCTCTGGCATTGTGACCTTTAGGAATGCTGAAGAGCTCAGGGACGTAGTTAGAAAAGTGCCGCTTGATCGCATTTTAATCGAAACAGATGCACCGTATCTGGCGCCCGTACCGCACAGAGGTAAAAAGAACGAGCCCAAATATGTTGTGGATGTAGCTCAATGCATTGCAGATTTGAAAGGGGTTTCAATTGAGAAATTGGCTGAGATCACAACCGATAATTTCCATCGATTATTCCCAAAAGCGTTGAGTTAGATGTTTGCTTACCCGCCTGTGAATTATATTGAACCCGTATTTCGCCCCCCAAGCGAAGCGAATTCACTGATTCTACAGGTGACCAATGGGTGCAGTTGGAATAACTGCACTTTCTGTGAGATGTATACAGCCCCACAGAAGAAGTTTCGTCCTAAACCTCAGTCAGAGATTGAGGAAGAGATAAAACGCTGTAGCACAGCGCTGGGCAATGTCAGAAGAATATTTCTTGCCGACGGCGATGCCATGGCTCTGTCCTTTAAGCAATACTTCTGGCCATTCGTAAATACCTGCCTTCCGTTTCTCGTGTTTCATCCTACTGCCTGCCCAGAAATCTGAAAAATAAAAGTATTGAAGAGCTGGCAGAACTACACGAGTTGGGATTGAGCTTGCTGTATATAGGTGCTGAAAGTGGTAATGATTTTGTACTGGAAGCGGTGCAAAAGGGTGAAACCTTCAGATCTACGGCAGACGCGCTGATCAAGATTAAACAATCAGGCATCAAATCTTCAGTCATGATCATCAATGGTCTGGGTGGTGTAACTCATAGTGAGCAGCATGCGGTTGACTCAGCGCGGCTGGCTAATGAAGTGCAGCCTGATTACCTCGCAACTCTGGTTCTGTACTTTCAGCACTCCGATCAACGTCTTCTTCAATTTTATCCTGATTTTAAAATGCCATCCCAAAAGCAGCTCATTGAAGAGATGCAGGTTTTTATTTCGCATCTTGAGCTTGAGAGAACCATTTTTCGAAGTGATCACGCTTCCAATTATCTGGTTCTTAAAGGTGTGCTGAACAAAGATAAAGACAAGCTTTTGCAGATGATTGATGGTGCGTTAAAGCAGGATTCTTCTATTTTCCTTAGATCCGAGTCCCTACGGGGGCTATAAAGGATAAGCGTTTACCCTGATAAACAGTACCGGGGTAGGGTTCCATTGCAGATTTAAATCGTTATACTTTTGTATTAGTGTTAACTCAACTAAGTATAAGAATACAACAAGAGGCTAAAAATATGAGACGTCCTGTTCGTATTGCTGTCACAGGGGCTGCAGGCGCAATCAGTTACAGTTTGCTGTTTAAGATTGCTGCAGGTGAAATGATGGGGAAAGATCAACCTGTGATCCTACAGCTGATTGAACTACCTCATGCTATGAACGCGCTGAGAGGCGTGGCAATGGAACTGATGGATTGTGCTTATCCTCTGTTGCATACAATTACATTGCACGACAATGTAGAAGATGGATTTAAAAATGCTCACTACGCAATGCTGGTAGGTGCTAAGCCACGTGGTCCAGGCATGGAGCGTAGTGATCTACTTGAAGAAAACGCAGAAATTTTTGCGCGTCAGGGTAAAGCTCTGAATGACTTTGCAAACCGCGATGTAAAAGTACTGGTAACGGGTAATCCGGCCAATACCAATGCATTGATCGCAAGTCGAAATGCACCGGATCTGAGTCCATCTCAGTTTACTTGTCTGACCCGTCTGGATCACAACCGTGCTAAAGGTATCCTGGCCAATCATTGTGGAGCAACCACTCGTGATATCGGCGGGATCATGATCTGGGGTAACCACTCAGCGACCCAGTATCCTGATTTGCATCAGGCGACCATTCTTGGCAGATCGGCAATGTCGCAGATTGATACTGCCTGGTACCGTGATGAGTTCATTCCAAAGGTACAGAAGCGTGGTGCTGAAATTATTGATGCCCGAGGACAGTCCAGTGCAGCATCAGCAGCGCAAGCGATTGTAGACCAGATGCGCGACTGGGTTCTGGGTACAGAGCCGGGCGAAATCATCAGTATGGGTATCCTGAGCGATGGCAGTTACGGCATCACTAAAGGTGTTTATTACTCATTCCCGGTGCGTTGTAATTATGGTCGTTACCAGATTGTTCATGGCATTGAGATAAACGAATTCAGTCGCCAGCGAATGACTGCCACCGAGCAGGAATTGTTGGATGAGAAGGCTATTGTTGAGCATCTGTTACCTAAGGAAACGGAAGCGTCTCATCAGAATCTGACAATCTGTCTGCGTTCTGGTGTAACGCTGTATGCGGATAACACTGGACCGGATTCAGATTCACGCTTCATGACAACCAATCGTGTGATGTAAGCTAAGATAGTACCAATATAAAAAAGCCCCTTTCAGGGGCTTTTTTATTGTCTAATGAATCAACAAATAGTTGCAGTTAATGCAGTTTCATCTTCGGACGTACGACTTTGCTGATCTTTTCAGCGGCGATGACCAACATTGCTTTCGCTGCTCCATGAATCGCTATCTGATGCATGCGGTACAGCGAGGTATAAACCAGACGGGCAATTTTACCTTCAATAAACATACTGTTTTTGGTCAGGTTACCCATCAGACTACCTACAGTGCTGTATCGACTCAGGTTAACCAGAGACCCATGGTCTTTATAAGCAAAAGTCTTAAGTTCTTTACCTTTAAGCTGGTTAATGATGTTCTTTTTAACCAGAGACGCCATCTGATGAGCAGATTGGGCACGTGGTGGCACTAAGCTGCCGTCTTCTTGCTGACAAGCACAGCAATCACCGATAACGTAGATGTTCTCGTGGTTGCTGCTCTGCAGTGTTGGCTTAACGTGAATTTGATTGTTACGTGTCAATTCAAACTGGTACAGATCTGCCAGGAAGTCAGGTGCTTTTACTCCAGCTGCCCAAATCATCATATCAGCGTCTATTAGCTCATCTTCAGAAGTCAGGAAGCCTTCTTTTGTTGCTGATTTGATCAATGTATTTTCGAACAGTTCAACGCCAAGGTCCTGTAGTTCTTTACGAGCAGAGTTTGAGATCCGAGCGGGCAGGGCTGGCAAAATACTTGGACCAGCTTCAATCAATTTAACTTTCAACTGCTGCGCAGTCATTTTGCCCATACCATAGGATTTGAGCATAGCGGTTACGTTGTATAGCTCTGCTGAAAGCTCAACCCCGGTTGCGCCACCGCCCACAATTGCAATATTCAGTACACCAGAATCCTGCTGGTTAATGCGCATAAAGTTGTTGGTGAGGGCATTATGGAAACGCTGAGCCTGGTTGGCCGTATCCAAAAAGAAGCAGTGCTCCTGCACGCCAGGCGTTTTGAAATCGTTACTGATACTGCCAATCGCCATGACAAGAGTATCGAACGGCAGATGTCTTTCCGGTAATACAACCTCACCGTTTTCATCCAGAATTTCTGCAAGGGTAACGGTTTTTTCAGTCGCGTTCAGGTCGCAAAGTGTACCCAGCTGAAACTGATAATGATGTTTCACAGAATGGGCGTGATAAACAACGGCGTCAGTACTCGGGTCAAGTGAGCCTGTCGCGACTTCATGTAACAGTGGTTTCCAGATATGTGAACGGCTTTTGTCGACTAATGTGACTTCAACTGCTGAATCCTTGCGGTAGTAGTGACCTAGCTGTGTAACCAGCTCCAGGCCACCCGCACCACCACCGATCACCAAAATGCGATGTGGATTGGTTGAATTATTCATGGAGTTTCCTCAAAAAAGTATGGGATTGCTCACATTTGGATATGAACAATCCCATGCCTTTTTGGCTATATAGCACTTTCGAATGAAAGCGATTAAATGTAAATAATAACAGCCTAAAACGGCTCTAAAGCACAATGCCCGCCTTCTCAAAAAGTAGAAGCGGGATTCTACTAATGTCTAAAGGCTGCGTGCAACAGCTTTTGCGTGTAAGGGTGGGATGGTTGACTGAAAATTTGCTCGGCAGAGCCTTGTTCAACCACATCTCCATGATGCATTACCAGAAGCTTATGGCTTAATGCTCTGACCACTGCAAGGTCATGGCTGATAAACAGGTAGCTTAGCTTGTATTTGTCCTGAAGCTCACGCAGCAGTTCGACGATCTGCTTTTGCACGGTTCTGTCCAGAGCCGATGTAGGCTCGTCTAAGACGATCAGTTCAGGTTTGAGCACTAAAGCGCGGGCAATGGCGATGCGTTGCCGTTGGCCACCCGAAAACTCATGCGGATAACGATGACGGCTGTCGGGATCGATGCCAACATCCTCAAGTGCTTGAATCACCATCTGTTCATGCTGATGTTTCTCTTCAGCAAAATGAATCTGCAGACCTTCCGCAATAATTTCAGAGATGGACATTCTCGGACTTAAACTGCCAAAGGGGTCCTGAAAAACAATTTGCATCTGGCGTCGAAGGGGTTTTACTGCCCGCTGATTAAGGTCAGTCAGGTCAGTTCCATTGAATTGAACAGAGCCTTTGCTACTTATCAGCTTCAGAATGGCTAAACCCAGAGTGGTTTTGCCAGATCCTGATTCGCCAACAACGCCCAGAGTTTCACCCTGTTGTAACTCAAGATTGAGTTCGTTGACGGCTTTAATATGATCCACTGTACGTTTGAAAAATCCCTGCTTGATTGGGAACCAGACTTTAAGTTGTTCTGCAGTGAGTAATGGATTTGTATCAGGTTCAACGGGTGATGGTTTACCTGAGGGCTCAGCATCCAAAAGTTTTTGTGTGTATGGGTGCTGTGGATTTTTAAACAATTCAGCTGTGCTGGATGTTTCAACCTGTTGCCCCTGATACATTACACAGACCTTATCCGCATAACGACGAACAATATTCAGGTCATGTGTAATCAATAAAACGGCCATATCCAGCTTTTGCTGCAGGGACTTGAGCAGTTCAAGAATCTGTTCCTGGATGGTGACATCCAGAGCAGTGGTAGGTTCATCAGCAATCAAAAGTTCTGGGTCGTTGGCCAAAGCCATTGCAATCATGATGCGTTGTCTTTGACCACCTGAGAGCTCGTGAGGGTAGCTGTTGAGGCGCTTTTCCGGCTCAGGGATGCCCACCAGATCAAGCAGTTCTAAAATTCTGACTTTGGCCTGTTTTCCTGTAAGCCCGCGATGTAATAGCAACGTTTCGCCAATCTGCTTCTGGATGGTATGCAGAGGATTTAGTGAGGTCATCGGTTCCTGGAAAATTACACTGATCTTATCCCCGCGTAATCTTCGGATCTGCTTTTCATTCAGCTTGAGCAGATCCTCACCTGCATAAAAAATCTCACCGCTAGGGTGGCTGGCTTTAGGGTAGGGCAGTAACTTCAGGATCGACATGGCTGAGACAGATTTGCCTGATCCGGATTCACCTACCAGAGCCAGTGTTTCCCCTTTATCGATATCAAAGCTGATCTCTTTTACTGCATCAACAGGTTCCTGTTCGCCCTGATCGAAACGCACCGATAGGTTTTTTACACTTAATAATGCCTGAGTCATGACACTTTCCTTGGATCAAAGGCGTCACGTACGGCTTCACCGATAAAGATTAAAAGCGTCAACATGATCGATAGGGTAAGAAAGGCTGTGATGCCTAACCATGGGGCGTGCAAATTAGTTTTACCTTGAGCAACCAGTTCACCCAGAGACGGACTACCGGGCGGTAAACCAAACCCGAGGAAGTCCAGAGCGGTCAATGTCACAACTGAGCCATTAAAAATAAACGGCATAAATGTGAGTGTGGCGACCATAGCGTTAGGCAGAATATGGCGGAACATAATCATGCGATTATCAAGGCCGAGCGCGCGTGCGGCTCTGACATATTCCAGATTACGGCCACGTAGAAACTCTGCACGAACTACATCCACCAGATTCATCCAGGAGAACAGCAGCATAATGCCGAGAAGCCACCAGAAGTTTGGTTCGACGATACTTGCAAGAATGATCAGTAGGAAAAGGACCGGAAGCCCAGACCAGATCTCAATAAAACGTTGGAACAGTAGGTCAACTTTACCGCCATAATAGCCTTGAACTGCGCCTGCAATTACGCCGATAACAGAGCTGGCCAATGTGAGCACGACCGCAAACAGAATCGATATACGGAAGCCATAGATAACTCGGGCAAGTACATCGCGGGCCTGATCATCAGTCCCCAAAGGGTTCTCCATCGTAGGTGGTGAAGGAGCAGGCACCGGCAAATCATAATTTATCGTATTGTAGCTATAACGGATGATCGGCCAGATTATCCAGCCATCGCCTTGATTATGGATCAGGTCCTGAATATAGGGGTCTTTGAAATCCGCTGGACTGTCGAATTCACCACCAAAGGCTAATTCTGTATAGGCTGTCGCTACTGGGAAGTAAAGATCACCTTTATAGGAGACTACCAGTGGGTCATCGTTTGCGATTAATTCAGCAAACAAAGAGAGAGTGAATAGCGCCAGGAAAATCCATAAGGACCAGTAACCGCGTCGATTACGCTTGAAGTTGTCCAGGCGTCTCTGGTTCAGGGGGCTAAGCTTTTGTACAAATCGGCTCATGATCAGCTCTCCCTGCTCTCAAAGTCGATTCTAGGGTCGACAACGACGTAGGTTATATCACTGATCAGCTTTAGCAGCAGGCCTATCAGGGTAAAGATAAACAGCGTGCCAAAGATCACTGGGTAATCTCGTTTAATAACCGCTTCGTAACCCAGTAGGCCAATACCATCCAGAGAGAAAATAACCTCAATCAGCATTGATCCGGTGAAGAATATTGAGATCAGGGCTGCTGGCATGCCTGCAATGATGATCAGCATCGCGTTACGGAAAACATGACCGTACAGTACCTGGTTTTCAGATAAACCCTTGGCACGTGCAGTTAAAACATATTGTTTGTTTATTTCATCCAAAAAAGAATTCTTAGTCAGCATGGTCATAGTGGCAAACCCACCAATCACTAACGCTGTTACCGGCAAGGTTATATGCCAGAAGTAGTCTTTAATCTGTTCCCATAATGTCATGTCATCGAAGCCAGGAGAGGTCAGACCTCGAAGCGGGAACCAGTCGAGCCAGGTGCCACCAGCGAAAATTACGATCAACAGGATCGCAAACAGGAAGTTGGGGATTGAGTAACCGATGATGATTGCCGTACTGGTCCAGATATCAAATGGAGTGCCATCGCGGACTGCTTTCCTGATGCCGAGGGGGATGGATACCATATAGGTGATTAATGTTGCCCAAAGCCCCAGAGAGATGGATACAGGCAGTTTTTCGATAATCAATTCGACTACGGTTTTATCGCTGAACAGGCTCTCCCCAAAATCGAACATGGCGTAGTTTTTCAGCATCTGCCAGAAGCGTTCGTGAGCGGGTTTATCAAACCCGTACATCGCTTCTATCTCTTTGATCAATTCGGGGTCTATGCCGCGGGCGCCACGGTAAGTGCTTTCACCGCCGCCGTTGGTTGCGGTTTGAGTGGATATGTCATTTTGCGCGCCACTCACTCTTGCTGTCGCGCTGGTATCTAAACCCTGGAGTTGGGCAATCGTTTGTTCTACAGGGCCACCCGGAGCGGCCTGGATGATTATAAAGTTGATTGCCAGAATCCCAAACAGAGTAGGGATGATCAGCAGTAGCCTGCGGAGAATATAAGCTGCCATTAGTTTTTATCTCCAGCAGATTTATTCCACCAGGTATCGAACCCAAGATCATATTTAGGTCGGGTTGGTGGCATGCCAAACTTGTCCCAATAGGCTACTCGGTATTTATTAATATGGTATTGAGGAATCACATAGTGGTTCCATAACAATACTCGATCAAGCGCTCTGGTTCTTAGGACCAGTTGTTCTCGATCTGGCGCTTTGATCAGTTGGTCAATCAGGTAATCCACCGCTGGGTTTTTGATGCCAATCAGGTTTCTACTGCCTTCTGTGTCAGCGACCGAAGAGTGCCAGTAATTGATCTGTTCATTACCGGGAGAATTAGACTGCCCAAAACCGCTGACCACAATATCAAAATCAAAAGTTCTTAGGCGGCTGATATATTGCGATACATCCACCAAACGGATACTGGATTTAATCCCAAGGCGATCTAAATTCCTTATGAACGGCGCGACCACGCGTTCAAAAGCTGGAGAATACAGCAGCATCTCGATAGTAAATTGCTCGCCATTCTGGTCGATGAGTTTACCGTCTTTAAATGTCCATCCAGCTTTACTCAGTAAGCGCTTGGCTTGTCTGAGTTCGGAATAAATTCGGCCATCACCATTTGTTTTCGGAGCGCGATAAACCTGGGTGAATACCTCCGGTGGAACCTGATCCCGGATCGGCTCCAGAATTTTTAATTCCTCTGCTGATGGCAAGGCGTTAGCAGCCATTTCGGAATTGGAAAAATAGCTGTGAGTCCGGGTATATGCGTTATAGAAGATATTCTTATTGGTCCATTCAAAGTCAAAGGCAAGTGCCAATGCACTGCGGACAACCGGATCTGAAAATTTCTCTTTGCGGTTATTTAGAATAAACGCCTGCATACCGGTAGGGTTTTCATGCTCTAACGCGGTTGCGATGATTCTGCCATCATCAAAAGCCTGGCCGGTATAGCTGGTGGCCCAGCGTTTAGAAGAGTTTTCCTCACGGAAGTCATATTCGCCAGCTTTAAAGGCTTCCATTGCAACAGTGCCGTCCCGGTAGTAATCAAAGGTAATCTCATCAAAATTGTATTTACCTTTTCGAACGGGGATGTCAGCTCCCCAGTAGTCCGGGTTGCGTTTATAGGTGATACTGCGACCTGCTTCAAAGCGATCAATAGTAAAAGGTCCTGACCCAACCGGTTTGTCCAGAGTCGGTTTCTGAAAATCCCTGTCTACCCAGAAGTGTTTTGGCAAAATCGCAACCTGCCCAACGATGAGTGCAAGTTCTTTATTCTGATTGCTTTTAAAGGTGAATTTAACGCGGTGAGTATCCAGCGCTTCTACTGAATCAATATCCGCATAATATGCTTTAAAATGTGGAGCCCCTTTCTCGCGCAGTATCGCAAAGCTGAATACGACATCTTCTGCAGTGACAGGCTTACCATCGCTGAATTTTGCTTCAGGTCTTAGGTTGAAAATGATCCAGCTACGATCATTAGGAACTTCCATTGATTCAGCCAGAAGCCCATAGAGAGAGAAGGGCTCATCCTGAGCAGAGGCTAATAAAGTATCGTAAATATAACCCAGGCCATCAGCAGGCGTGCCTTTAACAATGAAATTGTTAAATGAGTCAAAAGTCCCGATTGCGGATTGAACTACGGAACCACCTTTAGGTGCCTCAGGGTTTACGTAATCAAAATGTGTGAATTCGGGGGGGTATTTGAGATCCCCATGCATCGCAATGCCGTGTGAAACTGTTACTGCATCGGCAAAAGACAGGGTGGAAGCGAGGGAAAAGAACAGAACAAGCAGTTGTTTAGAAATTGCTTTGCAGCATGCTGTGGGAGTTTTGAATACGAGCATGTAACGGAATTTCCTTAAACCCTGGATACTGACTGCCTGAAACTGCTTCATATTAAAACAGTAAATACGTTTTATACCAGATTGATGTGACCACGAGTTATTTTGTTTGTTCAAACTCTTCGGCTAATTCTGTCAAAAGCTGGTGATATTCTTTGCGTTTTACTTTGTTGGCGATAAATTCCTGATGCTTCTGGGTAAGAAATGCATGCTTATCCGAATTGCCATTAGCCAGGCCTTTGATCAGATCCTGATCAATCCAGCGCTGGATTTTTTTATACAAAACGTATTTGAATACGATCGCAAGTGCGGTGGCAATAAAGATAATGAATAAACTGGTGGCATCCATTTAGCTATCTCACGAATTAATTCGGGTTACATCTACGTACAGAGTTAATCGTTGCCCCGGCTTCAGATAACGATCCTTTTTGAGTTTATTCCACTGCAGGATGTCAGAAACGCGGACATTGAATTTATTAGCAATTCGGTAGAGTGAATCACCCGAACGAACTTTGTAACCAATCTTGCGAATAATCTGTCGGTCTGAAGAGGACAGAGCTGTCTGTTGGGGTTTGCTCCAGATAACCAGGCGTTTTCCAGCTCTCAATGGATCTCCAGGCGCCATGCTGTTCCAGCGCGCTAGCTGGCGAACACCCACCTGATATTTGTTGGCGATTTTCCAGAAACTGTCGCCAGCTTGTACGGTGTAATACTGCTCATGTCTGTCAGTCGTTCTGGCGATCACTTTTTGTTTATGCGCGTGTCTTTGTTGCTGGCTTA
This sequence comes from Neptuniibacter sp., assembly GCA_049596335.1. Classification (GTDB taxonomy): domain Bacteria; phylum Pseudomonadota; class Gammaproteobacteria; order Pseudomonadales; family Balneatricaceae; genus Neptuniibacter. The sequence goes on from JBMYLM010000014.1 coordinate 48,804, forward strand.
AAGCGTATTCACTGGAATTCTGGCTGGCCGTCGAAATCATCAACGACTGGCCTGCACGAATATTATTATTGCGCAGTGTGTTTGAGCGTTTAATGTGCGAGACGGTTGTATCGAACTTTTTCGCGATAACAATCAGTGAATCCCCGGACTTAACTTTGTAGCGGGTCCAGTTCACACGTTGATCCTGAGGCAGCTGGCTTAAGGCTGTTTTAAACTTCTCAGTTTTACTGACAGGGATCAGCAGCTCATGTGGTCCATCCGGATCAGTTGCCCAGCGGTTGAACCCTGGGTTCAGCAGATAAAGTTCCTTGGTGGTGATCTCAGCCATTTCGGCCGCCTGGGCCAGATCAATCTGGCTGTCGGTTTCTACAGCTGTAAAGTATGCAGTGTTCTCGATCTCAGGAAGTTCAATGCCGTATTTTTCACTGTTTTTGATCAATTCAGAAATGGCCAGTAACTTAGGCACATAAGCCATAGTTTCTTTAGGTAGTTTTAATGACCAGAAATCAATTGGCTTAGATACACGTTTGTTTCGTTTAACGGCAAGGGAAACATTACCACCGCCTGCATTGTATGCAGCTACAGCCAACAGCCAATCACCATTAAAGCGTTTATTCAGTTGCGAGAGATATGTGTAAGCAGCGTCTGTTGAGCGCAATATGTCTCTGCGACCGTCGTACCACCAGTTTTGCTTAAGCCCAAAGTGTTTGCCTGTGGAAGGGATAAACTGCCACAGACCGGCAGCTCGGCCATGGGAATAGGCGAATGGGTCAAATGCGCTTTCAACTATCGGCAATAATGCCAGTTCCACAGGAATGTCGCGCTTAATCGCTTCGTGCAGAATATGGTGGTAGTAGGGCTGTGCTCTGTTTACGACACGCTTAATGTACTTTGGGTGTTTCTTGTACCAGTTCAGCTGTTGTTGAACCCGGGCATTATCTGTATGCAGGTCAAGCTGCATATGAGTACGGGTCAGATTCCAAAGGTTCTGAGGTTGCTGTTCGACAACAGTTGATTTGGTAGTGTTGGTAGAAACCAGAAGTTTTGATTCTGACTGGGACTTCGATTCTGTAAGTTGGGTCTTCTCTGTTTTCTGTGAATGCGATTCAGATGTTGTCTGATCCGGTTTTTCAGCCAGATTTTGGCAGCCGCTTAAAATGAAAACCGACAGCAGAGATAGTCGGGCCGAATGATTAATTGAAAACATGATGTTCCGTAACAGAATGAGATACAAAGCGGTTCATTCTATCAGTGGCTAGGGCCTGTTAACACTAATTTCTTCGCCCCTGCTGGAGGCCATTTTTGTTCTCAGTAAGGCAGCATGAGCGTAATTTAGTTATTCTAAATAAGCGAATAATAACGAAACTGAGGGCAAAAAGTGTCACAGCCCTTCGGGTTGAGGCTATAAAAGGGTCACTCGTTGTTGCTCGTCACTCTTTTAGAACCACTAAAATCGTTCCTCGCGCCTAGATTGTCCCTTTTATAGACTCAACAGGGATGAAGAAATTAGTGTTAACAGGCCCTGGTAAAGGGTCAATAGCAGCTAATCGCTTCGACCCTTTAGCGATTTAGAATTGGTTCTTCCATTCCCGGATAGAGGCAAAGACATCAACTTCGTCACCTGGTGCCTTTCCTGAGAATTGCTGAGCTGCCTTGATGACGTCTTTATGTTGTGTGCGCATGAATGGATTGATTTGTTTTTCCTGTCCGATGGAGCTTGGGAGAGTAGGCTTGGATTCTTCTCTCAGTCGTTCACAGTTTTGGGTAGAAGTACCTATCTCAGCATTATCGGGTTCCACTGCTGCTGCAAACGCAAGGTTTGCCAAAGAGTACTCATGAGTACAATACACCTCGGTATTGTCCGGCAGTGCTTTGAAATAGTTCATGGCTGTGAGCATTTGTTCTGCTGTGCCTTCAAACAGTCGTCCGCAGCCAGCAAGAAAGAGAGTGTCACCGCAGAACAGCTGTGGCAATTCCTGCTCTGAGAAATAGCTTATATGATCCAGAGTGTGACCTGGAACTTCCTGAACTTTAAGAGTGGAACCCAGTATCTGGACAGAATTACCGGTTTTTAAAGGGTCGGTAATGCCATCAAAGCGAGAATTTGTAGGGCCATATACAGGCACATTGTATTTGCCAGTTAATTCTTTCACACCACCAGTGTGGTCATTATGATGATGGGTGATCAGAATAGCTGCCAATTCCAGATTATGCTCCTGTAAATAACTCAGAACAGGTAAAGCGTCGCCCGGATCCACAACCACAATTGAAGAGTTACCGGGTTTTGAAATTGCCCAAATGTAATTGTCACTAAATGCTGGAATTGGAGTTACAGTAAACATTTCTCAGGTCTCGCTGGTGTTGTGCTCTGTGATAAGAAATATAATACTCAATCTAAGCCATAGTCACAGAGATTTTTGCTAAGTTTATAAACGATGACTTTTCACCCGCAACAGCCCATAGAAATTTTATTACCCAGATTAAAAGCCTGGTTTGATTCTGAGCTTGGTAAAGAGCTGCTCACAGCAGAAAAGGCTGTGGTTGATCGAATTGTGTCTTCTTTATTTGGTGTGCATTTAGCGCAGTTTTCTGTTGACTCGCGCGTTAAACTATATGAAGAAAGTCCTGTAACACATTGTTTTTCAGTGATTCCTAGATTGGAATTAGGCGTTGATGAACATAATCTAGTAGCGGACAATAAAGAAATACCACTGGCACATGAAAGTGTTGATGTTGTTGTATTGCATCATGCTTTGGACTTTACCGACTCTCCTCATCAGGTCTTACGTGAAGCTTCTCGTATTCTGCGCCCTGGCGGACATGTCGTGATTGTTGGCTTTAACCCTCTTAGCGCATGGGGCTTATACAGGTTGTTTTCACGTAAAAAAGATCTGCCACCCTGGTGTGCGCATTTCATAAGTCACCGGCGTCTATCTGATTGGTTAAAGTTACTGCAGATGACTGAACTAAGGCATATTACAGGTTATCATGGTCAGGCATTTGAAAAGTTGACCATGAGATCCCGTCTTACGTGCCTACGAAATTCTATTAAACGCAGTCCGGCAAAGAATGGTGCTTTTACTGTTATGTTAGCCAGGAAAGATATTGCGGGTATGACGCCCTTACGATCTGGCTGGACCTTGCGCCGATTAATCAATATCCCTGTAGCGGAACCCTCTACTCGTGGTTCATTAAAGCCTGTTAACACTAAGGAATCAGCTTGAAGGTCGTTGAAATATTTACTGATGGTGCCTGTAAGGGCAATCCAGGCCCCGGAGGATGGGGTGCTTTAATGCGTTATGGTGATAATGTTAAAGAGCTTTTTGGTGGAGAAGACAATACCACCAATAACAGAATGGAGCTTATGGCGGCCATTGTTGCACTGGAGACATTGAACAGGCCCTGCCAGGTTGTACTGACAACCGATTCACAATACGTAAGACAGGGGATTACTGAGTGGCTCGAAGGGTGGAAAAAACGTAACTGGAAAAACTCAGCCAAGAAGCCTGTAAAAAATTCTGATCTCTGGCAGCGACTTGATGCTGCAACACAACCGCATCAGATTGACTGGAAATGGGTCAAAGGTCACAGTGGTCATCCTGAAAACGAACGTGCTGATCAATTGGCAAATAAAGGGGTAGAGGAGCTCAATCGTTAATGCGTCAAATAATACTCGATACCGAAACAACAGGTCTTGAGCCTTCAGAAGGTCACAACATAATCGAGATTGGTTGTGTTGAGATGTTTAACCGTCGCCTGACGGGTAAGACTTATCATCAGTACATCAAGCCAGATCGTGAAGTAGATGATGAAGCGGTTCAGGTCCACGGTATTACCAATGAGTTTCTCGAAGATAAACCCAAATTCGCTGAGGTGATGGAGGAATTTGTCGAGTTCGTTCGTGGAGCTGAACTGATTATCCATAATGCGGCGTTTGATATCGGCTTCCTAGATGCGGAGCTCGATCGTAACAACTATCACGAGAGGATGGAGAACTTCTGTCTGGTTATAGACTCACTTCTTCTCGCTCGTAAGAAACACCCAGGCCAGAAAAACAATCTGGATGCGTTGTGTAACCGCTACGGCATCAATAACTCACATCGTGAATTACACGGCGCTTTGCTTGACTCCGAGATCCTGGCAGATGTCTACCTCGCCCTGACTGGCGGCCAGACTGACTTATCCCTTAATTCGGGTGGGGAAGATGGTGATGATGGTGGCGCTAGTATCAGAAGGCTGACGGGTGCTGATGATCTGCCAATCGTTACTGTTAACGAAGAAGACCTTCAGGCGCATGGTGCTTTCTTGCAGATGCTGGATAAAAAGAGCGGTGGCGAGTGTCTTTGGAATAAAAAAGCGGAATCGGCTGAGGGCTGATTCCGCTTAATAAAGGCTTTGTCGGCTTTATACTTATCGTTTCAGATATTCGTTAAAGTCGATATTACCCGCTGAAAGTACAGCTTGTATGCGGTTGTGCACGCCAAGTTTTCTTAAAATTGCTGAAACGTGCGCTTTAACCGTCGTTTCAGCAATGTTCAGGTTATAAGCAATCTGCTTATTGGACTCACCTTTGGACATTCTCTCCAGAACCAGAAGCTGACGTCGTGTCAGAGATGATAGCAGTTCAGGCGGGATCTGGTTTTCATCTTTACGTTGTGTGCGGCGATTATCCGGCTGACTGGAGCGAATAATGTCAGATGGCAGATAAACGTTACCCGCAAGAATCTGCTGCAATGCATCGGTCATCTGATCGCGTGGAGATGATTTGGTGATGAAGCCTACAGCGCCGTAAGTGATCGCTTGCAGGACAATCTGTTTGTCTTCTTCTGCTGAAACGATAACAACAGGTACTGTTGGCAGATCGTTTCGAAGAGTGATCAGGCCATTCAGCGGCTCGTTATTTCTGATGATTTCAGTGGTACTTAGGTGCCGTTTTAATTTGAGTTATTTGTTATCCATCTACTCCTTTACTAAACCTATTTATATTCCTTTATTTGGCATCTCCCACATATGTCTAAGCTGGAAAATCTTCGTTTTTTGGTGGCTAAGAATAAATTACTACCAAGGGAGGATAAAAGTAGTTCGGCTGTTTAATTGTTGGAAAAGCTGTAAAGAAAAAGAATAAGGCGCATGGTTCGGGAAAATTTCCCGGCTCACTCGCAAACGCTAATAAAAAAATCCGTAGAGGAGCGTACAATGAAAAAATTCGCACTGTCTGCCTTAGTTGCAGCTATGACTGTTGCGGGCACGGCACAGGCTGGTGTTACTGATAAAGATATCGTTAACGACCAGATGACAACTGGCGATGTAGTGTCTAATGGTATGGGTCTGCGTGGTCAGCGCTACAGCCCAATGGACAAAATCAACACAAGCACTGTAAAAGAC
>JBMYLM010000015.1:0-53446 GCA_049596335.1 Neptuniibacter sp.
TCAATCAGACAGGAACGCAGCCTGATGTCCGTACACCAGATTTGACATTAACTCGCCCCAGGCACCCCAAAAGTCAATTTAATGACACGCATTAAAAAAAGTTATTAATATGGCAATTTTACGTCACATTTACCTTAAAACTAAAAAACCGCGCTATTGCGCGGTTTATTTTTGCTGTAGAAACTTAAAAGCTTCAGTTTGTGAGCTCAGGCATCACCAGACTGAATTTCCGGTGGCATTCCTGACCACCCCTGCTTCAGTTCTAAGGCCAGATTCATCACTTCCTGAACCTTTTCAGCGTCGTTATTGCGATTTGCTTCATATATCGCACGAATCATGTAGTCGTATAACGAATCAAGATTTCCAGAGAGCTCACCTCCCTTTTCCTGATCCAACGATCCTTTTAACCCCACAACAATTTCAGACGCTTTGTTCAGCTGGGCTGTACGCTCTTCAATACTCTCGCGCTCAATCCCACCCTTAGCTTTAGCCAAAGCACCAAGCAAACCATCCAGTAACATAGAAATCAGCTTATGTGGAGATGCAGTTTCAATAGTCGCTCTAAGGTCCACACTCTGATACTGCTTTAACGCATTAAGGTTACCGCTCATTTACTACACCATATTTTCTTTAAACTTAATTATTAGACGCCGTGTAAGGCAAACGTTCAAGAATGCCATCTAACTGGTTCCCAACGCTCTGAAAGCTATTGATAATAGTTTCCATAGCTAAATATTGTGATAACAAACGCACTTCCAGCTTTTCCATTTTACGGTCAAGCTCTTCCCTGTCATCAGCAATATCATCCAAAGCGTCATTGATGTTATCTTCACGGAGATCGATACTACCGGAACTTGAAAGAAAACTATCAATAAGATTATTCAGTTCACCTGCAAAGCCTCGCGAGAAGCTTGCTGTAACGGTACCCGCAGCAACAGCATTTTCACCAATAGTGAAATTCAACCCATAAGAGTCTGAATCCACTGGCGGCAATAAAACATTACCTGATCCAAACCCGGCCTCACCCGCAACGGTACCTACAACATCCACACCATCATCTGACAGATTAGAAGAACCAAATATCAGTTCAGCATTTGTACTGGCAAAATCAGCTGTCGCAATATCAATTTCAGAGGATGAACCATATGCACGAGAAGTGAAGACAAAGTTCACTCCATCCAGACTGACATCTAATGCCAAATTGGCATCACTGATATTTTCATCACCATTAATCAGAGACTGCAGTGCACTTTTCAGCTCGTCTGCATCATTGTATGTGCCCGTTGGATCTATTAATTCCGACTGAACCCCATCGATAGTAATGATAAATCCGTATGTACTATCGAGAGTAGCGGGGTAGCCCAAAGTAGTGGCAGCCGTTTCACTCGCCTTCTCAGGGTTTGTAGTGATAACCACCTCATAATCACCTGCAACCGTTCCAGAAGCATAACTACCTACTGAAACCTCTACCTGATTACTGCTGGAACTTGTTTCGGTGGCAAATAAAATCTCTACAAGATCAAAATTTTCATCCATTGCATCAGAAAAATCATCCTCATCGATGGAAAGAGTGCCATCCAGCTCCGTACGAATACCCACATTGGTCAACGCAGTAAAACCATCATCAATACCGGGCACCACAGAACCTATGGAACTGCGCAAACGGTTTATCAAGGTTTTAGCTGTACCATCTGTTGCCAGATCACCGCGAACAGTCTGGTTAGTTTCTTCGTCTTCACTGTAACCGATCAGATTTTGAGCAGTTTCAAAAAAAAGATTGTAAGCATCTACAAAATCCCGGATTGCCTGTTCTGCAATTGAAGTATCTTCCTCTACAGTAAAGGTAATTGGATTACCAACATCGGCTTTATTCAGAGAAAAGTCCAAGCCAAGAATAACATCATCAATTTCGTTTGATTCACGAAAAACGGTCAGTCCATTCACCTTTAATTCTGCATTCTGAGCTTGCTGCGTTTCTACAACCTGAGCGTGTTCGCTTTCATTGTATTCAAAGATACTTAACCCAGTAGTATCACCTTTTGTTGCATCGTCACTGGAAATACGTATCGCATTATCTGCACCAGAAGGCGCTGTCAGAAGCAGCTGATACTGCCCATCAACAAGTAAGACTGATGCTTGCAGGTCTGCATCTTCAGCATTAATTTTATCTGCCAGATCTTGAAGGGAATCACCTGCTTCAACGGTTATATTTAAAGATGCCCGGTCATCATTTACAGAAAAGGCCGTTGGATCCGGGTTAGTATCAGCATCCCCACCATTCACATCATCCAGACCATAAGTCCAAGTACCAAAACTAATGGTCAGCTCACCTGACTGATTTAATGCAGAACTTTTATCGGTAATATTTGAATATGAACCTAATGCTAACGATTGAGCTTGAGCAACATCCACAACTTCTATCTGATAAGTGCCCGTCTGCGCCCCTGGCTCAACAGAATTAGGAGTAATAGCATCGCTATCGCTAAAGGATACTGAACGCGAATTAAATATATCGTTATCAGCTAATGGCTCTATAAAAGACTGTAATTCGGAAAGGCTGCTCTTCAGCACACCATAAGCAGAAATTTGCGCTTCTAAAGTTTCCTGCTTGGTATTTAAGCGTTCTTCCTGAGGGGCTCGCTCAATTTCAACGAGTTGAGAAACAAGACTGGTGGTATCGATACCAGATCCGGCTCCCAGTGACCTAATAATACTATCACTCATCGCCTTTACCTCTGGTTAATTAAGGAGTTAAAGAGTAGGCCTAACCCTCTTAGGCCTGCTCATCAAAAAGCATACCTAGCATTCTATCTAAAGACTCTGCAAATTTCAGGGCTTCTTCAGTCGGTATCTGTCGAATTACTTGATCAGTAGTGTAATCACGTACCTGAACCACAACCTTATCGGATGCTTTATCAACAGAATAACTTAAGGATCGCTGGCTACTCTGCATCATCTCATTTAAGCGATCAATGGCAGCATCCAGTTTTTCCATGGATACTTCCTGCATCTCTTGCGCCTGCTTCTGAAAACGTTCATTTCTAGGCGCTTCAACTACAGGTTGACGTACAGACTGTTGTACAGGCTGAGGTTGCTGAGGCTGCTGTGACGCAGATGTAACAATTGTACTCGCTACACTCATTGAATCTGCCATAACATTTTCCTCTCTTTATCTTTATGACAATCCCCCATCACAGTAATTGTTCCGGGGGATTATTCATTTATAGGTAAAGTATAGCCCCCATCTTACTGAAGCAGTGACAGTACCTGCTGCGGAGCAGCGTTAGCCTGAGCCAGCATCGCAGTACCAGCCTGCTGCAGTACCTGTGCACGGGACAGTGCAGCGGATTCAGCAGCAAAGTCAGCATCTTCAATTCGTGAACGGGCAGCCGCTACGTTCTCAGATACGTTGGACAGGTTATTGATAGTAAAGTCCAGACGGTTGTTAATTGCACCCAAATCACCTCGTGTAGAGTTAATTTGTTCCAGTGCGGTATCAATTACCTCTATCGCACTCTGAGCGCCATCTGCAGTTGATATATCAATCTGAGAAACTGTAGCACCAAATGCTGAAGCATTATTTGTTTCCTGCAAACCAAGCGCGCCAGCAACGGTAGTAGCAGCTGAATCACGGAAATCAATACTAATTTCAGTTCCATCAACAGAGTTAAGTGTCAGAATGCTTGTTGCTTGTGAAGCTACAACTCCAGTTTCAGCACTGTACTGATTCAGATATGTTACCAAATCATCAACTTCACCAGCCGTTGCATTTTCATCATAATCAAAAGTGTTGTCATACGCATCCAGAACCACACCATTGATAGTTAAATCACCAGCATCAAAACTAGCTGGCACCGCTGCTGTACGACCTGTTATATCACCAGCTTCAGACCGAGCATCAATACCCAAAACCAAAGCATCTGCTGCAGTTGCATATTCTACAGTGATTGCTTTATCGCCATCGGTGTCGGTTAATATCAAGCTGGCATTTGTAGTGCCATCTGTTGTTCCCGATGCACCAGCACCAGAACCATCAGAATCATCTACAGTTGCAATACTTTCCGCATTTTCAGCAGTTAATACCAACTTGCCGTCAACATCTAAGCTCGCTACAACCGTACCATTTGCTTTTTCATTGATGCCATCGACCAATTCTTCCATGCTTCCAGTTTCAATAACACTAAAGGTTACGTCGGTGCCATCATTGAGGGATACTGTAACATCAAAGCTATCTCCTGCGGAAAGAACGCCATCACCCGCTGCATCAGCCTTCAACTCCACAAATGTAGACGCCTCTATACCAGAAACTTCAGCATTTAAAACATTTAACATACCTTCCATAGTCGTAGCAGCTTCGAGTAATGCATCATCAACAACTTGCCCATTAATTGTCACATCACCTGCAAGGCCTGCCCCTGTGTATACAAGGTTGCCCATTGCTGTACCTGTAACATCACCTGCAGAACTACTACCTAAAGAGTCAGTACTAGTTGCACCAATGCTCAATGCGATAGTCTCATATGCATCAGCACCAGCCTGAAGATCAACTTGACCCAAAGTTCCATCCAAGATGTTCAGACCATTAAACTTAGTAGTTTCAGAGATACGGTCAATCTCAGAAATCAGCTGCTGCACCTCAGCGTTCAGTGTTGAACGGTTACCATCATCGTAAGTACCGTTGGCAGACTGAATTGACAGCTCACGCATACGCTGCAGGATGTTTGTTGTTTCGTCCAACGCACCCTCAGCCGTCTGGATCAAAGAGATACCGTCGTTTGCATTTCGAATCGCTTGGTCCAAACCACGAACCTGAGATGTCATACGGTTTGAGATAGCCAGACCCGCTGCATCGTCTGCTGCAGAGTTGATGCGCTTACCGCTGGACAAACGCTCCATTGCCTGGTTCTGATCGCCAGAAGAGATCATCAGGTTACGCTGAGCGTTCAGCGACATAATGTTCGAGTTAATTACCATTGCCATGAGTTATTCTCCTCATTATCAGCCGAGTCTGACCGGCTTTAAGAAATTTTTTGCTATCCGTCTCCTCACCAAAATCATTTACAGAGAAGACAAGCTTGAGCAGGTTATCGACCAAAGACGGCAACGCTTTAGAAAAAAATTCAAATTTTTTCTGAATGCTTAAATAACCTCGTTGCTTTTTGTTATCGGCACACTCACACTGATCATTAATGGAATTTAACAGAGACATTCAAATGAGCGTTTTAGAACTGGCAGCACACGCGCTAAAACAAGCAGAAGAGATGAAAAAAGCTGCTGAACAAGATGACTGGAAAACAGTAGAAAGCATCAAAGACGATCATTCAGAAACAGTAAACTCAATAGCCATTGCCGATATCCCGGAAAATGAAACCGCGCAGCTTAGGCAAATACTTATCGAAACCAAACGACTGAATCTAGCCACTGAGCAGCTGGCAGTTCAACACAAAGCCTCACTCGTTAAAGATAAACAGACCTTATCCAAAGCCAATAAAATGCAAAAAGCACTGGATGCATTTAAATAGAAATAGAAAAGCTTATGGATTCACTCAACCAGCTCATTCAACAAGACAGTAACCACAACCTATTGGATCTGTTATCCAGCTTCTGCCAATGTGCGATTGCTATAGATGAACAAAGTAGAGTTATCTGGATCAGTGAGGCTTACCGTGAGCTCATCGATATGCCCAATGACATGGATCCCATCGGAAAACCGATTGAGGAGCTATTACCCACAACACAAATGCCCAGAGTGGTTAAAAGCGGCAAGCCTCTGTTTATAGATCTAATGCTCATCAATAACCGCTGGTGTGTTGTAACCAGGCTTCCGGTCCGAAACCCAGAGCAAAAAGTAATCGGTGCGATTGGTTTTGTTTTTTACGACGATCTGGACAGCCTGCAACCGCTGTTTGATAAATTCGCTCGTCTTAAACACAAATTTGAAGATGAGAAAATCATTCGCCCAAGCCGTTATGAGCTAGACGACATGATCGGAAGCTCTGTGGCAACACAACAACTGAGGAGACAGGCACTTAGAGCAGCTCAGCTTGACACCACCCTACTTCTTCTTGGTGAAACAGGTACCGGAAAGGAACTGCTTGCCCAGGGCATTCATCATGCTTCACACCGTAATAGCGGACCTTTTGTGGGCATCAATATGGGCGCCCTTCCAGAATCCTTAGCAGAAGCCGAATTATTCGGCACTGCTCCCGGGGCCTACACTGGCGCAGACAGAAAAGGACGAACAGGTAAAATACTGCTAGCTGATGGCGGTACACTGTTCCTCGATGAAATTGCCGAGATGCCATTGCCGATGCAAGCAAAGTTGCTACGAGTCCTACAGGAACGGGAAGTAGAAGCGCTTGGCTCCAACAGCCTTAAAAAAGTCGATGTGCGTATCATCGCGGCAACCTCCAAAGACCTGATGAAGCAAGTAGAAGCTGGCGAGTTCCGTGAAGACCTTTATTACCGTTTGAACGTACTGCCTATTAAACTGCCTCCTTTAAGAGAGCGCATTGATGATATCCATGAGCTGGCAGCATATTTGTTAGCAAAGATTCAGAAGCAATCACAACTGCCTGAACTCCAGTTATCTCAGCAGGCACTGGACTGGTTATGCAAGTACAGCTGGCCCGGCAACATCCGGGAGTTACGTAACCGACTGGAAAGAGGCTGCGTAATGGCAGAAGGCGAAATGATCTGCGCCGAAGATCTCGGGGCATTTGATGACCTGCCAGACAAATCAACTACATCTTCGCCTTCCGATTTAAAAAGTATTAAACGCGATACCTCTGTCCGGTCCATCCAACAAGCTATACAGCAATGTAATGGCAATAAAACCGAAGCAGCCAAATTACTGGGCATTTCAAGAGCCAGCTTATACCAAAACCTGAAGAACACATGACGATACATGTATATTTTTTTAGACACTGAAAACACGAGCCGTCTAAAAATAAAAACACTTATGCAGTACTCCTAGAACCAAACCCCACTTTTCATATTGTTTTATAAGGCTTTTTGTTTTTTGGACAGGCATTTGCTATCACAAAGAAAAAAATAATAAGTGATAAAACCATGAACAACAGCAAAGTCATCTCCGCAGAACTTGCCGCAAACTTAATCAAAGCAAACGATACAATTGTTACAGGTGGATTTATCGGTATCGGTTTTGCCGAAACCCTGGCCAAAGCCATTGAAGAACGATTTCTAGAAACCGGCCAACCCAATAACCTCTGCCTTTTTTATGCCGCCGGCCAGGGCGATGGGCAAAGCCGAGGCCTGAACCATTTTGGCCATGAAGTCATGATCAGGCGCGTTGTTGGTGGCCATTGGGGACTTGCTCCCACGCTGGGTAAACTCGCCATTGAAAACAAGATCGAAGGTTACAACCTGCCTCAGGGCGTCATCTGCCATATGTTTCGAGATATAGCTGCCGGAAAGCCTGGCACCTTATCCAAGGTAGGCTTGCACACTTTCGTTGACCCTCGCATCGAAGGCGGCAAAATCAATAGCCGTAGCCAGGAAGATTTGGTGCAGCTGTTCGACATCAATGGCGAAGAAGCACTTCTCTACAAGCATATACCGTTAAATGTCGCTCTTTTGCGAGGCACTACAGCAGACGAGAAAGGCAACATTTCCATGGAAAAGGAAGCCTTACCGCTTGAGGCCTTATCCATCGCGCAAGCAGTAAAGAACAGTGGTGGGCTGGTTATTGTTCAGGTCGAGCAGATGACCGCTCAGCATAAACTCACACCGGATCGAATCCGAATCCCCGGCATTCTTGTCGACCATGTTGTTCTCTCCGCACCTGAAGACCACCCACAAACCTTTGCTGAGAATTTCAATCCCGCGTATACCGGTGATATCCGGCTTTCCGACAGTAAAACCGAACCGGTGCCTATGAGCGTTCGCAAAATCATTGCCCGACGTGCACTGATGGAATTACAGAAAAACGCAGTCGTAAATTTAGGCATCGGCATGCCAGAAGCGATCGCTGATGTCGCAGCCGAAGAAAATAAAATAGGCGACTTCACACTTACCGTGGAACCGGGTGGTATTGGTGGCCAACCGGCAAGCGGATTAAGTTTCGGAGCGGTCAGCAATGCCGACTGCATTGTGGACCAACCGGCCCAATTTGATTTTTATGATGGCGGTGGGCTTGATCAGGCATTTCTGGGTCTGGCTGAGACCTGCATGGAAGGCCATGTGAATGTCAGCAAGTTCGGACCAAAACTCGCAGGCTCCGGTGGATTCATAAATATCACACAGAACACCCAGGATGTTTATTTCCTCGGCACTTTCACTTCGGGCAAGCAGGAAATAGAAATCCATGACCAAGGCCTGAAGGTCATAAAGAACGGCTCACTCAGGAAATTCAAAAAAACTGTGGAGCAAATCACCTTCAACGGTGAATATGCGATGCAATGCCAACAGAAAGTAACCTTCATTACCGAACGAGCCGTCTTCAGGCTGACCCCTGCTGGCTTAAAGCTTACTGAAATAGCCCCAGGCGTTGATTTGCAAACAGACATTCTGGACCAAATGGACTTTACGCCATTAATTGATGATGACGTACAACCGATGGATGAACGTATTTTTCGGAACAGCCCAATGCGACTTGACCACCCTGGCAGCCGCCCAATGTCGCAAATGCGCTCGCTCATGAAACAAGTCCTGAACAAAGCCGATCTTAAGGCTGATATTGCGGAGCTGACTTCAGCTTCAGCAGGATAGAGGCACCCCTTTGCACCCACGGCAGTTTAATAGAGTTCAGCCATATACGCAGTGCGGCGTTATTGTTTCAAAGCTAACTCAAACTGCCCTAGTGAGGGTTATATAAGTCGATTGTTAAGGCACCCCGCCTACTTTTCGCTTTGGCAGACAGTTCTATGCAAGAAGAACTTAAGCCGACCCTCCGGGTGTTTTTTTCACAATAAAGAAACCTCGATGAATTAAGATTCGCAATAATCAATAACCCACACAATACTTAAGGGGTTATCAACTCAAGCCTCAATGCACCTGAAGATCATCCCAAAACATGAAACAGCTTACGCTCGTCCGACATGCTAAATCCAGCTGGAAACATCCAGAGCTCTCAGACTTCGACCGCCCGCTGAATAAGCGCGGGAAAAATGATTTGCCTGATATGGCTGAGCGCCTCGTACAGAACAACATCATCCCAGACCGACTCATTACCAGTGGCGCCAATCGAGCATTAAACACAGCCACTGCCATTCAAACCCGATTAGGGTTGCCCGATGATGACTTCCTGATTCAGGCTGAGATGTACGAATCCTGCAGTGAAACATTGCTATACCTATTACAGAATTCACCTGACCAGTTCCGGCACATTATGCTTGTGGGCCATAACCCAGGGCTTGAGATGTTAGGCTTTTATCTCAGCCAACAGAAAATAGAGAAATTCCCTACCTCCGCAGTAATGCACTTGCACTTAAGTATAAAAAACTGGCAAGAGCTGGCCGAAGGCTGTGGTACAATTGCGCTGTTTGATTACCCCAAGAAGCACCTACCATTCCCTGGATAATCAGCACGCAATCAGCTGAACTTACACCCTTTTACAGGACAAAGCGTGGATCTTTACCTTCAGTCATTTATCTTCACCGCAGATATTGTAGCCCCGATTTTTTTCATCGTTTTTCTTGGCTATCTACTGAAACGATGCCATCTGCTTGATGATGCATTTATCACCACATCCTCCAAATTGGTTTTTATAGTCACTTTGCCAATATTGGTCTTCATGTCTATTTCTCGAACCGATTTTCACGCAGTTTTCAATCCCCAACAACTTGGCTTTGTTGTCGGTGGAACCTTTATTAGTTTCATTGCTGTCTGGATGATCGCCAAACACTGGATAAAAAAACCAGAAGACTTGGGAGTATTCATTCAGGGCACATTTCGTAGCAATTACGGCATCATAGGTCTGGCTGTGAGCTTCAATCTTTTTTCTGACTCTGGGCTGGCTCAAGCCTCAATTTTGCTGGCTCTGGTGATCCCTTTATTTAACATTCTGTCCATCATCGCACTGACCATTCCTGCACACCGCAGTGGCTCATCGAATCTGTCTAGCACCATTAAAGAGATTATCAAGAATCCGTTAATCATAGCCGTGTTGCTAGCACTACCATTCTCCTACTTAAACATTCAGCTGCCGGAATTAGTTCAGAAAACCGGAAGATATTTTGCCAACCTAACACTGCCTTTGGCGTTGCTCGCCATTGGAGCAACACTCAATCTCGCAAGCTTACGCAACACATCTGCCCCAGCCACATGGGCCACAGTTATAAAACTGGTGATTATGCCATTAACTTTAACGGCAGCGGCCTGGCTATATGGCTTCCACGGTCAAGAACTAACTCTACTAATGATCCTATTCGGATGCCCTACAGCAGCAGCCAGTTTTGTTATGGCTAAAGCGATGGGCGGCAATTCGGAGCTGGCAGCCAACATCATTCTAATGACAACCTTAGGTTCTGTTCTCACCCTGAGTGGCGGGATATACATCATGAGAGTTCTGGGCGTTATTTAAGAATCCCTGCATTCAACTCTCTTAAGATACGATTGCAGGTTGATCTGTTTAGTTGTTTCGAAACGCCGTGACAACAGCTCCAAGGCTTTAATACGGTCTAACCTGAACATCCGAAAGTCGCCACGCAGCTCGCACCAGGCCACTAAAGTCCAGACAGCACCCCAATACACCAAGCCCAGGGGCCATACTTCGCGAGTGGAGCTCTGTTTATCTTCTCGTTGATAACTGATCGACAAAACACAGTTATTTTTGATCGCCAGACGAATCTGATCACTAAACTGCGTTGTCCATTCCCGATGCAACCCTGGAACAACAAACCACTCAGGGCCATCAATATATTTCTCAAAGAGTTTTGACGGAAGAACAGCTTTTACTTTCTCCAACACACGGGAAGCCGACCGCCCCAGATGCTGATCACTACAACCCTGCACTAAACGCACCCCCAGAATCAATGCTTCTAACTCTTCCTCATCAAACATAAGAGGAGGCAAATTAAATTCTGGGCGTAACCGATAACCTACTCCCACCTCACCTTCTATAGGAACACCAGAAAGCGAAAGCGCCTGAATATCACGATAAACCGTTCGTTCAGATACTTCCAACACCTCAGCTATTGCGCTGGCGGTTAAAACAGTCCTCCGCCCTCGCAGTAGAGTAAGCAACTGAAAGAGACGCTCCGCTTTTCTCATACTTAACTAAGCCTCTTCACAAATCATCGCCTCTGTCTGTACTGCCATGTGACGCATAATACAGCTATCCATATTAATAAGGCCGCACAACGCCTGCCCTTCAACCGACTCCATAAATGCATCACCCGCTGTCTTAGCAGTTTCCATATTTTGCCAATAAGCCAGATCATGCAACACACCATTATGATCCGCACTAACTGAACGATAAAGAAAACCATCCTGCTTCTTCAACCATGCGTTAACCGGCTCGTGAGTAGCCGCAAACTCAGCCTCGCTTGTTTCAGGTTTTAATTGATAGGTCACCATTTCCACTACGGTAGTTGTCATTATTGTTCTCCTTGTTCAAATTCATAAATATGACAACAAGGATGTTAAACTGAGCCTACTGACACCGTAGTGTCAGTAGAGTTTTAAATTAGGACAAATAGATGCTGAATTTATTCAGAAGCGACCGTTTAGCGAAAGCCTACAAAGCGATTGAGACAGACAACCTGGATAAGCTTGGCGACCTCCTGAAGAAACTTCCGGAAGGTGAGATCAATAAACCGGTATCTGATTCAACGCCATCATTAGTTGAAGCCTGCATTCTTAAGCAATCACCGAAAGCCTTGAGATTGGTTCTGGAACATGGTGCTTCAGCCGACCAGGAAACCGACTTATACACCCTGTCACTGCAACAGGACAAAAGCCTTCCTCTACTGACACACCTACTGCATTTCGGTAAAGGGTACGATTCTCAAAAGCTACTTGCAGATTGTTTCAACTACTGCGAACAATCAGAGCTGATGTTACACATTTCACTGTTGCTACAATCCGGAGCCCATATCGATGAAAAGACAATTCACAGTGCACTTTCCACAGAAGACCTTGCTTTGATCAACTTTATTTTCAGCTCGGGTGCAGCACTGCCTGAAAACCTGAATGAGAAAGACTACAAAGAAGAGATCATTGCCTACGCAGAGAAATGCGTTGCTGACCTTAAGATAAGGCAGATGTTTTTAAGCTAATGGCGCAGGGGTTTGAATCCCCAATGCAGGAATATCTATTTTTGGGCAACGATCCATAACAACACTCAACCCCGCAGCTTCAGCCCGCTGTCTGGCTTCATGATTGATTACGCCCAACTGCATCCAAACTGATTTCGCTCCAACAGCGATAGCTTCATCCACCACATCACCCGCCGCCTGACTGTTTCTGAAGATATCCACCAGATCAATCGTGCATTCTATATCAGCAAGCTGAGCATAAACCTTTTGCCCGAACAGGGCGTTTCCAACCAACCTTGGATTCACAGGGATGACTTCATAGCCGCAATCCAGCAAATACTTCATCACCCGGTAACTTGCTCTATGCGGTTTATGACTGGCGCCGACCAAAGCAATCGTGCGCACTTGTTCGAGCAACTGAATCACAGATGCTGATTCAGTCATTACTTTCTGCCGTTTGAGACGAAGAGCAGACTTTACACTTTGGGTCTTTACGCAACTTAAGGGTCCTCCATTCCATGGTTTTGGCATCCAAAAGCATCAGCCTTCCGGCCAGAGTATTGCCAACTGAAGCCAATACTTTTAGAGCTTCCAAAGCCTGAATAGAACCAACAATCCCAACGACCGGAGACAGAACCCCAGATTCAGAGCACGTAAGATTTTCGTCTTCACCTTCTTTATACAGGCACTGATAACAAGGCGATTCTGGATTTACAGGATCATAAACAGCAACCTGACCTTCCATACGGATCGCTGCTCCGGAAACCAAGGGCTTCTTATGAGCGAAGCAAGCCCGATTGATGGCAAAGCGCGTGGTGAAGTTATCAGTACAATCAACCACCAGATCCACTGTAGAAACCAGGCTGGTTAATTCACTCTCATTTAAACGAGAGTAGATGGTTCTGACCTTAACGTCAGGATTTAAAGCGGCTACCGTATTTCTGGCGGAATCAACCTTAGGCTGCCCAATACGCTTGGTATGGTGAGCAATTTGGCGTTGCAGGTTCGAAAGCTCCACCTCGTCATCATCAACCAACACCAATTCACCTACGCCGGCGGCTGCAAGATACATTGCCACCGGACTGCCTAAACCGCCGAGGCCCAGAACCAGCACACTGGAGTTCAACCAGGTTTCCTGACCATTGATTTCCACATCAGGCAACATGATTTGCCGGCTATAGCGTAGCAACTGCTCATCAGTCAGCATCCAATTCTCCTTCACTTGTCAGGGCACTTACTGATCAGAACACCAGCGGCCAAAAGTCACTCGTTCATTCTGCCCATAGTCGCAACAGGTATCTACTTCTTTATAACCCAGATGCTGCAATAAGCCTCGGCATTGTTCACCTTGATCATAGCCATGTTCAAACAACAGCCAGCCTCCGCGCTTAAGATAGCCGCGCGCTTGATCCGCAATCAATTCAATATCCGCCATACCTTTGTTATCAGCCACAAGCGCGCTTAACGGCTCAAACCGAACATCGCCCTGCTGCAGATGCTGATCATCCGGATCGATATATGGCGGGTTACTGACGATGAGGTCATATTCGCCTGAATGTGGCTCAAACCAACTTCCCTTCAGAACATCCAGATTACTGAGTTTCAGCCGAGCACAATTTCGCTGCGCCAGTTCAACAGCCTGCGGAATATAATCTGAGGCAACAACTTCCCAACCGGGTTGCTCTGCTGCCAGAGCCAGAGCGATAGCACCTGTTCCCGTCCCCAGATCTGCTACCCGGGCGACTTTATCCGTACACAGCTCCAACGCTTTCTCCACCAGCACTTCAGTATCTGGACGAGGAATCAGCGTGTGAGGGGAAACCTCAAGATCAAAACTCCAGAATCCCCGGTGACCAATAATATGCGCGACAGGCTCCCCCTGAACCCTCCGCTCCAGCATGTCTGCCAGAGCGTCTAACTGATCCTGTTCTAACTGCTTTTCAGGCCAGGTATATAAATAGCTGGAAGGTCGCTCCAGCAGATGGCACAACATCAGCTCAAGATCGAGCTGCGGCGATTCACTGACCTCTTCAAGTTTTTTACTGAGTTTTAGTGCGTCTCGGATCTGCATAACAAATAACAGGTATTAAAAAGGGCCAGTTAAGGCCCTTTTAGGTTTTAACCTTCTTCGGATAGAGCACCCAGCTGTTCAGCCTGGTACTCATTCAAAAGCGGCTCAACAACATGTTGCAATTCACCGCCCACAATCTCTTGCAGCTTATATAAGGTCAGATTGATACGATGATCCGTCACGCGACCTTGTGGGTAGTTATAGGTACGAATACGCTCAGAACGGTCACCACTACCAACCAGGCTCTTACGTGTACTCGCCATCTCAGCAGCCTGACGTTCCTGCTCAGCTGCCTGTAACCGGGATGCAAGAAGCGACATCGCCTTAGCACGGTTTTTATGCTGCGAACGCTCTTCCTGACACTCCACCACCACACCAGTTGGAATATGGGTGAGACGGATTGCGGAATCGGTTTTGTTTACGTGCTGCCCACCCGCACCCGACGCTCGGAAAGTATCCACTCGCAGATCCGCTTTATTGATTTCGATCTCTGCTGACTCATCCATTTCCGCCATAATCGCAACAGTACAAGCAGAAGTATGGATACGTCCCTGCGACTCGGTCTCAGGGACACGCTGAACCCGGTGAGCACCGGACTCAAACTTCAGTTGTGAATAAACGTCAGTACCTACAATACGGGAGATAATCTCTTTATAGCCACCATGCTCACCTTCGTTGGCACTGACAACCTCTACACGCCAACCCTGTGTTTCAGCATAACGGGAATACATACGGAACAGATCGCCTGCAAAGATGGCGGCTTCGTCACCACCTGTACCTGCACGTACCTCAAGAAACACGTTGCGAGAATCATTGGGATCTTTAGGTAACAGTAGAATCTGCAGCTCTGACTCAAGCTCTTCAATACGGGCTTTTACAGACGGGTACTCTTCCTTAGCCATTTCACGCATATCAGGATCACTGTCAGCCATCATCATTTCGGCTTCTTCCAGGTCCTCCTGCGCTTGCTGGTAAGCAGCAAAAGACTGAACTACTGGCTCAATCTCTGAATACTCCATCGAGTAGTCTCTGAACTTTTCCTGATCAGAGATAACTTCAGCATCCGAAAGTAAAGATGCAAGCTCTTCATAACGATCACTGAGCTTTTCCAGCTTACTTAAAATCGACTCTTTCATTTTCTCTCATTCTTTGTAAATTCGCCCAACTGATACAGTTCCTGAACCAGTTCAAGCATATCGCCACGACCATCAGCACTTGCTTTGCGCATTTGAATGGTCGGGTGATGGAGCATTTTATTGGTCAAGCCCCGGGCTAACATAGCCAGAACTTCATCGGCCGGCTTGCCATTCTCCAGCTGTTTAAGGGCTTTTTCGAGTTCCTGATCTCGCAGTGTTTCCGCCTGACCACGGAACATAGTCAAAACATTGACCGCATCGAGAGAACGTAACTGACGCATAAAGTCATGCGCCCCATTCTCGATAATCTCTTCCGCCTGACGAGCGGCCGTCTCACGGCTACGCTGGTTTTCTTCAATAACCTCTTTGAGGTCGTCTACCGTATAAAGGTAAACATCATCCAGCTCGCCAACCTGGGTTTCAATATCTCGCGGAACAGCGATATCCACCATAAAGATCGGACGATGTTTACGTTTCTTCAGGGCTGATTCAACAGCACCTTTACCCAGAATAGGTAACTGACTCGCGGTTGAGGCAATCACAATATCCGCATCCGTAAGCGCTTCAGGAATATCACCTAACAGAATGGCCTTACCTGAAAACTCTTCTGCCAGCGTTAACGCTCTGTTGAGAGTACGGTTTGCTACGGTAATTTCTTTAACCCCAGCCTGGGACAGATGCCGCGCAACCAGCTCGATGGTTTCACCCGCACCGATCAGCAAAGCCTTGCTTGTACTCATATCTGCAAAAATATGCTGGGCCAGACTGACGGCGGCATAAGCGACAGAAACCGGGTTTTCACCAATCGCAGTATCTGTTCTTACTTGTTTTGCAACAGAGAAAGTTTGCTGGAAAAGACGCCCAAGTTCGGCACCTACGTAGCCATTTTCCTGAGAAACACTGTAGGCCGATTTTAATTGTCCCAGAATCTGCGGCTCACCTAACACCAGAGAATCCAGACCACTGGCCACACGCATCATGTGTCGGGCAGCATCTTCATCCCAGAATGCATAGGAGCAATCTTGCAGTTGTTCCGGGTCAAGGCCATGGTATTCACCCAACCACTCTAACAAAGCCCGGGAGCCTTCAATGGCTGAAGAACAATAAACTTCTGTGCGGTTACAGGTCGATAGAATAGCAATCTCTTTCAGGTCAGCAGAGACTTTAGCTGCATTCATCGCTTCAGCCATGGACTCAGGGGCAAACGCCACCTTCTCCCGGACATCAACCGGAGCTGTTTTATGATTTATGCCAAGTGCCAATAAAGCCATTACTACCGCCAAACATTCAGAGCCTGAGAAGCCCGCAACCAAATAAGCGCGCTATGATACAACGCTTTGCCTCAAAGGTTAAAAAACTCAGGTCAAATCCTGGAACTTAATTCCGGATTTGGTTGCCATATATAAAGTTAAACTACCTATATCTGCTGACAAGATATAGTTTATTCATCTATAGTGACCGAAACAGCAGGGATGTCAGAAGCGAATTGCAGGTTTTCATGAAAAAAATTCTTCTACTCATCAGTTGCTCCCTTTTTATACTGCAGGGGTGCACGAGTAATACCAGCAAAACTGCCGAAGTACCGGTTGAACCCGTCACATACTTACCCGGTGAATTCAATCAGGAATCTTTGTATGACCTGCTTCTGGCCGAGATTGCAGGGCAACGCCGGCAATTCCCGATCGCTTTCCAAAACTACCTTACTCAGGCTGAGAAAACCCAGGATCCAGCCGTAGCCGAACGTGCCACGCGCATCGCTCAGTACTTAAGAGATGCCGAAAAAATCAGAACAGCCGCCGCTGTATGGCGATCGGTAGATGAAGAAAACCCGGAACCTTACCAGATCGAAGCCAGTATTCTTCTGCATCAGAACAAGCACGCTGAAGCGCTACCCTTAATTGAAAAAGCTCTGGGTTATAACGATGCCAGAACCCTGGCCTTGATTCGCACTCAAAGCAGCAATATTTCCAGTCAGGTTGTGCGTTCATTAATTCAAATGCTCGACGCGCATGCTGAAAGCAATAAACCCAATGCTGACTTAGAACTCACACTCGCACTTCTCTATCAAACACTGGGAGAGAAGGAAAACGCTTTAAGAGCGTTTGACAGTTCACTGCTGCTGAATCCCAAAAACAGCGAAGCGATTGTCCGAAAAGCGGAACTGTTACGTGATATGAACAGAGTTAAAGAAGCAACGTCTCTGGTTCAATCGGCTTTCGAACACAAACCCGATGATCGCCAACTTCACCTACTTTATTCTCAGTTACTGTTCCAATCTGACAAACCGGAATCCGCAACCGAGCAAGCGGAAGCCCTGATTAACAATAACCCTCAGGATCATCAGCTGGCCTATTATCTGGCATTATTGATGCTGGAACATGAGCAAATCGACAGCGCCGAAAAAATCCTCAATGGTTTGCTATCAATGAAACCTGAAGACAGCTCCCCCCACTACTATCTGGGACACATAGACCAGTCCAGAGGTAATACACAGAACGCAATCAGTCACTACAGCCAGGTACGCAACGGTAGCAACATCCTGCAATCACTCTCCAGAGCAACCGGTTTATTAAACAGCCCGGAAGAGAAAAGTAAGGTTCAGCAGTTACTTAAAGATGCTCGTTCTTCCATACCCAGTCTTGCCCCAAGAATTTTCGCTCTTGAGACTGAATGGTTAAACCTGCACAACTATGAAGAGGAAGCCTTAACCGTTCTTGAAGATGCTTTAACCATTCATAAGGACAACACAACTCTTCTGTATTCCAGAGCAATGCTGTTAGAAGACAGTGATTTTTCAAAAGCAGAAGAAGATTTCAAACGTATCCTTGAAATGGAACCCGATAATGCCATGGTCAAAAATGCATTGGGTTACACTCTTCTGTTACATACAGAACGTTATGAAGAAGCTTACGAACTTATTAAGGCAGCCCTAAATAAAGAACCTGAAGACCCTGCCATTCTGGATTCAATGGGCTGGGCTCTCTTTAAACTGGGTCGGTATAAGGAAGCCGTCACCTATCTTGAAAAAGCGCACGCAATGTTTGCCGACCCGGAAGTATCAAGCCACCTGATCCAGACATACTGGGCCAACGGTCAGAAAGACAAAGCATTGGAACTGCTGGACAAAAGCAAAAGCACTAATCCAGAGAACCCATTCCTCCTGGAAGCTGAACAGGCTATCAAACAGAACTGATTATGTTTAAGAAGCTTTTCATCGCGTTAAGCTGTGTATTACTAGCAGCATGCAGTTCTGTAGATACTCAAACAACGGCACCAGCAAGTTCCAGTTGGGATGAACATCTTGAGCAAGTCCGGAAACTTCAAAGTTGGGATATCAGCGGTAAGATAGGCATTATTACTCCGGATAACAGTAACTCCGCCAGCCTGAAATGGCTGCAACAGCAGCAATCATACCTGATTGATATTCACGGCCCCCTGGGTCAGGGAGGTGCTTCCATTCAGGGTAGCCCCAATCAGGTTACTGTAGATATTTCCGGCGAAGGCGAGTTTTCAGGTCCTGATCCAGAATACATTCTCTATCAGCAACTGGGCTGGGACATTCCAATCAGTGATATCTATTGGTGGATAAGAGGCATTCCTGCTCCAGATAGTGAGTTCCAACACACCCTGGAACAGAATCGACTAAAAACTTTGCAACAGAACGGTTGGACCATTCAGTACCTGCGTTACAACAGTCTGGAACCTGCCTTACCCCGTAAGATTCGTCTGGTCAGAAACGGGCTTAAAATCACCCTGGTTCTGCACACCTGGATCGCCCTCTAACAATCACTTTATATCCATGATTTCTGGTTTGACTTTGCAAAATCAATCCGGGATAATCTGCGCCTCTTTCAACGGGAGGCCCGTCCTCCAAGAGGAAATGTTGGGGTATCGCCAAGCGGTAAGGCACTGGATTCTGATTCCAGTATGCGGAGGTTCGAATCCTCCTACCCCAGCCAAAAACCTATGAACGGTTCCCAATCTACAGATTCCGAACAACTTACAACTGAAAAGGTGCACGCCGTGTCCAAGATGATGGTCTTCACCGGCAATGCTAACCCAGATCTGGCGAAACGCGTAGTTGAACGCCTGGATATCCCAATGGGTAAAGCAAATGTTGGTCGTTTTAGCGATGGCGAAGTCAGCGTTGAAATCCAGGAGAACGTACGTGGTAAAGACGTTTTCATTATTCAGCCAACTTGCGCACCAACCAATGACAACCTGATGGAGCTGATTGTTCTTGCTGACGCCCTGCGTCGCGCATCTGCTTCTCGTATCACAGCGGTAGTTCCTTACTTTGGCTACGCTCGTCAGGATCGTCGTCCACGTTCAGCACGTGTTGCGATCACTGCAAAGGTTGTTGCAGACATGATGGATGCAATTGGTATCGACCGTGTTCTGACTGTAGATCTGCACGCCGACCAGATTCAGGGTTTCTTCAGTGTTCCTGTAGATAACGTATATGGCTCTCCGGTTCTGCTGGATGATATTGCCGATCAGGAATACGAAGATATGCTAATCGTATCTCCGGATGTAGGCGGTGTAGTGCGTGCCCGTGCTGTAGCGAAGATTCTGGATTGTGATCTGGCAATTATCGACAAGCGTCGTGAACGCGCGAACGAATCCGATGTAATGAACATCATCGGTGACATTGAAGGCCGTACCTGTGTCCTGGTCGATGACATGTGTGACACTGCAGGTACATTATGTAAAGCAGCCAAAGCACTGAAAGCTCAAGGCGCTAAACGTGTAATCGCTTACGCTACACACGCAGTACTGTCTGGCCCAGCGATTACCAATGTTACGAATTCCGAGTTGGATGAACTTGTTGTTACTGACACCATCCCACTCACTGAAGCAGCTCAGGCTTGCTCCAAAATACGCCAACTGACTCTGGCACCAATGCTGGCAGAGGCCGTTCGTCGCGTATGTAATGAAGAATCCATCAGCGCGATGTTCCGTTAAGAACATCCACTGATAACGCATCTTGCTGATAACCAGCAAGGTTAATACCCGCAAGGGTTTAATATCTGCAAAACCTGGTCGCAAGGTTTTGCAGATTATTTATTTAAAAGGTATGAAAAATGTCTAACTTTGTAGTTAACGCTGTAGCACGTAACGACGAAGGGAAAGGTGCGAGCCGCCGCCTGCGTCGTGAAGGCCTGGTTCCAGGTATCGTTTTTGGTGGTGATAAGCGTAAGAAGCCTACTTCTATCTCTATCGCTAACAACGAACTGGTAAAAATGATCGAAGATGATGCATTCTTCTCTTCTCTTTTGACTCTGTCTCTGGACGGTAAAGAAGAGCAGGTAATCATTAAAGATCTGCAGCGTCACCCAGCTAAGCCTGTTGTTCTGCACGCAGACTTCCAGCGCGTAACTAAATCCAACAAGATCAAAATCACTGTTCCTGTTGTATTTGCTAACTTCGAAAAATCTCCAGCGTCTAAAGCGGCTTGCAAATTCGCTGCTGAGAAAAACACTGTTGAAGTTATGTGTCTGCCAACTGATCTGCCAGAAAGCCTGACAGTTGATCTGGCTGCTTGCGCTTCTGACCAGGTTCTTCACCTGTCTGACATCACTCTGCCAGAAGGTGTTGAGATTGTTGCTCTGCGCCGTGGCGGTGACCACGATCAGGGTATCGGTTACGTTTACGCTCCTCGCGGCAGCAAGTAATTAATCGGCACGATTAATCACTAAGTGCACCGACATGAAAGACAAGATTCAGCTTATTGTTGGCCTGGGAAACCCAGGTACTAAATACGCCCAAACTCGTCACAATGCCGGTGCTGAGTTTGTCGAGCAGCTCGCTGCTCGACATCTCTCTCCCCTAAAGCCTGAGAAGAAATATCACGGGCTCTACTCCAAAGTTCAGATCGACGGGCAGATCATTCATCTGCTGGTGCCTACAACCTTTATGAATCTGAGCGGCCAGTCCGTTGCAGCACTGGCAAACTTTTACAAGATTCCACCTCAAGAGATCCTGGTTGCTCATGATGAGCTGGACCTACCTCCCGGCATTGCTAAATTCAAGCTGGGTGGCGGACATGGTGGACACAACGGTTTGCGAGACATCATCAGCAAACTGGGCAACAACAAGAATTTCTACCGTTTACGTCTAGGCATAGGTCATCCCGGCCATAGCAGCCAGGTAAGCGGTTTTGTATTAAATAAGGCCCCAGCCAAAGAGCGTGAGGCCACAATGGCAGCAATAGATGAAGCCGAGCGCTATCTTGAACTGGCCATTTCTGGTGACTGGGGTAAAGCAATGAACCAGTTACATAGTTTTTCAGCATAGAGTTACTACAGGAAGCTATCATGGGTTTTAAATGCGGTATTGTTGGTCTACCAAACGTCGGCAAGTCCACCCTGTTTAACGCACTTACTAAAAACGGTATCGCTGCGGAAAACTTCCCTTTCTGCACCATCGAGCCAAACGCGGGCACGGTGGCTATGCCTGATCCTCGTCTGGATAAACTGGCAGATATTGTAACTCCAGAACGCGTTGTACCAACCGCAATGGAATTTGTTGATATTGCCGGATTGGTAGCAGGCGCATCTAAAGGCGAAGGCCTGGGTAATAAATTCCTAGCAAACATCCGTGAAACCGATGCGATTGCTCATGTTGTGCGCTGCTTTGAAGATGACAACGTAATCCACGTTGCCAACAAAATCGAACCTCTGGCAGATATCGAAACCATCAATCTTGAACTGGCTCTGGCCGATCTGGACTCTGCAGAGAAGCAACTTCAGCGCATTCAGAAGCTGGCTAAAGGCGGTGACAAAGAAGCCGTAGCTCAGAAAGCGATGCTGGAACGCATCATTCCTCATCTGGAAGAAGGTAAGCCTGTTCGTGGCATGAACCTGGATGATGATGAGATGAAGGTTGTTAAAGCCTTCCATCTTCTGACAGTGAAACCAACCATGTACATTGCCAATGTCGATGAAGATGGCTTTGAAGACAACCCTCATCTGGATCAGGTACGTGAGCTGGCTGAATCAGAAAACGCAGGTGTGGTTGTGGTCTGCAATAAGCTAGAAGCAGAGATCGCCGAACTTGACGATGAAGAGCGTCTGGAGTTCCTGGCAGATCTCGGCATGGAAGAACCAGGTTTGGACCGCGTAATTCGAGCGGGTTACGACCTATTAGGCCTGCATACTTATTTCACTGCGGGTGTTAAAGAAGTACGCGCATGGACTGTTAAAGTTGGCGCAACCGCTCCTCAAGCGGCTGGCGTGATCCATACTGACTTCGAAAAAGGCTTCATCCGTGCCGAAGTAGTCAGCTACGATGACTTTGTTGAGCACAACGGTGAAAACGGTGCTAAAGATGCGGGCCGTTGGAGACTGGAAGGCAAAGATTACATTGTTAAGGATGGCGATGTAGTGCACTTCCGCTTCAACGTTTAAGCTCCAATTTGTTCATAAAATAACCGGTCTTTCATGGCCGGTTTTTTTATGCCATTTTTCGGCCTTTTTTCACCTTTAATCTATTGACAGACAAACCCAAAAAGAGAATAATTCGCGCCTCTAAAGCAAGGCAATATAGCTCAGTTGGTTAGAGCATCGCATTCATAATGCGAGGGTCGCAGGTTCGAGTCCCGCTATTGCCACCATGCTTTAGATAATGCTGGGGTATCGCCAAGCGGTAAGGCAACGGGTTTTGATCTCGTCATGCGGAGGTTCGAATCCTCCTACCCCAGCCACTTCTTCCTGACTCTACTTTAATCTAGATCACTATCAGCACCCTTTAATTGCCAAGCGGTCTTATCTCAAGAGTCAGTTACGTGGCAATATAGCTCAGTTGGTTAGAGCATCGCATTCATAATGCGAGGGTCGCAGGTTCGAGTCCCGCTATTGCCACCATTCTCCTCATTTGAAAAAAGCTCTTTGACTCTGATTGAATCCCCTAACGTTCATAATATGAACTGATACTGATCATTATCAGGACGGAGAAAGAACTGACAGCTAAAATTAAAGTAGATAGACTGGCGTCATATCTTATTCGCCCATGTTTTAGCCGTTATTGAGCACTAGAAGCAGAGCAACACTTAATGTCGCAATCAGAACAGATCGAAAACACAAGGTTGAAACCTGTCACTAGCAGCAGCCAGCAACTTTCGAGAAAAAATGTTCATTTACTCTTCATCGGTTTAAGCGCAGAAGAGATCGCTCCGCTATTGGCTTTGCTGAGAACACCTCGTATTTCACCAAGGGGCAGACAGATCAAATCGGAGAAACAATTCCTTACATCTTTGTCTGAACGCTCTTGGGATATGGTTATCTGCTCACCCAAGGAGGGAAAATTCAAAGCAGTTGATGCTCTTGGGCATATAAAACGTCTCAGCAAAGATTTACCGGTTATCCAACTGCTAATGGAAGCTGATAGCCATAAACAGTTACAAGCCCTGCAAAATCAAATTACGGCAATCGTGCCATTAGACGAGAAAGAACTTCTACTTCACCAGGTTAGAAAAGAACTGGTTAATCTTGAAAAAAGGCGCCAACTTCGCAAAACCAGGGCTGCGCTTGCCAAATCTGAAAAACTTAATTTCCAGTTAATTGAAAACTCTAAAAATGCCATAGCCTGCTGTACTAACAACAAGATAACCTACGCCAATGAAAGCTTTCTCGATTTGTTTGGCGAGTTCAAAGAAAGTCAGGTGCTTAATAGAGATATTACTGAACGCTTTGTAGAGAAGGATCGAGACATAATCCAAAGCCGATTAACTGAACTCAATCAATATAATGCTGGTGAAAGTGCTATAGATGTAACCGGTTTGAGAACAGACCAATCGGAATTTCATGCTCACCTTGATCTGGCTACTACAGTTTTCAACGGTGAGAAATCCATACGCGTTTCGCTTACCGTTGATGACCACCTTATTGATAAGGCCCTTAATGAAGATCTGAACCTGATTTCAGGTTTACTCAATAAAGACTATCTGCTTCGCCAGTTAGAATTGATCATCCAGCGCTCATTATCCGGTGGTAATGACTGCAGCCTGCTTTACATTGTCTTAGATAATTACGAAAAACTTAATAGTACAGTCATACCTGAACACAGGGATCGCTACATCCGTGAAATAGGTACAACCTTAAATAAAACTGTTAAGCACCCACACATACTGGCGCAATCGGAAAACAATGCCTTCGTAGTTATTTTTCTTGATTCCAGCCCGGAAAAAGCCCAAAGGTTTGCAGAAAAGATATGCCAGCAAATCAACCAACAAGAGATTGCAGTAGGTGAGGACACCTTACACAGTAACTGCTCTATCGGCATTGCCCTGATCAACGATAACTCACCACCTCCTTCTGATTTGCTTACCAATGCGGAATCAGCTGCTTTCGAGGCACAGAAGGATGAACATAATGCTGTGACGATGTTCTCTGCTACCAGCTCATATGAGCTAGATGACAATGAAATGAAACAAGTCAGCAAGGCGGTGGATTCTGGAAACCTCAAGCTTTTATTCCAACCCGTCGTGAATCTCACCGTTGAGCAACCCATTGCGCATTATGAAGTACTACTGCGATTGCTAGGGGAAGAAGAGACTGAGATTTCACCAAACGACTTTCGTAATGCCATGAGCGATCCCGACACAGCGATAAAAGTCGATCGCTGGGTCATTGAAAACTGCATATCTGCATTGAAAGAAGCACCAGGGAACACCCCAAAAAGTAACCTGATCATTAATCTCTCTGCTCACTGCATTGAGAATAGTGAACTCTTAACCTGGCTTACTGATACCTTGAAGGATCAGAAGATCGAACCCGAACAGTTGGTCTTTCAGCTAAGCAACAGCGATATCGCTATGGTTCCCAAAAAAGCTCGCCTGTTTGCCAAAATGATCCATGATCTGAACTGTAAGATCTGCATTAAACATTTTGGTACTGCGCCATACGATAAGGAAGTACTCAAGAAAGTGGATGCGGACTATATCAAACTGGATGGCTTATTTGTTCAGGAGCTTGGGAAAGATAAGAATCAGGACAATCAATTCTTCACACTGGTAAAAAGCCTGTCAGAGATGGATAAAATCACAATCGCTCCTCTGGTAGAGGACAGCAAAACGATGGTGAATCTTTGGAAAGCGGGTGTGAGTTATGTGCAAGGTTATTACTTACAACAACCCCGACACCAGATGGACTACGACTTCTTTGCCGAATAGTCAGTAAAGAAGTCGCTGATCTTTAAATCAGAGTATCGCGGTCTCTGAAGCCAATCAGGTACAAAATACCATCCAGGCCCAGTGTAGAGATCGCCTGCTTAGCGCTTTGACGAACCAACGGCTTAGCGCGGAAAGCGATACCTAAACCGGCAATAGAAAGCATGGGCAGATCATTGGCACCATCACCCACCGCAATAGTCTGCTCCAGGCGAATGCCTTCTTTCTCAGCGATTTCACGCAGCAGCTCGGCTTTACGTTCACCGTTAACGATGGTGCCTTTTACCTCACCGGTTACCTTGCCATCGCTATCGATATCCAGCTCATTGGCATAGACATAATCAAAGCCCAGTTTCTGCTGCAAGCGGGATGCAAAATAGTTAAAACCACCCGAAAGGATAGCGGTCTTAAAACCCAACGCCTTAAGGTTGGAGACCAGTTCTTCTGCACCCTCTGTCATCGGGATACGTTCTGCAATGGCATCCAGAACCGATGTATCCATACCCTTAAGCAAAGCCATACGGCGACGGAAGCTTTCGTTGAAGTCGATCTCACCGCGCATTGCAGCTTCGGTAATTTCAGCTACCTGCTCGCCAACGCCTGCTTCTTTAGCCAGCTCATCGATTACTTCTGCTTCGATCAGAGTGGAATCCATATCAAACACCACTAAGCGGCGGTTTCGGCGGAAGATATCATCCTTCTGGAAGGCGATATCCACATCCAGATCACTGGCTGCCTTCAAAAATTCAGCGCGTAGTGCTGCTGTATCAGCAGGTGCCCCACGAACGGAAAACTCAACACAAGCCTTAGTTTTCTCCTGAACCTCATCCAGGCTGATACGCCCAGATAAACGGTTGATATTATCAATGTTCAAACCATGATCCGCTGCAATACGGGTAACCGCAGAGATGTGTTCGGAGCTCAGCTTACGCGATAGCAGGGTAATGATATGACGGGATTTGCCCTGACCATCCACCCAGTGTTCATAGTTGCCCTCTTCAACCGGCTGGAAGCGAATGTTCATATTCAGCTCATGGGCTTTAAACAAAATATCGCGCAACAAAGGAGAGGATTCAGCTTCTTTAGGCACTTCGATCAGGATACCCAGGGACAGGGTGTCATGGATAACTGCCTGACCAATATCAAGGATATTGATCTGGTATTCAGCAAGAATCGATGTAATGGCTGAGGTCACTCCCGGTTTATCTTCACCGGAAAGATTGAGTAGGATAATCTCTTTCATGGAGAGCGTTTCATATCTGGCCTGAGATGGGCGGATTATAGCAAAGGCAATGCTGCATGGGCATGAAAAACCCATGCAACCTCCGGTTAGCGTTTAGGTTTTTTTACCTTCAGGCCTTTTTGCTTGCCCTTCAACTTCGGCTTTGCGGTAACCTTACGCTTTTTCGATTTATTACTTTTACCTTTACCGCCACCGCTGAATTCCATTAATTCCTGTTCAGCAGCCGAGAGCTGATGTTTAGAAGCCGGTGACTTCGTCTCAACAATCTTTTTCTTTGGTCCGCTGGGTTTCGCCACGTCCTTTTTCTTGGCAGAACGCATCAGGGCTTCACGCTGAGAACCTTTGCGCGGGTTTACCTTCTCCTTCTTCCGGGCAGGTTTATGGTCCCACTCAGTTCGACTTCCCATGGAATTCCGACCACCGGAAGAACCATCGCCACCCAGCTTTCCTTCAGCAAGCAGCTCTCGGGTGGTTTTCTTTTTGCGAACCTGTTTCTGATGCTCAACCAACTCAAAGTCGATCTTACGCTCATCCAGATCAACCCGGACGACTTTTACCTTAAGACGATCGCCCAAGCGGAAATTCTTACGGGTGCGCTCCCCGACCAGCCTTTGTTTTGCCTGGTCGTAAACGTAGTAATCACTTGGCAGAGCGGTAATGTGAATCAGACCTTCAACAAAGAGATTATCCAGCTCTACAAACACCCCAAAGTTGGTTACAGCGGCAATCACGCCTTCAAAGTCTTCGCCCACATGTTCTTGCATGTACTCGCACTTCAACCAGGCCGTCACATCACGGGTGGCTTCATCAGAACGGCGTTCAGTCATGGAGCAGTGCTCACCTAACTGTAACAGCTGCTCCATACTGTATTTCCAGTTGAACGCAGGATTTGCCTCAAAGCCTTCAGGACGCTCTACGGCATTATCTTTCTTCTCAGAATGGATCGCAGCACGAATCAGGCGATGCACCAACAGGTCGGGATAACGACGGATAGGCGACGTGAAATGCGTGTATGCAGGATAGGCCAGACCAAAATGCCCCTGATTGTCCGGGCTGTATACCGCCTGCTGCATGGAACGCAACATCATGGTCTGGATCAGATGACGATCCGGACGCTCTTCAATTCTTTC
This sequence comes from Neptuniibacter sp., assembly GCA_049596335.1. Classification (GTDB taxonomy): domain Bacteria; phylum Pseudomonadota; class Gammaproteobacteria; order Pseudomonadales; family Balneatricaceae; genus Neptuniibacter. The sequence goes on from JBMYLM010000015.1 coordinate 27,967, forward strand.
TGACAACTCCAGATAGTGCTTCGGCTCTGGGGACTCAGCGCCGCCCAGATGCAAACCCAGCTCTCCCAGATAGGAACGCAGGTTTTCCAGCTTCTGCTCTTTCGGGCCTTCATGGACACGATAGATCGCCGGAATATTCAGCTTTTTCAGGAAGCGTGCCGTTGCCACGTTGGCGCACAACATACATTCTTCAATAAGCTTATGAGCATCGTTCCGGTGAACCGGAATAATCTCTTCAATCTTACGATCTTCACCGAACACCATTCGGGTTTCAGTAGTTTCAAAATCGATTGCACCACGAATCTCTCGCGCTTTACGCAAAGCAAAGTAAAGACTGTAGAGATCTTCCAGATGTGGAACCACTTCAGCATATTCAGCACGCAGCGCCCGGGATTCATTTTCCTCAGGCTGCATCAGCATCTTGCCCACTTTGGTGTAGGTCAGACGGGCATGGGAGCGGATCACGGCCTCATAAAACTTATAACCCGATAGACTGCCTGTATCGCTCACGGTCATCTCACAGACCATCGCAAGGCGGTCTACATTCGGATTCAGAGAGCACAGACCGTTCGAAAGTAATTCCGGTAGCATCGGCACTACAAACTCAGGGAAGTAAGTAGAGTTAGAACGTTTAAATGCTTCTATATCCAGCTGTGAATCCGGCTGTACGTACCAGGAAACATCCGCAATCGCGACCCACAGTCGCCAGCCACCGGACTTTTTCTTTTCAGCATAAACCGCATCATCAAAGTCTTTGGCATCTTCACCATCAATGGTGACCAGCGGCAAATCCCGCAGATCGACACGATTAGCCTTAGCACTTTCTTCTACTTCAGCAGCCAGCTCACCGACTTCCTGGCGAACCTCATCCGGCCATTCATGGGGAATATCGTAGTTATGAATCGCTACAGTGATCTCCATGCCCGGCGCCATATGATCGCCCAGCACTTCTGTCACTTTTGCCTGTGGTAGCTGCTTTTTACCAGGCTGATTCATCAGCTCAACAACTACTAGTTGACCGTCTTTATACTTCAGCGGGCTTTCCGGATCAGGAACAACAATAATCTCCTGAGTGATGCGCTGATTTTCCGGGCGCAAATAGCCGAAACCATCCTTACCGCTGAAACGCCCTACCAGTTTCTTGGTATTACGCTCGGTCACCTCGATGATTTTGCCTTCGCGACGACCTTTAAAATCGACATTGATCTCCTGAACGAGAACCTTATCGCCATCGAAAACCTGACGCATCTGACGCGGGCTCAACTTCAGATCGTCACCGCCTTCATCCGGTTTTACAAAACCAAAACCATCACGGTGACCAATGACCCGGCCTTTGATAAAAGACATCTTATCCATAAGAGCGTATTCATCACGGCGGTTGCTCATCAACTGGCCGTCACGACACATAGCTCTTAAGCGGAACAACAGAGCATCACGACTTTCAACTTCCCAGACACCCATCTCTTCGCAAATCTGGGCATGGCCCACAGGGCGGCCCCACTCCTGCATAAACTGCAGAATGTATTCACGGCTTGGTACAGGGTTTTCGTATTTGGCAGCTTCCGCTGCTGCATCAGGATCGTTCTTAGTCCAGTCGTTGCTCATAGTCGTCTCAAAAGAAGCTCAGCTTCAAAAAGCTGTTGTATAAGTGCAGCATACTACGGAAGGGAAACAATCAACAGGCACAAAAAAACCGGCATCTGCCGGCTTTTTCTGGAAGTTGATTATGGACGATCGTCCACCTCTTCCTCTTTCTCTTCCGGTGGCATCAGATCTTCTTTACAGATGCCCATGGCAATCAATACGTTCGCCGCTACATAGATGGATGAGTAAGTACCTACCAATACACCCACCAGCAACGCAATCGCAAATCCATGAATCATCTCTCCACCAAATACCGCCAGCGCAACCAGTACCAGCAATGTGGTCAAGGAAGTCACTAAGGTACGACCCAGTGTCTGAGTCAGCGAGCTGTTCATGATTTCGATTGGCGTGCCCTTACGCATTTTGCGGAAGTTCTCACGGATACGGTCAGACACAACGATGGTATCGTTCAACGAGTAACCGATAACCGCCAGAATCGCAGCCAGTACGGTCAGGTCGAAGTCCAGTTGGAACAGAGAGAAGAAGCCCAAAACGATCAGAACGTCATGTCCCAATGCAGCTACCGCACCCACAGAGAACTTAATCTGGAAGCGGAAGGCAACGTAAACCATGATCATGAACAGTGCCAGTAGCATACCCATGCCACCTTGTTCACGCAGCTCTTCACCCACCTGAGCACCTACGAACTCGTTACGGCGCAGGCCCAGCTCCTGATCCTCGCCACCTTGCAGGGCAGAAAGAACTTTATCACCCAGTTTAGGGTCATGGTCCTGACCCAGACGGATCAGAATATCCGTTGGCGAACCAAAGGTCTGAACCACTGCATCGTCATAACCCGCACCTTTCAGCTGATCACGGATTTTATTCAGGTCAGCAGGCTGTTCATAACCGATCTCAACCAGACTACCACCGGTAAAATCGAGGCCAAACTTAAGACCATTTACCGCCAGAGAACCGATAGACACTACCAGCAGAACAATAGAGCAAACCGCTGCAATTTTACGGAAGCCCATGAAGTTGATTACATTTTGAAAATTCATCATAGCCTCCTTAAATTGATAGTTTCTTGATCTGACGGCCGCCATAGGTCAGGTTGACCAGCGCACGCGTCACCAGAATTGCAGTGAACATAGATGTCAGAATACCCACGGACAGTGTCACAGCGAAACCTTTCACAGGGCCTGTGCCCATTGCGAACAGGATGACCGCCGCTAGCAATGTTGTGATATTGGCATCAAAGATAGTTGTTGTCGCACCTTTAAAACCAGCATTGATGGCCGACTGTGCGGGCAAACCGTTTTGCAACTCTTCCTTAATACGCGAGAAGATCAGCACGTTGGCGTCCACCGCCATACCCACGGTCAATACGATACCTGCGATACCCGGCAGTGTTAGCGTAGCCGACAGCATCGACATCACCGCCACCAGCAGCATCAGGTTCAGAGTCAGAGCTACGTTCGCCAGAAGACCAAAGGTACGGTAGTAAACCAGCATAAAGATCAGCACCAGAGCAAAACCGATCTGTACTGAAGTCACACCGGTTTCGATGTTCTGTGCACCCAGGCTAGGTCCAACGGTACGTTCTTCCACAAAGTAGATTGGCGCTGCCAGTGCACCGGCACGCAGCAACAGAGCCAGTTCAGAAGATTCACCAGCACCGTCGAGACCGGTGATACGGAACTGACTACCCAGAACGGCCTGAACCGTTGCCAGGGAGATAATGCCTTTCTCCTGATAACGAACTTTCTCCGCTACCTGCTCGCCATCCACAGTTTTGTAGACAGTACGCTCTTTATCTTCAACAAAGATAACCGCCATACGACGGCCCACAGCATCCTTAGTGGTACGCGCCATCAGTTCACCACCTTTGGAATCAAGGTTGATGTTTACCTGAGGCTGACCATTCTCATCAAACGATGCCTGAGCGTTGGAAACGTTATCACCCTTGATGATGATATCTTTTTCCAGAGTGGCTTTACGGCCCGGTTCGCTACGGAATTCGTATACTTCTGTACGAGCAGAGCTTGCGGAAGACTTAGCTTCCATACGGAATTCAAGCGTTGCCGTTTTACCGATAATACGTTTTGCAGCAGCCGTATCCTGAATACCCGGCAGCTGAACTACGATACGGTTACGGCCCTGACGCTGAACCAGAGGCTCTGCCACACCCAGCTCGTTCACACGATTACGGAGGGTCGTCAGGTTCTGTTTGATCGCATAAGTTTCGATGTCACGCGTTGCCTGTTCGGTCAGCGTAACCATGGTGTAGAAACCATCTTCACGGTCATCTGCAGTAATCAGGAACTCCTGATACTCTTTTCTCAGCAGGTCAACCGACTGATCACGGGCTTCTACTTTAGGGAATTTAATCGCCAGCGCGCCGCTCTCTTCGATATCCAGCTTACGGTAACGCAGCTTCTCTTCACGCAGGCGGCCTTTGATTTCAGATGCGTAGTTTTCCAGCTTCTGAGCTACCGCTTTTGGCAGATCAACTTCCAGCAGGAAGTGCACACCACCACGCAGGTCCAGACCCAGCTTCATTGGGCCAGCGCCAATCGAAGTCAGCCAGCCGGGAGTGGTCGGTGCCAGGTTCAAAGCCACAACATAATCATCACCGACAACACGGGATACGATGTCTTTGGCTTTTAACTGGGCTTCACCATCCGGGAAGCGGATCAAACCGGCTTTTTTATCCAGCTCAACCGCTTTGGTTGGGATACCTTCACGCTCAAGCGATGCCGTTACACGATCGATCAGTGGCTGATCAACCTCGAACACGTCACGGCTACCGGTCAGCTGAATAGCGTAGTCATCTGGATAAAGGTTAGGTGCGGCGTAAATGCCACCCAATACCAGCACGAATAGAATAAGGAGATTTTTCCAGAGGGGGTAACGATTGAGCATGGCGCCCTGATTCCCTGATAGAAACAAAAGCGCCGCAAAAAATGCAGCGCTTTATAGGATTAGCTTAGATGCTCTTGATAGTGCCTTTTGGCAGAGCGGCAGAAACGTGAGTTTTCTGGAACGTCAGTTCAGTACCTTCGCTTACTTCCAGAACAACGTAGTCATCGTTCAGGTTAACAACCTTACCCAGGATGCCACCTGCAGTGATCACTTCGTCACCTTTAGTCAGACCACCGATCAGCTCTTTGTGCTCTTTCGCACGCTTAGACTGCGGACGCCACATGAAGAAATAGAAGATCAGACCGAAACCAACTAGGAACAAAAGGTTAAACATGCCTGCATCTGGTGAAGCTGCAGCGCCTTCAGCATACGCTGGAGAGATAAAGAAGCTCATTTAGCTACTCCTGAAATAAAAATTCTTGTCGTTATCAAAACTGTTTAGAGCTATATGGAGTCAAGTGGCGGCGTTTCAAGCCCCCGCTTGCGATAAAATTCGTCCACAAAGTCGTCCAATTTACCCTGTTCAATTGCTTCACGCAATCCAGCCATAAGTACCTGATAGTAGTGCAGGTTATGGATGGTATTCAGCTGCGCCCCCAGAATCTCTTTGCACTTATCCAGATGGTGCAGATATGAACGGCTAAAGTTCTGGCAAGTGTAACAGTCACATGTTTCATCTAATGGACGAGTATCGGTTTTATTTGCCGCATTGCGGATTTTTACCACACCCTCAGAGGTGAACAGGAAACCATTACGGGCGTTACGGGTTGGCATCACACAATCGAACATATCCACACCACGGCGCACCGCTTCCACGATATCTTCCGGCTTGCCCACCCCCATCAGGTAACGGGGTTTATCTTCCGGCATCTTATGCGCGAGATGATCCAGTACCTTAACCATCTCTTCCTTCGGCTCGCCTACAGAAAGGCCACCAATGGCATAACCGTCAAAACCGATCTCTTCCAGGCCCTTCATGGATTCATCACGCAGATGCGGGTACATACCGCCCTGAACGATACCAAACAAAGCCGATGGATTATCACCGTGAGCATCTTTAGAACGCTTCGCCCAACGCATGGATAAGCGCATAGAATCCGCCGCTTCCACCTCAGTCGCCGGGTATGGAGTACACTCATCAAAGATCATCACTATGTCAGAACCCAGCTCACGCTGAACCTGCATCGATTCTTCCGGCCCCATAAAGACCTTGTCACCATTAACGGGTGACTGGAAGGTTACACCGTCCTCGGTGATCTTACGCATCTTACCCAGGCTGAATACCTGAAAACCGCCAGAGTCCGTCAGGATTGGGCCTTTCCACTGCATAAAGTCATGCAGATCACCATGCTGCTGCACGATCTCAGTACCCGGGCGTAACATCAGATGGAAGGTATTACCCAGAATAATCTGCGCACCGGTCGCCTCAATATCACGCGGCGTCATGCCTTTGACTGTGCCGTAAGTACCTACAGGCATAAATGCAGGCGTCTCTACCGTTCCACGCGGGAATTTCAGACGGGCACGACGTGCATTACCATCGGTCGCAATCTTCTCAAACTGCATAAAACATTCTCTGCTCATTCTTACCTCTAATCCTGCAGTTCGTTCTGGCGGGTTAAAAACATGGCGTCGCCATAGCTGAAGAAACGGTATTTCTGCTCAACCGCTTCTTTATATGCATTTTTCATATGATCAAAGCCGGAGAAAGCACTCACCAGCATTAACAACGTGGATTCCGGCAGATGAAAGTTAGTAATCATCGCATCCACGGATTTAAACTCATAACCGGGGAAGATAAAGATATCGCTGTCACCAAAGAAAGGCTCAATCTCCCCCTTCTGGCTGGCACTCTCCAGGCTACGCACACTGGTAGTACCCACAGCAATCACTCGGTTACCCTGAGCACGAGTCTGTTTAACCAGTTCGCAAACCTCTTCACTCACCTCGATATATTCCGAGTGCATCACGTGCTCATCAATATTCTCAACCTTAACCGGCTGAAAAGTCCCTGCACCCACATGCAGGGTTACAAAAGCACGTTTAACCCCTTTCTCATCCAGTTTGGCCAGCAATTCATCATCAAAGTGCAGACCTGCCGTAGGCGCTGCAACGGCACCGGGCTTTTTGTTGTAAACCGTTTGATAACGTTCACGATCGGATAACTGATCTTCACGCTTCATATACGGCGGCAGAGGCATATGACCAAACTGCTCCAGCGCCTCAACCAAATTTGTCTCAATATCAAACCGCAGCTCAAACAGATTCTCGTGGCGCGCCACCATCTCGGCTTCAATACCACCTTCCAGAACCAGCCTGGTACCCGGCTTAGGCGAACGACTGGAACGCACATGGGTAAGCGCTCGCTTATCATCCAGCACACGCTCCACCAGCACCTCAACCTTACCGCCAGACTCTTTCTGACCAAACAAACGCGCCGGAATCACACGGGTGTCATTAAAGATCATCAGATCACCCGGCTGAATCATCTCCAGCACATCGGTAAATACACCATGAGTCAGCTCACCGCTGCTGCCATCCACAGACAACAAACGACTGGCACTGCGCTTCTCCAGCGGAAAACTGGCAATCAGCTCTTCCGGAAGATCAAAATGAAAATCTTTAACCTGCATTACGGTCTTTCTTCAACTTATCGAGAATTAAAACAAAGGGCGCGCATTGTACCGAAAAGCAGACTTTTTTTCAGTTTTTCCGCATGACAGATTGACGACAGCGTACATCTTTCTATAATACGCCCCTCACTTAGTGCCAGCGTGATGAAATTGGTAGACATGAGGGATTCAAAATCCCTTGCCTTCACGGGCGTGCCGGTTCGAGTCCGGCCGCTGGTACCATCCTCCTCAACCCTTTGAGGAACAAGAGAAAACCCTTGTAATATAAGGGCTCTAGAGAAGAAGCGGAATCGAAAGATGGCCGCTTTTTTTGTGCCTAAATTTCGCCCCCGGTCCATAACTGGTAAATTTCCGGTGCGGATTAAGTGCGCACTGTTTTCTATTAAAAGTTTGAATTTTCATCAAAACTCTTTCAGAAAGGTTTGAAGCTTTTTACAAGCTAAGCTTATGATATTGAATGCTTGTACCAAATCCCTGTCCTTTGTAGCACATTGCTAATGTTTAATAAGAGATGTTAATCTGCTGTTTCCTGGCGGTAGGAGACTGTCTGTAGCCTATTTCGTCTGTGTCACTTTGTGATTCTTTTTGCAACTCTATTGGTCTCAATGTCGTCCATAAGTTGCATCCTGTTAGTTTTGAAGTCATGCGCGCTATAGCGCTAGGTGAGCCAGGACTTGAGACGAGGATGTAATATGAAGAAATTCAATTACAGCCTAGCTCGAGAGCGAGTTGAATTTGCTACATCTGTAGTTAAGTTTGTTACGGCAAACATAGCTTTGGTAACAGCAATTCATGCGCTCTTGGGCGTGGCTTTTAACTACGCATGGACGCATCAGTATGCAAAATGAAGCGAAATGGAAACATAAGTTTCAAATCAAACCCGGATCCTGGGTCTTCGTACCTACCAAAGCAACTAAGCGAAGAGGTAAAACGATTAAAGAAGACTTGGAATCTCGCTGGACTCCACCGGATTACTACTTCCATCTAAAATCAGGTGGGCATGTACAAGCTTTAAAATCCCATACTCATAATAATTATTTCATCCACTTCGACCTGAAGAACTTTTTTAATTCGATTAATAGAAGCCGGGTCACGCGTGTACTTAAGGGTCTTTATAGCTATGAACAAGCTAGAGAAATAGCTATCGAATCTACTGTCAGATATCCATCAAGCCAAACTCCGAACTACGTAATTCCATTTGGTTACGTTCAGTCCCCCATTCTAGCCTCTATATGCCTGTACAAGAGTTGCTTAGGTAGAGTTTTACATACATTGCACAAACGGAAAGATGTATCGGTAAGCGTTTATGTCGATGACATAATCATATCTACTGTTGATGAAAACGCGGCAAAAAAAGCTTACAAAGACATATTAAATGCAGCAGAGCGCTCAAACCTTCCCTTAAATGCGGAAAAACAGGAAGGTCCTGCCAGCAAGATCACAGCCTTTAATATCAAGCTATCCAACCTATCAATCGCAGTTATAGATGGGAAGCTGGATGAATTTATCCGTGACTACCATCTCTCTGATAATTACGACCAAATATCTGGAATAATTGGTTACGTGAACTCCGTAAATAAAAACCAAGCACAACAGATTAGATAGCACGAATGGCTCGCCACTATATCCATATCTAGTTATCCCTTAGGAACTTGAGGAATTAGATACGCAGCGTTTACTTAAATTTATCAGACTCTGATTCCTTATAATTAAGTCAATTCGGATATCATCCCAATCCAATAGCAAGGGGAATCTGGTAACCACATCATCCATAGTTGCGGCAGGGACAGCTTTTATTGCGTTCAGGCCTACAACTTTTCCATCATTAGCAGCCTTGTACAACGAGTTGATGTTCTGGTTCCAGATGGTCGAGATTTCTACCTTGATCACTCGTCACTTGGCTTTACAGAACAACAAATGGCAATTGTTGATATTGCCATAAAGCTAATTCAACACTCTGATCCAACTACAAACTGGCTCATCATATTTGATTCAATATTTTTCAATCGAATAGCTGATGAAAATAAGAAGCTACTTTTTTCAAAGCTTACATCTGACCAAGAAAGTAATTACCAAACGTTATTTTGTGTTCATTCTGAAAGGGATGCACAAATGCTTAAAGAAGCGAAAAACGATAGATGGGTCAACGCAACAAGCATTGGTGATTTAACATTACACTCATTTATTTAAATATAGTTACAAGGAGGAGAGTCTAAATGGAATTGACACAGTTAACAGGGATACTTCGCTGGATAACATCTCTAGCTCAATTGTGGTTAGACTTTCTTCAACCTGAAAGCCGCCTTGTCCGACGTATTATCAGGATCTGTAAAGCTCACGGAATTAGTCGAACTCAGATCTGTAGAATATTTCCTCATCACGATCTTACCCCTAGTAGCTTCTCATCCATTACAAATGCAAAGCAGTTAATAACGACCTCTTTGATCGACGAAGTTTCACAAACCTTCAATGTAGACAGAAAATGGCTGGAAGGTGATGACACATATGTATCCAATGATATAGGAACTTATGGTTCTCCCATTGAGGACATTCAGGAACAACTTAACACGATTCAGCTCATAGAGTCTGATACTCGCTTCAGATTCCTTCACCTCATTATCCCTGTTAACGTTGACCTGGCAGTATTTGAAGCCCACACCACCTATTTCCCAATCGCCTTAGCCTTCAGAGTCTCACATGAACGTGATGGTATAGATTTCGACACGTACCACTTTACTGAGGTACTGTGCTGGGATTATCAAAAAGCTAGAACACATCTAAGAGCTATCTTACAACTCGCTGATGAACGTGATTTCCAACTACGTGGAGCCTATGCTCACGTTAAACATATCCGTGCATTTGAAAGTGGCAAAATTTGCTTTGCCGAGCTAAGCAAATTCCGTCGTAAACCATGTGACCCATGGACCAACATAGTGAACAACAAATCTGCATTGGAAGAGAAACTGCTAACCGATTATTTAGCTGTAAATCGACTAAACCCTGAACCGATAAAATAATTTCACAAAAACACTTTTATGCACTGAGTGCACTTACATACTCCTCATGCTTATCAAATAAAGGAGGATTAAGCATGAGTAAGAAATCAAGTAAGCAGTCTGCGAATGATCAACGTTCGAACGCATATAACCCTAACAATCAGGCTTATAAACACAGTGCTGACAATCGTTCCAGGCAGCTAAACCCAGAGCACCCCACATACCAATCAAGTCGAAAGGACTCATAGCAAAGCAAAGGCCCAGAGGTACTCTGGGCCAACACTTCAAAAGGATTAAGTAATGGCTAATAAACGCAAAACGAACGGTGTGTTAGACACCCTCCAACGCTTGATTGGTAATGATGAGCAAAGAAGCTTACTTACGAAATACGCTAAAACAGGCATTTTCAAAGGACATTTAGAATCATCAAAGGGAATCACTTTCAAACGCTCTTCAGAGTGCGACAACCTCATCAAAAATGTTCTTGCACTTGATGTCATAATCGGAAGCCAGGAAGAAGTAGAAAAGATAGTTGCAGGTGAAATATCAAAACGAGATCTCAATAATCTGCTCGCTCAAGAAAGATCAAAGTTGGAAGTAAAATTCAGAGCCTATGGATACTGGCTTGAACGTATGGATTCCTTGCAGCACTTATTGGAGTCTGACTTTAATTTACAGTCCGCAACGTTAGAGGATGAGTTATCACGATCTATATCAAACAACTATTACCCCACCTCATCACCTTACGCGCTGCGTGCTGTGAAACTACTTGAGAGAATTGAAGAAGAAGGCCGTAACTCAAAACTCGATACTAAACAGCTAACGGAAAAAGCTTGGGCGTTATATAACTTAGGCCTGCATGACCAAGCTAATGAATTAGCCAAAGAAATCACATCAAGTGATACAAAATGTTCAGAAGCTTGGATGCTGCAAGTATTAAACATGCATCGCCTGCAATCAGAAGCCAGTCGAGAACAAATTCAATACTCACTAGAAAGAGAAAATGCTGAACCTCTCTCATCTCACGAACGCTGGGCTGAAGAGATGCAAGAAGATGCATTCAACAAATTCCATAAAGCGAAAACAAATGAAAGGGACTTAATCTTTCCGGCATTTCTGTATTGGCCTGAAGATCACGATTCAAGAATAGACAAATACAAACAGCCAGAAGCCAGACAGCAAATAAGAAACGGGTGTATTGACTGGTTGTTCACACTTATCACACCGTTTAACAACTACTGCTACCTAGTAGATTATGCAAAACTTCACGAGATAAACGGATTAAAACCTGAATATGAATATAAAGAGAGTCAATCTAGCAGCCACCAACGTACAGACCTTTCAGCATACCCAGCTCACGGCCTGACTGACGTCGAGGTCCAAGCAGCAAAACTAATCTGTGAAGAAATTGATAATAATAAATACTCTCGCCATAGCAGTGTTGACGGCCTTCACCTGAAACTCAAGCTTCTCCACATTAGATATGCATTGAGTCTAAATGGATACCATGAATCTAAAGAACAGTTTTTTAAAAGCCTGGAATACGCAAGAAGCTCCGACATATTACACATTCAACGCAACTACTATCTGTTCTCAGCCCTCATGACCCACCTATCCGGTGACGGCTTTTCTTTGCTGCAAAAAAGATTAGAAAGTCTGGTAGATAAGGTCAAAAGAGAGAACGACGAACGTTACTTGTTAATTAATTTAAATCTACTTCGTAAATCTTACGACCATGCATACTGCAGAAATCAATTTGAGGATTGCATAGCAATTAGCAAAGAAGCACTGCTTATCGCCCACCAATCGTTCAAAGAAGCCCCTAGTGATTTATCTCTAAGTCCGTCGGGTATAAGCGCAAATAATCTCTCAGAGAAGTTCTGGCGCTATCTCGCACTTAAAGCTGCTACCCAAGTTGATCTTACTGAATCAAACTTTGATACGGTGAAATCGGTTTTGCTGTCTGTAGAAAATCCAAAGGCATACTTTGCAGATGAAAGAGAGTACATGATCGTCGAATGTGATGAATATCTCGACTATTACTTCACTCCTTACGGCGAATCAATAATCGAAACCGGCGAATGGCTAAACGCTCTACAACGACTCTCATCAAGACCAAATCTGACTCTGCAGGATCAGTTGATAACTAAGGCTGTAATGACAGAGCTGGAGCCTTTAATCCAAACTGATGACTCTTGGTCGAATTAAGCCTGTGCGGATCTTGGTCTCAAGTAACCGCAAGAAGCTCAATTTAAATCCTAGAAAGAGCATTTATACAAGAATACACTTCACAGAAAATCCAACAAAATCCCTTTACATACAGAAGGTTAAGATTGATTCAAAATCCCTTGCCTTCACGGGCGTGCCTGTTCGACAAATTGCGCCCACATAAGCAATTTGAGACAAGGCGCTAGCCGCAGCCCCGCAGGGGGCGTAATTTTCCCAAAGAAAATTATGATCCGTCCGGTTGTGGGTAACCAGCTCTACCCTACCCCGGCACCAACCCAACCAACCTTTCGTCTTTACCTGCCTGATGCTCAGCCTTAAACCCAGCCACCAGCCGATACAACTCTCCACCATCCCAGTCTTTAGAACCTTGAGCAAAACAACACCGATTCAGCTCTGTAATCGCTTCCCTAAGATCAGGCGATACCTTATCTAACACCGAGTTGAGCTGTTTACTCTCTGGAAAAGTAAACTCCGCCCAGGCTGTAAGTTCTTCTCGGGCGGCTTTAGCATCATTCTGCTGGCAGGCTTTTTTCAGGCCGGATAGCGAGAAGGATTTAACCTGTCGAGGTATTTCCTGATGGGTTGCAGCCGTCTGTTTTTTACGGGCAAAAAACAGGGTGACCACACTACCCAGGCCTACCCCCAGAAGCAGCGCAACAGCAATCATCAGCCAGGAAGCTTTATCCCATAAGGTAGGTTCAGCCTGAACCTGCACGACTTCATTTCCAGACTGCAATGGGTTCTGAGTAGCTGCCTGAGGCTGGGTAACCAACGGGGTAGTGGATTCATCATTGGTTGTTGCATTATTTGGTTGGGTAGAGGAAACCGCTCCCGGAGCCACCGTATAGGTTTGTTCTGGCAGTACTGCTATTTCCTGCTGATTGGCTTCGGTATTCCACCAGGGCAGGCGTATTTCCGGAAGAGTTATCTCGCCTGCGAGGTTTGGAATGACCGTTACTTCCAGTTTCATCTGCAGTTGAACACTGCCATCCTGAAACTCCTGCTCAAACATAGGTTTTGTGGGGTATTGTTTCAGGCCCTGAACATCCGGTAGCTGCAGTTCTGCGATCTGTTCCTGTGTGGTTCCGGTTGCATCCAGAATAATAGTCCGGGTAATCGGTTCACCGACTTTCCATTCATCGCTGCTCATTTCATCCTTAAGAGTCAGCTCACTGGCAGTAATCCAACTTGAGCCACTGAACGCGGTAGGGATGGGTTCTATATCCAGTTTATAGTTTTCTGCACTTAAAAAGATGCGCTGCATGGCGCGGTTACTGGAACCGGGAAAACGGGTTTCCTGTTTGGGGATGGCGGCACTGAGCTTGGCGCTTTCTATCTCCAGCACACCGCTTTGCTGGGGTGTGATTACCCAGCTTTGCTCCACTACCAGAATATCCCGGCCTTGCAGTTGTTGGCGGTACTGGCGCTGTTCACCTAAAGGCTGGATCAGGGCGTTACCCTGTTTGATTTTCGGTTCTACAAACTCAGCGTTAAAAATGCGTTGCCCCAATACAATGTTGACCTGATAGATCAGAGGCTGCTGCACCAAGGGAGTTTTATCGGAAATACTGGACAGCAGTTCTACGCCGCCATCTACTGCGGAGGCCATTTTGGTTGGAGAGACCTCCACCGTGATTGCTTCGCTTTTCTCGCTTTCAATCGTCAGTTCTGGAATCACCAACGTGCCAGATTTTTTAGGTGCCAGCGTGATTAGCAACTTGGTGGAGCGTTTAAAGTCTCCGTTAATGATAGAGGTATTGGAGCGATGGTTGCGCCCAAGTACCTCGAAGTTCTCTTCCAAGGGAGCCAGATCTATGGAGCTGGCGTCCATATCGGTAATATTCAGGACCAACAGGAAGGTTTCCCCTTGCTGCATGGTTTTTCTATCCACCTGAGTGGTAATGGCTGCATAGGCCTGTGTGCTGAGTATCAGCATTACCAATACGGAGAAAGTTCTGACCAACTTTACCACTGTTTATCCTCCACCTGCCCGTCTGCCTGCTGGCGATACTGATAGATAAATTTACGCCGCCATAAACCCGCTGGGTCATCTTCAATACGGTTTAACAACTGCGCTCTGGCCGCACTTTGCTCATCAATCGGTTGATTAGTTTGTGTATCAGCCTGGGCCTGTTGTTGCTCTGATTTCTGCCCTTGATCAGCAGAGCCATCAGCTTTTGAATCTGCCTGTGAGCTTTTATCCTGATTCTGTTCTGAGAGCTGCTGATCCAGATTATCTTTTAGCTGTTGTTGCATCTCGGCTCTGTCACGTTCTGAGTTTTTCTTCTCGTCATCAAACTCTTCAACCTCATCACCTGAAGCTGATTGATTGCCGGACATATTACTGCGAGCTCTCTGTTCTGCCGCTTCAGACTGCTCATCAAAACCACTGTTCTCGGCCATGCCACTCTGCGAGGAACCAGCCTCCGCACCTTCGCCAGAGGAATCCTGATCCGGTGAATTACTGCCTTGGGCACTTTGCGGTGAAGGATCACGAACCTCGTCGCCCTGAGAAGGGTCCCGGGACTGACCGCCCTTATGCTCATCTGACTGCTGCCCCTGTTCGTCGGACTGTTTCTGCTGTCGCTTCAGCATCTCTTCCAGCAGATTGCGGTTGTGAGTTGCGTCGTCAAACTGCGGTTGCAGCTTCAGTGCTTGATCATAAGCTTCAATCGCCTGATTCAGTTCACCCAGTCGCGCCAGCGTGTTGCCACGGTTATACCAGTCGGCCGGGGTCTCTGGCTGAGCCATTGCAGACAGCGCTTTCTCATACTCACCATTCTGATAGTGGGAAAGCTGTTTCCAGCGTGGATCGTGAAATTGTTCAGCAGCTTTGTCGGCTTCACCCTGCTGATAAAGCTGATAGGCCTGTTGATCCTCAGTTTTCCAGAGATTGCGCCAGCTCAGCGCCAGTGAAATAGCTTCTTCCTGCTCGTTCGCAGACTCAGCATAAAGACCCGTTGGATAGGCAAAACCCAAACCTATACAAACCGGCAGAATCAGATTCAGAATCCCCTTGCGGAACAGCGGTAACAGCAGCGGCAGTGCCAGCAATACCAGCCAGGGCCCCTCTGCAACCCAACGGTTCAGTTGCTGGGTTGATTCTGCGGGTAACTCATCACTGCGCTGGAAGCCATTCACCAAAGAAGCTACATCGGTATCATCCAGGGTAATCATCACCGCTGATCCGCCACCTAAACCAGCTGACTCCCTCATATCGCTAAGACGGGTTTTAGCAATAACCACATTGCCCTGACGATCGGTTATCAGCCCGCCGTTTTGCGGAATCGGTGCGCCCTGCTCGGTCCCTACCGCCAGAATTGAAATCTGTCGGCCATCCAGCCTTAACCGCGATGCGGTAGCGGCGATTTGCGCTGGTAAAACCTCATCACTGACCAGTACGATATTGCCTTTTGCTATGCCAGCCTGAGCCAGTAATTGATCAGCCTTCAGCAGTGCTTTATCAGCCCGACTGCCCTGAACCGGCATAATTTCCGGGGTCATAACCGGCAATTGATCCAGAACGGTATCGTTATCTTCGGTGAGAGGGGTAACGGTAAACGCATCCGCTGCATATACAATCAACGCTACCTGAGCATCGGGAATGCGAGCCAGGAGATCTTTAATTTTGAAACGTGCTCGTTGCAGGCGGCTGGGTTTAAGGTCGGTCGCATTCATGGAAGCGGAAAGATCCAGCGCGATGACCACCGCATCATTTTTCTGAAATACCGGCTGCGGTAGTTGTTTCCAGACCGGTTGCGCCGCTGCAATCACCAGTAAAACTGAAGCGATCAGGGCTATAACGGGTAAACCAATACTCTTCTTGGCCGTTCCCTGCTGCTCCAGAAACGGTAACAGCTCCGGATCACATATTCGCGACCAGTGGGAGCGATTCAGGCTGGAGCCTTTTGTTAACAAAACCAATGCCGTTAAAAGAGGTAACAGCAGCAACCAAAGCGGCTGAAGGAAGTGAAAATTAGCAAACATCGATCAGCCCTCCCTTCCAAACATGCGATGGTTGATTACTAAAAGCCCAATGCAGAGAAGCAAGCCCAGCAGCAGCGGCCAATGGAAAAGCGGTTCGATCGGGCGGTAGAACTCAGAATCCTGTTCAACCGGTTCCAGCTCGTCCAGTGCCGAGTAAATTCCTGCCAACTCTTTTAGATTACCTGCGCTGAAATACTGACCACCGGTTTTATTGGCAATGGCCTTAAGCGTTCTTTCATCGATAGAGCTTTGCGGAGTGGCCGCCAGATAATCATTCAATAACGAGCGTACATCACCACCGGGGCCTGCCAACTGCCCGCCACCAGCCACGCCGATGGTGTACACTTTTACACCAAAGTCTTTGGCCAGCTGCGCGGCTGCCATTGGGTCTAGCACACCGGCGTTGTTGGTGCCATCAGTAAGCAGAATCAGTATTCGCTGTTTACTCTCCAGTTCTTTAAAGCGTTTAACCGCAAGGCCTATAGCATCACCAATAGCGGTGGATTTGCCGGCCAAACCGGCCTGAGCCTCATCCAAAAAGGTTTTTACTGTCTGGCGGTCATGAGTCAGTGGCGCCTGATAATAGGCCTGACCTGCAAACAGAATCAGACCTATGCGATCGCCCTCACGACGTTCGATAAAATCACCGGTCACCACTTTGGTTGCGACCAGACGATTAATTAACCGGCCATTCAATCTGAAATCTTTTTCCAACATGCTTTCTGACAGGTCTACCGCCAGAACCAGATCCCGCCCTTCCAGTTGTTGTGCAATTGGATCACCCAACCATTGCGGTTTAGCCGCGGAAGCGACAAACAGAGACCAGATCAACAGGGCCAGCAGCAACTTACCCTGACGTGATGCCCGCACCTTACCGGTATGATGACCTACCGCCCGCTCCATCTGATCAATAAAAGGGACTTTCAGGGCATTACTGCTACCCACAGCAGCTGCAGGCGCGAACATTCTCACCAATAAAGGCAGAGGCAGCAAAACCCAAACCCAGGGCCAGGCGAACTCAAACATTGGATGCCCCCTGAACCTGTTTTATCCACCCCCGGCAACTTTGAATCAGATCATCACTGCTTAGATCAACGGCTGGTTGATAGGGGCCATAAACCAGCACTTCCAGTTTTTTAGCATCCACTCTGGAATTGCTCTCTTTCAGAAAAGCCAGCCACTGCTGCCCGGATAGAGAAGCGACATCCGCACGTGGGTAAAGGGTTAAAGCCAGACATTTCAGCAAGGTATTACAGTCCATCAGCAACTGTTGTTTGTCCTGATGAGAGGCAAACTGCTGCTCAATCTTCTTCAATTCCTGCAGGGCTGCTCGCCTTGGGTCCCGCAGCTTTTTGCGCAGATACAGAAACAAAACGCCCAACAGTGCAATGCATAAAACAAGCAACAACCACCAACCGGGAGCTAACGGCCACCAGCCGATTGCTTCAGGCACCTGCATATCCCGCAGAGGCAAACGACTAAAGTCCATTTTGAACCTCCTGTTGCGAAAACAGAGGGTGTACATGGCTCTGCCAGTGGGCAAACTCTACGCCACGGATATTATGTAACTGTTCGAGGAACGTGATCCGCTTCTGGAATTCAGAGCGATAACGCATCTGCTGCCCCCGATCTGCATCCACCAGCAGTTCCCGACCTGCGCCAGCGAAGCGATACAGGTTACCCGTGGGCAACTGAGATTCGAGAGGATCAGAAATCAGCACCAGTTTCAGCTCACAGCGCTGCGACAAGCGCATCAGGTGCTGTTCCAGAACAGGATCGGCATCATGAAAATCGCTGAACAGATAAAGGATGGTGCCACTGCTGAGCAGTGATTCCACTTCAATGAGTTTATCTGCCAGAGAAACTTCTATGGCTTCGGCAGGCTGTTCAAATGCCCCAGACAGGGCAGCGATCATCTGCATTACCTGCTGACGGTTATTTGAGGGT
This sequence comes from Neptuniibacter sp., assembly GCA_049596335.1. GTDB lineage: Bacteria > Pseudomonadota > Gammaproteobacteria > Pseudomonadales > Balneatricaceae > Neptuniibacter. Next base: position 46,268 of record JBMYLM010000015.1, read on the forward strand.
TTGAAGAGGTTGGCTTCCTGAGCAGTAAGGATCTGTCCGCCAATCCGGTCGCCGCTGGAAAGCGTGGTCCAGATCACCATCGCGGATGCATAAGATGCCAGTACCGATTTAAAATGCCCCTGCGTGGCAAAATGCATAGGGGCACGCAGATCGGTAATAACAAAGACCGGGCGCTCCCGTTCTTCACGAAACAGTTTGGTATGTGTTTCGCCGGTACGGGCCATCAGTTTCCAGTCCAGATGGCGGATATCATCACCTGGCTGGTATTCACGCACATCGTCGTACTCCATGCCCCGGGCACGGACATTACTGAGGTGATGACCTTCCCGGATCGCCATTCGCTCCCGCTTTTGGCCACGGGCAGGCGGCCAGAATCGCAGGCTGACCAGCTCATCCAGAGTCATTAAATTACGGGCCTCAGGAACCGGCCTTGGGCTGCTTTCACCAATAAACATAGGAAAAAGCGCCTAAGGTACAGCGACTCGCTTAATCAGTTCAGCAATCAGCTGATCTTTATCCATGCCTTTAGCCTCAGCCACATAGCTCAGGCCTACACGGTGACGCAATACACTCGGTGCCATCTCCTGAATATCGTCCGGTGTGACAAAATCACGTCCAGACAGCCAGGCTTTAGCACGCACAGCCCTATCCAAAGCAATGGTCGCACGCGGGCTGGCACCAAATACCAGACTGCCTTTTAAGTCATCACCGTAAATCTCTGGCTGTCGGGTCGAGAGGATCAGGGATATCAGATAATCTTCCAGATTCGGCGCCATGTAGGTCTGCATGATCTCAGCGCGGGCACTGAAGAGTTCAGCTTCAGATAAGACATGCTCGATAGCGGTCTCATTATCAGCGAGGCTTTCGGTGTGCTCATTCCGAACCAGTCGCAAAATCTCTTTTTCCTGCTCATGCTGCGGATAATCCACGCGAATATGCAACATAAAGCGGTCCAACTGAGCTTCTGGCAAAGGATAGGTACCTTCCTGCTCCAGCGGGTTCTGAGTCGCCATTACCATAAAGAATTTGGCCAGGGGATAGGTGTTACCTGCGACTGTTACCTGACGTTCCGCCATCGCTTCCAGCAGAGCTGACTGCACTTTTGCGGGAGCACGGTTAATCTCATCGGCCAGCAGCAAATTACAAAACAGGGGGCCGGGCCGGAAGGTAAACTCACTCTTTTGAGTGTTATAGATCTCGGTACCTGTAATATCACTGGGTAACAGGTCTGGCGTGAACTGGGCGCGATGGAATTCACCTTCCAACAGATCACTCAAAGCATGAACGGTTCGGGTTTTTGCCAATCCCGGCGGGCCTTCTAACAGAACATGTCCATCCGTTAACAAGGCTATGAGCAGATATTCAATCAGCTCATCCTGAGCCACGACTCGTTTTTTTAATTCGCTCGAAAGGGCCACAAAACGGGCCTGTACCGTTGAAACTTCAACAGTATCCGCAGTTTTTTCAACTGTCATATTATTATTCCAATCTTCACTACACTAATGAGGATGATTTAAGCTCAATCGTCTTAGAGCACGATCTTACTGCATAGTTCCCCGGCAGAAAACGGGCAAATTTCCTGATACGCCTCCACGATCCTTTAAAATCTGAAGTTGAAATAGTTTCTCGAATAATTCACTGGCCTTGTCTAGCCTTACTTAATAACCCGTTTAAGGAGAAACATAATGTCTGATCATCGCACCTATAAAAAAGTCGAGATAGTGGGGACCTCTCCCATCAGCAGTGATGATGCTATTAAGAATGCCCTTGCTGAGTGCAGCAAAAGCATCGACCACATGGATTGGTTCGAGGTTGTTGAGACCCGGGGGCATATAGTGAATGGTGAGGTTGCCCATTTTCAGGTAACGCTGAAAATAGGCTTTAGGATAGAAGGTAGTTAGCCTACAAATTAATGCTCATCTAATGTTCACCTAAGAAGCCGCCAGTCTGATGAGCCCAGAGCTGGGCGTAAATACCTTTTTGCTCCAGTAGTTCTGAATGGGTGCCCTGCTCGGCGATATCACCATCATCAAGAACGATCAGACGGTCCAGTGCGGCAATGGTGGATAGCCTGTGTGCTATTGCTATGACGGTTTTACCTTCCATCAAACGGTACAAACTTGTCTGAATAGCGGCTTCTACCTCGGAATCCAATGCGGACGTAGCTTCATCCAGAATGAGGATGGGTGCATCTTTAAGTAATACACGAGCAATAGCTATGCGCTGACGCTGACCGCCTGACAGCTTCACACCACGCTCACCCACATGAGCATCGTAACCGGTTCTGCCTTTAGGGTCGGTCAGGCCGAGAATAAATTCATGGGCTTCGGCTTTTTTCGCCGCCTCGATCATCTCTTCTTCGGTAGCATCAGGCCTGCCATAGAGTAGATTTTCCCGGACCGACCGATGCAACAATGCTGTATCCTGAGTCACCATTCCAATCTGAGCACGTAATGAGTCCTGCTTTACATCGCGAAGATCCTGTCCATCCACCGTAAGCTGGCCACTTTCGACATCGTAAAAACGCATCAGCAGGTTCACTACGGTGGATTTACCCGCACCAGAACGGCCAACAATACCAACTTTCTCACCCGGCTTGATCATTAATGACAGATTCTCGATAACGCGTTTATCTTCACCATAGTGAAAACCGACATGATCAAATTTAATCGCACCGTCAGTCACCTGAAGTTCTTTGGCGTTCGGCTTATCCTGAATCATCAACGGCTGTGACAGAGTTTCCATACCATCGGCCACTGTGCCGATATTTTCAAACAAGGCGCTGATTTCCCACATAATCCAATGGGCCATGCCGTTAAGCCGAAGCGCGAGCGCAATAGCGATTGCAATCGCGCCAACGGAGATGGAATCCTGCAACCATAGCCAGATAGACAACGCAGCCACTGAAAAGGACAAGAGATGATTGATTGTCTGAACACTGATATTCAAACCTGTGCCGAGACGCATCTGTTTATAGACCGTATCCATAAAGGCATCCATCCCCTCACGGGCATATTCAGATTCGCGCTGAGTATGAGAGAACAGTTTTACTGTTGAGATATTGGAGTAAGAATCCACGATACGACCGGTCATCATCGCGCGGGCTTCCGCCTGATCTGTGGATACTTTTTTCAGCCGAGGTACGAAGTACCACTGAATCAGAATATACAGCAGCAGCCAGATCGCCATCGGCAGGGTTAAACGCCAGTCTGATTGCGCGACCAGAACCAACATGGCAAAGAAATAAACAGTGACAAACATCATCACATCAAGAAGCTTCATCACCGCTTCACGAACGGACAATGATGTCTGCATTACCTTGGTTGCGATACGCCCGGCAAAATCATTGGCGTAAAAAGACACGCTCTGGCGCAACAGATAACGATGCGCCAACCAACGAATCGACATTGGGTAATTGCCCAATAGAGTCTGGTGGGTGATTAAGGAGTGCAGTGCTCCCAACAGAGGCAAAGCAACCAAGGGCACCAACCCCATCAGCATCAACGTCCCTGATTCTTCCTCCCAGAAGGTAGTACGATCCTTGGACGCCAACCAATCAACCAATTGCCCCATAAAACCAAACAGGACAACTTCAAAAATCGCTATGGTTGCTGTCAGCACACTCATCACCAGCAACGGCCATTCAGAACCTTTGGTGTAATGGCGGCAAAAGGCTAAGAGCCCACGGGGAGGCTGGCCTGGCTCCTGTGGAGGAAAGGCCTCTACAAACTTTTCAAAAATAGAAAACATAAGATGAAAGCTGCTACTGAGATATACAAGCAGCTTATAGCAGCCACCTCTATTGAGACAACCAGGAATCTTATTTGAAACACGGTGGCAGAAGCAGTTTTACTTACTTTCTTAACTGCTCTTTGACGTAACTGGAGATAAGCAGGGCATCTTTTCTGGACAGATCGTCAAACACTGGCATCCCAGGCTTATCCCTTTTCCCTTTACGAATCAAAAGCATAATATCGGAAGCAGACATCTCAGAGCCGGCATTGGCTGGAATGCCTTTGATGAAGTTCCCTCCCCCATCTTTCTCATGACAAGAGGAGCAATAGTGTACAAACAACTCCTTACCATTGGCATTTTCAGGCAACTCTTCTTCCCCGCAGCCAGCCAGCGCGAAGGAGATACAAGCTGTTAAGAAAAGTCTGGCTACCATATAAGCCGCCCTATGAGTAAGAAAGAAGGTTGCGCAACGCTTTGTTTATAAATCGATTATAGCGAACTGCCTTATTTTTTCAGCTTAAGAATGGGCCTTTTCGGCTTAGTACTTTTATCTGGAAGCGGAATAGAGCTATTTTTCTCTTTTTTTGGAGCACTTGAAGCATAATCAAGCCCTTCTCGAATCAATAAAGCAAGCTGAGGAGCAGACAATCCATTGTCACCTCGAACAGACAGGTTCATTGGGTTTGAAAACGTGCCATCCACTACTTCAATCGACAAACCTGAAGAGTGAACAACCTGTTTACCCTGAACTGACCACATACATTTACCCTACATAACGAATGGATTAGGTGGGCATAATACATAGATACCCTTACTTTTTCATTCATCTACATCAAAGATATGATCAAAGTATTAGCCTCATAGGTGAGTCTAAATCATCATTAACCTTATGCATTAAGCGAATAGGATTATTCATTTAAAGCCTGATAAACGTTATGATTGAGCTAATTTTGTATAGACAGTAGTAGCTAATGAGCTGGATTCTGGAAAACAACGGATTCATTCTGGAGGCAATCATTATGGCGGCTATCATCATCTACATCGGAAGAAAAATATAAGCTCTGGAACTAGCAAGTCGTCACATAATTGCATCTGGAATCATTATGGCCTTGAAATACCACAAATATAAGAAACCGAAGTCCTGCATATTCGGTCTTGTTACATTAGTTTTAACTTCATCTTTTGCCCACGGCAATGAGCTTCCGGATTTCACTGAGGAAGACCTCTTTATTGATATTCCGACCGTTGTTTCCGCAACCCGACAACCCCAAAAGTTAACAGAAACACCGGTTGCCATCAGTATTATTGATCAGCAACTGATAAAAGCTTCGGGTGCCCAGAAAATCACTGAGCTATTCCAGTTAGTACCGGGCATGCAGAGTTATAACTCCTCAGCCAACATTGGTGCTGTTAGCTATCATGCGGTGAGTGATGATCACCCCAGACGAATGGAAGTAATGCTCAATGGCCACTCAGTATATTTACCCTTATTGAGCACCGTTGCCTGGGAAACTCTCGGCATAACCATTAATGACATCGATCATATTGAAGTCATTCGTGGTTCCAATGTTCCCGCTTATGGTTCAAACGCGTTTCTAGGGGCGATTAACATCGTTACTAAAAACCCACTCACATCAAGCGAGTCCACGCTGGAAACTACTCAGGGTGCCTTGGATACGCAGAAATATTACGCTTCATTTCAAAGCGGTATAGGCAGTGTTGAGTATATTCTCTCAGCAAATTACGAAGAAAATGATGGGTACCACTTTTACGACGACGGCATTTTAAACCGCTCCATCAACCTGACGGGAACAGCGACACCAACACTTACTGACACCATCACATTTAATTTAGGAGTCAGTGACGGCAAGGTAAATATCGGTCAGGCGGATGACCTGGACAACCTGTTCTCTCCGCGTGAGCATTTTACTCACTACCAACATCTGAGCTGGACCCACATAGTTGATGAAACTAATGAGATTAAACTCAATTTCACACATAACTATGTGGATCTGGATGCCCAAAAGGCTCCGGTTGCAGAAGTGCTGGCTATCGAGTTAGGCGTAGATGTAGCCCTGGCTGAATTCGCCCTGCAATTTGACCCAACCTTTATTCCTTTGGCGGGTACAGAGCAATATATAGGCACTGAACACGGTGTGACTGAGCTATACGATATCGAACTTCAACATACGATAGACAATAGCTCTGAAATCAAATCCGTTTGGGGTTTAGGCTATAGAGCAGAATCTGCAGAAAGTGAAGTTTTGCTATCGGGCCTTGGTAAAGTAAGAGCTGATAAGTGGCGGCTGTTCGGCAATACCCAATGGCAACCCAATTCGAAACTGACCTTTAACCTCGGCGGTATGTTTGAAAAAAGTAACCTTGCTAATACGCGATTTTCTCCACGTGTGGCCGCGAACTATGCGATTTCAAACTCTTTATCCGTCCGTACGGCTGTAACTCAGGCTTATAGAACACCTTCCCTACTGGAAAAAAACAGCAGCGCAATTTTCTTTGATAACACTCAAAGCCCCTGGGATATTGTTACCCAGCCGGATCCAGATCTAAAACCTGAAAAACTTACGTCTTATGAGCTGGGTTTATTCAAACTCTGGCCCGAAAGTAAGAGCCATCTCGACATCCGAATTTTCAATGAACAAATTTCAGGGGCAATTGACGATAAATTCGAAGAGGGCACGGGTGATGTGGATGACAGATCACGTAGGTCATCGAATACTGCTTTCTGGAGAAATGTCGGTGCAGAATTACAAGCGGCTTACAGACCAACTCCAGCCTCCATCATCCTGTTCAACTATGGTTACAATAATGTAAAGGGTGAACGGGATCGCGGCACCCGAGGTATAGACAGTCTTGATGATGCAGGAAGCCCTCCTTCAGCAAGAAGCCCTCTACATACAGCATCTTTGCTGTTTAGCTCGGAGTTAGAACAAGGTTTTTCTGCCAGTCTGGGGCAGTACTTTATGAGTTCAGTCAACTGGTTAGAAGGCGGTTACAGACCTACTTTCCAACGTACTGATTTTGTTCTGGCTAAAGAATTCCAACTTAATTACAACTCGTCACTTGAAACCAAACTGGTTGTTCAAAACCTGTTTGATAGTGAATACGAGGATTTTTATCCATACAACATCTTTGATCGGAGAACGTTTCTTCAACTGAAACTTTCGTACTAAATTTATTAAAACTGCAATGGATTGTAGAAGTGTTTAGAAAGCAGAAAGCTGTACAACAGAATCATATAAGGAGATTCACCTATTTTATCGGGTGGGTTCTGTTGTGCCTCACTGTATCCGTTAAAGCCGATACACTCATAGTATTAAGTAGCGATCTAAGCGCCTACCGAGAAGTTGCCTCTTCTCTTTCATCACATATTGGAGTTAATGTCAAATCTGGTGTACGGACATCAGGCTGCGTTCCTGTCTGATT
>JBMYLM010000016.1:0-50708 GCA_049596335.1 Neptuniibacter sp.
GGCTATAAAAGGGTCACTCGTTGTTGCTCGTCACTCTTTTAGAACCACTAAAATCTTTCCTCGCGCCTAGATTGACCCTTTTATAGTCTCAACAGGGATGAATAAATTAGTGTTAGCAGGCCCTAGGTAAGCTCGTTCTGGCTATATGTTCCTGCATTTTTAGCCACAGTTAACTTTTTGGCAAGGAATTTAATGCATTAGCCGTTTCTTTTGAAAGCAGGAAAGAGCTAGAAGAATTTCAGGCAACCTGAAAAGGAAGCCTGAAAATTTCATTTCGAAAGGTCAGATTACTAGTGGAGCAATCTGGGATTTCAAAATCTGGATGATAATAAAGATCAGGATTGGCGAAAGGTCCAGCCCACCGATTGGAGGGATTACTTTGCGCGCTAGATTGAAAACCGGTTCCGTAATTTGAAGGATTAATTGTGGGCCAGGATGATGACTGCCTGGCGCAACCCAACTGATAATTACAGAAGCAAGAACCGACCAGAAGTAAATTGTCAGTATTGTATCCAGAACACCTGCGCCAGCATAAATCAGTAGATGCAGTATGTTAGGGAAACCCGAATTCAGTAACAGCAGTAACGCTGTGATCACACCAATCTTAACGACCAGAGCATAAAGTAATGCTGAAAAGTCCAATTTACCTATTCGTGGAACTGCTCGGCTGATTGCCAGTACGGGAACATTCGTAAGACGAGCAATCGCTTGTGAAATTGGGTTGTAGTAATCCGCATGCGCCATCTGCAGCACAAAACGCATGATGATCAGAAATACGTACATCTCACCAAGGGTACGAATGATCAGAATGAGTGGATCCTGTGCCATAACTATTCCTAGGTTACTGATAAAAATGAAGAAACAGATTCAACTAAGACACAGTATAGAGTCTAGTCTGTCTTAGTTGAATCATTATGACAGTATCAGCCTTTACCTAACTCATCTGCCAGTTCTACGGAGCGATCATTACAAGCTTGTAAAGCGTCGTCAAACAACTCAGGTAGCCCGCCAGCCAGAAAGCGTTTGATCGCTTGCTCTGTCGTTCCATTCGGAGAGGTAACTCTGCGGCGGAGTTCAGCAGGGTCAACATCGCTGCTCAGAGCCATTTTTGCTGCGCCTTGAGCGGTTTGCAGGGTAAGCTGGGTGGCAACCTCTTCAGAGAGGCCGAGTTTTATACCTGCCTGGATCATGGACTCCATGACCAGGAAGTAATAGGCAGGTCCGGAACCAGAAACAGCGGTAACGGCATCAAGCTGAGATTCTTCATCGACCCAGATTGTAATGCCTGTGGCTTGAAGAATGGATTCTGCGAGTTCTTTCTGTTCGTTGGAAACTTTGCCATTAGCATAAAGACCGTTTGCGCCTGCTTGCACGAGGGCTGGGGTATTCGGCATGCAGCGAACAATAGATGTATTACCGCCGAGCCACTGGTCCATGCTGCTGGTCATGATGCCGGCTGCAACGGATAAAAGGAGCGGCTTTTGAGACTGAACGGCAGTAGCAATATCTGTCAGTACAGATTTAAGCACCTGAGGTTTTACTGCAAGTATCACCACATCTGCTGCGGTAACGGCTTCACAGTTGTTGCAGGTGGTTTGCAAACCTTGCTCTTTGAGATCAATAAGTTTGCTGGCGTCTGGTTCACTGGCCCAGATCTGTTCAGCCGGATAACCATTATTGATTAACCCGCCAATGATTGCGCGAGCCATATTGCCAGCACCGATAAAAGCCAAGGTCGGTTGTTGCTTCAAAATGTATTCCTTCTTATCTAACAGCGTTGCTGTAGGGTTTAATTCTGTTTAGGGGCTCTGGGACCAAAAATAGCCGTGCCAATTCTGACGATTGTTGCCCCTTCTGCGATTGCCGCTTCCATATCACCGGACATGCCCATGGATAGTGTATCCAGCGATGGCTCTGTGGATTTCAACTGTTCCTGCAGATTACGTAACCGGGAAAAAGCTTGTTGTTGCTCTGATGAATCGTCTGTAGCTTTTGGAATGGTCATTAACCCGCGTAACTTGAGATTGGGTAATTTTATAATTTCAGTGGCTAACTCAGGCAATTGTTCAGGTGAACACCCGGATTTACTTTCCTCTCCGCTGATATTGACCTGAATACAGATATTAAGTGGTGGCATGCCCTCAGGGCGTTGCTCGGAAAGTCTTTTCGCAATCTTTAGCCTATCGACGGTGTGCACCCAGTTAAAGTGTTCGGCGACTGTCCGGGTTTTATTGGATTGCATAGGGCCAATGAAGTGCCAGCAAATATCGAGATCCTGAAGAACTTCGATCTTTTCCATCGCATCCTGCAGGTAATTTTCACCAAAATCACGCTGACCTTCTGCATATGCAGTTCTTAGATCTTCAGCGGGACGAGTTTTGCTCACCGCAAGTAATGAAATACTGTGAGTATTTCTACCATTTTCAATAGCGCAGGATTCTATCTGTTCTCTTATTAAGGAAAGATTCTCTGCTATGCTAGAAATATTCACGAATTAATAACCTTGCCAATTGGATTACTGCGGTGATTCTGTTAGAAATAACATAATTACTTTAGGCCGTACCGGGTTACAGGAACGTTATGGATATTACCGAACTTTTATCTTTCACCGTACAGCAGGGTGCATCAGATCTACATATTTCTGCAGGTATGCCTCCAGTCATTCGTGTTGATGGTGATGTTCGCCGAATTAAACTCCCGTCATTAGACCATAAACAAGTGCACTCTCTTGTCTATGACATTATGAATGATAAACAACGAAAAGAGTACGAAGAAAACTTTGAAACGGATTTTTCCTTCGAGGTTCCTAAATTAGCGCGTTTTCGTGTAAATGCATTCAATCAGAACCGAGGTGCAGGTGCAGTATTTCGTACCATTCCGAGTAAAGTTCTGACACTCGATGATCTGGGTATGGGGAAAGTCTTTAGGGAGCTTTCTGATAAGCCACGAGGGTTGGTTTTGGTTACTGGCCCCACAGGCTCCGGTAAAAGTACTACTCTAGCGGCAATGGTCGATTACATTAATGATACGCGCTCAGATCACATTTTAACCATTGAAGACCCGATAGAATTTGTTCACGAAAGTAAGAAATGCCTTGTAAACCAACGTGAAGTTCACAGGGATACGCACAGTTTCTCTAATGCTTTGCGTTCAGCCCTTCGTGAGGACCCGGATATTATCCTTGTAGGTGAGATGCGTGACCTGGAAACAATTCGTCTCGCCCTAACTGCGGCTGAAACAGGACATTTGGTATTCGGTACACTTCACACCACCTCGGCCGCTAAAACAATTGACCGTGTAATTGATGTTTTCCCAGCTGCGGAAAAAGACATGGTGCGTTCTATGTTGTCTGAGTCTTTAATGGGGGTTATTTCGCAAACCTTGTTGAAGAAGGAAAATGGTGGTCGATGTGCAGCTCATGAAATCATGATTGGCACCCCGGCAATTCGTAACCTTATTCGTGAAGATAAGGTTGCTCAGATGTATTCAGCAATTCAAACGGGTGCTGGTTTTGGTATGAAAACTCTGGATCAGTCTTTACAGGAACTGATGCAAAAAGGTTATATCTCCCGTGATACTGCACGCGAGAGAGCAGCTAACCCACAGCAGTTCTAAAATAGCTTCAGGAGAAGACATTGGATTTCACGCAATTATTGAAAGTTATGAGTGAAAAGGATGCATCAGACCTTTTTGTAACTGCTGGTGCCCGACCGACTATTAAAGCTGACGGTACTTTAAAACCATTAACTAAAGATCCGTTAAAGCCTTCTCAATCTAGAGCGCTTGTTTACAGTACGATGAACGATAAACAGCTGGCCGAGTTTGAGGGAACTAATGAGTGTAACTTTGCAATCAGCGCTCCGGGCATAGGCCGTTTCCGTGTTTCTGCATTCATGCAGAGAAACTCGGCTGGAATGGTGCTCAGGAAGATTGATGACTATATTCCTAGCCTTGAGGAATTGCATCTGCCGCCAATTCTGCGCGAATTAGCCATGACAAAACGTGGCCTGATTCTATTTGTGGGTGGTACCTCAACGGGTAAGTCTACTTCTCTAGCCTCTATGATTGATTACCGCAACTCAAACCATCGTGGGCATATCATTACCATTGAGGACCCGATTGAATACGTCCATGATCATAAGCAGAGCATCATCACTCAGCGTGAGGTCGGTATCGATACTGAGTCCTTTGACATCGCTCTGAAGAATACTCTGCGCCAGGCTCCTGATGTGATTCTGATGGGTGAGATTCGCTCCAAAGATACGATGCAACATGGTTTAACCTTTGCGGAAACCGGTCACCTGACTATGGCGACACTGCATGCGAATAATGCCAACCAGGCACTGGACCGTATTATCAGTTTCTTCCCGCCTGAACATCATGACCAGCTTTGGATGGACCTCTCGCTTAACCTAAAAGCTATTGTCGCGCAGCAGCTGTTACCTACTAAAGATGGTAAGGGCCGTCGTGCCGCCATTGAAGTTCTGATTAATACGCCATTGATATCTGATTTGATCCGTAAAGGAGAAGTGCACGAGATTAAAGATGTTGTGAAAAAGTCGACTAACTTAGGTATGCAGACTTTTGATCAGGCGTTATTTAATTTATTCAAAGATGGGATCATCACGTATGAAGTGGCGCTTGCCCATGCGGACTCTGCAAATGACCTTCGTTTGATGATCAAACTTAGCGCAGATACCAATCCAGAGTTGGCTGCGAATGTTCAGGATGCATCGTTTTCCCTTCAGGAAGAAGAAGATTTTATGGATAACCCGAGCAAATTCTGAACTTAGGTTAGGTAAGACTCTGAATAAAAAGCCATGGATGTCCATGGCTTTTTTTGTTGTTTAAGTGTTGTAAACCACTTGCCCTTTATGAAGGGTGTAGGTTGCTTTACCCTTTAATGGATATTCCATAAAAGGGGTGTTATGGCCACGAGAACAGTTGTTTTCTGCAGTCAGTTGCCACTCTGCTTCCGGGTCAAAGATGCAGATATCCGCATCGCTGCCTGTTGTCAGAGTACCTGCATTCAGCCCCAGAATTCTGGCTGGAGCAATCGTTAGCTTTTCAACCAACTGCGGGAGTTCAAGCATATTCTGTTTGACTAACAGAAGTGATAGCGGCAGCAGGGTCTGAAGGCCGATCATGCCGGGTTCGGTATCGGCAAAAGGAGCTTCTTTTGCTGCTCTTTCGTGAGGCTGATGATCAGAGCAAATCGCTTGAATTGCGCCACTGATGACACCTTGAATAAGACCCGCGCGATCCAGTTGGCTGCGCAATGGAGGAATTAAATGGAATTCACTGTGGAACCCATTCAAATTCTCATCGGTCATCAGCAGGTTTTGGATAGCAACATCAGCAGTGACCGGTAAGCCGCGTTCTCGTGCATCCGAAATCATACGTACTGAACGATCGCACGAAAGCTGACCAAAGTGTGCTCTCACACCTGTTTGCTCAACTAAAAGCAGACAACGGGCTACTTCAATGGATTCCGCAGCTTCAGGGATGCCGTTCAGCCCCAGGCGAGTGCAAACACTGCCATCGTGCATGCAACCACCTTCCGCAAGCGCTGCATCCTGAGCCTGAAAGATTACCAGTAAATCATGTGTTGCTGCATATTCGAGGCAGCGAAGCAGCACAAGTGAGTTAGCAACTGGATTGCGTGCATTTGTGAAGGCAATGCAGCCTGAAGAGGCCAGGCCCGCCATAGGGGCTAGTTGTTCGCCTTCCAGACCTTTTGTCATAGCACCCATTGGACGAATGGTCATTCGACCTGCTTCTTCACAGCGGTCCTTTATAAGCTCGGCTACTGCAGCAGAATCTACAACAGGACTGGTGGTGGGGGGCGTGATCATAGTCGTTACGCCACCTGCGACAGCCGCTGCAGACTCAGAATTAATCGACCCTTTTTGAGACGGGCCCGGTTCACGAGCGTGAGCACAAATATCGACCAGCCCCGGGCATACTACCTGGCCGCTCGCATCAATCGTTTGATCAGCGGTAAAACCTTCAGGCTGAGTATTGATGCCTGCGATCTTGCCATTTTGAATATACAGATCACCAACAGCATCCATTTCTGAAGCAGGATCTATGATGCGACCACCTTGAATTAGAATATTCATGCTCATTCTTCTCCAGCTTCAGATAATTCAGAACGTTCCTTGGTTTGTCCGCTCATGGCCATGGACATAACCGCCATACGCACAGCGATTCCGTTGGTTACCTGATCCAGAATCAGCGATCGGTCCCCATCCGCTACTGAGGATGCGATTTCAACGCCACGGTTGATTGGGCCAGGATGCATGACTACGGCGTCCGGTTTAGCCAGTGCCAGTTTATCCATGGTCAGGCCGTAGAGCTTATAGAACTCGCTTTCGCTTGGAAGCAGTGCGCTGGTCATACGTTCTTTTTGTAAACGCAGCATCATGACGACATCAACATCTTTGATGCCTTCTTGCATATTGGTGAAGACTTTAACCCCAAGCGATTCTATATCGCGTGGCAGCAAAGTATTTGGAGCAATGACTCTGATTTCGCTCACACCAAGAGTGCGTAGAGCATGGATCTGTGAGCGAGCTACACGCGAATGCAGAATGTCGCCGACAATGGCAACGGTCAGAGGTTCGAATGCGCCTTTGGCCTGGCGGATGGTCAGCATATCCAGCATGGCCTGGGTTGGGTGCGCATGGCGACCGTCACCGGCATTAATCACGGCAACATCAGGTGTCACATGTTCAGCAATAAAGTGAGCGGCTCCGCTGCTGGAGTGACGCACAACAAACATATCTGAGTGCATGGCATGCAAGGTCATCAGCGTGTCTTTCAGGGTCTCGCCTTTCTTGGTTGACGAGGTGCTGATGTTTAGATTAAGCACGTCGGCAGATAGGCGCTTAGCCGCCAGTTCAAACGTTGAAAGGGTGCGGGTACTCGCTTCAAAAAACAGGTTTACAACCGTTTTACCTCTGAGAAGAGGGACTTTTTTAACCTGCTTTGCACTCATATCCACAAACGAATCTGCGCGGTCGAGGATGTCCGTAAGAATCTCTCTGGACAGGCCTTCAGTGGTTATGAAGTGTTTGAGTTCGCCGTCGTGGGTGAGCTGAATCTGATTGGGATCAGTTTGTTCAAACATGATGTTTACTCAGTCTTATTGCGGATTTCCAAAGCCAAAGGCTCTGGTCCGGTAAGCTTTACAGATTGTTCCGGGCTGATGGCTAAGGTCCCGCCGATAATATCCGCCTGGATAGGTAGTTCGCGTTGTTGCAGATCAAGTAGAGTGATAAGTGTCACTGAAGCCGGGCGACCATAATCGAAGAGCTCATTCATTGCCGCACGGATAGTTCTTCCGCTCATGATGACATCATCCACTAAAACAATGTGGCGGCCTTCAGTTGAGCAGGGCAGTTTCGATTGCTGAACCTTAGGGTTCAGGCCAGACTGCTCAAAATCATCCCGATGGAAGGAGATGTCTAAAACACCCAGTTCTTCCTTTATTTCGAGATCACTGTGAAGTTTTTCTGCTAACCACACACCACCAGTATGAATACCGATCATCAATGGCTCAGGCCTTTTGCCCTGGGCCAGTAATGCACTCAGTTCGTTGCGCATTTTTTCATACAGCGCATTGGCATTAAGTGCGTTTGAGGTCATATAGTTCCTCCAGTTTTGTGTGGCTGGGAATACGAATGTCGCAATTGAACCAGCTTTCCAGAATTAATTGGGCGGCAATACCATCCACAGACTCATTCTTGAAATCGTTACTCCCGCCTTGGGCATAATGAATCTCTTTTGCCTCAGCGGTACTGAGTCTTTCATCCATTAGAAAGCAGGGGGTTTTATACCTTTCATGCAGACGGTTGGCAAACTTACGCGCACGATGCGCCATATCGCTGATTGTGCCGTCCATATTTAAAGGAATACCCACGACCAGAGCATCCGGTTTCCACTCTTGTATAACTTGGCTGAGTAGGTCCCAATCGGGTATGCCATCATTCGCTTTCACAGGGGGGAGTTGGGTTGTAGTGCCGGTTAATGTCTGGCCGGTTGCGATTCCAATTCTGGAGGTGCCAAAATCGAAAGCCATTACTTGTACGGTTGCACTGCTCATCCGACCAAAGCACCTTATTCAGTCTGAGAAAATCTGTATTTGAAAAGATCAGGCGTGTCCGCTATGCGCGGTGAGAAGGTCCAGGTTAACACCCAAAGTTGCAGCTGCGGCCTGTAGACGATCTCCTACCGGAATGCTGAAGAGTATATCTGAATTTGCCGGGCAGCTTAACCAAGTGTTGTCGCTTAATTCCTGTTCTAGTTGTCCAGGCCCCCATCCAGCACAACCCAGTGCAATTAAGTAATCGTGATTAAATCGCCCCTCGGCGGCCGCTTCAATTGCATCTAATGAAGTGCTCAGGAACATGTCATCAGAGATGCAATGACTACTGGGCCAGTCTATAGGGTTGCTCACTTTATGTAGGACATAACCACGGTCCGTTCTAACGGGGCCACCATTGAAAATTTCGCGTTGTTGATTTGCTATGGATGGGCAGTGCAGATCAAGATGATCACAAAGTTCAGCCAAAGTGATGCCTACAGGGCGGTTTACTACTATCCCCATTGCTCCATACTCGCTGTGGTCACAGATATAGGTGACGGTTTGGGAAAAATTTTGATCACTCAGATGGGGCATTGAAATAAGGAAGTGATCTTTAAGGCATTGGCTTTTTATGGGCATACAGATGGCTCGTTAAAAATGCACTGTATTAAGGATTAGTATACGTATGCCTTTTTCTCAAACTTCCAGGTACGGATTATCTCCAAAAGGTCCGTATTTTTTTTCATCTCGACCGAGAACGGTTGAAAAGGTGCTGCAAGGCGAACAATACGTACTGCCGCGTCATCTAAAATCTTTCGCCCGGACGATTCTAATATTTCAATCTCTTTTACTGACCCATCCGGATTGATGGCGACCAGCAAACGAAGGCTGCCATAAAGCTTGTTTTTCCTAGCTTCGTCCGGGTAATTAAGGTTGCCTATGTGCTCGATTTTTTTACGCCAGTTATCGAGATATAACGCGTCTTCACGTTTTTTAGTGGAAGCCGATGTTAAGCGCTTCACCCGTGGCTTTTTGGCCATAAGTTCACGGTGGCTATCCAGATCCGCCTGCAGGCTGGCCATCTCAAGACTGCGAGCTAACAGCGATGTCGAAACGCCCGGCGGTGGAGTGGCTGCTTTCTGTGGTTTTGGTTGTTCCGACTTAGTCGTCACTTTTTCGATTTTCTTGGCCTGGGTGGTGATGACTTGTTTTTTGACAGGTTGTGTCTCGGCTGTAGTTTCAGCTTTTTTATCAGGCTTTTTAACGTCAGGTTTAGGCGGCTCAGGGGAAACAGAATGTGCAACCAGTGGATTCAGTCGTGCGGATTGTTCGTTGATTTTTTTATCCTGAAACTCTGCCTGCTGATTAGTCGCTGGAAGCGCTTTCTCTTCATTTCTACCGCTGCCCTGTTGATTGGCCTGGGCTATAAAGTCGGCTTTTTTCGGCGCTTCTTTCTGATCAAACTGGGCGAGTGTGACTTCAATGGTCTTCTGCGGTGGGGTTTTATCATCAGCGGTGAAAGTGATGCCGATGATTGTGATGGCGTGCAAAGCGGTTGCAAAAAAAAGAGTGAAACCAAAACGGTCAAACGCGCTGACTGCTGGGGCCGCCATGGTACTCACTCTTATCTGCCTCTCTTCACTTACTATTGCAATCTGGATTCAATAGCATCCATCAATTGCATACCTATATCCAGATTAAACTGGTTATCCAGTTCCCGGATGCATGTTGGGCTGGTGACATTAATCTCTGTCAGGTAGTCACCAATTACATCCAATCCTACAAAGATCAGACCCTGTTCTTTAAGTGTGGGTGCAACCTGCTGGCAAATCCAGTAGTCCCTCTCAGTGAGTTCTCTACCTTCTCCACGTCCGCCAGCAGCCAGGTTACCCCGGGTTTCACCACCGGTTGGGATTCGGGCCAGTGCATAAGGAACCGGTTCACCATCAACTATCAGGATACGCTTATCCCCATCCACAATTTCTGGAATGTATTTTTGCGCCATGATGGTTTGTTGACCATGATCCGTCAGGGTTTCAATAATCACACCCAGATTGAGACCGTCTTCTTTTATGCGATAGATTTGCGATCCACCCATGCCATCCAGAGGTTTGAAAATAACATCCCCATGTTCTTTATGGAATTCCCTTAATAGTTCTGCGTTCTTGCTCACTAAAACAGGCGGGCAACATTGAGGGAAATGGGTGGCGAAAAGTTTCTCGTTAAAGTCCCTGAGGCTTTGTGGTTTGTTAACAATCAGAGAGCCATCTTTCTCAGCTTGTTCCAGAAGATAAGTGGTGTAAATAAATTCATTATCAAAGGGTGGGTCTTTGCGCATCAGAATCACATCCAGATCAGATAGCTTTCTGGTTTGATACTCTTCGCGTTTGAACCAGTTTTCGGGATCCATGAAAACCTCCAGCGGTGCCATTTTGGCTTTAGCTTCACCATCTCTGGAAAACAGATGGTGTTGTTCCATGTACCAGATCTCCCAGCCTTTTTGCTGAGCGGCCCAAAGCATTGCTAGCGTGCTGTCTTTTTTATATGTGATCCCATCGATAGGGTCCATTACTACGCCAAGTTTGACGGCCATGATCTGTGTCCTGTAAAGGTTGTAAGTGGGGTTAAATATCACCCCACAAGTAATTTAAAACAGCCAATGCTGCGACCGGTGCTGTTTCTGTGCGCATCACCCTGGGGCCTAAAGTCAGAGGTTGGAAACCATATTCCTGCGCAAGTTCAACTTCGTCTTCTGTAAGGCCTCCTTCTGGACCTATTAAAAGAGCGATTGATGCGGGTGGTTCCATTTTCTCCAGCGGCTTTTCACTGTGGTGATGAAGCACAAATTTAAGGTCAGCCGTTTGTGCTGCCAGCCAGTCTCTAAGCTTTTGTGGCGTATGAATTTGTGGCGGGATTACTCTGCCGCTTTGTTCACAAGCACTGATGGCCGTTTGCTGCCAATGCTGAACGCGTTTAGGCTGACGTTCAGTCGGTAGCTTTACTTCACAGCGTTCAGAAAATAGAGGAGTAATTTCATTGACTCCCAACTCAGTGCTTTTCTGAACGGCATAATCCATTCTTTCGCCACGTGAAAGTGTCTGCCCGATGTGAATTTTCAAATTGCTTTCCACCGGTACATCTAACTTTTTATCTATGTGGGCACGGACAGAGCGTTTTTCAACTGATGAAAGAGTTGCCAGGTAGTCGAAACCGTCACCGTTGAAGAGCTTAATGGTTTCACCAGCGCGCATACGGAGTGCTCTGCTGATGTGTTGGACTGCATTTTCACACAATTCAATAGTCATGCCCTCATTCAGATCCTGAGGGTCATAAAAACGCGGCATACGCATTAACAAACCTACTTTTGTTGGCTGCCAGCTTTAGCCTTCAATCACCAGATCTTCATCAAGCAGGGCTTCAAATTCGGAAACAGGCAGCGGGCGACTCAGTAAATAACCTTGCACGATATTACACTGCTCTTTCCTGAGAATGGAGAGTTGATTTTCAGTTTCAACACCTTCGGCAACAACCTTGAGCTGAAGCCCATGTGCCATAAGGATGATTGCCTGAACTATTTTTAGATTCTGTGGGCTGTTTTCGAGATCATCAATAAATGATTTATCGATTTTGATGTTATCCACCGGCAGGCTTTTAATACGGCTCAGCGATGAGTAACCAGTACCAAAGTCATCAATAGAAATGCTTACGCCAGTTTTCCTGACACGATTGAGCTTTTCCTGAATACGGCTGAGGTCTTCTATCAGAACCCCTTCTGTTAATTCCAGCTCTATGTGACGCAGGTTGACATTATGTGTATTGAAAATGCTTTGTAACTTATCTTCGAAATCTGCACGCATGAAGCTGATTCCGGAAAGGTTAATCGCTACTTTAGGGAATGGCAGTTTTTTATCCAGCCAGACGCGGCATTGTTTGGCGACAGCATTCAGTACCCAGTGATCGAGTCTGGAAATCAGACCACTTTGTTCAGCAAGCGGTACAAATACCGCGGGTGAGATCGGGCCTCGTTCTGGATGATTCCATCGTAGCAGCACCTCGGCTGCAAGAGGCGCGTTAAAATTAAGGTCAAATAAAGGTTGGAACACCAGATGGAACTGGTCCTGATCCAGAGCAGTCGACAGGTCCTGCCAGAGTTCCATCTTCTGCTCATCCTGAGTTTGGCGGATGGCATTGAACATGAGCCAGCCCTGTTCTCTCTTTCTGGCTTCTTTAGCTGCTAACTCTGCTCTGCCCAAAAGCTCGAAAGGTTGTTCGCCATCTTCCGGGAATGAGGTGATACCCAAGCGTGCAGATATCTGAACTTGCACAGAATCCAGCTGGATTGGCTTCTCTATGGTTTCAAGAATTGATTTCGCCAGACTGTCGATGCTGCCGTCCTGAGGAGGGTTCAAAAGCAGAAGACCAAAGCTGCCTTCTGAAAGGCGGCTTAACCTGTGGTTGAAGTTGAGCAGACGACGCAAACGTTTTGCGGTTTCTATAAGAATAAGGTCTCGCTGCTCTTCGCCCAGTTCAATGGTTAGATTTCTCAGAAGGTCGAAGCGGATATTCAGAAAGAATATCGGGTCCTGGTTTTCATGATTACGCAGTATTTCTCTTTCAATGGCTTCGCCCATGGCCTGTCGGTTATAGAGCCGGGTTACCGGGTCAAAGCTCTCAAGAAATCTGAAATGTTCCTGCATATGTTTCAGGCGTTGATTTTCGAGTAAATTGTTTCTGAAATGCTCAAGGGTTCTGGCCATTTTACCAATCTCATCCTGACGTAAAATGGATTGGAATTCCTGCCCCATATCACCTCGGGAAAGGTCTTCCATTTGATCAGATAAACGGATGATGGGTTGAACCAGGTTTCTGGAAATAATCAGTGCAGCGAATATGGCCACAAGCAGGACTATAGCGGTAATGGTGGCGTAACTGGCCGCGCGCTTAAGATATAAAGGACCGAGATCATCAATATAAATTCCGGTTGCAAGTATAAACTCTGTATCCGGGATAACTTCAGCATAAGTCAGCTTTTTAATTGCTGGGCCACCATCCGGTCGGGGCCACATTATTGTCCAGAAGTTGGATCGGTTTGCGACTGTTTTCTCTATTCCCTGAATAAACATGTCGGGACGTGAAACGGATTTCAGGGCTGCAATTGAATGGCCTTCAAGTTCCGGTTTGTCTGGATGGAAAATGAAACGACTGTTGTTATCCAGTAGGTATAAATATTCTTGCTCAGAGTAGCTGGTGGAATACACTACATGTTTGAGCTGCTTTAGATATTCTGAGTCGGGAAGTTGTAGATCTTTTAATGCATTGATTTGGCTGATAGAAGATTGCACCACACTGCGGATGATCTCTTTTTTACTGTTGGTGGTGTCTTGGTAAGAAAAATAGAAAGCAAGACTGGAAGTCGCGAGGATGCCAAATACCAGAATGGTGACCAGCCCGATGAGTTTATTACGAATGCTGTAATTGCTAAGCTGCATTTCTTATCTTTATTGAACAGTAAACCCTTATTATTACTATATATTTTTGTATAGGCAATAAAAAAGCACCCGAAGGTGCTTTGTTTTTAAACATTTGTTTTAAAAGCTCAATTATATTCCGGCGGCTTCTTTCAAGGCCTCAGCCTTATCGGTACGCTCCCATGTGAAAGCAGTAAATGTTTCGCCTTTGTACTCCATTTCGAATGGGTTGCGACCGAAGTGACCATAGGCCGCAGTAGGCTGATACATTGGGTGGAGGAGGTCTAGCATCTTGGTTATTGCAAATGGGCGTAGGTCAAAGTGCTCACGTACCAACTGAATGATTTTCTCGTCAGAAATTTTGCCCGTACCGAAAGTATTGATCGCTACAGATGTTGGCTCAGCAACACCGATTGCATAAGAAACCTGAATTTCGCAACGATCAGCCAGGCCTGCAGCAACAATATTCTTTGCAACATAACGACCTGCATAAGCAGCGGAACGGTCTACCTTGGATGGATCTTTTCCTGAGAATGCGCCGCCGCCATGGCGAGCCATGCCGCCGTATGTATCTACAATGATCTTACGACCCGTCAGACCACAATCACCTACAGGTCCACCAATTACGAAGTTGCCGGTAGGGTTGATGTGGAACTGAGTATCTTTAGTGATCCACTCAGGAGGAATAACATGCTTCACGATCAGTTCCATCACCGCTTCGCGAAGATCGCTCTGAGACACCTCAGGATTGTGCTGTGTTGACAGAACTAATGCATCTACAGCAACGGGTTTGCCGTTTTCATAGCGGAAGGTCAGCTGAGATTTTGCATCTGGACGTAACCAAGGCAGAAGACCCGACTTGCGGGCTTCAGCCTGACGTTCAACCAGGCGGTGAGAATATGTAATTGGAGCGGGCATCAAAACGTCAGTTTCGTTAGACGCATAACCGAACATCAAGCCCTGGTCGCCCGCACCCTGATCTTCTGGTTTGGAGCGGTCAACACCCTGTGCGATGTCGATAGACTGTTTGCCAATGATGTTCAGCACACCACAGGTTTCGCCGTCGTAACCAACATCTGAAGAGGTGTAGCCGATGTCACAGATTACTTTACGAACAAGATCTTCCAGATCGACCCAGGCTGAGGTGCTGATTTCACCGGAAACGATTGCGACACCGGTTTTCACCATGGTTTCGCAAGCTACGCGGGCATACTTGTCTTCTGAAATGATGGCATCAAGAACCGCGTCGGAAATCTGGTCTGCGATTTTATCCGGGTGACCTTCAGATACTGATTCAGATGTAAATAAGCCGTATTCGCTCATCGTAAATTCTACCTTCAAACAAATTGGGTTGGAGAGGCTGATATGACGCCAGAAGCTTTTGCAGTTTAGCAGGCGGTGAGCCATCCAGAAAAATAAGCGCGTATTCTACCTGCGACTTAAGTGAAATGCATACGATTGCCGTTGCCAGAGCATGAGAATTATCACTTTTTGGATGAAAATCACTCATTTTTGCTCAGAAAAGGCAATTCTTATTTGAAGAGTGTCTCTATCTGCGAGAAAATTGCGCCCAATTTTTTCCGAACCTTCTATATTTGGGCCAACTGCCCAGGAGCTGAGTTAATGTCCTCTCGTAGAGAACTTGCCAACGCGATTCGCGCGTTGAGCATGGATGCAGTCCAGAAAGCTAAATCAGGTCACCCGGGTGCCCCAATGGGTATGGCGGATATCGCTGAAGTTCTATGGAATGACTTCATGGAACATAACCCAAATAACCCACAGTGGTTTGACCGCGACCGTTTCGTTCTGTCTAACGGTCATGGCTCTATGCTGATCTACAGCCTGCTGCATTTAACTGGTTATGATGTCTCTATCGAAGACCTGAAAAACTTCCGTCAGCTGCACTCTAAAACTGCAGGCCACCCAGAGTATGGCTATTGCCCAGGTGTTGAAACCACTACAGGTCCTCTGGGCCAGGGCATCACCAATGCTGTTGGTTTTGCGATTGCAGAGAAAACGCTGGCTGCACAGTTCAACCGCGAAGGTCATGAGATCATTGATCACCATACTTATGTGTTCCTGGGCGATGGCTGCATGATGGAAGGTATCTCCCACGAAGCATGTTCACTGGCAGGCACTTTGGGTCTTGGCAAACTGATCGCATTCTGGGATGACAATGGCATCTCTATCGACGGTGAAGTAGAAGGTTGGTACACCGACGATAACGTTAAGCGTTTTGAATCCTACGGTTGGCAGGTGATCCCGAATGTTGATGGTCACGATGCTGATCAGATCCGTGCAGCAATTGAAGCAGCACAGGAAAACACTGAACAGCCAACACTGATCTGCTGTAAGACTGTTATCGGTTTCGGTTCGCCTAACAAAGAAGGTAAAGAAGATTGTCACGGTGCACCGCTGGGTGATGATGAGATTGCACTGACCCGTGAGCGTCTGGGTTGGGAACACCCTGCTTTCGAAATTCCAGCGGATATCGCAGCGGACTGGAATGCTCAGGAAGCGGGTAACCACGCTGAAAACGTATGGAATGAAAGCTTCGCGGCTTACCGTGCGGAATACCCAGAGCTGGCTGATGAACTGTTGCGCCGTATCTCTGGCGAGCTGCCAGCTGACTTCTCTGAGAAAGCAGATGCTTACATTGCAGAAGTTGCAGAGAAAGGTGAGACAGTTGCTTCCCGTAAAGCATCACAGAATGCATTGAACGCTTACGGCCCTATGCTACCTGAACTGCTGGGAGGATCTGCAGACCTTGCTGGTTCAAACCTGACACTGTGGTCTGGTTGTAAAGGCGTTGAAAAAGACGATGCGTCCGGCAACTACCTGTTCTACGGTGTACGTGAATTTGGTATGTCAGCGATCATGAACGGCATTGCACTGCACGGTGGTTTCATCCCGTACGGCGCAACCTTCCTGGTATTCATGGAATACGCGCGTAATGCTGTGCGTATGGCTGCGTTGATGCGCCAACGTGCTATCCACGTTTACACTCACGATTCTATCGGTCTGGGTGAAGATGGTCCGACTCACCAGCCAGTTGAGCAGGTAGCTAACCTGCGTCATACACCAAACATGAGCTGCTGGCGTCCATGTGATGCGGTTGAATCTGCAGTAGCTTGGAAAGCCGCGCTGGAACGTGCTGATGGCCCAACAGCGATGGTATTCTCCCGTCAGGGTCTGCCACACCAACAGCGTACTCCTGAGCAGCTGGCTAATATCGCTAAAGGTGGTTACATCCTGCGTGATACCGACGGTCAGCCGGATGCGATCCTGATCGCGACGGGTTCTGAAGTGGGGCTGGCAATGGATGCCGCGGAAGCTCTGGCTGCTGAAGGTAAGCAGGTTCGTGTGGTATCTATGCCTGAAACGGGTCTGTTTGATCAGCAGTCTGCTGAATACCGTGAATCTGTACTGCCAGCGGCTGTGACTGCACGTGTTGCGGTTGAAGCTCTGCAAGCGGACTTCTGGTACAAGTACGTTGGTTTGAACGGCGCTATCGTAGGCATGCGTACTTTCGGTGAGTCTGCACCTGCAGGTGATCTGTTCAAACACTTTGGTTTCACAACTGAGAATGTTGTAGAAACCGTTAAATCTGTACTCTAAGCAATACTCTTTAAGCGGCCTGCCTGATGCAGGCCGTTTTTAGTTATAAAGGACGGGAAATAGATTGAGCTATCGCATCGCAATTAATGGGTATGGCCGAATTGGTCAGTGTTTGCTGCGTGCGATTTATGAGAAGGGTTTACAGAAACTGTTCCGGGTAGTCGCAATTAATGAACTCTCTGATCTGGACACTGTAACCTATCTGACTCGATACGATACCACCCATGGTCGTTTTCCCGTTCCTGTTGAGAATAATGGCAAGCAGCTGTTGATTAATGGTGATGCCATAGAGGTTCTCAGCGAATCTGATGCGGAAGATCTGCCCTGGAAAGAGCTGGCCATTGATCTGCTGTTTGAATGCTCTGGTTCGTTTAAATCCAGAACCTTAGCGGATCTTCATATTAAGAGTGGTGCTAAGCGTCTACTATTTTCACAGCCAGCAACGGCTGAGGTCGATAGCACGATTGTTTATGGTTTAAATGAAGATCAGCTGGAACCTGAGCATACCGTCGTCTCTGCTGCGTCTTGTACCACTAACTGTTTGATCCCTGTATTGCAGTTACTGGATCAGGAATTAGGCATTCTTAATGGTGTCACTACCACCATTCATTCAGCGATGAATGATCAGCCTGTCATTGATAGTTACCATCAAACTGATTTGCGTCTTACGCGCAGCGCAATGCATTCCATTGTTCCGGTTGATACGGGCCTTTCCAAGGGCATTGATCGCCTATTACCCCATCTGGCAGGTAAGTTTGAGTGTCTGCATGTCAGGGTGCCAACCATCAATGTATCGATGATGGACCTCTCGGTTAATGTTCAGCGAGCAACTAATGCTCTGGAGATTAATACGATCTTTGAGAAGGCATCCGAACAAGGGTCATTAAAAGGACTATTAGGTTATACCGAAGAACCCCACGCTTCGGTAGACTTCAATCGCGATTGTCGTTCTGCAATTGTGGATGGCACACAAACGCGAGTATCAGAGGGCAAGATGATCAAACTTGTATGTTGGTTTGATAATGAGTGGGGATTTGCTAACCGGATGCTGGATGTGGCTCAGCATTGGTTAGACAAGGGTTATCCCTCTATAGAAACGAATTCTTGAAACTTTTGAAATATTAAGTAGGGCACGTCAATGAGCGTACTGAAAATGAGCGAACTGGATCTGAGCGGCAAGCGCGTTCTGATCCGTGAAGACCTGAACGTACCAGTTAAAAATGGTGAAGTAACATCCGACGCACGTATTCGTGCTTCTCTGCCAACAATTGAATTGGCATTGAAAGCCGGTGCGAAAGTCATGGTAATGTCTCACCTGGGTCGACCAACGGAAGGTGAATACAATGAAGAGTTCTCTCTGCAGCCTGTAGCAAACCACATCTCAAAATTGCTGGATCGCGAAGTACCGCTGATCAAAGACTGGTTAGATGGTGGCTTTGAAGTAGCTGAAGGCGAACTGGTTCTGCTTGAGAATGTTCGCTTTAACGTAGGCGAGAAAAAAGACAATGAAGAGTTGTCTCAGAAAATGGCTGCGTTGTGTGATGTGTATGTGATGGATGCATTTGGTACAGCTCACCGCGCTCAGGCTTCTACTCATGGCGTTGCTAAATTTGCTGATGTGGCTTGTGCAGGTCCTCTGCTGGCAGGTGAATTGGATGCGCTGGGTAAAGCTCTGGATAAACCAGCTCGCCCACTGGCTGCGATTGTGGGTGGCTCTAAGGTTTCCACTAAACTGGAAGTTTTGACTGCACTGTCTGATCAGGTGGATCAGTTGATTGTTGGTGGTGGCATCGCCAACACTTTCCTTGCAGCTGCGGGCAAACCAGTGGGTAAATCTCTGTGTGAACATGACCTGATTCCCGTTGCTCAGGATCTGATGAAGAAAGTTAACATCCCAATGCCAGTTGATGTGGTTGTGGCAAAAGAGTTTGCTGAAACGGCTGAAGCAACCGTTAAGTCCGTTGATGACGTTGCTGAAGATGACATGATTCTGGATATCGGCCCTCAGTCTGCTCAGAACCTGGCGGAGCTGTTGAAAGATGCTGGCACCATCATCTGGAACGGCCCTGTTGGCGTTTTTGAATTTGATCAGTTCGGCGAAGGTACTAAGACTCTGTCTTTGGCTATAGCTGAAAACCAGGGGTTCTCCATTGCGGGTGGTGGCGACACACTGGCAGCTGTAGATAAGTACGACATTGCAGATAAAGTTTCTTACATTTCTACAGGTGGCGGTGCTTTCCTTGAGTTTGTAGAAGGCAAGAAACTGCCAGCAGTCGCTGCTCTGGAAGCTAAAAACGCTTAAGAGATCAGAGAAGGATTAAGTTCCCAAAAATCTGAGCTCTGAATATGATTCGATGGGTGGTACACTCTGCCCATCTACACATTTGGACACTGCCTTCGGGCAAAGTTAACCACAATTTAAAGGTGACAAAATGGCTTTGATCTCCATGCGTCAGCTGCTGGATCACGCGGCCGAAAATGGCTACGGCATTCCAGCATTCAACGTGAACAACCTGGAACAGATGCGCGCAATTATGGAAGCGGCGAACAAAACAAATTCTCCAGTGATTGTTCAGGCTTCTGCCGGTGCACGTAAATATGCAGGTTCCAACTTCCTGCGTCACATGATTGAGGCAGCGATTGCCGAATTTCCGCATATTCCTGTTTGTATGCATCAGGACCACGGAACATCTCCAGCAATCTGTCAGCGTTCAATTGCAATGGGCTTCTCATCTGTAATGATGGACGGTTCCCTGATGGATGACGGCAAAACGCCTTCAAGCTACGAGTACAACGTTGATGTAACACGTCGCACTGTTGAAATGGCTCATGCTTGCGGTGTTTCTGTAGAAGGTGAGCTGGGCTGTCTGGGTTCTCTGGAAACCGGTCAGGCTGGCGAAGAAGATGGTGTGGGTGCTGAAGGTACTTTGTCACACGACCAGATGCTGACTGATCCAGATGAAGCGGCTGATTTCGTACAGAAAACAGGTGTGGATGCACTGGCGATTGCTTGTGGTACTTCTCACGGTGCATACAAGTTTACCCGTCCACCTACAGGTGACATTCTGGCCATCGACCGCATTAAAGCGATCCACGACCGTATCCCTGACACGCATCTGGTTATGCATGGTTCATCTTCTGTGCCTCAGGAGTGGCTGGCAGTGATCAATGAATTCGGTGGCGGTATTCCTGAAACTTACGGTGTGCCGGTTGAGCAGATTGTTGAAGGCATCAAGTACGGTGTTCGAAAAGTAAACATCGATACTGACCTGCGTCTGGCTTCTACAGGGGCAATTCGTAAGTTCATGGCTGAGAATCCAGCAGAATTCGATCCGCGTAAATACCTGAAGAAAACGATGGAAGCGATGACGGATATCTGTGTGGCGCGTTATGAAGCGTTTGGTACTGCAGGTAACGCCGACAAACTGACGTCAATCTCTTTGGAAGATATGGCTACTCAATACGAGACAGGTGCTTTGGATCCTAAAATCGCGTAATCGATTGATCCATATTAAATAAGCAAAAGGCTGCCGAAGGGTGGCCTTTTTTGTTGCGACCTCGCATAAACTTATTCAGGCCACCTGCTCAATAAAATCAGCCGCTTCCTGACGATCAAAGAATTTACCAAAACGGACAAAGCCTGAAATGATGAATTCTTCCAGATCTTTCTGAGTACCTTCGATGGTAAGCCAGGAATCGGGCAAACCGTCGATAAGATGAAAAGGGGCGGATTTACCGTTGGAGTATCTTGAAAGAGCAACTTCGCCGGTATGCACGTTTTTAAAAGCAGGAACGAAATGTTCTGCTGAATTATTCTGACTGATACCACCGCTGTTGGCATATTGGACATTCTCGCAGTCCAGTCGGCTTTGCATTGTGGTTGACATAATTTGCCTCACTAAATCTCTACAAATCAGATTAAAGAGTTAATCCTGTATAAATAATGAACAGCAATAGTGATGCCAAAAAATTATCTGTCTGTTTATTAAGGGTTTTTCAGTTTATTGGGATTTTGAATGGACATGAACTGTTCGAAATGGGAACAAACTGTCGCAAAGTGTTTCACTTATGTCATCAAATGAAAACGCTTATGATGTATTAAATTTGAAAGAGATTTTTTGCTTCAGACAGCTGGTGGTGCCTTGCATGTTGTTTGATTTAGACTAAAAATTAAGTACTTAGATACCTCTCCCCGGTAGTTAGAAACTATATTGATTT
Organism: Neptuniibacter sp.; assembly: GCA_049596335.1. Taxonomy (GTDB): domain Bacteria; phylum Pseudomonadota; class Gammaproteobacteria; order Pseudomonadales; family Balneatricaceae; genus Neptuniibacter. The sequence goes on from JBMYLM010000016.1 coordinate 21,394, forward strand.
GAGAATTAGAGCAGGCCGTGGGACGATACCTGATATTACCTCTCCTGTAGATGCGAGGGATCTGCGATGGCCGAATATAAAGTTTTATTTACCGGTTCAGTTTGTTCGGGAAAAACAACAGCAATCAAATCACTAAGTGATATTGAAACGGTTGACACTGATACCAATGTTAGCGATTCCGCTATACGCCGTAAGCGTAAAACCACTATTGCGATGGATTACGGTGTTCTGGACTTGAATGGTGAAAGTCGACTCCATTTATATGGTACTCCAGGCCAGGAGCGTTTCAAATTTATGTGGGAGCTGATGATGAGTGACCTTGTGCATGATGCGGAAGGTCTAGTCCTGCTTGTGGATAACACTCGAGCGGATCCCTTTAAAGATATTCAGTTCTACATTGATGAGTTCAGAGATTTTATTGTGCGCCGTCGTTTGATTATCGCGGTGACTCATTCTGATGAACAGTCTTTTCCAGACCAGCATTTTTATATGAACCGCATCAAAGAGATGGGGCTTTTTACTACGGTTTTATTTATTGATGCCCGGAATCCCTCATCTGTTCTTGAAGTTGTCGAGGAGTTGCTTTCACAAAGGGAGCGAAATATTGACTGGCAGGAGTTAGGGAACCGACTCGAAGTGAATAGCACTATGCCAGGAGCTGAAAAACAGGACGAAGTGGCTCAAACTGAAGAGGTTTCCCTGATGGATGCGGCGCTTAATACCCGTGGAATAGTGGGCGCAATTCATCTTAATGATAAGCGTGAAGTTCTGAGCTCTAAAATAGAAAATGGCCATAACCGTGAGATTCTCAAAGCAATGGTAAACCTGGTCAGTGCGTTAGAGAAAAAAGCGGGTTTTCTGGGTCATATCGAGGATCTGATCCTCTGCGGTAAAGATCAGGAAACGTTGTCGGTGTTTGTGGATGAAGAACAAGCTCTGGGTCTTTGCTCGGACAGAGAACTGAGTATCAATGTCGTTAAACAGCAGGCTGCTGACCTTCTGCAATGGAGTAAAGAATGATTGAATTGCTGAACCTTGTGGATCTCCCGGGGGTTGTTGAGTGCAGCAGCATCCTGAAAGGAAAAGAGGTATTGGCGTCCTCATTCCCTGAGCAATATAAAAACCATGCAACCATCGCCAAGCAATCATTCAACTATGTTTTTGCAACAGCGGCGAAAATGAAGTCCAAACATGACGAGGCGCATCTCGAAATCGGGGATAAACGTTTGAGTGGTTTTTTGCTCAAGGGGGACCTGATTCTGGTTTGCTTATCAGCCAAAGATTCTAATATTCAGCAGGTGCGCAAGCAGGCTCGTCAAGCCAGTGCCAAGTTGCTCAAAGATGAGCTGGAAGAGCTGAGTAAGTTTTAGACATTAGGCTTGTCAGGCCTCCTTCCTGATTTGATTTATATCAGGATTGTCTAATTTTTATACAATTCATACTTGAAGCCTCCCTATTTAGCCCCCATACCTTTGATGTATCGCGAATTCAGCGAAACCTGCTGACTCATCAGAAATTCATTCTGGTACTAAGTGCAGGTAAGTGAACGCACATTTCGGAGGTTTAGAATGCGTCCAGATAAATTTACATCCAAGTTGCAAGATGCTCTTGCTGAAGCGCAATCACTTGCTGTGGGTAAAGATCATAACTATATCGAGCCCATTCATATCCTGAGTGCCTTGTTGGATCAGAAGAATGGCAGTACTGGGCAATTACTAGCTCAGGCGGGAGTCAATGTTCAGATCTTAAAAGGTCAGGTTGAACAAAGCTTGCAGCGATTGCCTCAGGTACAGAATCCAGATGGCGAGCTTCGATTCTCTCAGGACGTTGCTCGCATCTTCAATAAAACTGACAAGATTGCACAGCAGCGAGGTGACCAGTTTATTGCCAGTGAATTAGTCTTGCTGGCAATGGTGGATGATAAGTCTGAGGCAGGGCAGGTATTGCGCCAGTCAGGCTTGGAAAGTAAACGACTGGAAGGTGTTATTAATCAGGTACGTGGTGGTGAATCAGTGCAAGACCCAAATGCAGAAGATAACCGGCAGGCTTTAGATAAGTATTGTATCGACCTCACCGAACGAGCGGAGTCCGGGAAATTGGATCCGGTGATTGGTCGTGATGATGAAATTCGTCGCACAATTCAGGTTCTGCAGCGTCGAACTAAAAATAACCCGGTACTGATTGGTGAACCTGGGGTTGGTAAAACGGCCATAGTGGAAGGCCTGGCTCAGCGGATTATCAATGGCGAAGTGCCGGAAGGGCTTAAGCGTAAAAAAGTTCTGTCTCTGGATATGGGGGCTCTGATCGCAGGTGCTAAATTCCGGGGTGAGTTCGAAGAGCGCCTTAAAGCGGTTCTAAACGAACTATCCAAACAGGAAGGTCAGATCATCCTCTTCATTGATGAGCTGCATACCATGGTCGGTGCAGGCAAAGGTGAAGGTTCTATGGATGCTGGCAATATGCTGAAGCCGGCATTGGCTCGCGGAGAATTGCACTGCGTAGGCGCAACCACGTTGGATGAATATCGACAGTATGTCGAGAAAGATGCAGCACTGGAGCGCCGTTTCCAGAAAGTGATTGTGGATGAGCCGGATGAGGAATCGACCGTTGCAATTCTACGTGGCCTTAAAGAGCGTTATGAAGTTCACCATGGTGTAGATATTACCGACTCAGCCATTATTGCAGCGGCTAAATTATCCCAACGCTACATCACGGATCGACAGTTACCAGATAAAGCGATCGATCTGATTGATGAAGCGGCTTCGCGTATTCGAATGGAGATGGACTCTAAGCCTGAGGATATGGATCGTCTGGAACGCCGTTTGATCCAGTTTAAAATGGAACGCGAGGCGCTGAAGAAAGAGAAAGATGCCGCGGCTCAACAGCGACTTCAGGAACTTGAAGAGACGATCGCTAAGGTTGAGAAAGAATTCGCTGACCTGGATGAAGTCTGGAAAGCGGAAAAAATCGCTTTGCAGGGTTCTCAGAAGGTTAAAGAGGAGTTAGATCAGGCTCGTATAGAACTGGAGAAATACACCCGCACCGGTGATCTACAGAAAATGTCTGAACTCCAGTATGGCAAGATCCCAGAACTTGAGAAGCAGCTTGAAGCCGCTTCAGAGGCAGAAGAATCGGGTCAGCAGGAAACAAAGCTATTACGCAACAAAGTTTCTGAGGAAGAGGTTGCTGAAGTTGTATCCCGCTGGACAGGCATTCCGGTCAGCAAAATGCTGGAGGGTGAGCGTGAAAAACTTCTGCGAATGGAAGAGGCTCTGCATGACCGGGTTGTGGGTCAGGAAGAGTCTGTGACGGCTGTATCTAACGCTGTTCGCCGTTCTCGTGCCGGTCTGGCTGATCCAAACCGTCCTAATGGCTCATTCCTCTTCCTGGGGCCTACAGGCGTGGGTAAAACCGAACTCTGTAAGGCACTGGCCAGCTTCCTGTTTGATACAGAGGAAGCGATGGTTCGTATTGATATGTCGGAGTTTATGGAGAAACACTCCGTTGCTCGTTTAATTGGGGCTCCTCCGGGTTATGTGGGTTATGAAGAAGGTGGTTATCTGACGGAAGCTGTCCGCCGTAAACCTTATTCAGTGTTACTTCTGGATGAGGTGGAGAAAGCCCATCCGGATGTGTTCAATATTCTGTTACAGGTTCTTGAGGATGGACGCCTGACCGACGGTCAGGGGCGTACGGTCGACTTCAGGAATACCATAGTGGTTATGACTTCGAACCTGGGCTCTGATCTGATTCAGAATTTCAGTGACGATGATGACTACCAACTGATGCGTAATGCAGTGATGGAAGCTGTTGGTATGCATTTCCGTCCTGAAGTCATCAACCGTATCGATGAAGTGGTGGTTTTCCATAGCCTTAAAAAGAATCAGGTTGCAGGCATTGCTGGAATACAGTTACAACGGTTACAGAGTCGTTTAGCAGAGCGTGATTTGAGTCTGACTCTGACCAGTACTGCAATGGATAAGCTGGTCGATGTTGGTTTTGAACCGGTATACGGGGCAAGGCCGCTAAAACGAGCTATTCAGCAATGGATAGAGAATCCGTTAGCGCAAGAAATTCTTGCGGGAAAATATGCTCCGGGTACTGAAATAGCGGTTGATGTCGAGCAGGGAGAATTTGTCTTCCGCTAAAAACTAGCAGATAAAACTACTCATCCAACCCTTTAAAAGCCATCTGTCTGTTTCTCAGGCAGGTGGCTTTTTTATTTGCTCTTAATCGCTCCAGCTTTCTCTCTCCAGGTCAATTCGCCCAGTTGTACATCTAGCCATTCAAAGCCAATTCGTTTAGCAACCGATGCTGCACCATCCAGGCTTTTAAATTCCCTTTCTTGCTTTGAGCGCTGCAAATTTAAAGTGATCTCTTCGTTGTCTTTAGTGACGAATTTTAGGGTCCATCCTCGTGACATAGAGATCGGGGAAGCCTTGCAGGAATCAAAAACACCCGCCTTAAAAAGCAATGTAATTTCTTTCTCTTGCATAGTAATAATCCAATTTAGATTAATCAAAAATTCTATAAGATTATTTTAAATCTAATTACGACAAAACACAAACAAATTCAAGGTTTTAACTGTTTGTAAATAAAGGGTTTTTAAATAAAATTCATTGTAATTTTTAAGAGATCATTAGTTATCAATAAAATTATTTGATTAGTCAAAATCCAGATATTGATTTTTCAAAAATCATTAACATTTATTTAGAAATTGATTGTGTTTTTTGGGTTTATCTGATTTGAAAGAGACGCTATTCTTTTAGGAAATGTAATGCGTGTAATTGGAGCTGGGTGTGAGAATTGCCATTGTTTTCTTGTTGGTTGTGTTAGGTGGTTGTGCATCTCAATCACCTCAAATTGCACCGGAGCCGAAACCCTTTGTGGACAGGGTTGAACCTCTCGCTATGGAGGTGCTGGAAGGATCGAATACAGACTTGTATCTGAGGTATGTGCTACCGCTGAGTAATAATCTTGGTGGAGAGAATTTCTATCAGTTATTAAATGGCCGACAGTTGCTGCAGGAGTATGTGTATTCACATCAGATCGAAGAATCTGACCCGAACAAAACAGTCTTTGCCTTTAAAGCTAAAGCTGGACCGCATTGGGGATATATCACTACTGGCATTGGTCGCCAGGCAATTGCTAATGCATTTCTGATTGAGAACAAACCGGTTGGAGTGGCTTATGCTCTGGTATTGAAAAGGCTAAAGTTGTGTTTAGTCACTCAGTCTGAAGGCTTGCCTGAATACAACGGGCAGCGTTGGAGCTTTCCCGCCAAGCCAGGATATTTTGAATGCACTGGCATGACGAACAAAAATATTTTCAGAGTAGGAACGGGATTACCAGCAGTATTAGGTCCCTACTATGAGGAGAAAGATACTATCCTTGTGTTTAGACAGTTTAGTGAACTGCAGCAGGTGGTTCAGTCTCTCAAGCAGCAGTTCCCGTATTTGAGTGTTCCGGTTATCTATAAACACTAGTATGGTCTGGATTGAGATCAATGATCTGTTTATGCTGTTAGATTAAAGTTCATCAGTAAACGAGTCTGATCCGGTACAGTTCTTCAATAGGTGGCAGTAATGAGCGAGCTTAAAATTCTGATTGTGGATGATGCGAGGTTTATCCGTGATCATGTAACAAGGATCGTCAAAGATCATTTCCCGGATTATCAGGTTGATGCAGCAGAAGATGGTTCAATTGGTCGTGACCTCATGGGCAAAACCCAATATGACCTGATCTTGTGTGACTGGGAAATGCCGGGTATGTCAGGTTTAGAGGTTTTGCAGTGGGCAAGACAGCAACCAGCTTATTCCGATGTGCCTTTTGTCATGGTGACCAGTCGTGGCGAACGTGATTATGTGCTCCAGGCGATTCAAGCCGGTGTAAATGATTATATGGGTAAACCTTTTGAAGATACCGCTTTGGTTGAAAAGGTTAAAAAGTATGCCGGTAAGCGTTTAGAAGCCAGTGCAGAATCCCGCCGCAAAGCAGCTCAAATGCTGGCTTCAGGTAAATCTGCAGCTGCACAAAACAAAGCACCGAAAAAACCAAAAGGTTTAGCGCAACTGCGAGTGGGAGCGGGTGTTTTCAAATGTGCGATCAAAGAAATTACTCTTCAGCACGCACAGATCGCAGTGAAGCGCGAAGATGGTATCCCGACGCTGTTGGAACAGTGCGTTCTGGATATTGAACAGAGTTCGGGAAAAAGCGTGGCACAGATGAACGGTTTTGTTGCCGCGTTATCAGCAAATGAACGTACCACTGAAACTACGTTTATCACGGTTGATGTGCAGTTTGTCGATAATGACCCGGATAAACTGGAAGTTCTCACCGGATTTATAGCCAGTCTTAGTAAGAAAAAATAAAGGCCGCATTGCGGCCTTCTTCTTTTTTTAGGGCGATGATTTAGTAAAGCGCCTGCTCATCTTTGATGACATCAATCAGTACATCCAGAAAAAGTTCATCGGCTTCACTGTGTTCCAAAGGTATCTTGATATTAGTGGCTGCGGATAATGCTTCCGCGATCACAACTCGGGCATTTTCATCATTGAGATGTTCTCTTGCGATGTCTGTTGCGATTTTGCTGATTTCCGGCTCGACCAATACTTTTCTGATAAACGACATCAGTTCGTTGATCACTCGCTCTTTGTTTTTGATCTCAGTGATACTCATGGGACTTCTCCTTAACCGTACTCTGAGTGCATATAGGAAAACTATAACCCGAATTTACAGTTTCTGAATAGCTGCATTGCCTAAATCTACAATAGTTCATGCATTTTTATTGAAGCGATTTTGATGCTATGCGAGAATAGCCGCCTCGAATTTTTTGAGGCCTTGAGTGTGTAGGTAATCCCGAAGCTCAGGGAAACAACTTTCTGAGGGTTGTTTCTCCAAGGTCTGTCGGTTGGGCGATCCTCAACACCGGCAAACACCCGAACGTGAACCTGCAGCTCTACCCCTGGAATGGTTCAGAGTGAGACCGCTAGAGATACAACAATATTTGTCTGGTACAGGCACGTTCAAAACGTTACAGAAACAAAAACTGTTAATTCCGTCAGTAACGAGACACTGACGTCGTTAGAGGGTGAACAAAGTGGAATTACTTTCAGGCGCAGAAATGGTTGTTCGCGCGCTTCGTGATGAAGGCGTTAAATACATATACGGTTATCCTGGTGGTGCATTGCTTCATGTCTATGATGCAATTTTTACCCAGGACGATGTCGAACACATTCTGGTCCGTCACGAACAAGCTGCCACACATATGGCAGATGCTTATGCTCGTGCTACCGGTAAAGCGGGTGTAGCACTGGTTACTTCTGGTCCGGGTGCAACCAATGCCGTAACAGGTATTGCTACTGCATACATGGATTCTATCCCTATGGTCGTAATCACGGGTCAGGTTATGTCACACCTGATTGGTGAAGATGCGTTCCAGGAAACCGATATGATCGGTATCTCTCGTCCGGTTGTTAAACACAGTTTTAGTGTTCAGAGCCCTGAAGAGATCCCATCGATCATTAAAAAAGCGTTCCATATTGCTGAAAGCGGCCGCCCAGGTCCGGTAGTTGTCGATATCCCTAAGGATATGACTACTCCAACAGAACGCTATGAATACGAATATCCTAAGAGCGTAAAAATGCGTTCTTACAACCCGATTTTGAAAGGCCATACAGGTCAGATCAAAAAAGCGGTTGATATGCTGTTGGCGGCTAAACGCCCTGTAATTTACACCGGTGGTGGTGTCATTATGGGTGAAGCGAGCGAACAGCTGACTGAGCTGGCTCAACAGCTGGGTTACCCGGTTACTAACACCCTGATGGGTCTTGGTGGTTATCCAGGCACTGATAAACAGTTCATCGGTATGTTGGGTATGCACGGTAGCTATGAAGCTAATATGGCGATGCACCACAGTGATTTGATCCTTGCTGTTGGCGCACGTTTTGATGATCGTGTTACTAACGGAACAGATAAGTTCTGCCCAACGGCTAAGATCGTTCATGTTGATATTGACCCAGCGTCTATCTCAAAAACCATCAAAGCAGATGTACCTATCGTAGGTCCTGCGCAGGCAGTATTGAAAGAGATGCTGGAACAGGTTCAGTCTTCTAAGAAAGAACCTTGTGCCGATAGCCTGAAAGCATGGTGGGAGCAGATCGATGAGTGGCGTGCTCGTCACGGTGGTCGTTATAAAACTGACGATACAGAACTGATGAAGCCTCAGCACGTTATTGAGATGCTGAGCAAAGTGACAAATGGCGATGCTTACGTATGTTCAGATGTAGGTCAGCATCAGATGTTTGCGGCACAGTACTATAAGTTCAACAAACCTAACCGTTGGATCAACTCCGGTGGTCTGGGCACTATGGGCTTTGGTCTTCCAGCGGCGATGGGCGTTAAGCTGAACTTCCCGGAAGAAGAAGTGGTGTGTGTTACAGGTGAAGGCAGTATTCAGATGAATATTCAGGAACTGTCTACCATCAGCCAGTACGATATTCCGGTTAAGGTTATCTGCCTGAACAACCAGTCTCTGGGTATGGTGCGTCAGTGGCAGGACATGAACTATGAATCACGTCACTCTCAGTCTTACATGAAGTCGCTGCCTGACTTTATGGCACTGGTTGAATCTTACGGTCACGTTGGTATTAAAGTTGAGCGCTATGAAGACCTTGAAGGTGCTATGCGTGAGGCCTTTGCGATGAAAGATCGTATGGTATTCATGGATATCGCAGTTGATCCGTTTGAACACGTTTACCCAATGCAGGTACCACGTGGTTCTATGCGCGATATGTGGTTGAGCAAAACGGAGAGAACATAATCATGCGTCATATTATTTCGGTTTTGATGGAAAACGAACCGGGCGCTCTGTCCCGAGTTGTAGGTTTGTTCTCGCAGCGTAACTTCAACATTGAATCGCTGACCGTAGCACCGACGGAAGACGAAACTCTGTCTCGTCTGACAGTCACTACAATTGGTGATGACCGTGTGGTTGAGCAGATCACTAAGCAACTGAATAAGCTGATCGATGTAGTGAAGGTTGTAGACCTGACTGAAGGCGATCACCTTGAGCGTGAACTGATGATGATCAAGATGAAGGCTAACAACGGAACTGTTCGTGCGGAAATTAAACGCACCGCAGATATCTTCCGTGGCACTATCATCGATGTGACTCCAAATACGTTTACCGTTCAGTTGGTAGGTTCAAGCTCAAAACTGGATGCGTTTATCGAAGCACTGGGTACTTCTAACATTATGGAAGTTGTACGTTCAGGTGTTTCCGGTATCGCTCGTGGTGAGAAGATCCTGGCGCTGTAAGCTTATCTGAGAAATTTAAAAACCGCGGCTGGTAACAGTGCGCGGTTTTTTTGTGCCTGTCAGATCGAAGAGGTTGTAAACACTAGTTGGCTTGAATCCATCCGCCGGTAGCCTGAAGGATCGTCATATCGGGTTGTGTTATCCAGATCGCTATAGCCATTCTGCTGGAAATATCTGACTTTGGTATTTTAAACTGCCACTGGGAACCCGCTTTCGTCTGTTGCTGCTTATCTAGAACAATAAATTGATGAGAAAGGGTTCGGCCGCGATTCTCGCCAGCGGTGACATTGCTTTGTTGATCAAAACCAATAAGAGCAACGTGGGCAGTTAAAGTTGTTGTGGGTTCTTGAGCAGCAAAACTAATAGACAGATCTTGATTTTCTAACTCGGCACTGAGTTTCTGCCCTGATCGGTCAGGTAATGCGGGTAAAGACCGCCCCTGAAAAAAACCTCTCCATTCTTTGCCATCGACTATCCAGCCGGGGGTATAAACACTTCGGAGTAATCCATTTCTACGGTAGTCATACTGACGTTGTTTAAATGTCGGTTGAGCAAAACGATCTTCCCAACCGATGTAATCCCAATAATCCACATGGAAGGCTAATGGGATGATTTTAGACCACAGCCCGGGCTCGTTCATCAGTGAACTCATATAACGATCTGCGGGTGGGCAACTGGAACACCCTTCAGAGGTGTAGAGCTCAACCAATTGAGGAGGAGGCCCTTCGTGAGAGAAGGTTTGGTTTGCGTAAATCTGCTGAGTACTTAGTAGCAGGCTGCTGATCAGAATTAGGTATTTCATTTTCGACCCTCCAGTTATCAGTCTGACTGACAAGGAGGAAGATAGTTCTGCAGGGGTTATGAAATGTATTGTGATGAAGTCAAAACGGCCTGGTAAACGCTGTTGTCTACCGGGCCGCTTCTATAAGTAAGCTTACAAATGATTACCGGTCAAACGCTGTGACCATAGAATCCAGCTGTTTCACCAGTTCATGCAATTCCTGGCTGGCTGCTGCCGTTTCATCTGAAGCTTCGCTGTTCTGTCGGGCGAGGTCACGAATGGAAACAACATTCTGCTGAATTTCATCAACAACGGATGACTGTTCCTCAGAGCTGCTGGCAATCTGAATACAGCGTTCAGAGATATTATCGATGGATGTTTGCACTTGCTTAAATGCTTCATCCGCCCGATTTGCAACTTCAACGCTCTGCTCAGCATGGCCCCGACTCTGGTCCATAATTACCACGGTGTTATCAACCGCCGATTGAACACGTTCAATGGAGGCCTCAATTTCCTGAGTTGAGTTTTGGGTTCGGGTAGCAAGCGTTCGGACTTCATCAGCTACCACTGCAAAACCTCGACCGGTTTCTCCTGCACGTGCCGCTTCGATCGCTGCATTCAAGGCCAGAAGGTTGGTCTGTTCTGCAATATCATTGATAACCGTTACAACGCTGCCGATGTTATCAGTGTAGGTTTTCAGTTCCTGAGTGGCTTCAGAAGCCTTAACCACTTCAGCGGAGAGCTCATTGATATGTTGCACAGTGTCATGCAATGCAGTTCGGCCATCCTCAGAAGTGCTCAGTGCTTCCTGACCGGCTGCAGACATCTCACCTGTATTTTGAGCAATTTCCTGTGCGGCACACGCCATTTCATGTACAGCCGCCGCTACCATGTCGCTTTCTTTATCCTGTTGGCTGATGCCCTGATTGGTTCGCGCTATAGCGCTTTCAGTTGTATTAATCGCACCATCAATTGTATGGCTAACATCACCCAGGCGAGTCAGCACTGTGGTGTTGCGGGCCTCATTCATTTTCAAAGCAAGATCGATTTCGCCTAATTCATCTTGTCTCGAACAGTACATCAGCTGCACAAGTGGATTGGTGTAACGAGCCCTGGAAATACTTGCCAGCTTTCTTACCGGGCTGATATAACGGTGGACCACTCCTGCAAGCATTGCTTGGGAGAGTGCCATAATGCCCAAGACTTCCAGTGGTGCGCCTGCAAACCAGCTGCAAATCAGTGCAATGATGCTGACTAACGCAAAACCGATAAGGGTTTGTGTGCTGGTGGATTTAAGTTTTAGCGCTTTGCCAGCTTTGCCCGCATTAGCAACGGCATAGATGACTTCCGCTTTAGATACCTGCTCCGGGCTGGGTTTAAAACGAACCGACTGATAACCGACTTTGACGCCTTTCTCGAACAAGGGCGTTACGTAAGCGTCAACCCAATAGTGATCCCCGTTTTTACAACGGTTTTTGACAATACCACGCCAGGCCTGATCGTCTTTGAGTGAGTCCCATAGGTTTCCAAATGCTGCTGGCGGAACGTCAGGGTGACGAACAATGTTGTGTGCTTTTCCTAATAACTCTTCTTCGGTATACCCTGAAATATCGCAAAAGACTTTATTAACATAGGTAATACGGCCTTTTAGGTCCGTTGTGGAAATGATGCGTTGGCCTTCAGGCAGTACCACTTCGCGTCCGGTCACCGGCATTTTCTTCATAGGTGAAGTTCCTTGCGAATTCCTTCTTGAAAACGAATAAAAGCCTTAATTCTATATGGCTATATGTTTTTGTACCTTAAACTAAATCAACATAATGATCATTAGCACTTAAGATATTTCCAATAGCCTCGATAAGCTTTGAATGTTAATCGCTCAATGTAGATTAGAAGAACAGCCCAAGTTTTGTCCATTCCAGTTGAATAAAACTTGTAGCAGAGGGAAGTAGCGGCATTCCGCATTGCTTTGACTATACTTCCCTTATCATTGCTGCTGACTGGGGTGGCGGTATTTTTACTACGATTGCACTCCCCACGGTTAAATGATTGCTGCAATGCGGATTGGAGATCATTAATGGGGTATTTTCGCTCAGGGTGTTCCACAGAGATGGATACAACCAAAGCTGTTGAGCAAATATATGATGCAGTCGTTCAGGATGAGATTTCACTCGTCATTTTTTTCTGTTCTCAACAATATTCTTTGGCACAACTCGCCGAGCAAATGACTGATAAATTTGCGGGCATCGAGGTAGTGGGTTGCACTTCTTCAGGTTGTATAGGTAATGAAGGCTATCAGGACAGAGGAATTGTGGCCTGTAGCTTTTCTGCTGAGGCCTTTAACTTTTCAGTGCAGTTAGTTCCGGATGTGAGGCAGTTTTCCTACCATCAGGCAGATGAGTTAGTTTCACAGCTCAAAGACGGCGTAAAGTCTGGCAGTGATGATGAACAACTCGGAAATCATCTATTTTCGTTGCAGTTTATTGATGGCTTAAGCCTGAAGGAAGAGACTTTTACCCAGATCTTATCAACTGCTTTAAATGGTATTCCCTTATTAGGGGGTTCCGCGGGGGACGACCTTAAGTTTGAGCATACACATATCTTTTATCAGGGTGGTGTTTTTACCAACGCCGGGGTCGTGATTCTGGGAGAAACCCCTCTGAGTTTCCAGCCATTTATGATTCAGCATTTTCTACCAACCGAGAAAAGGTTGGTTGTAACTGAATCGATTCCTGAAAAACGAATTGTTACGTCATTGAATGGCCTTCCTGCTGCAATGGAATATGCCCGCAATGTTGGTTGTGACGTTGATGAGCTCACTGCTGAAATATTTGCTTCGCACCCGGTATTGGTGAAGTTGGGGAATGAGGTTTATGTACGTTCTATCCAGCAGGTCAATGAAGACGGAAGCCTGACTTTTTTCTGCGCTATTGATGATGGCATTGTGTTAAGCGTTGCTGAAGCGAAGGAGATAGTTGAAAACCTTGAAACAGAATTGGAAAAAGTGAAAAACAAAGTCGGTAACTTAGGCTTAGTGATAGGGTTTGATTGTGTTTTCCGTTATCTGGAAATAGAACAACAGGACCGTGTGGGTCTGGTATCAGATATATTCAAAAAGAATTGTGTGTTTGGTTTTAACAGTTATGGTGAGCAGTTCAGCTCAATGCATGTGAATCAGACGTTTACTGGAATTGCATTTGCTGCGGAGGTAGTCGAAGACGATGGCTGGTCAAGCTGTATTGTCATCTGATTTACCTTCAGATCAGGAGATAGAGCGTTTACACGCAATCATCAACGCGTTGATGAAGCGGGTTGAACAGAATATGGAATCTCAGGGCTCCGATTACGCACTGTTCCAGTCTGCGGTTGTGCTTGAGGATAAGGTAAATCAGAGGACGGAAGAGCTCAATAAAACCCTCAATGAGTTAAGTAATACCAACAGAAACCTACAGAACAGTGAAGACGCGCTCAGGGAGGCGGTTGTTCGTCTCAACGATGCAGTGGAAAGTATTTCCGAAGGCTTTGCACTCTATGATCAGGATGATCGTCTGGCAGTTTGTAACCGCTGTTATCGGGATATGTGGGGTTTTTCTGATCGCCCTATGGATCAATTAATCGGCACCCCTTTTATCGATCTCGCCCAAGATGTCTTATCTCGCAGAACAGGATCTGACTGGGCCGAAAAGCGCATTCAGCATCATCTTGAAGGCAGTGGAACCATGGAGTACCTCTTCGAAGACGGAACCTGTGTCCAGATTCGAGAGCGGAAAACTGCCGATGGCTGTACCGTCGGAATTTACTCGGATGTCACTGAGCTTAAACAACGTGAGGAGGAAAAGCGTCAGTTTGAACTGGCTGAGAAATCTAAGGTTCTGCAATCCTCACTGGACAGTATTCAGCAGGGCGTCGCGGTATTTGATAATAAAGAGATACTGGTAGCAGGAAACAGCCGCTTCGTAGAATTGATGGGCTTGCCTCAGTCTGCAGGCCAGCTTGGGGTTCCTCTGGGGTTTATCCGACAGCATGATCGTAATTTCCTGAACCTGACTTCCGAACAGGAGCGAGGCCTCTTTTTCAATCATGAGATGGTCAGCTATGAGATAAGTTTTGACGATGGGCGAGCAGTGGATATTCAATGCTCACCTATGCCAAATGGCGGCTTTGTTGCCACATTTACCGATGTGACAGAGCAGCGCCAAAGCGAGGAACGCATTCGTCATATAGCAACCCACGACCCGCTGACTAAAATTGCTAACCGCAATCTGTTTAATGAAAACTTTAACCTTATGTTAGATCAGGCATCCGCGCAGCAGGAAGCTCTGGCTCTGCTGTTTATGGATCTGGATGACTTTAAGGATGTGAATGATACTCTGGGCCACCCGGTTGGTGATCGCTTACTTATAGCGATTGCGGAAAGGATCAATTATATCTACCCGGAGAACGGAATCTTCGCCCGGTTAGGTGGAGATGAGTTCGCAATAGCAATGCCTGTCGAATCTGAAAGCGATTCAGCCGGAGCGCTTGCGGAGCAGATTATCAAAGCGCTCCAGCAGCCGTTTTCTATTGATGGCAACGAAATCTATTCCAACGTCAGTATTGGCATTACTCAATTTCCTGATGATGGTGGCGATGCAAATACATTGCTGCGAAATGCTGATATGGCGATGTATGAAGCCAAGGCCCAGGTGAACTGGAGAAATAAGTACAGTTTCTACCAGGAGAAGATGAATCAATGGATCAAAGAGCGTAAAGAGATTGAGCAGGATCTTCGACATGCGCTGGAGCTGAATCAGCTTCATCTGGAGTATCAGCCGCGCTTGAATTTAAGAACCGGGCGAATTGTTGGCATGGAGGCTTTGTTACGCTGGAGGCACCCTGAGAAAGGTTTAATCAGCCCGGCGGATTTTATTCCGATTGCAGAACAGAGCGGTTTGATCAGTCAGATTGGTAACTGGGTGATGGAAACGGCCTGCACCCAAACCAAACAGTGGATCGCGGAAGGTATGGGTAATCTCACTGTGGCGGTGAACTTGTCTCCAGCGCAATTTCATTATGGCGATCCTGTGGAAACCATTGAAAAAACACTGCATAAAACCGGTCTTCCGGCTACAAACTTGGAGATAGAAATTACTGAAAACACCCTAATGGATGGCGTCGAGTATTCTATTAAGGCGTTACATCAGATTAAGGTTCAGGGTGTTCGGATTGCAATTGATGATTTTGGTACCGGTTATTCTTCCCTGAACTATCTCAAACGTTTCCCGGTTGATGTCGTCAAAATAGATCAGAGCTTTGTGGCCAATATTGGTTTGGACCTGAGTGATGAGGCCATCATCAATACCGTGTTGTCTCTGGGTAAGCTCCTTCAGCTTCGGGTTGTTGCCGAGGGTGTAGAAACTTCAGAGCAGTTATCCTATCTGAAAATGCAGGATTGTGATGAAATTCAGGGTTATTTCTTCAGTCGTCCGCTTACCACGGATGCTTTCAAAGAGTTCTATAATCAAATGTCCCAAACCAGAACGGTTTCAAGCGACTGATCCGTTAACGGTGGTTGAACCTTCCCTCATTAACCGGGTCTTCCTGTAGAATAGACCGGAAAATTTGCTCGGTTAAGGATAGGCAATGACATTTCAGGTTGAATTTAAAGTACGGGATTATGAATGCGATATGCAGGGTATCGTGAATAACGGGGTGTATTTCAATTATCTGGAGCATGCTCGTCACGAATACTTGTTGGCTAAAGGCCTGGACTTCGCTGATCTGACGGCTAAAAAAATCCATCTTGTGGTTGTGCGGTCTGAGATGGATTACAAAAATTCCTTAACCAGCGGTGATCAGTTTGTTGTCCAGGTCTCGGTTGAACGTATCAGTAAGGTTAAGTTTGGTTTCAGGCAACGGGTGGTTCGTTTATCGGATGAAAAAGTTGCACTGGAGGCTCTGGTGATAGGGACGGCTCTAAACGAACGGGGCAGGCCATTTATTCTTCCAGAGCTGGAAACCCTGTTTGAGTAATACAGACGGTATCTATGGTTTGGAGTGATTGGCTGTTACAGCATGAGGTGCAGATCCGGCTGGGGTTTTTCCTCGGCATTTTCTCATTGATGGCAATCTGGGAAGCGATTAAGCCTTGTCGCCCGCGCCTGTACTCCAGAGCTTTACGCTGGAGTAATAATCTGGCTTTGGTGGCCCTGAATTCTCTGCTGTTACGGTTTATGTTTCCTGCCGCTGCAGTAGGGGTTGCTCATTATGTGCACATGCAGGGCTGGGGGTTCTTTAATCTGGTTGTATTACCACTGTGGATTGAGGTTCTGCTGGCTGTTGTGATTCTGGACCTGCTTATTTACGCCCAGCACGTGGTGTTTCATAAAGTGCCTATCTTATGGCGATTGCACCGGGTACATCATGCCGATCCTGACTATGACCTAACGACAGGCATCCGCTTTCACCCCATAGAAATTATCCTGTCTATGCTGATCAAGTTCATCGCGATTATCCTGCTAGGTCCAGCTGCTGTGGCGGTTCTAATTTTTGAAGTGTTACTGAATGGCTCTGCAGTCTTTAACCATTCCAATGTCCGCTTACCGGCAAAATTGGAACCGCTTGTCAGGTTTATATTTGTCACACCCGATATGCATCGCGTGCATCATTCCTGGATCCGCTCTGAGACAGATAGCAACTACGGATTTGCCTTGTCACTATGGGACAGGCTGTTTTCTACTTACACGGATCAACCTGTAAAAGGTCACTTGGATATGGATATTGGGTTACGGGAATTTCAGGAAGTTAAGCAAGTGAGCTGGTTAAGTGGAATCTTGCAGTTACCCTTCAAGCGGTGAGTCTTCCTCAGTGCCAAGCTGTGACCAGAATGCTTCAATTAATGGGCTTTTGAGCTTTTTCTCTAAGGTGACGATACCTACCTCAAATGCTTTTAACTGAGGAGTGATATCCAATACTTCCACCGCACTGGCCAGTGGGCTGTTATCCAGTACGATTTTCGGTACCACGCCTATGCCAAATCCCAGGCTCACCATGCTCACAATGGCTTCATTACCTGCAACCTGAGCGTAAATAATGGGTTTGATATTTTGCTCTTTGAACCAGCGATCTACCCGTTTTCTTGAAACACCGCTTTCAGAGAGAATCATAGGAGTGCTGTTGTCAGGGGTCAGGTTGCCTACATCTCTTCCATCCAGACCTTGTTTCGGGGCAATAAACAACAAAGGCGATAAGGCGATTTTCTTAAAAGCGATGCCGCTGGGTAACGCATCAGGCCTGGCTGTGATGGCAAAATCTTCATCACCAGCGAGAACCCGTGGAATCGCATCCTCATGATCACCTGTATGTAGCTTTATCTCTATCTTTGGGTAGTTATTACGAAACCGGCTAAGGATATTAAACAAGAAGCTGTAGCTGGCGGTAACCGAGCAATACATGCTGATCTCACCTTGCAGTTCACCGGTACGTTCTAGGAGTTGTGTTCTTACTGTATCCCATTGCGACAGAGAGTCACGGGCATAAGCCAGAAACATCTCACCTTCGGGGGTAAGGTTCACGGTACGATTATCACGCTCAAACAAAGCTGCCCCAACTTCCTCTTCAAGTTGCTTAATGCTGCGGCTTAATGCAGAAGGGCTAATATGGCTGGCTTCACTGGCTCTGCCGAAGTGCAGTGTGTCAGCAAGGTGAAGAAATTGTTTGAGTTGCTTTATATCCATAACTGTTGCGCATACTGAAATAGTATCTTCAGTTTATGTTATTTATGTAATCAATAACAGATCTGCTTGGTTAAAAAATACTCAGAAATATATTTAGGTATGCTATATTTGTGCGGTGCACAAAATTAACTGGAGGTGCGTATGGCAAAGTCAGTGAATTTAGCATTACAGGGAGGTGGCGCGCACGGAGCATTTGCCTGGGGTGTTTTAGACCGTTTGCTGGAAGAAGGTATTCAACCCAAAGCGATCAGTGGAACCAGTGCTGGTGCGATGAATGCTATCTTAGTTGCTTATGGTTGGCAGCAGCAAGGTGCGGATGGTGCCCGTGAACTATTGGATCAGTTCTGGACCAAGGTGTCCCTTAACTCCCCTTCAGAATTGATGGGGTCACAATTACCGGATGCCCAGCTGACTTCAATGACGGGGTGGATGTTGGATATTCTTCGTTACATCTCCCCCTATGACCTGAATCCTTTGGATATCAATCCATTGCGCTTTTTGCTGGAAGAACTCATCGATTTTGAAGAGCTGCGTTCAGATTGTGCAGTGCAGTTGTTTATTGCCGCCACAGACGTTTCTACTGGGAAAATTCAGTTGTTTCGCGAATATGAGCTGACGGCTGAGCATGCCCTGGCTTCTGCATGCCTGCCTACTTTGCATCAGGCGATAGAGATAGATGGCAAGCACTATTGGGATGGTGGGTTTTCCGGTAACCCAGCGGTTTACCCGCTTATTTTTGATTGCAGCGGAGAGGATATTCTCTTGGTGCTATTGCAGCCGATGGAGGGTAGGGAAGTGCCTACGTCTTCGAGTGCAATTAACCAAAGAGTGACTGAGTTAGGTTTTCAGAGCACTTTCTTGCGTGAGATGAGAGCGATCAGTTATACCCGGCAGCAGGCCAAAGATAAGTTTTTCAGCGCCAGTACCATTGAAAGGCGATTCAAATCTTTGCGTTTCCATCTGATCGAGTCTGGTGAAGTTTTATCCTCGTTGGAGCAAGCGAGTAAGTACGATACCCGGCAAGCGTTTCTCCAGGAACTTAAAGAACGTGGCCGGTCAGCAGCGGATCATTGGGTTGGATCAAACTTTGATGCGATAGGTAGAAAGCCAAGTTGTGACATTGAAGCGATGTTTTTATAGTAGGCGCACTGTCAGTTGAAGAGAAAGTGAGACATGCCTAAAAGTCGAGATCAGTTAAAGCTGTTGCTGTTGCAGATACGTGATGGTGAGCAAGTTCGCCAGGAAGAGTTAGAAAGCTTTGCTGAATATTGTGGTCTTAATCTTGATCAGATCGATGTGCTCAATGTCTTCGATACGCCTGAGTTTCCGGACAGTGTTGTGGATGGTTACGATGCGCTTCTGGTGGGAGGCGCCAGCGAAGCGAACGTTTTAAAGCCGGATGAATATCCATTCGTGGATGCTTGCCAGCGCTTGATTCTGCATTGTTCACAACTGTCTAAACCGGTGTTTGCTTCCTGTTTTGGTTTCCAGTTAGCCGTGTTGGCCTTAGGCGGGAAAATTCTGCACAAAGAAAAAGATTTTGAGATGGGTACAACCCCTATCTCTCTCGCAAATGCGGCCTGGGATGATAGCTTGTTTCGGGATACACCCGACCAGTTTTATGCGGTATCTGTGCATAAACAGTATGCTGACAGTCTACCAAAAAACTGTATCACACTGGCGTATACGGATCAGTGCATCCATGCGTTCCGGCTTAAAGATCAGCCTTTCTGGGCGTTTCAGTTTCATCCGGAAGTGGATAAAAGGGTTCTGGTTGAGCGCCTGACGTTTTACAAAGAGAAATATACCGACGGTGACGGCCATCTTGACCAGGTGTTGTCAGCCGCACAGGAAACCCCTGAATCGAATGCGCTGATGGGTAAATTTGTTCAGCGTATACTTGTAGATGAAGAACATCTGCATGTCTGACATAGCATCCTTTGCATTTGATCAGTAAAATGCCCATTTTCAGCGCTACCGGAAAATATATAAATCATGACTGAGCAACCTAATCAGGAAGAAAATCAGGAACCTGTTAAACCGAGGAGCAGAGGTATCTATCTGCTACCGAACCTGTTTACTACAGGTGCGTTGTTTTCGGGTTTCTATGCAGTGGTTGCCAGTATGCACAGCAACTTTGAAAATGCCGCAATAGCGATTTTTGTTGCCATGGTGCTTGACGGCTTGGACGGCAGGGTAGCGCGCCTAACCAATACATCCAGCGCATTCGGCGCTGAGTATGATTCGCTTGCCGATATGGTCTCCTTTGGTGTGGCGCCCTCACTGGTTGTGTTTAACTGGGTTCTGGATGATATTGGTAAACTCGGTTGGTTTGCTGCCTTTGTTTATGTGGCAGGGGCTGCTTTACGTCTGGCCCGTTTCAATACCCAGATCGGTTCAATGGATAAGCGTTACTTCATGGGGCTGCCGAGTCCTGCTGCCGCTGCTACTGTGGCGGGTCTGGTATGGGCTGCGACTGAGTATGATATTGATGGGGCGCCATTTGCGTATCTTATTGCACTTTATGTGGCTGTAATTGGTGTTCTTATGGTCAGTAATATCCTTTATTACAGCTTTAAAGATGTAAGCCTCAAAGAGAAAGTGCCTTTTCTGATTCTTGCCGGCATTGTACTTGCGGTTGGGGTTATCTCGATCAGCCCAGAAACTTTCTTATGGTTATTATTCCTTACCTACGCAGCTTCGGGCCCCGTGCTCTGGGTGCTGCGAAAAACTAAGAAAACCAGCGCTTAATTTCTAAATGGCTTCCTTCGGGAAGCCATTTTGCTTTACAGGCCTACCAACGCTATACCTTAAAAGAGAATGTTATTGGGAGGCTGTTATGAAACTCTGCTCTTGCGGTACCCGACCTTTTAAAATCTGGTTTTACACTCTTCTGTTTTTTCTGGTGATTATGCTGATGATTAGCTCCGCATTCATTCTGGTAGGCTAACAGTGATATTTCGCTGTTTTGAAATGAGCTCTGAGAAACCTGGCTGGTGGAGTGTGGCTTGCAGCGTGCTTGCAGCTTTTTTTGGCGTTCAGAGCCATCGCAACTATGAAAAAGATTTCTCATCTGGCCGCTTCTGGCCCTATGTCTTGATGGGGCTGCTATTCGCATTAGCTTTTATAGCGGGTGTCTATCTCTTAGTGCAGTTTGCACTTTCATTTTCTCATCGCTGATTTCCTTGCATATTTTTTTTCACTGCTATACTTGCTGGTATCAACCAAGTGGATTGGTCGGAAATGATAGGACGGAGTCCAGGCACTAAGAGAGCCTGCCCGAACCCTGTCGCTACCGACGTTGCTTAGCAGTACAACGCCCTTAGTGAGAGGATTCTGACAGGCTCTTTTTATGTAAAAAGAAAAGGGAGCCTGCAATGATAAGAACAATATTAGGATTCCCCCTTTTGTTGCTGTTTGCCAGTGGTGCTCAGGCAGCATGGGAAGTGAACCTTCCTCAAGGCGTGACCGAAATCAGCCGTGAGGTATACGACCTGCACATGATCATTTTCTGGATCTGTGTTGCCATCGGTGTTGTTGTATTTGGTGCGATGCTCTGGTCGGTTATCTATCACCGCAAATCCCGAGGAGCCAAGGCACATAATTTTCATGAAAACGTAGTCGTGGAAATTATCTGGACCATCATCCCTTTCTTTATTCTTATTGCCATGGCGGTTCCAGCTACGGCTACCCTGATCAAAATGTACGACAACTCTGAGTCTGAGTTAGATATCCAGATCACGGGTTATCAATGGAAGTGGCGTTATCAGTACCTCGGGGAAGACGTAGATTTCTTCTCTAGTCTTTCGACACCTAGAGAGCAGATTAATAACTCTGAAGAGAAAGGTGAGCATTACCTCTTAGAGGTTGATAACCCACTGGTCATCCCGGCCGGAAAAAAAGTGCGCTTTTTGCTGACCGCTAATGATGTGATCCATTCCTGGTGGGTGCCTGAACTGGCAGTGAAAAAAGATGCAATTCCCGGATTTATTAATGAGGCCTGGGTCATCGTGGACCAGCCCGGTACCTATCGCGGGCAGTGTGCTGAGCTTTGCGGTAAAGATCATGGCTTTATGCCCGTTGTTGTTGAAGTAAAACCTCAAGCTGAATACGAAGCCTGGTTGGCGGAAGTAAAACAGGCAGATAAAGCGAAATCTGAAGCGGCACTTAAAATCTGGAATTTGGCAGACCTAATGGAAACCGGAGAGCAGGTCTATGCCAAAGCTTGTCTGGCTTGTCATCAAGCAAATGGTGAAGGTATTCCAGGTGCATTCCCTGCTCTCAAAAACAGTCCTATCGCTCTCGGCGAACCTGGACCGCATATAGATATAGTTTTGAACGGTAAAGCAGGCACTGCTATGCAGGCGTACCGGGACCAGCTCAGTGCTGTGGAACTGGCTGCGGTTATCACATATGAGCGTAATGCCTGGGGCAATAAGGTGGGTGACATTGTTACCCCGGCTCAGATTGCGAAGTTGAAAGAATAGGAGGGGGATATGAATAGCACAGTTGCCGCAACTCACCATCATGGCCCTGCTTCTGGTATCGGACGTTGGCTGTTTACAACCAACCACAAAGACATAGGTACACTCTATTTGTGGTTCAGCTTCATCATGTTTCTGACTGGTGGTTGTATGGCTCTGTTGATCAGGGCTGAACTTTTCCAACCGGGTTTGCAGTTAATCCAACCGGACTTCTTCAACCAGATGACCACTATGCATGGACTGATAATGGTCTTTGGTGCGGTTATGCCTGCTTTTGTAGGTCTTGCTAACTGGATGGTACCGATGATGGTGGGTGCACCGGATATGGCGCTGCCACGAATGAATAACTGGAGCTTCTGGATTCTGCCATTTGCCTTTTCGATGATGCTACTGACGTTGTTTATGGAAGGCGGGGCGCCTAATTTCGGTTGGACATTCTACGCACCTCTTTCGACAACCTATGCACCACCCAGCGTGACTTACTTCATCTTTGCGGTGCATATGATGGGGATCAGTTCGATCATGGGCGCGATCAATATCATCGCTACCATCTTAAACCTCCGTGCTCCTGGAATGACGTTGATGAAGATGCCTCTGTTTGTGTGGACCTGGCTCATAACAGCGTTTTTGTTGATAGCCGTAATGCCTGTTCTGGCAGGTGTGGTCACCATGATGCTGATGGATATCCACTTCGGTACCAGCTTCTTTAACGCCGCAGGTGGCGGTGATCCTGTGCTTTTCCAGCATGTTTTCTGGTTCTTCGGACACCCTGAGGTTTACATCATGATTTTGCCTGCCTTTGGTATCGTGAGTGAAATCATCCCCACTTTTGCCAGGAAAAGGCTATTTGGTTATGCCTCTATGGTGTATGCCACGGCTTCCATCGCCATTCTGTCTTTTGTGGTCTGGGCGCATCATATGTTTACGGTGGGTTTGCCTTTGGCGGGTGAGTTGTTCTTTATGTTCGCAACCATGCTGATCGCAGTCCCGACCGGAGTTAAGGTCTTTAACTGGGTGGCGACCATGTTCCGGGGCTCCATGACCTTTGAAACCCCGATGCTGTTTGCTCTGGCGTTTGTGGTTCTGTTCACTATTGGAGGTTTTTCCGGCTTGATGTTAGCTATTGCTCCAGTAGATTTTCAGTATCACGATACCTACTTCGTTGTGGCTCACTTCCACTATGTACTAGTACCGGGCGCGGTATTTGCCATTATGGCCGGGGCCTATTATTGGCTGCCGAAATGGTGTGGCAATTACTACAACGAAACTATGGGTAAGGTGCATTTCTGGTGTAGTTTTATCGGGGTAAACATCACCTTTTTCCCTATGCACTTTATCGGTCTGGCAGGTATGCCACGGCGAATACCGGATTATGCGCTGCAGTTTGCGGACTTTAATGCCGTGGCTACGGTGGGTGCATTTATCTTTGGTTTTTCACAACTGATTTTCCTCTATAACGTCATCAGTTGTATCCGTAAAGGTAAGCAAGCTTCAGCAGAGGTTTGGGAAGGTTCCCATGGTTTGGAATGGACACTTCCTTCGCCTGCGCCTTATCACAGTTTCAGCGAACCGCCTCAAGTGAAGTAGGTGAAGCAAAATGAATTCGCCACGTAACCATAAACGCACAGTGACTACCCTTATTCTGGGCTGTGTGCTTATGTTTGGTTTTGGTTTTGCGCTGGTACCGCTTTATGACGTCTTCTGTCGTGTCACCGGTTTAAATGGAAAGGTAGAGCTGGTGCCCGCGCATCCTGAAAAACTGGGGCAGGTTGATAAAACCCGGCAGGTAAAACTTCAGCTCGTGGCAGTGAATAATGAAACCATGCCCTGGCGCTTTAAGCCTGAAAACAGCATCGTTGAGCTTTCGCCTGGCGAGATGTATCAGACTGCTTATATCGCTCGGAATCTAACCTCAGGTTTTATGATCGCTCAGGCTGTTCCTTCTGTATCCCCATCGGAAGCGGCGCCTTACCTGAACAAGATCAATTGCTTTTGTTTCGAACGACAGCCGCTTCTGGCTCAGGAAGAAAAGGCAATGCCTCTGGTTTTGTCAGTTGATCCGGAGCTGCCGAAGCATATCCACACAATCACCCTTTCTTACACTCTTTTTGATATCACCCCTGAAAGCGAGCAGGTAGCTGCCATTGGGGGAGGGAGTCTACGATGAGTACTCATTCAGATTACCAGTCTTACTATGTGCCAGAGCAGAGCCGCTGGCCGATACTGGCTTCTATCTCCTTGTTTTTGATGGCCTTCGGTGCCGGAACTCTGATGACAAATTTATCTTCTGAATCAGGTGGAGGGTTGGGTTTGGTGCTCCTGCTGGCGGGAGCGCTGGCAATGGGGTTAATTCTGGTGGGCTGGTTTGGCAATGTCATTAATGAGAGTCATCAAGGGTTGTATAGCCCGCAAATGGACCGTTCGTTCCGTTGGGGTATGAGCTGGTTTATTTTCTCAGAAGTGATGTTCTTTGCTGCTTTCTTTGGGACTTTGTTTTATGTCCGTACACTTGCGGTTCCATGGTTAGGGGGGGAAGGTGATAAGGGCGTATCCAATATGCTCTGGCAAGGCTTCAGTGCTGAATGGCCCTTGATGACAACCCCGGATCAAAGCTCATTCCCTGGACCGAAAGAAGTTATCGATCCCTGGCATATTCCTTTGCTGAACACCATTCTACTAATCTCATCCAGTTTTACGGTGACTCTGGCGCATAAAGCTCTGAAGTTGAACTTACGCTCAAGGGTGGTTTTCTGGTTGGGTGCCACAATAGCGTTGGGTTTGGTGTTTTTATACTTCCAGGCTTATGAATATGCCGTTGCATATAACGATCTTGGTTTGACCCTGAATGCCGGAATTTACGGCGCTACCTTTTTTATTCTTACAGGCTTTCACGGCATGCATGTCACTCTGGGAACGATCATGTTGATCATCATCTTTCTGCGAGTCCTGAAAGGTCACTTCAATTCGGATAAACACTTTGGTTTTGAGGCGGTTGCCTGGTACTGGCACTTCGTAGATGTGGTCTGGGTGGGACTGTTCCTGTTTGTTTACATCATTTAGGTAGCAATTACGGAAGGTGGGGTCTTAGCTCACCCGTATAGAAACCATAGATCAGGACCAGAATAATTAAGACACTGAAAGCAACACGGAAAAACAAAGAGTTAACAGTGCGATGCGATTGCCCCTGATCTCGGATCAGGAAAAACAAACCGCTGAACAGACTGATGACCACAGCAGCGAAAAGGATAAGAAGTAATAACTTTAGAGACATAAGCAGTAGACATTAAACCGGTGATGTAAATGAGTAAAGCTCAGAGAAACCCAGCCTTCAAGTGGATGTTGATCATATCAGCAGTTCTGCTTGTGCCGGCAATGATCTATCTGGGTTTCTGGCAATTGGACCGGGCGGAGCAAAAAAAACAACTCATCCAAAGCTGGTCTCAACAAACCCTTCAAACACAGCTCCCTTCGTTAGATGAATTTACAATCCGTCAGTACCTGAATCTAAAGCTACAAGGTTATTTGGACCATAAACGCTTCTTCCTGCTGGACAATCGATTTCGTAACGGTTTGGTTGGCTATGAGGTCATTACACCGTTTTATACAGAGTTCAACGAGTTGATCTTGGTTAACCTGGGATGGACTCAGGCGCCGAAATCCAGAGAAGACCTGCCCGCGATTTCTATCCCAATGGAGCGCCTGACTGTTACGGGTGGTGCGAGGCAGGTTAAGACTGCTTTCAGCCTTGGGCCAAACAGTGTTGAGAGACAGTGGCCAATCAGAATACAGCAGCTGGATATTAATCATTTAAGCGAGCTTCTGGGAGCTGAGCTACTGCCAATAGAAATCAGGGTTAAACAACCTGTGGTCAGTTCTTTGGATCTGGATTGGCCAGTAACTGTAATGATGCCGCAAAAGCATCTCGCTTATGCCGTGCAGTGGTTTGCAATGGCATTGGCTCTACTCATGCTGGTGATTTGGAGCTGGCGTTACCTTAACAGGGAACCGCATCAGGGGGCAGGGATATGAATCGAGTTAGTTTCTGGTTGATCTGGACCGTGGGTTTGGTGCCTTTATTGTTTGCCATGGTTATGTATTTCTTCGGTGTGATGATTCCTCAGGACCGGAAACATGGAGGGCAGTTATTAACAGGGCAGCATATAGATCATTGGCAATTAGAAACATCAGTGTCTGATAAGGAAAGGCGCTGGCAGTTGTTACTGACATCTCCTGAGCAATGTCAGGCCAACTGTGAACAGGTATGGCAAGTGCTGGGTAATCTGCATACAGCATTAGGCAAAGATCGTGACCGGGTTCAGCTCTCACGCGTTGGAGAAGAAGAAAACGATCTTCATTCTGCAAAGCTCTCAGAGTTGGGGGCGGGTGTTTGGATAGTGGATCCTCTGGGTAATCTGGTCATTCGCTATTCTTTGGATGAGCCACCTAAGCAAGTTCTTCGTGATTTACGGAAATTGCTCAAAGTTTCAAGGATTGGATAGGGGGCTATGTAATGAATCTGAAGTTTGCCTTGAGACTAGTAAATGCCTCAATCCTTCTGGCTTTATGCGTTGTGCTTCTTGGGGCGTGGACAAGAATCAGTGATGCTGGTCTCAGTTGCCCCGACTGGCCCGGATGTTATGGTCACATGGTGCTGCCAAGTGACCAGGCTTCTCTTGAGCAAGCGCAAAGTGCATATCCTCAAATACCTCTGGAAAAAGCCAAAACAGATTTGGAAATGTGGCACCGGTACCTGGCAGGGACTTTGGGCTTTTTGATCGCGGCTATGGCGTATATGGCTTACCGGCTTAAAGAAACACAAGGTTACCCGGTGAAGACGAGTTACGCTCTCCTAGTGCTGGTTACTGTCCAGGCACTGTTCGGAATGTGGACCGTTACCCTCAAACTCTATCCACCTGTTGTTACTCTGCATCTACTGGGCGGTGTTATGACATTGACCTTGTTGATATTCGTCCGAATTCGGCTGATGCAATTAGTTAATGGGCTAAATGACGATTCGCCCTCATCAAAGGCAGGACTGGTTCGGTTAGCGATTTTTGTTTTGTTGATTCAAATTATTCTGGGCGGTTGGACGAGTTCCAATTATGCAGGCCCTGCTTGCGCGCACTGGTTAAGTTGTAACCCCGAAACTGAAATTACTCCTGACTTTAAACAGGGCTTCGACCCTATGGCGGTTATCGGTCCGAACTATCAAGGAGGCCTGTTACCGGTGGAGGCACGATCTGCAATTCAGATTGGTCATAGACTGGGTGCAGCAGCGGTGGTTTTGATAAGCCTTATTCTTGTAGTAAACCTTTCACGTGTGCCTGGACTTGGGCTTCCTTTGACCTTGTTTTCTGTTCTTGTCTTGATTCAGTTACTGCTTGGGGCCTTGAACGTGATCTTTGCAGTACCTTCGTTATTAGCGATGTTGCACCACGCCATCGCCATAGCTTTGTTGTTGTCTTTACTGTGGTTGTACGCCGGATTGAAGGCGGTAGAGGGAGTTCGATATGAATAATCGTCAGCTAGCAGTGATTCCTGTAGATCAAATATCCTGGAAGGATTACCTCACACTGTGTAAGCCAAAAGTTGTTGTGGTTATGTTAATTACGGCTGTTGTTGGGATGTTTTTGGCAGTCCCAGGCATGCCTGACCTTTCGAAAGTCCTGTTTGGTTTACTGGGTATTGCTCTGTCAGCGGGTTCTGCTGCTGCGGTTAATCATGTCATGGATCGAAAGATCGATGAGAAGATGGCGCGTACAAAAGGAAGGCCTCTTCCGCAAGGTAAGTTATCTCCTCAGCAAGCACTCACCTTCGCTGCGGTCATCGGAGTTCTGGGTATTGGCATTCTGGTGGTTATGGTAAACGTGCTGACTGCATGGCTAACCCTCTTTGCCCTGATGGGGTATGCAGTTGTGTATACCGTTTGGCTTAAAAGGGCGACCCCACAAAATATTGTTATCGGTGGTGTGGCAGGCGCAGCACCTCCTCTCTTGGGCTGGACGGCAATCACAGGCGCTGTTGATCCGAATAGCTTGTTGTTAGTGCTTATAATCTTTGCCTGGACCCCGCCTCACTTCTGGGCACTGTGTATTGCAAGGATCAATGACTATAAGAAAGCCGGAATACCAATGCTGCCGGTTACGCACGGTGAGGAATATACAAAGTTCCAAATACTGCTGTATAGCCTGTTAATGGTAGTGACAACCTTGCTGCCTTTCATGACAGGTATGAGTGGTTATTTTTACTTGTTAGCCGTGAGTTTGATAAACGCGAGATTTATCTACTGGGTGTACAGGTTATGGCATAAGCCTCAGGGTGTGCCCATGGTTTTATTCAGATACAGCATTAACTACATAATGCTGTTGTTCGTAATTTTGTTGGTAGATCACTACCTGTAACGACACTTATAAAAGTGTCCGCATGTGAACCATGCAGTATGAATGTTCAATCAATCTGTGAAATGGAGAAAAAGCAGGAATGAAGTTAGTACTTAACTGATGTTGCACTAATGGAGTGGTGTTGCATCTATTAAATAGAGAGGATGCATCATGTTTATTCAACATATGATGGGAATACTGCATCACCCGAAACAGGAATGGGGGCAGATTAGAAAAGAGCATCACAGTGCTTCACATATTTATCTTCAGCAGATAAGTGTTCTTGCTGCGATACCTGCAATATCAATGTTTATAGGTACTACTCAGGTTGGTTGGAGTATTGCCGGCTCAGAATATGTAAAACTTGAGGCTATGAGTGCTTTACCTGCCGCAGTCGCATTTTATTTTGCAATGTGGGTAGCGGTTGGGTTTATCACTTATACCATTCGGTGGATGGAAAAAAACTATGGAGGCAATGTAAGTTTCGAAGATTGTCTTTCGTTAGCGACTTATACCGCAACACCTATGTTCTTATCCGGACTGGCAGCACTCTATCCTCTGCTATGGTTTAACGTGGCAGTAGGTTTAGTTGCAGTGTCTTATACGGTTTACCTTCTTTATACAGGGGTTCCAGTAATTA